>NZ_CAXTEM010000121.1:0-2377 GCF_964243315.1 uncultured Sphingomonas sp. | reverse complement strand
TCGTGCGCACGGGCGGCAAGCAGTATCGCGTCGCCGCCGGAGACAAGATCGTCGTCGAGAAAATCGACGGCGAAGCAGGAGCGTCGGTGACGCTCGGCGACGTCCTGCTCGCGGGCGAAGGCTCCGAGCTTCGTTCGGTCGACGGGTTCACCGTCGCCGCCGAGATCATCGCTCAGGCGAAGGCTGACAAGGTCATCGTCTTCAAGAAGCGTCGCCGCCACAATTATCGTCGCAAGAACGGCCATCGCCAGCAGCACACGATCCTGAAGATCGTGAGCCTCGGCGGCCCGACCGCGCAGTCGAAGTCCTCCGAGGGCGAAGCCCCGGCGGCCCAGGCGTAAGGAGTAGTTTCAGATGGCACATAAGAAAGCAGGCGGCTCCTCGCGCAACGGTCGCGACTCGGCCGGTCGCCGTCTCGGCGTGAAGAAGTTCGGTGGCCAGGAGTGCGTCGCCGGCAACATCCTCGTTCGTCAGCGCGGGACCAAATTCTATCCGGGTCGCAACGTGGGTATCGGCACCGACCATACCCTGTTCGCGCTCGTCGACGGCCGCGTGACCTTCGCGGTCGGCAAACTCGGCCGCAAATTCTGCTCGGTCGAGATGCCGATTGCGGCCGAATAACATCGGGTAACCAGCCGGGTTGCCCACCAGGGTGACCCGGGTTCCGGCAGCGGAACCGAACCAACAAGGGAGGCGGGTCACCCCGGCTCCCTTTTTTATTGCTCCCTCGACCTCCACTGTCTCGGGCTCGTCATGGTGACGTGCCACCGCAGCGGAGCGATCATGCGAGGAGAGCGCCGATGTTCGCCCGGACGAGAAGACTAACGTTACGGCCCCGCTGGCCAGAGGATGCCACCGGCTTGGCGGCGATCGAGCATGACGACAGCGTGATGCCATATGCGCGTGCGCTTTCGTCGATCAGCGAAGCGCAAGGGGCGATTGCGTCGTTCGACACCGGCCGCGACGTAGAGTTCGTGATCTGCGCCCACGAGGGCGGCATCCCGCGCCTGATCGGGTCGATCGCGCTCGTGTCGCAGATCGATGCGCATGAGCTCTGTTTCTGGTTGACGTCGGACGTTTGGGGCCGCGGCTATGCGACCGAAGCCGGCAACGCGGTCATCGCCATCGCTCGGCATGCGCTGCCGATCCGTAGACTGACTGCCGCCTGCCCGTCCGACAATGCGGCGTCCGCCAGGGTACTGCGCAAGCTCGGTTTCCGCGGACCCGAACGGCGCGATTTCGGGCCGTCCCAGGCTCGCGGTCGGACGACCGATCGGATGATGATGGAACTCGACGTCGACGACCAACGAACGCCGATGCCGATGGCGGCGTGAGTAGCTGAGGACGATGGCCGTGGCGCTGCCCCGCGTCGGTTAGCCCGCGGTCGTTCCTCGATGCCGAGCACCTCATTGTGAGGGGTCGCCGATCATCGCGGTCGACGCCATCCTCGCGACCAGCGGGGATCAAGGGGAAGGTGTTCAAACCATTGGCCATCGGGCGCCTCGGCAGCATCTTGCCCGCTGCTCGATCGTCTCGAGTAATCCTGCCCACCTACCCGCGCGCGACCCGTCACCTTGCGTCGTCTTGCTGACCCTCCTGAGCTGGTGGGTGCCGGCTGGCCTACAAGATCGTTCGCTAGCGGAGGTCTGGTGGATATGCTCTGGTGCCTGATGCGCAATTCAAAAGATGCGGTCTTGATCGCCGCCACACTGGCAGTCATGACTTTGCTCACTGGCTGCGGGCGGCCCTTCCTTGTTAGCGACAGGCTAAAAGAGGTCCGAGTGGAGGCTCAGACGCTGATGAAGACGCACGCGCCCGCGTCGGCCAGCAGCTTTCAAATAGTCCCGAAGCGACAATGGCCGGCGGCTATCAAGAGGCTCGAGCCGACGACGGTGACGGTTTACCCTTGGGGCGTCGACATCAAACGCGACGCAATCCCTTATGGCAGCTACGGCTACCAAGTGCCGCGGAGCAAAGCGGTCCTTCCCCGGCCCGCCGATTGCTACACGGAGCGAAGCCCAGGTGTCTTCTGGCATGATCCCTGCTGAACGGTCAGCTTGAAAGTGGCGCGTGTTCTAACGCCGATTGAGGTGATCCTCCGTCGCCAAATCAGAATATGCGAGAGAAAGGCTGTTCGAGCGAGATCGAGCTGCGACTCCGCTCGCGTGTCTCGTCGTGTTCGCCCGGTGGACCCTAAGGCCGAGGGATCCGCGCGGACGTAGACAAAGAACTGAGGAATGTCGCGGAGGTCGAGCTTTCCCAACGGACGTTCGCCAGATCACCGATCAGCGAAAAGTCTCGACGATCTCAGCGAGATAGGGATGGTGGACAGGGCTGGATTCGAACCAGCGTACGCTTGCACGGGCAGATTTACAGT
>NZ_CAXTEM010000120.1:0-2436 GCF_964243315.1 uncultured Sphingomonas sp. | reverse complement strand
TACAACAAGTTCATCGCCAAGCTGGCATCGGACCAGAACAAGCCCGACGGCATCTGCGTTATCACGCCGCGCACCGGGCCCGAGTTCGTCGCCTCGCTGCCGGTCAAGCGCTTCCACGGCGTCGGGCCGGTCACCGCCGAGCGGATGGAGGCGCTGGGGATTCGCACCGGCGCCGACCTGCGCGATCGATCGCTGGCGTTCCTCCAGGCGCATTTCGGCAGCCACGCGGGCTATCTGTACGGCGCCGCTCGGGGCGAGGATCACCGCCCGGTGCGCACCGATCGCCCGACCAAGTCGGTCGGTGCCGAGCGGACCTTCGACACCAACCTCACCGATCCCGACGCGCTGCATGCGGCGCTGGCGCGGGTCGCGGATGCCGCCTGGGTTCGGATCGAGCGGCACCAGGCCCAAGGGCGGACGGTGACGCTGAAGCTTCGCTATGCGGACTTCCGCACGATCACCCGCGCGCGATCCTTCGCGGCGCCGGTGGCGGACATCGATTCGTTCCTGGCGGCGGGCAACGCGCTGCTAGCGGCGTTGATGCCGGTTGAGGGCGGGGTCCGGTTGCTGGGGCTGACGCTGTCGGGAATCGCAGAGGCTGTGGAAGCGCAGCCAGCACTGCCGCTTTAGGAGAGAAGCGCCCCAACATCCGTTCGTTTCGAGCGAAGTCGAGAAACCGCGGCCATAGCGTTCGTGGCCTGTTTCTCGACTTCGCTCGAGACGAACGGAGGAGGGTCGCGGGAACCGGATTGAGAAGGCGAGCGCCTGCTTCGGGGCTCCCCACCTAAGACGCGCCCGCTTTACCCTTCAAGCGTCGATCGCGTCCTCGTCCATCCGTGCGGCATTCTCCTGGATGAAGGCGAAGCGGTGCGCGGGGTTGTTGCCCATCAGCCGGTCCACCAAGTCCTTCACCACCGCGCGCTCCTCATACTCCTGCGGCAGGGTGATCCGCAGCATGCCGCGGGTCTTCGGGTCCATCGTCGTCTCGCGCAGCTGGCCCGGGTTCATCTCGCCCAGCCCCTTGAAGCGCGCGACCTCGACCTTCTTGCCCTTGAACGGCCCGCGCTCGATCTCGGACCGATGCGCATCGTCGCGGGCGTAGAGCGATTTGGTGCCCGCGGTCAGTCGGTAGAGCGGCGGCTGCGCGAGATAGAGATGACCGCGGCGGACGAGTTCGGGCATCTCCTGGAAGAAGAACGTCATCAGCAGCGTCGCGATATGCGCGCCGTCGACATCGGCGTCGGTCATGATGACGATGCGTTCGTAACGTAGATTGTCGGGCAGGCAGTCCTTGCGGGTGCCGCAGCCCAGCGCCTGGATCAGGTCCGCGATCTCCTGGTTGGCGAAGATCTTGGCGCTGGTCGCGCTGGCGACGTTGAGGATCTTGCCGCGGATCGGCAGGATCGCCTGGGTCTTGCGGTCGCGCGCCTGCTTCGCCGAACCGCCGGCGCTGTCGCCCTCGACGATGAACAACTCGGTGCCCTTGGGATCGTCAGACGCGCAGTCGGTCAGCTTGCCGGGCAGCCGCAGCTTGCGCGCGGAGGTCGCGGTCTTGCGCTTGACCTCGCGCTCCTGCTTGCGGCGCAGGCGGTCGTCCATCCGCTCCAGCACATAGCCGAGCAGCGCCTTGCCGCGGTCCATATTGTGGCTGAGGAAATGGTCGAAATGATCGCGGACCGCCTTCTCGACCAGGCCCGCCGCCTCGGGCGAGGTCAGCCGGTCCTTGGTCTGGCTCTGGAATTGCGGGTCGCGGATGAACACCGACAGCATCAGCTCGCTGCCGACCATCACGTCGTCGGCTGTGAGATCCTTCGCCTTCTTCTGCCCGACGAGATCGCCGAACGCGCGTAACCCGCGGGTGAGCGCGGTGCGCAGGCCCTGTTCGTGGGTGCCGCCGTCGGGGGTCGGGATGGTGTTGCAATACCAGCTATAGCTGCCGTCGCTCCATAGCGGCCATGCGACCGCCCATTCCACGCGGCCCATCTTCTCCGCGTCCGCGCCGGTCCCGAAATCCTGCGACCCGGTGAAGAAGTCCGCGGTCGCGCATTCGCGGGCACCGACCTGTTCCTTCAGGTGATCTGCGAGCCCGCCGGGGAACTGGAACACCGCCTCGGCCGGGGTGTCGTCGGCGATCTCGGCGAGGCACTTCCAGCGGATCTCGACGCCAGCGAACAGGTACGCTTTGGACCGCACCAGCTTGTACAGCCGCGCCGGCTTAAAGTGGAGTTCGGGGCCGAAGATCTCGGCATCGGGGGTGAACGCGACCGAGGTGCCGCGGCGGTTGGGCGTGCCGCCGAGCTTCTCGAGCGGCCCGAGCGTCAGTCCGCGGGCGAAGCGCTGGCGGTAGAGCTGCCGGTCGCGCGCGACCTCGATCACGGTGTCGGACGACAGCGCGTTGACCACCGACACGCCGACGCCGTGGAGCCCGCCCGAGGT
>NZ_CAXTEM010000119.1:0-2512 GCF_964243315.1 uncultured Sphingomonas sp. | reverse complement strand
CACCGAAAGCATCCGCGGCTCGGGCGCAGACACCGTCGCGACCTGGTTGAGCGGCATGTGGCTGCCATAGACCTCGACCGTCACCGGATCGAGCAGCGTCGTCGACGCGCGGCCGGTGCGCAGGCCACCCAGATCGTGCTTCAGCGATTCGACGGCACCGGTCATGCGGCGCTCGAGATCTGCCTTGTCATAGGCCGGCATTGACGGTCTCCTGTTCGTTGCGGACGGTCGTCGAGACCCCGTCACCCGCCAACACCGCGGCGAGATTGCCGGGTTCGCGGATGTTAAAGACGACGATCGGAATATCGTTCTCGCGGCACAGCGCGATCGCGCTAGCATCCATCACCTTCAGATTGTCGGCAAGGACCCGATCGTAGCTGATTGTTTCATAACGCTTTGCCGTTGGAACCTTCTTCGGATCGGCATCGTACACGCCGTCAACGGAAGTTCCCTTGAACAGCGCATCGCATTTCAGTTCGGCAGCGCGCAACGCAGCGCCGCTGTCGGTGGTGAAGAACGGGCTGCCTACCCCCGCCGCGAAGATCACGACGCGACCCTTTTCGAGGTGGCGTTCGGCGCGGCGGCGGATGAAGGGTTCGCACACGCTAGCCATCGGGATCGCCGACTGGACCCGCGTGTCGATGCCGATCTGTTCGAGCGCATTCTGCACCGCCAGCGCGTTCATGACGGTCGCGAGCATGCCCATATAATCGGCGGTGGCGCGCTCGAACCCCTTGGCCGCGGCAGCAAGGCCACGGAAGATGTTCCCGCCACCGACAACCACGCATAGCTCATAGCCCTTGGCCTTGGCATCGGCGATCTCACCGGCGACGCGCGCGGTAACCGCGGGATCGATCGCGAGACCGCCCTCGCCCATCAGGACTTCGCCGGAAAGTTTCAGCAGGATTCGTTTGAAGCGCGGCATGGTTCTCGTTGGTCTGCGGAGGGCGGCGCGGACCTTAGGCGGGGCAGCGAAGCGGGGCAACCGGCATCCCGCGCCCATTTTCGCCCCACGCCCATCTCGACACGGCGCTGGCTGGATGAGGGCGATCCGCGTGACGTCCCTCATCGGCCCTTACCGCAAAGGCGTACCCCTCTCCCGATCGGGAGAGGGGCGTGACGCTTAAGCCTGGGGCTGCGGCTGCTGCGGCACACCCGATGCGGCCGCTACCTCGGCAGCGAAATCGGACTGCTCGCGCTCGATGCCTTCGCCGAGCTGGAAGCGGACATAGTCCTTCAATACGATGGACGCGCCGGCATCCTTGGCGGCTTTGGCGACGACGTCGGAGATCTTGGTCTTGCCGTCCATCACGAACAGCTGGCTGACCAGGGCATTCTCCTTGCGGTACTTGGCGATGCCACCCTCTACCATCTTGGCGATGATGTCGGCAGGCTTCCCCGACTCAGCTGCCTTTTCGGTCGCGATCGCGCGCTCGCGCTCGATCTCGCCTTCGTCGAGGTCGGCTTCGTTCAGCGCCTTCGGGAAGGCCGCGGCGATGTGCATCGCGATCTGCTTGCCGAGCGCCTGGAGCACGTCATCGGACGCATCCGATTCGAGTGCGACCAGCACGCCGATCTTGCCGAGACCCGGCGACGCCTGGTTGTGGACATAGGCAACGACCGCGCCCTGCGACACTTCGAGGCGCTTGGCGCGACGCAGCGACTGGTTCTCGCCAATCGTCGCGATGTTGTTGGTCAGCACGTCCTCGACAGTCGTACCCGACGGCATCGCTTCGCCCTTCAAGGCATCGACGTCGCCGCCGGTGGCCAGCGCCAGCTGCGTGACCTCGCGGACGAACTGCTGGAACTGCTCGTTCTTGGCGACGAAATCGGTTTCGGAATTGACCTCGACCGCAGCGCCCTTGGTGCCGGCGACGGCGACGCCCACCAAGCCCTCGGCCGCGGTGCGGCTGGACTTCTTGGCGGCGGCGGCGAGGCCCTTGGTGCGGAGCCAATCCATCGCGGCGTCCATCTCGCCCGCGGTCTCGCTCAGCGCCTTCTTGCAATCCATCATGCCGGCGCCGCTCTTCTCGCGCAGGTCTTTGACCATCGCTGCCGTGATATCGGCCATCGTTTCAATCCTTCTAGTCTGGATGTGGCTGCGGGCGGGAAAGGGCTTATGCCCTACCCCGCCCGCATGACTGTTATGCGACGGGTCAGGCGTCGATCTGGCGCTCGCCCTCGGCAGCCAGCTCGGCTTCGACGACGGGGTCGGAGGCCGGAACGTCGCTGTCGCCGCTGGTCTCGACCGGGGTCTCGACGACCGGATCGGTGCCGAGCGCCTCTTCCTTCGGCGGCTCCATCATCGCGCCGATGTCGGCACCGCTGCGGCGCTGCTGCTCCTGGTTGCCACGCGTCGCGGCGATGGCGATCGCTTCGCAGTAGAGGCGGATCGCGCGGCTGGCGTCGTCATTCGCCGGAACCGGGAAGGCGATGCCGTCGGGCGACACGTTGGAGTCGAGGATCGCGACGACCGGGATGCCGAGCGTGTTGGCCTCCTTGATCGCGAGCT
>NZ_CAXTEM010000118.1:0-2837 GCF_964243315.1 uncultured Sphingomonas sp. | reverse complement strand
GTCTTGCCGGTGCCGACCACGTCCTTGAACGCGATGCAGCTGTGCGACAGGTGCGTCGCGGCGAGTTCGTCCATGCCGTGGCCGTGCAGCCCGGCATCGAGATCGAAGCTCATCACGATCGTGTCGTCGAACGGCGCGACCTCGATCCCGCACATGCCGAGCACGACCATGTCGTACTTCAGGTTGTGCCCGATCTTCAGCACCGCGGGATCCTCGAACAGCGGCTTCAGCGCGGCGAGCGCTGCGGCGCGATCGATCTGCACCGGATTCTCGGCGAGCAGATCGGTGCCGCCGTGACCGAGCGGGACGTAGCAGGCGCGGTTCGGATGCAGCGCCATCGACACCCCGACCAGATCGGCGCGGGTCGCGTCGGTGCCGGTCGTTTCCGTATCGATCGCGATCCAGCCCTGATGGCGCGCCTGCGCAATCCAGCCGTCGAGCGCGGCGATGTCGACCACGGTCTCATAGCCGTCATGGTCGCACGGCGGATCCTCCTCGAACGGCACGCTGGCGGGCGCGGGCACCGGCGCATCCGCAACCTGGCCGAGCTTGGTCAGCAGCGACTTGAAGCCGTGATGTTCGAGGAACGCGCGCAGCGGCGCATCCGGGATACCCTTCAGCTCCAGCTCGTCGAGCGGCTCGGGCAAGGGCTCGCTGCAATTGAGCGTCACCAGCACCTTGCTCAGTCGCGCATTGTCGGCCTGCTCGATCAGATTGTCGCGCAGCTTGCCCGGCTTCATCGACGGGGCGGCGGCGAGCACACCCTCCAGATCGCCATGTTCGTTGATCAGCTTCGACGCGGTCTTCGGCCCGACCCCGGTGACACCCGGCACGTTGTCGACGCTATCGCCCATCAGCGCGAGCACGTCGCCGAGCCGATCGGGCATCACCCCGAATTTCTCCACCACATGCTCCGCGCCGAGCCGCCGGTTGTTCATCGTGTCGTACAGGTCGAGCCCGGGCTCGATCAGTTGCATCAGATCCTTGTCCGAGCTGACGATCGTCACCGCCCAGCCCTGCGCCAGCGCGGCCTTCGCATAGCAGGCGATGATATCGTCCGCCTCAAGCCCCTCGGTCTCGATGCAGGGCAGCGAGAAGGCGCGGGTGGCATCCCGGATCATCGGGAATTGCGGAACGAGATCCTCGGGCGGCGGTGGGCGATGTGCCTTGTACTGGTCGTACAATTCGTTGCGGAAGGTCTTCGACGATTTGTCGAGGATCACCGCCATATGGGTCGGCCCGTCGGCGGCATGGACCTCGTCCGCCAGCTTCCACAGCATCGTCGTATAGCCGTAGACCGCCCCGACCGGCTCGCCATGCACGTTCGTGAGCGGCGGCAACCGGTGATAGGCGCGAAAGATATAGCCGGAGCCGTCGACGAGATAGAGATGAGGCATCGTCGCGCCGTCTAGCGGATGCGCCGCACGCGACCAACCAAATGTTCCTGGGAAGAGAGGGTGCGGCAGCAGCGTTCGTCTCGTCTCGCCATGCGCCTGCCTCATTCACGCAAAGGCGCAAAGGCGCAAAGATGAAACGTGCGGCGCCGCAGACATGGGAGATTGGATCGGCCGCGGCTCAGCCCACAACCTCCGCGTCTCCGCGCGCGTCCTTCTTCATCGCGCCTTCGCGCCTTGGCGTGAACCAAAGTCGAGGGTGACGCCCACCGCCATAACCCGCTAAACGCCCGCGATCCGCATGATGCTTGCACCAGCTGTCTTGGGAAGATAATACACCGATGGCTGACCGCCAGGATAAGCCGATGCGCTACGACCCTCTCGACCCTGCTTCCCGTTCCTCGATCGCCCGACGCTATGCGCTCGACGAGCCGGTCGCGCCCGGTGACTGGGACGACATGCCGCATGCCACGGCGGCGGCGCCGAGCCGGCGCGCGACGATCCTGCGCTGGACGCTGCGCGGACTCGCGGCGGGGATCGTGCTGCTGGTGATCGCGATCGCCTGGCTCGCGATCACCGCGCCGCTATCCAAGTCGCTCGAGCCGCCGACCCCGCCGTCGATCACGCTTACCGCGGACGACGGCACGCCGATCGCGCGGCGCGGCGCGATCATCGGTGCACCGGTCGATGCCGCCAAGCTACCCAAGCACGTCACCGAAGCGTTCCTCGCGATCGAGGACCGGCGATTCTACTCGCATTGGGGCATCGATCCGCGCGGCATCGCGCGCGCCGCGGTGTCCAATGTCGGGTCGGGCGGGGTCCGGCAGGGCGGCAGCACGATCACGCAGCAGCTCGCCAAGAACGCCTTCCTCGATTCGGACCGTACCGCCGCACGCAAGATCCGCGAGATGCTGATCTCGTTCTGGCTGGAGGCGTGGCTGACCAAGGACCAGATCCTGTCGCGCTATCTGTCGAACGTGTATTTCGGCGACAACGTCTACGGCCTGCGCGCCGCGGCGAAGCATTACTTCGGGCGCACACCGCAGGCGCTCAACATCGGGCAGGCGGCGATGCTGGCAGGGCTGGTGAAGGCGCCGTCGCGACTGGCGCCGACCGGCAATCTCGAAGGCGCGCGCAAGCGCCAGCGGCTGGTGGTGTCGACGATGGTCGAGGCCGGGTTCCTGACGCAGGCGGAGGCGGACCGGGTCCAGCCGCAGCGCGTGCTCGCCGCATCGCCGACGCAATTGCCGAGCGGCACCTATTTCGCGGACTGGGTGCTGCCCGCCGCGCGCGATCAGGCCGGCGAGATCAAGACCGAGGCGACCGTCGAGACCACGCTCGACCCGCGGCTGCAGCGCGCCGCCGAGCGTACCGTGCGCGGCGCCGGGCTCCGCCAGGCGCAGGTCGCGCTGGTGGCGATGCGCCCCGACGGCCGCGTCGTCG
>NZ_CAXTEM010000117.1:0-2969 GCF_964243315.1 uncultured Sphingomonas sp. | reverse complement strand
TCCGCGTCATCTCGTCGCCGTCGATCTCCACGACGGGCGTCTTCACCTTGATCTTCGCCATTCTACAGCATCCTTGGGGGGAGGGGGTTTTGCCAGCGTCTAAGGAAGAGCGGGCGTTGATTCAACCGGCCCGCGACGTCGCAGGCCGGGTCGTCAGCGCCGCGGGCCGGGTCGTCCGCCGTTGTAACCGCTTGCGCGCGCGGTTAGACCGGCCCGATGTCATCCTTCGATAACGTCCCGACACCGCCGACTCGCCCGATTCCGCCAGCCGTGCCGACGTTGCCGGCTTCATCGGGCTCGGTCACATCGGCACCGGTGACACCCCAGGGTTCCATCCCGATCCATACGACGCCGCCGGTTTCGACTACGACGATCAAGTGGCGTTTCCCCGCGGTCCATCCGGAGGGTTACAAGTACGTCGCCATCGCGCTCGGCATCACACTGTTCGCGACGATCCTCACCAAGGTATTGTTCTGGCCGTTCCTTGCGGTCGCCGCGTGGGTGGCGGTGTTCTTCCGCGATCCGGTACGTACCACACCGCAGGGCGACGGGATCATCGTCGCGCCCGCCGACGGGCTGGTGACGATGGTCCAGCGGGTGCCTATCCCGCGCGAACTGATCGGCGAGCTCGGCGACACACCGATGATCCGCGTGTCGATCTTCATGTCGGTATTCGACGTCCACATCAATCGCACCCCGATCGCGGGCACGATCCGGCAGGTCGTCTACATCTCCGGCAAGTTTCTCAATGCCGATCTCGACAAGGCGTCCGAGGAGAACGAGCGCCAGCACATCGTCGTCGAAGGCCGCGACGGGCGTCGCATCGGCCTGACCCAGATCGCCGGGCTGGTCGCGCGTCGCATCGTCGGCTTCGTCAAGCCGGGGGACATGGTCGCGACCGGCCAGCGCGTCGGGCTGATCCGCTTTGGTAGTCGCGTCGACGTGTTCCTGCCCGACGACATCGTGCCCCAGATCATACCCGGCCAGCGCAGCATCGCGGGCGAAACCGTGATCGGTAGGGTCGGCGGTTTGCCGATGAAGGGATTGTCGCAGTGACGCTTTTCGCGGGCCAACCTTCTTTCACGGGCCGATCTTTGTGATCGAACCGGTCGAGCGCCCGCTGCGCCGGATCCGTCGCACCCCGCGCGGCCTGCCGCTGCGCGCGGTCGCGCCCAATGCGGTCACCGCGTTGGCGCTGTGCTCGGGCTTGAGCGGAGTCCGCTTCGCGATCGGCGGAGACTGGCACAGTGCAGCGTCGATGATCATGGTCGCCGGCGTGCTCGACGGGCTCGACGGCCGCATCGCGCGGATGCTGCACGGCGAAAGCCGCTTCGGTGCCGAGCTCGATTCGCTTTCGGACGCGATCTCGTTCGGTGTCGCGCCCGCGTTGATCATGTATCTCTGGTCGCTGGCGGCGCTGCCGCGCGTCGGCTGGGTCGCCTCGCTGATGCTCGCGGTGTTCTGTGCGCTTCGCCTCGCGCGCTTCAATGCGCAGATCGACACGACCGAGCAGCCCCACAAGTCCGCAGGCTTCCTCACCGGCGTTCCCGCGCCCGCAGGCGCAGGCCTGGCGATGCTGCCGCTTTATCTGTGGTTCTGCACCGACGAGCCGTTCTTCGCCTCGCCTTACCTCGTCGCACCCTGGGTCGCGTTCGTCGCGGTGCTCATGGTGTCGAGCATCGCCACCTTCTCGTGGAGTTCGCTTCGGCTACGTCGCACCGTCCGGTTCGAGGCGATCGCGGGGGTCGTGCTGTTGGGAGCGGCGCTGGTGTCGGCGCCATGGCACACGCTCAGCGCCATCTGCCTCATCTATCTGCTGACGATACCATTCAGCATCGCCAGCTACACGCGGGTCAAGCGGCTTCGCGCAACCGGCGCAGCGGGGCGGGAACCGGTGCCGACGCCCAGCGCCTGACCGCGATCCGCTGCTCGGCGGTGGCGAGCTTTGCGAGCGGCGAGAAGCTTGGTTCGACATGGCCCGATGCGAGCGACATGATCCGCTGCCATTGGGGTGCGATCGAGGACGCGATCACCATTGCGGCCGTTGCGAATGCACCGCCGAAGATCATCAAGCTGAAAACTGCAACCATGGTATTTCCCCTTGGCAGGCATCTGCAAACGCCTGTGGATAACTTTGCAAACCCGTGACTTCTCAACCGGTTCCCCGACATGCTCCGATCCCGCGTGCAAACCGCAGATTGTGCAGGCTGGGTCATGGTATGAACGTGTTATGTTCCAGCTATGTTCTAAGTGTCAAGTGCTATCCTGCGTTGCAATCCGCTCCTTCCTGAGCTAAGCGCCGCGCCTCAACCCGCATGGGAAGCATCATAGCCCGGTGCGCGTCGATCCCCGGATCGCAGCGTCATCCGCTTCCCAGAGGCTCAACCGGAAGGAGTTATCCCTATGGCGGCACCCGTCGTCACCATGCAGCAGCTCATCGAGACTGGTGCACATTTCGGACACCAGACCCACCGCTGGAACCCGAAGATGAAGCCTTACATCTTCGGCGACCGCAACGGCGTCCACATCCTCGATCTGTCGCAGACTGTGCCGTTGTTCGCACGTGCGCTCGAATTCATCAGCTCCTCGGTCGCCTCGGGCGGCAAAGTCCTGTTCGTCGGCACCAAGCGCCAGGCGCAGGAAGCCGTCGCCGATGCCGCGCGCCGTTCGGGCCAGCATTTCGTCAACCATCGCTGGTTGGGCGGCATGCTCACCAACTGGAAGACCATCAGCAACTCGATCAAGCGCCTCAAGACGCTCGAAGAGCAGCTGACCGGCGAGGTCGTCGGCCTTACCAAGAAGGAAGTGCTCCAGCTCACCCGTGAGAAGGACAAGCTCGAGCTGTCGCTCGGCGGCATCCGCGATATGGGCGGCATTCCGGACGTGATGTTCGTGATCGACGCCAACAAGGAAGAGCTCGCGATCAAGGAGGCCAACACGCTCGGCATCCCGGTCGTCGCGATCCTCGA
>NZ_CAXTEM010000116.1:0-2989 GCF_964243315.1 uncultured Sphingomonas sp. | reverse complement strand
CCGCGCGGTTCAAGATCTACATCGTGGACGAGGTCCACATGCTGTCGAAGAACGCCTTCAACGCCTTGTTGAAGACGCTCGAAGAACCCCCCGCGCACGTCAAGTTCCTGTTCGCGACGACCGAGGTGAACAAGGTGCCGGTGACGGTGCTGTCGCGGTGCCAACGCTTCGACCTGCGGCGGATCACCGCGGAGAAGCTCGCCGAGCATTTCCTCGTGGTATCGACCAAGGAAGGCGTCGTCGCCGAGCCCGAGGCGCTGATGCTGATCGCGCGCGCGGCGGAAGGGTCGGCGCGCGATGGCCTGTCGATCCTCGACCAGGCGATCGCGCATGCCGGGCTGGAAGGCGGCGGCGTCACCGCGGAGGCGGTGCGGCAGATGCTCGGCCTGTCCGATCGCGGGGCGGTGCGCGACCTGCTGGCGCTGATCCTCGCCGGCGACGGTGCGGCGACCCTGGCGTCGCTGCGGCGGCAATATGACTATGGCGTCGATCCGCTGTCGGTGTTCCGGTCGCTGCTCGAGACCGTTCACGGCATCACGCTCGCGAAGGTCGGCACGCCGCCCGACGCCGCGCAGCCTGCGGAGGAACGCGCGGCGCGGGACGAATGGGCGGCGTCGCTGTCTTACCCTTCGCTCCACCGGCTATGGCAGCTGTTCCTGAAGGGGCATGACGAGGTCGCACGCGCGACGTTGCCGATCGAGGCGGCGGAGATGGCGCTGTTGCGCGCGATCCATGCTTCTACCCTGCCCGATCCCGGCGAGCTCGCGCGGCAGATCGCGAGCGGCAAGGTGGTGGCACCGGCGCTGGCAGCAGTAGCACCAGCGGCACAGCCGGCGCTTGCGCCTGCGGCTGCCGACCAGGGGCAGGCGCCGGCCGACTTTGCCGGGCTCGTCTCGTTCCTGGAGGACAAGGGTCACTTCGCGGTAGCGGCGCATCTGGCCAATGCCGCGCGGGTGGTGCGCTATGCGCCGCCCGAACTGGTGCTGAGCGGGTCGCGGCCGCTGTCGGCGGACACGCTGCGCGACATTGGCGACGCGCTGAAGCGCGCGACCGAGCAGCCTTGGAAGATCACGCTGGACGACGCGCCGGGCGCGCCGACCATGCGCGAAGCCGCACGCGCCGCGGAAGAAGCGGCACGGCAGGCGATACTCGAAACCCCCATGATCAAGGCCGCGATGGCCGCATTCCCCGATGCGGAACTCGAAGACTGGCCAGGCAAACGGAGCAACGCATGAAGAACCTCGATGAAATTCTCGCGATGGCGCAGAACGTCCAGAGCGAGCTGGAAAAGGCGCAGGCCAATCTCGACACCATCGAGGTCGAAGGCGCGTCGGGCGGCGGGTTGGTGAAGGTCACCGCGAGCGCCAAGGGCCGGATCATCGCGATCAAGATCGACGATTCGCTGATGCAGCTGTCGGAGAAGCAGATGCTCGAGGATCTGCTTGCGGCGGCGTTCAACGACGCGCGGGCCAAGGCGGATGCGGTGTCGGGTCAGGAGATGTCGAAGATGACAAGCGGGCTGCCGCTGCCGCCGGGGTTCAAGCTGCCGTTCTGAGGCGGGGGCCGGGGCGAAGAAGTCGGGTTCGCGCGGAGGCGCGAAGGGCGCGGAGTTGTTGAGTTTGCGGCGACCTCATCCGGTCCTTCGTCCCGTGATCCTTGCGGCTTGCGATGAGGGAAGGAGCGCTATCGGACGAAGCTTACATCTCTTGCGCCCTTCGCATCTCTGCGCGCCGATCTAGAGCATAATCGCCTTGGATTGGCTCAACCCGTCATCCCCGCGCAGGCGGGGATCCATACAAGCTGGCTTCAGTAGGTAAGCCGCAACGCTTGCCAGTCTGGATCCCCGCCTGCGCGGGGATGACGAGGAAGGTCGTCTGGTTCTACTTATAGACACATGCTCTAGCGAAGGCAGGCATCCAGCCGTTCGTTGCGCACCACCTTAGCATGCCGTGCCAGCGTGTTGCCGTGGCGGCGGACGAAGCCGCGGGGGGCGATTGCTGCGCGCTTCTTGGGTAGTGGCAGGACCGCGGCGATGCGGCCGGCCTCGGTCGGGGTGAGCTTGTCGGCGTTGTGGTGGAAGTATCGGATCGCCGCGGCGTCCGCGCCATAGGTGCCGATCCCGGTCTCGGCGACGTTGAGATAAACTTCCATGATCCGGCGCTTGCCCCAGATCGTCTCGATCAGGACGGTGAAATAGGCCTCGAATGCCTTGCGGAGATAGCCGCCGCCCTGGAACAGGAACACGTTCTTGGCGGTCTGCTGGCTGATCGTCGACCCGCCCCGAATGCGGCCGCCCTTGGCGTTGCGGTAGGCGGCACCCGCCATCGCCCTGAAGTCGAAGCCATGATGCGTGCAGAAGCGTGAATCCTCGCCGGCGATGGCTGCGCGCGCCATGTCGGGGTCCATCTCCGACAGCGGCATCCAGCGTTTGGTCACGCCGTGGCCGTTGAGCACGTCCCCCATCATCGTCCAGGTGAAGGGCGGCGGGACGAAGCGATAGATCGCGGTCACGCCCAAGCTCAGGACGAGGAAGCCCAGCCCGATCCGTAACAACCAACGCAGTGCAAACCGGGCCATGCCGTCGCTCCTAGCGGCGGCAGGCCGGTATCCGCAACCGTCAGGCGGCGACGAGCAGCCGCTTCTCGCCGGCGATGCGCATCATCGCCTTCTGTAGCTTCTCGAACGCGCGCACCTCGATCTGGCGGACCCGCTCGCGCGAGACGCCATAGACCTGGCTGAGTTCCTCCAGCGTCTTGGGATCGTCGGTCAGGCGGCGCTCGGTCAGGATGTGCTTCTCGCGGTCGTTGAGATCGTCCATCGCGGAAACCAGCATTGAGTGGCGGACGTCGGCTTCCTGCGCGTCGGCGACGATCTTGTCCTGGAGCGGCGCGTCGTCCTGCAGCCAATCCTGCCACTGGCCCTCGCCATCCTCGCGCATCGGCACGTTGAGCGAGGTGTCGCCGCCCATCGCCATGCGGCGGTTCATGCT
>NZ_CAXTEM010000115.1:0-3029 GCF_964243315.1 uncultured Sphingomonas sp. | reverse complement strand
TCGAGTCGAGGTAGCGCTTGCGCAGCCGGATCGACTTCGGCGTCACCTCGACCATCTCGTCGTCGTCGATATACGCGATCGCCTGTTCAAGCGTCGCCTTCTTCGGCGGGGTCAGGCGGATCGCGTCGTCCTTGCCGCCCGATGCGCGGAAGTTCGTCAGCTGCTTCGCCTTCATCGGATTGACCTCGAGGTCGTCCGGCTTGGCGTTCTCACCGACGATCATGCCCTCGTACAGCACTTCGCCATGACCCACGAACAGGATGCCGCGCTCTTCGAGCGGCCCCAGCGCGTAGGAATTGGCTTCACCCGAGCCGTTCGAGATCAGAACACCGTTCTTGCGGCCTTCGATCTTGCCCTTGTGAGGGCCGTACTTCTCGAACAGCCGGTTCATAATGCCCGTGCCGCGCGTGTCCGACAGGAACTCGCCATGATAGCCGATCATCCCGCGCGACGGCGCCGAGAAGGTGATCCGGGTCTTGCCGCCGCCCGATGGGCGCATGTCGGTCAGCTCGGCCTTCCGGATCGCCATCTTCTCGACGACCGTGCCCGAATATTCGTCGTCGACGTCGATGATGACGGTCTCGTACGGCTCGGTCTTGTTGCCGTTCTCGTCCTCGCTGAACAGCACGCGCGGGCGGCTGATGCCGAGCTCGAAGCCCTCGCGGCGCATTGTCTCGATCAGCACGCCGAGCTGCAATTCGCCGCGGCCCGCGACTTCGTAGCTGTCGCGGTCGGCGGCTTCGGTCACCTTGATCGCGACGTTTGATTCGGCTTCGCGGAACAGGCGGTCGCGGATCATCCGCGACGTCACCTTGCTGCCCTCGCGCCCCGCCATCGGCGAATCATTCACCGCGAAGCGCATCGACAGCGTCGGCGGATCGATCGGCTGCGCGTGGAGCGGCTCGGTCACGCTCGGGTCGCAGATCGTGTTCGATACCGTCGTGGTAGCGAGGCCGGCGATCGAGATGATGTCGCCCGCGCTCGCTTCGTCGACGGGCACGCGCTCCAGACCGCGGAACGCCATGATCTTCGACGCACGGCCGGTCTCGACGATCTTGCCGTCGTTATCGAGCGCGTGGATCGGCATGTTGGTCTTCACCGAGCCCGAGAACACCAGGCCGGTGAGGATGCGCCCGAGGAAGTTGTCGCGATCGAGCAGCGTCACCAGGAACTTGAACGGGCCGTCCGGATCCGCGCTCGGCGGCGGCACGTGATCGACGATGGTCTCGAACATCGGGGTCAGCGTGCCTTCGCGCGCGTCCATGTCGGTGCTCGCATAGCCGTTGCGACCCGACGCGTAGAGCACCGGGAAGTCGAGCTGCTCGTCAGTCGCTTCCAGGC
This sequence comes from uncultured Sphingomonas sp., assembly GCF_964243315.1. Lineage (GTDB taxonomy): Bacteria > Pseudomonadota > Alphaproteobacteria > Sphingomonadales > Sphingomonadaceae > Sphingomonas. The sequence continues at coordinate 1,688 of NZ_CAXTEM010000115.1, read as the reverse complement.
TGACGAACAGGTCGAACACCTCGTCGAGCACTTCCTGGATCCGCGCGTCGCTGCGGTCGACCTTGTTGACCACGACGATCGGCTTGAGGCCGAGCGCCAGCGCCTTGCCGGTCACGAACTTGGTCTGCGGCATCGCGCCTTCGGACGAATCCACCAGCAGGACGACACCGTCGACCATCGACAGGATGCGCTCCACCTCGCCGCCGAAATCGGCGTGGCCGGGGGTATCGACGATGTTGATCCGGGTGTCGCCGTCCTTGCCGTGCCACTCGACCGAGGTGCACTTGGCGAGGATCGTGATCCCGCGCTCCTTTTCCAGGTCGTTCGAATCCATCGCGCGTTCTTCGACGCGCTGATTGTCGCGGAACGTGCCGGACTGGCGGAACAGCTGGTCGACGAGGGTCGTCTTACCGTGATCGACGTGGGCGATGATCGCCACGTTGCGGAGGCTCATGTTATTTCCCGAAAGCGCTGGAGAGCGGATTGGCGGCGCCCATAGCGCAAATGGTGCGTTGCGGGAAGCCTTGCGAGCACGCGGCCGCGTGTTACATATGCAACACGGTTGATCGGGATCGCGGAAGCGACGATGATCGGCCGCAAGGTCCCGAGGAGCAAGGGTCCCGAGGAGCAAGCAATGGCGACGACTGCCGACACGATCACCGCCGAGAACGACCTCGTCCTGACGCCCCCCGATCCCGTGCCCGTGGTCACCGCGGCCAAGGCATCGGGGCTGGTGCCGGTCGACGACACCAAGAAATCCGAGCTTGAGGCGCGGGTCGACAGCTTCGTCAGCCAGTTGGTCGAACAGGATGTCAACTCGCCCGAATTCGGCAAGCGCGTCGATGCGATCACCGCGATGGGGCAGAAGGAGATCCGCGACGCCGCGGGCCAGTCCAACCGCTTCCTCGATCGTCCGGTGAAGGCGATGGATCAGGAAACCGGGGTCGGCAAGGATCTCGCCCAACTGCGCCGCGTCGTCGAGGATCTCGACCCCGGCAAGCGCGGCAACCTGACCGCGCCGCAGAAGCTGTTCGGGATCATCCCGTTCGGCAACAAGATGCGCAATTATTTCGACACCTACAAATCGTCGCAGACGCACATCAGCGCGATCCTGAAGAGCCTCGCCGGGGGCAAGGACGAACTGCTGATGGACAACGCCGCGATCGACACCGAACGCGCCAATCTGTGGACCGCGATGGGGCGGCTCGAACAGATGATCCACCTGTCGAAGACGATGGACGCGAAGCTCGAGGACAAGGCCAACGAGCTCGACGCGACCGATCCGGCGAAGGCAAAGGCAATCCGCGAGACTGCGCTGTTCTACACCCGCCAGCGCACCCAGGACCTGCTCACCCAAATGGCGGTGACGGTGCAGGGCTATCTTGCGCTCGATCTGGTCAAGAAGAACAATGTCGAGCTGGTGAAGGGTGTCGATCGCGCCTCGACCACCACGGTGTCGGCGCTGCGCACCGCGGTGACGGTCGCGCAGGCGCTGACCAACCAGAAGCTGGTGCTCGAACAGATCACCCAGCTCAACACGACCACCGCCAACATCATAGATTCGACCGGCAAGCTGCTGAAGAGCAACACTGCGCAGATCCACGAACAGGCCGCGGCGGCGACGATCCCGCTCGAAACGCTGCAGCGCGCGTTCCAGAACATCTACGACACGATGGACGCGATCGACA
>NZ_CAXTEM010000114.1:0-3202 GCF_964243315.1 uncultured Sphingomonas sp. | reverse complement strand
CCGCCGTCACCACCCCGCCCGGCGAGTTGATGTACATGAAGATGTCCTTCTTCGGGTTCTCGGATTCGAGAAACAGCAGCTGCGCGCAGATCAGCGACGCCATGCCGTCCTCAACCCCCCCGGTCACGAAGATGATGCGCTCGCGGAGCAACCGCGAGAAGATGTCGAACGAACGTTCGCCACGGTTCGACTGCTCGATCACGATCGGCACCAGGCCGGCGCGGCCCGGGACGACACCGACGCCGGCATTCGCCAGGGGAGCCATGAAGTCGCCGGTCTCGAACGGATTGTGCATGAAATTCTCTCTTATGCCCTCGGAAGCGCCAACATCGGCGCTTGCGCGTGGTAGTTCAAGCCCGCCACGACCTTCTCGTCGCGACGCTCTATCATAGCAGGCAAGTCAGACGCCCGGTGCCTTCAACGCCAGATACGCCAGCCGCCGGGTCTCCCGCCGCCCGCGCACCACGGTATCGAGGATCAGCCCTGCGAAGACGTTAAGCGCCGCCAGGATCACCAGTCCGGTGACCAGGATCGCGGTCGGGAACCGCGGCACCAGCCCGGTTTGCATATAGGTGATCGCCAGCGGCGCCGCGAGCAACACCGCGACCAGCGACAGCAACAGCCCGACCGCGCCAAAGAACAGCAAGGGCCGCTCGATCCGATAGAGCGTTGCGATCGTCCGCAGGATCCGCCAGCCGTCGCCATAGGTGCTGAGCTTGGACGCCGATCCTTCCGGCCGCGCGAAATACCGCGTCTCGATCTCGGCGCACGGCATTTTCAGCTCCAGCGCATGAACGCTGATCTCGGTCTCGATCTCGAACCCTGCCGACAGGGACGGGAAGCTCTTCACGAACCGCCGCGAAAACACCCGGTAGCCGGACAGGATATCCGTGAAGCTGCGCCCGAACAGCCGGGCCAGCATCCCCGTCAGTAAAGCATTGCCGAACCGGTGCCCTCGCCGATACGCCAGCTCGGCCTCGCTGATCCGGCTACCGACGATCATGTCGAGCTGCTCGTCGAACAATCGCGCGATCAGCGCCGGTGCCGCATCCGCATCATAGGTCGCGTCGCCGTCCGCCATGACATACACGTCGGCGTCGATGTCCGCGAACATCCGACGTACCACCGCTCCTTTGCCCTGGATCCGCTCGCACCGCACGATCGCACCCGCCGCACGCGCGACCTCGGCGGTGCGATCGCTGCTGTTGTTGTCGTAGACGTAGATCGCCGCGCCCGGCAGCGCCGCACGAAAGCCCGCGATCGTCTGCGCGACCGCGGCTTCCTCGTTGTAGCACGGCAGCAGTACCGCGATCGTGGCTGCGGTCACAAGCAGATCCGGCCATCGAAGACCGCCCGCCGGCCGCCGCCGCCGGCCACGACAAGGATGCGGCTCGGCGGCAGGTGCTGGTACAAGTCAGGCGCGAAGAGCGGGATCAAGCCTCGCTCTTCACCTTCTTCGCGCGCGGCTTCTTCACCGGCGCATCGGCCGCCTCGGTGCCGACAGCGGCTTCCGCCGCGACCGGCGACGATTCGAGCAGCGCGGTTTCCGCCTCGACCGGCGCGCCCTTCTTCTTGGTGGCCTTCTTCACTGGCGTCAGCGCGTCGGCCACGGGAGCGGCGTCGGCAGTTTCGGCCGGTGCAGCGTCCGCGGCCGGTGCGGTATCCTCAACCGGCGCAGCCTTGGCCTTCTTCGCCTTGGCGGGCTTCTTCGGCTTGTGGTTGTCGTGGTCGTGAGTGTGCGTGCCGGTCGCGAAACCGTCCTCGCTCTCGATCGCAGCCTCCAGCTCCTCGCGCGTGGTCTCGCGATCGGTGACTGTCGCCTTCTCGAACAGGAAGTCGACGACCTTGTCCTCATACAGCGGCGCGCGCAGCTGGGCAGCTGCCATCGGCTCCTGCTGGACGTACTGGATGAAGCGTTGGCGATCGTCGGCGCCATATTGCTGCGCGGCCTGCGCGATCAGCCGGTTCATCTCCTGCTGATTGACCTCGATGCCGTTGGCCTGCCCGATCTCGGACAGCAACAGGCCCAGCCGCACGCGGCGCTCGGCGATCTTCTTATAATCGTCACGCTCGGCTTCCATCTCGGCCATCGCCGCGGCGGGATCCGCCTCGTGAGTGGCTTCATGCTCGAGCTGCGACCAGATCTGCGCGAATTCAGCATCGACCATCGACGGCGGCACTTCGAAATCATGCCCCTCGGCAAGCTGGTCGAGCAGCTTGCGCTTCATATGAGTGCGGGTGAGGCCGTTATGCTCCTGCTCGATCTGCGTGCGGAGCAGGCCCTTCAGCTGGTCCAGGCTCTCGAGCCCGAGGGACTTGGCCAAGCTCTCGTCAATCGCGCTCTCGCCCGCGGTCTTCACCGACTTGACGGTGATGTCGAAGGTCGCGGGCTTGCCCGCCAGCTCGGCCGCCGGATAATCGTCGGGGAAGGTCACGTTCAGGACCTTCTCGTCGCCCGCCTTCACGCCGACCAGCTGATCCTCGAAGCCGGGGATCAACCGTCCCGAGCCGAGCTCGACCGCCATGTCCTCGCCGGTGCCGCCCTCGAAGGCGGTGCCGTCCGCGGTCTTGCCGAGGAAGTCGACGGTGACGAGATCACCCATCTTCGCGACATAATCCGCGTCCGCATCGTCCCACTTCTTCTGCTGATCCGCGAACTTCTGCAGCTGTGCGTCGACCGCGTCGTCCGCGACCGGAACCGTCAGCCGCTCCAGCGTCAGCGATTCGATCGCAGGCGTCGGCACCGTCGGCAGCACTTCGAGCGCGATCTTGATCTCGGCGTCCTTGCCGGGTGCATAATCCTCGCCCAGCTCGACCGAGGGCTGCATCGCGGGACGCAGCTGCTTCTCGGCCATCAGGCCCTGAATGCCTTCCTGGATCGCGGCGTTCAGCGCGTCCTGGGTCAGCGCCTCGCCGTGCATCTTGCGGACCAGGTTGGTCGGCACCTTGCCGGGGCGGAAACCGGGCATGCGAATCTGCGGCGCGACGCGCTTTACTTCAGCGTCCACTTTCGCGTCGATGTCCTTCGCCGCGATGGTCAGGGTGTAGGCGCGCTTCAGCCCCTCGTTCAACGTCTCGACAGTCTGCATGCTAGGCCTTCATCTTGAGAAATTCGTTCCCGCCGCCGTCATGCGATCGGCAGCAGGTCTGGTGCGGGCGAAGGGACTCGAACCCCCACATCTTGCGATGGCAGGACCTAAAC
>NZ_CAXTEM010000113.1:0-3365 GCF_964243315.1 uncultured Sphingomonas sp. | reverse complement strand
CGATCTCGAGCGCCTGTTCGCCGGTGTCGGGCTGCGACACGATCAGCTCGTCGATATTGACCCCGAGCTTCTTGGCATAGACCGGATCGAGCGCGTGTTCGGCGTCGACGAACGCGGCGGTGCCGCCGGTCTTCTGCGCTTCGGCGATGACGTGGAGCGCGAGCGTGGTCTTGCCCGACGATTCGGGACCGTAGATCTCGATCACGCGGCCGCGCGGCAAGCCGCCGACGCCGAGCGCGATATCGAGGCCGAGGCTGCCGGTCGAGATCGCCTCGACCTGCATCGTCTCCTTGGAGCCCAGCTTCATCGCCGAGCCCTTGCCGAAGGCGCGGTCGATCTGCGCGAGCGCGGCGTCGAGCGCCTTTTGCCGGTCCGTGGTTGCGGTAGCCATGCCGGTGTCGATCACTTTCAGATTGGCGGCCATCAGAAGCTTCCCTCGCTAGAGCAAGTGCGTGGACCATTCAACGCGTTGGATGCGTCGTATCGCATTTGTTCTGTGAGAACAAGAGCGGAACATGGGTGTTTCACGAGAGCGACTGCGCGGAAACGAGAAAGGGCGGCCGCCTTGCGACGACCGCCCCTCGTTTATCCGACAGCGCCTTCCGGGACCATCGCTGGACGCGCCCCCCGGGACGCGGCGGATCCGTGATCGAGGTGCCTTGCCCGCCTTCGGCGAGTCGGGCCAGCCCGTATATCTACGTAGGTCGTGCCGGGGTGGGATTCGTTCGGATGCGGGACTCGGGCGTGAACCGCGAGGGTGCGTTCGGGGCTCTGGGCTGCTGCTTTCGCAGGAGTGCTAGCTAGGCGAGCTTGGTTTCCAGGCACCAATGGCCGGCGGCGGCGGCGGTGCGCGCGGCCTCGGACCGGGCAGCGATGCTGTCGAACAGGGCGAAGCAGGTCGCGCCGGAGCCGGACATGCGGGTGAGGATCACGCCGTCGGCGGCGGCGAGCAAGGCGAGGACCTTGCCGATGTCTGGGGCGATCCGGCGTGCGGCGGGTTCGAGGTCGTTGCGGGCAGCGACGGAACGGTCGAGGAGATCGCCCCCGGGGATCGGTCCGCGATCGACCCCGTCCCAGCCGGCGAAGACCGCGGCGGTGGAAACCGCGACACGCGGATTGACGAGCAGCAGCGGGGTGCCCGCCAAGCCGTCGAGCGCGACCAGCGAGTCCCCCCTGCCCGTGCCGAGCGCGGTGCGGCCCGCAAGGCAGGCGGGCACGTCGGCTCCGAGCGACGCGGCGATCTCGATCAGGCGGGGATCGTCGCGATCAACGTCATGGAGCCGCGCCAGACCGCGGAGCGTCGCGGCGGCGTCGGCGGATCCGCCGCCGATGCCCGACGCGATCGGGAGATGCTTGTCGAGGACGATCGCGTGGCGTGCGTCGATCGCGAAGCTGGTGGCGAAGGCGGCGGCGGCGCGGGTGACGAGGTTGCCGTCGCTGCCCTGCCCCGGCTGTGGCCGGAGCGCCTCGGCGAAGGGGCCGGTGACGGTGAAGTCGTCCGCGTCGGCGCGGCGCAGCGTCACCGTGTCGCCGTCGGTGGCGAAGGCGAACAACGTCTCGATCTCATGATAGCCGTCCGGCCGACGGTAACGGACGTGGAGCGCCAGGTTGATCTTCGCCGGGGCGGTCTCGACGATCATCGCCGGGCTGGCAGGCCGTCGGTCAGCTTGGCGGCGATCCGCGCCGCATCCGCCGTGGTCGCGGTGAGGGCAGCGGCGCGCCAGGCGTAGCGAGCTTCGTACCGGCGCCCGAGGGTCCAATAGGCGTCGCCGAGATGTTCTCCGATCTCCGCATTGGTCGGATCGCCCGCCGCGGCGCGTTCGAGCAACGGGAGGGCGCGGCTGGTGTTGCCGGACAGATGATAGGCCCAGCCTAGGGAGTCGACGATCGATCCGTCGAGCGGGCGCAGCGCATTGGCGCGTTCGAGCAATTTGGTGGCGCCGGGCAGGTCCTCACCGCGCTCCGCCCGTGCATAGCCGAGATAGTTGAGCGCGAGCGGCTCGGCGGGGGCGAGCGTCAGTGCCTTTTCGAGCGCGCGTTCGGCGCCGGGCCAATCGCCCGCCTGATCGAGCGCGCCGCCATATTGCAGCCAAGCGGACCAGTCGCTCGCCATGCCGTTCGCGTCGACGATCCGGCGATACCAGGGCGCCGCCTCCGCCGGGCGATCGGCGGTGGCGAGGCGATCGGCGTAGCGCTGCCAATCGCCGGCGGTGGCATCGGAGCGCTCGGCGCGGGCCTTGGCGAGCGCGAGCGCCTCGGCAGTGCGGCCGGCATTGGCGAGGACGGTGATGCGGGCGGCAGCGGCGGCGGCCGCGAACGGGCTTTTCGGGCTCACCGCGTCGAGTACCGCGAGCGCGCGATCGGTCGCGCGATCGCGGGCGAGCGCGTCGGCGAGCAGCAGGCGGGCACGGTCGTTAGCGGGTTCGGCGCGCAGCGCGGCGCTGGCGAGCGCGATCGAGAGCGGCGCGGGCCCTTGCTGTGCGGCGAGATCGGCGGCGACGCGGGCGAGCAGCCGCGACACGCCGAAGCCGAGCGATGCCTTGGCAGGGGCGCCCTCGCGCAGGCCGGCGAGGACCGGGTCGTCACCCGTCAGGAGCGCGCGGGCTTCGGTGGGGCGATCGGCGCCGAACAGCAGTTGCGCGGCGGCGAGGCGGAGGTCGATTGGGGCACCGTTGCTGCGCACCGCGTCGACCAGCGCGATCCCGGCTTCGGTGTCGCCCCGTGCGATCAGCAGCAGCGCGCGGGTCTCACCGGCGAAGCGTGCGGCGATGGGGTCGGCGGCGGCGTTGATAGCGGCGAGCGGGGCGAAGGGGTTGCGGCCGGCGGCAAAGGCGCTCCACGCCTTCAACGACGGCATCAGTACCGCGAGCGGGGTGCCCGCGAGCGTCGCGATCGCGGTGTCGGCGGCGGCGTGATCGCCCTTCTGCGCGGCGATCGAGATGGCGAGCAGCGGCAGGTCCGACGGTGCCTGTCCGCCCGCGCGCAGCACCGCGGCGGCGCGGGTCGCGAGCGCGTCGTCGCCCGCCGACAGCGCTTCCCGGTAAGCCGGTTCGGCGATCACGGTGCTGGTCGGCGCCCCGGCGAGCGCGCGGGCATAGTCGGCGACCGCGAGATCGACGCGACCGTCGGCGTCCGCGGCACGGGCGCGGAGATAGGCGGCGAGGTCGCCGCCACCGGCACGCGTGTCGGCGCCGGCGGGAGGCGGCAGCAGCGCGCTACCCGCCAGCGCGCCGACCGTCAGCATGGGCGCGAGCAGGACCCTACATATTGGGATAGTTGGGGCCTCCGCCGCCTTCGGGCACGACCCAGTTGATGTTCTGGGTCGGGTCCTTGATGTCGCAGGTCTTGCAGTGGACGCAGTTCTG
>NZ_CAXTEM010000112.1:0-3462 GCF_964243315.1 uncultured Sphingomonas sp. | reverse complement strand
CCGATCTCCATCTCCTTGCCCGCGAGATGATCGTTGACGAGATCGATCTTCAGCCGCGCATCAGCCGCATAGCGGGTGTTGGGATAGCGCCGGGTCAACTCGCCGAGCGCGTCGAGCGCCTGGCGGGTGATCTTCTGGTCGCGGGTGACGTCCTTGATCTGCTCGTAATAGCTGAGCGCGACAAGATAATAGGCATAGGGCGCATCGCGGTTGCCGGGATGGACGGTCAGGAAGCGCTGTGCCGACTGGATCGACTGGGTGTAATCGCGGCTGAGATAATAGCTGAACGCGCTCATCACCTGCGCGCGGCGAGCCCAGATCGAATAGGGATGCTGGCGCTCGACCTCGTCGAACAACGCCGCGGCTTCCTTGTAGCGGCCCTGATCGAGCCGGTTCTTCGCCGCCGAATAGAGCGTGCCGACGTCGCGCGCGACATAGGGCAGGTCGCCCTTGGCACGGCTGCCGGCACAGCCTGTAACTGGGAGCGCGAGCGCGGCGATCATCGCCAGCGCCGCGAACTTCGCGGGCTGGACCTTGGACTGGGGGATACGCATCGACCTCGTCCATAGCGCAGCCGCCGGGGGCCGAACAATCCCCGTTCGTGCAACAACCGGCCAGCCCGATTCCATCTTGCGGGGAGCGGGGGACATGCGCCAGGCGTTACGCTGTTTCGCTCCCCAACATGAAGGTGTCCGATGCCTGCCACGCTCCTCCAGACCCACCGCGTCGAAAAGCCATGGGGCCGCCACGATCTATGGCCCGGCTTCGACGATGCGCCTGCCGGCGGCGAGCCGATCGGCGAGGTCTGGTTCCAGGAGCCCGGCGACAGCACGCCCGAGCTGTTGATCAAATATCTGTTCACCGGGCAGAAGCTGTCGGTTCAGGTCCATCCCGACGACGACCAGGCCCATGCGCGCGGGCTGCCGCGCGGCAAGGACGAATGCTGGACGATCCTCGCCGCCAAGCCGGACTCGACGATCGCGCTCGGCCCGAAAGGGCCGATCACCCGCGACGCGCTGCGCGACGATGCGACCGACGGATCGATCGAGGACGATCTCGACTGGGTGCCCGTGAAGGCGGGCGATTTCTACTACGCGCCGTCGGGCACGATCCACGCGATCGGCGGCGGGCTGACGCTGATCGAGGTGCAGCAGAATTCGGAGACCACCTACCGGCTCTACGATTACGGCAGCGACCGCGAGTTGCACCTGAAGGACGGCGTCGACGTCGCCAACCTCGAGCCATATCGCGCGATCACCTCACCGGGCCGGATCGACGGCGACCGCACGATCCTGGTCGAGGGGCCGAAGTTCGTGCTGGAACGCTGGTCGGGCGGCGAGCACGCGGTGTCGCTGCCAGAGGGCGTGACCGCCTGGCTGGTGCCGATCGCAGGATCGGTCGAGGTCGCGGGGGTGTCCGCCGCGGCCGGCCAGTGCGCGACGATGACCGGCAGCGAAACGGTGACGACCAGCGCCGACGCCGACATACTCTGCGCCTATCCCCTGACGCAGCGGATCTGACCGCTACTTCTTGCGGGGGACGCCACGCCATGCGGCGGCCTGGCGATCCGCGAGGTCGACGAGATTGCCCATCGCCACGGGCATGTCGATCAGGTGCAGCCCCCAGTCCTTCAGGATGCTGCCATTGGCGATGACGTCGCCGACGATGGTGTCGGTGCGCGGGTCCTTCGGGTCGGCGTTCACGGTGACCGCTAGATAGTCGAAGCCGCCGGCCGAGACGCATTCGGCGCTGATCAGGCCGGGTGTCTTGACGAAGCTGGTGGTGACCGCGGCGCCGTCGGTCGTCCACGGACCGGCGGGGGCGCTGGCGGTGCCGGCGCCCTTGGTGCCGAAGACCGCGTCGGTCACCGCCTTGCCGCCGCCGAGTGCCGCAGGATTGGTGCAGGCGGCGACCATGCCGGCCTGTTCGACCTTGCCGAAGCGGCTGTTGGCGGGCGGCGGCGCATCGGCACGGAAGCTGACATAGCTGACCACGCAGCCGAACTGGTTGGCGTCCTTGCACAGCTTCATCGACTTGAAGTCGCCGCCGACATCGCGTCCCGGCGGCACCGCGACGTTGGTGCCGATCAGCATCGCCGAGACGATGTTGCGCGAAACCGATCGGTCGGTCTCGATGGAGCTAGCGATCAGCTGCTTCAGCAGCCCCGCACCCTGACTGTGACCGATCAGGACTACGCCGCGTCCGCCATTGTCGCGCTTGCGGTAATCGTTCCACGCCGCGGTGACATCGGCCAGCGCCATCGCGCGATCTGCGGTCATCGGCTGGCCCATCATCACCGCGCGCAGGGCGGTCAGCGTCACTTGGCGATAGAGCGGTGCGAAGACGCGGCATTTGCTGGCGAAGCGCGCTGCCTGCGCCGCCGCGACCTGTTGCTCCTCCGGGCCCGCGGTGAGGTCGCTGTTCGGCGTCGTGTCGAGCGACACCGTGGGATAAACGTAGAAACAGTCGAAGGTCGGTGCCACTGCCGGGCGGAACTTCTCGATCTTGCGCTTGCCATCGGCGCGGATGACGGTGACGTCCTGATTGGTCGCACACGCGTCCGCGCGTCCGGGGCGGCATAGCCAAGCGGCGTCCTGGCCGTAATCGGGGGCGGCGGTTTGCGCACCCGCGGGTGTCGCGAGCAAGGCCCCGGCAAGCAGCGTCAGCGATAGCGTAATTCTCATGTTCCTCTCCCCCCAGATTTTCGCGGATGATATCACCCGCGATAGGGTCGTCGAGAGGGTGCGCGCGAAATCCCGTGCGGACGCGGTTCAGGCGTCGAGCGGGTAGAGCGCGGCGGCGATCACGCGGCCTTCGCCGCGCAGCACGCCCCAGGCGCGTGCCGCCGCGCGGCTGTCCATCGCCTCGACGCCGATCCCCTGCTCCTCGATCGCGCGGACCAGCGCGACCGGGGGGCGAACTAGCGCCGCGCCGGTGCCGATCAGGATGAATTCGGGGCGGGCGGCGATCAGCGGATCGAGATCGGCGATCGTGAGTGCGTCGAGCGGCGGCGGTGCCCAGTCGGTCGCGTTATCGACCGTCATCAGCAACGCCGCGGCAACGGTATCGTCACCGAGTCGGTAGCCGCGACCGGCGAAACCGCGGACGATCGGGCCGCCCGCGGTCGCCTCGCGCTGCATGTGGAGATCAGCGATCTTTCGGCCCCACGCGCTCGGCATTGTCGAGCGCGTTCGGCTTGCGCGCGGTCGGCTCCGCCCGAAGCCCGAGCGAGATCAACAGCGACGACGACACGTAGATCGACGAGTAGGTGCCGACGACGATGCCGAGGATCATCGCCGCGGTGAAGCCACGCAGCACGTGCCCGCCGAGCAGCAGCATCGCGACCAGCGCGAGCAGGATCGTGACCGAAGTCATGACGGTGCGCGGCAGAGTCTCGTTGACCGACAGGTTGATGATCTCGCGCATCTCCATCTTGCGATAGCGGCGCATGTTCTCGCGGAT
>NZ_CAXTEM010000111.1:0-3543 GCF_964243315.1 uncultured Sphingomonas sp. | reverse complement strand
GCGCCCATCACCACCGCCGCGCCACCGCGCAGACGGCGCAGCATCTCGGCGACGGCGTAGACCTCCTCGGCGGAGAAGGCGACGATCGCGGATCGCTTGGGCAGGCGGCTGATCTTCTTGGCGCCGGCATAGGTCAGCGTCGAAAAGCGCGGCCGCGCGACGATCTCCGCGTCGGGGATCAGCGTTCGGATCATCGGCCGTAGCGCCTCCGATCCGAGGATCATCGTCTCCTCACGCCCGCGTCGACGCAGCAGCCGATCGGTGAAGACATGCCCGCGCTCCGGATCGGTGCCGAGCTGCGCCTCGTCGAGCGCCACGAACGCTGCGTCATGATCGGGCATCGATTCGGCGGTGCACAGGAACCAGCGCGCGTCCTTCGGGACGATCTTCTCCTCGCCGGTGACCAGCGCCACCCGGTCCGCGCCCTTGATCGCGACCACCCGGTCATAGACTTCGCGCGCCAGCAACCGCAGCGGAAAGCCCATGATCCCGCTGGAATGGCCGCACATCCGCTCGACCGCGAGATGCGTCTTGCCGGTGTTGGTCGGCCCGAGGACCGCGGTGACGGCGGGGTTCATGGGGCCAACATCGGGGCTTCGGCCGTCGGACGCAATGATCCAGCGCATTGGATTTGCTGATGGTTTCGGATCGCGCATCCGCCGGCCTCGGTGCCGCCACGCCTCGTCGCGCCGGCTGCGGGCGCGCGACGGGGTTAATTTGACATTAGCATCTCGGCTGCACAACGAACTCACCTGCGCCGGGGGGACACGGCGAGCTGGAAGAGGCATCGTCGGTTGTTCTTGCGCAACGATCAGGGACTGGAGCTTGCAGGCGGCACCGCCTCGCGATCCTTCGGCCGTGCGCTCCTCGTCCAGGACGATCTTTCCGCCTTCGACAAGCTGCGCGGCCATGCTGCGCGAATCGATTGGGTTCCCGATCTCGGCTCGCAGATCGGCAGCCTCGACTGGTGGCGCGGCGCCGCGACCTGCGCGGCCTTGTGCACCGCCGCCTTCCTGTGCTCGCCGGGCTTCATCCGCCCGATCGTCGGCGCGGTGCCGGCACCCCTGTCGGGCAGCGAATGGGACGAACGCCGCGCGCAAGGAATCGCGCCACTCGCCTGGGGCAGCGCGACCGGGCGCCGGATGGCCGCCAACGATCTCGTCCGCCCGCTCGCCCAAGCGCCCGAGCGCCCCGAGATCGAGCTGTCCGCGACGCTCGGCCAGGGCGACGGGTTCGACAAGGTGCTGGAACGCGCCGGGGTGGGTCGCCGCGATGCGACCGCGGCGGCGCAGCTCGTCGCGCAGGCGGTGGCGCTCGACGCGATCGTTCCCGGCACGCGCATTTCGTTGACGCTAGGCCGCCGCCCCGCGCGATCGGTCGCACGGCCGCTCGAGAAGCTGTCGCTCCGTGCGCGCTTCGATCTCGCGCTGACGCTCGATCGCGCCGGCAGCGCGCTGGCAATGACCCGCCAGCCGATCGCGATCGATACCACACCGCTCCGCATCCAGGGCCTGGTCGGATCGAGCCTCTACCGCTCCGCGCGTGCCGCCGGTGCGCCGACCAAGATCGTCGAAAGCTATATAAAGGCGATCGCCACCCGCGTGTCGATCGGCCGCGACGTCACCGCTGCCGACAGTTTCGACCTGATCGTCGAACAGGATCGCGCCGCCACCGGCGAGGTCCGCCTCGGCAAGCTGATCTATGCGGGCATCGATCAGGGCGCCAAGAAGGTCCAGCTGTTGCGCTGGAACGCCGGGGACCGCGGCGGGGACGGCAGCTGGTTCGACGCCAACGGCCAGACCGAACGCCGCGGCACGATGGGCATGCCCGTCGCGGGCCGGATCAGCTCGAGCTACGGCATGCGCATGCATCCGCTGCTGGGCTTCCTGCGCATGCACAAGGGGATGGACATCGCCGCGCCCTATGGCTCGCCGATCTATGCGGCGGTGGACGGTGTCGTCGCCTTCGCGGGACGGTCCGGCGGCTACGGCAATCTTGTCAAGCTCGCGCATGGCGGCGGTCTCGCCAGCGGCTATGGCCATATGAGCCGGATCGCAGTGTCCCCGGGCGAGCGCGTCCGCCAGGGCGAGGTGATCGGCTATGTCGGGTCGACCGGCAACTCCACCGGCCCGCATCTCCATTGGGAAGTGTGGAAGAACGGCGCTGCGATCAACCCGCGCTCGATCTCCTTCTCCAGCATCGCGACGCTTTCCGGTGCCAATCTGCGCGCGTTCAAGGCGCGCGTCGCGAGCCTGTTGTCGGTCCGCCCAGGACTGCGTTGATCACCCGTGCTTCTGCGCACGCAGGAGCCCAGGACCACAAGCGCCAACCCTACGACCCTGGGTTCCTGCGTTCGCAGGAACACGGCTCGATCGAGCGCCCCTACTTCCCCTGCGCCCGCCAGCGCATAATCGTGCGCTGGATGATGCCCTCTTCGCCGCCGCTGTCGCGCCACAGGGTCGAAAACAGCGGATCGCTCGACGCAGGGCGGCGCGTCTCGACGAGGTCGTCGAACGCGACGCGGATCGGCACCGCGACGCCTTCGCCGCAGATGACGCATTCGCGATTACGCAGCGCGGGGATTGAATCGAGGAACCCGCGCGCGCCTTCGGGCATCGCCGCGCGGACGAAGGCCTGGTCGCGCTCGTTGTTGAGCCGCATCGCGATGATCGTGCCGCACTGCGACAGCACGCCTTCTTCAAGATCGGACGGACGCTGCGTGATCAGCCCCAGCGACACGCCGTATTTGCGGCCTTCCTTCGCGATCCGGCTGAGGATGCGGCCGACCGACGACGTCGCCGCGCCGTTCTTGCTCGGAATGTAGCGATGCGCTTCCTCGCAAACGAGCAGGATCGGCCGCTGCGGTTCGTTGCGCGACCAGATCGCGAAATCGAAGGTCATGCGCGCCAGCACCGCGACCACCACCGCGGTGATGTCGGACGGCACGCCCGACACGTCGACGATCGAGATCGGCTTGCCGTCGCCCGGCATGCGGAAGATGCGGGCAAGGAAATCGGCCATCGTGTCGGCGACCAGCATCCCTGAGAACATGAAGCCGTAGCGCGGATCGGCCTTGATCTCGTCGATCTTGGCCTTCAGCCGCAGATAAGGCGCGGTGTCGCCCGCCCGGTCCATCTTGCCCATTTCGAGCTGGATCAGATTGCCGAGGTCGCTGAGCAGATACGGGATCGGCGCATCGACCGTCAGCTTGGCAATCTCCTGCGCCAGCCGGTTCTTGCTGCGCGCCATCAACAGGCATTTGGCGAGAATATCGGCATCGATCTGCCGATCGCCGCCCGCCGCGGTCAAGAACACCTCGCAATGTTCCTCGAAGTTCATCAGCCAATAGGGCATCTGCAGGTTCGACACGTCGAAGATCGCGCCGTTGCCGCGGAACGCGGCGGCATATTCGCCGTGCGGATCGATCATCACGATATGGCCCTGCGGCGCCAAGTCGCAGATCCGGTGGAGGATCAGCGCGGCGCTGGTCGACTTGCCGGTGCCGGTCGACCCGACTAGCGCGAAATGCTTGCCGAGCATCGC
>NZ_CAXTEM010000110.1:0-3594 GCF_964243315.1 uncultured Sphingomonas sp. | reverse complement strand
GGCGCTGGGCACGCCCAAGCGCGGGCGCGATGCGGCCAAGAAGGGCGACGTGGCGACGCTGGAAGCGGTCTATGCCGAGCAACTCGAGCTGCCCGAGGCGCAGGCGCAGGCCGCGATCATGCTCGGCCTCGCCGCCGAACGGCCGAGCGCGCTGCTGTGCTTCGAACGGGATCCTTGCCACTGCCACCGGCGGTTGTTGCTGGAAGCGGTCGGGGAGGGGGTGAGTGTGGTCGATCTCTACGCTTAGAGCGTGATGACATCGCGTTGACCCATTCCGTCATCCCCGCGCAGGCGGGGATCCATACTGGCTGGTTTCAGTATGCCAGCCGCAACGCTTGCCAGTCTGGATCCCCGCCTGTGCGGGGATGACGAACAAGGTGGCTGATTCCACTTGAAGTCACCTGGCGCTAAGGCGCGGGCAAGTGGATGGCGCCAGCACTCTCACTAGGTTCATGGTGACGGATCCGGTGGTAAACCGCACGCACAGGCCAGGCGCGTGAGCACCACGCAGGCAGCGCTCACCCCGTGATCGGAAGCCTCACGCTGCCGTCCTCGTTGCGCTGCAGCTTGCCGTACGCCACGACCGTCTCGAGCGGCAACGGCCCGTAAAGGTGCGGGAACAGCTGCCCGCCACGCGATTCTTCCCACTTCAGCGACGAAGCGAAGGCACCGAGGTCGACCGCGGCGACGTACAGATCGTCCTGCCCGGCGAAATGCTTGTTCACCGTCTCGGTGAGCTGCTCGCAGGTCGACAGGTGCATATAGCCGTCCGCCAGATCGACCGGCGCGCCCGCGAAGCTGCCGTCGCGTTCCAACGTCGCCATCTCCTCGGCGGTCAGCACCTTGTAGGCGGTGGTGTCCGCCGGAGCCTCGGCGGCGCTCATTCGCCGTCCGCCGGGCCCGCGGCCGCATCGTCGCCGATCACCGCACCGGTGTCCGGCGCGATCGTCACGTTGCCATCGGCCAGGTTAATCTCGGCGTCTTCCTCGGTCTCTTCGATCCGCGCGGCGGATACGACGTGCTCGCCCTTCGCGACGTCGAACAGCTTCACGCCCGCCGAGTTGCGGCTGATCACGCGCAGCGACGCGAGCGTCGTGCGGATCAGCTTGGCCTGGTTGGTCACCAGCATCAGCTGATGGCCCTTGCCCGCGGGGAAGCTGGCGACGACGTCGCCGTTGCGGGCGATGTTGTCGATGTTGGTGATGCCCTGGCCGCCGCGCCCGGTGCGGCGATAGTCATAGGCGCTCGACAGCTTGCCATAGCCGTTGGCGCAGACCGTGAGGATGAACTGTTCGCGGCTGCGCAGGTCCTCGAACCGGTCGGGCGACATGTCGGGCTCGCCTTCCTTCTCGCCCTTCCAAGGCGCGAACCGCAGATAGGTCTCGCGTTCTTCCGGCGTCGCGCCGACGCGGTGCAGGACCGATAGCGAGATCACCTCGTCGTCGGGGCGCAGCGTGACGCCGCGCACGCCGGTCGAGGTGCGGCTCTGGAACTCGCGGACGTCGTCGCCCGCAAACCGGATCGCCTTGCCCTTGCGGGTTGCGAGCAGCACGTCGTCGTGCTGGCTGAGCAGCGCGACCCCGATCAGCTTGTCCTTGCTCTCGTCGTCAAACCGCATCGCGATCTTGCCGTTGGTCGGCACGTTGGTGAATGCGTCCATCGAGTTGCGCCGTACGGTGCCGAGCGCGGTCGCGAACATCACATGGAGCGAGCCCCATTCGGACTCGTCCTCGGGCAGCGGCAGCACCGTCGAGATCGTCTCGCCCTCCGCCAGCGGCAGCAGATTGACCATCGGCCGGCCGCGCGTCGTCGGCCCACCCTCGGGCAGGCGCCAGACCTTCATGCGATAGACCTTGCCCGCCGACGAGAAGAACAGCACCGGCGTATGGGTCGAGGTGACGAACAGCTCAGTGACGAGATCCTCGTCCTTGGTCGCCATGCCCGACCGACCCTTGCCGCCGCGTGCCTGGGCACGGAAGGTGTCGAGGCTGGTTCGCTTGATGTATCCCTGCATGGTCACCGTGACGACCATGTCCTCGCGCTCGATCAGGTCCTCGTCGTCGATCCCATCAGCCGCCGCGGCGATCTCCGATCGGCGCGGGGTCGCGAATTCGTCACGGACCGCGATCAGTTCGTGGCGCATCACCTCGAACAGCTTGACGCGATTGGCGAGGATCTCGAGCAGTTCGGCGATCGTCTCTGCCAGCGTCTTCAGCTCGTCGCCGATCTCGTCGCGGCCGAGCGCGGTGAGGCGGTGCAGCCGCAGGTCGAGGATCGCACGGACCTGGAGATCGGACAGGCGGTAGACCCCGCCCTCCTGCTTGTGCTCGACCGCTTCGACCAGGCGGATGTACGGCGCGATCTGCTCGACCGGCCATTCGCGCATCAACAGCGCGTTGCGAGCTTCGGCCGGCGAGGACGACCCGCGGATGATGCGGACGACCTCGTCGAGATTGGTGACCGCGATCACCAGCCCGAGCAACAGATGCGCACGGTCGCGGGCCTTCGCCAGCTCGTACTTCGAGCGGCGGGTGATCACCTGCTCGCGGAACTGGACGAACGCCTCGATGATGTCGCGCAGATTGAGCAGTTCGGGGCGACCGCCGCGGATCGCGAGCATGTTGGCGGGAAAGCTCGATTGTGCGGGCGTGTGGCGCCACAATTGGTTGAGCACGACCTCCGGTGTGGCATCGCGCTTCAGGTCGATGACGATGCGGACGCCCTCGCGGTTCGATTCGTCGCGAATATCGCTGACGCCCTCGATCCGCTTGTCCTTGGCGGCTTCCGCGATCTTTTCGACCAGGCCGTTCTTGCCGGTCTGGTACGGGATCTCGGTCAGCACGATCGAGCGCCGGTCGCCGCGGGTTTCCTCGACGATGTGGCGCGATCGGACGATCACCGATCCGCGGCCGGTGGAATAGGCGGAGCGCGCGCCGGCACGGCCGAGGATGATCGCCCCGGTCGGGAAATCGGGGCCGGGGACGATCTCGAACAACTCCTCGGTCGTGATCGCGCCATTATCCATATAGGCGAGGCAGGCGTTGATCACTTCGCCGAGATTGTGCGGCGGGATGTTGGTCGCCATGCCAACCGCGATCCCGCCCGCGCCGTTGACGAGCAGGTTCGGGAAGCGCGCGGGCAGCACCGTCGGCTCGCGTTCGGAGCCGTCATAGTTCGGCTGGAAGTCGACCGTGTCCTTGTCGAGATCGGCGAGCAGCGCGTTGGCGACCTTGGCGAGGCGCGCCTCGGTATAGCGCATCGCCGCGGGCGGATCGGGATCCATCGATCCGAAATTGCCCTGGCCGTCGACCAGCGGCACGCGCATCGACCAATCCTGCGCCATCCGCGCGAGCGCGTCGTAGATCGAGCTGTCGCCGTGCGGATGGTATTTACCCATCACGTCGCCGACGATGCGCGCCGACTTGCGGTACGGCTTGCCCGCGACGAATCCGCTTTCCGACGCCGAGAACAGGATGCGGCGATGCACCGGCTTCAACCCGTCGCGAACGTCGGGGAGCGCGCGCGCGACGATCACGCTCATCGCATAGTCGAGATAGCTCGACTTCATCTCGTCGACGATCGAGATCGTCGAAA
>NZ_CAXTEM010000109.1:0-3632 GCF_964243315.1 uncultured Sphingomonas sp. | reverse complement strand
AGGCGCGATCGACGATGTCGAGCGTCTCGCGAACGTTATGATCGGTGATCAGCACGCCGATGTCGCGGCGTTTAAGGTCCTTCACCAGGTCGCGGATGTCCGCGATCGAGATCGGGTCGATGCCCGCGAACGGCTCGTCGAGCAGCATGATCGACGGTTCGGCCGCCAGCGCGCGCGCGATCTCCGCCCGGCGCCGCTCGCCCCCCGACAGCGCCATCGCCGGCGACGTGCGCAGCTTGGTCAGCCCGAATTCGCCGAGCAGCGTGTCGAGCTTGCGCTGCCGCGCCGCCTTGTCGGGCTCGGACAGTTCGAGCACGGTGAGGATGTTCTTCTCGATCGACAGCCCGCGAAAGATCGAGGTTTCCTGGGGTAGATAACCGAGTCCGAGGATCGCGCGGCGATACATCGGGAGCCCCGTGATGTCATCGCCGTCGAGCATGATCCGGCCCGAATCGGGCTTTACGAGCCCCATGACCGAATAGAAGCAGGTGGTCTTGCCCGCGCCGTTGGGGCCGAGCAGCCCGACCACTTCGCCGCGCCCGACCGACACGGACACGTCGGTCAGCACCGTGCGCTTGTCGTACGACTTGGCGATCGACACGACCTGGAGCCCGTTCGAGATCGGTGCCTCGATGATCGGTTCCGGGGTCGGCAGCGTGGGGAGGATATCGGCGTCCATCGGCTATTCGCCTCGCAGCAAGTGGTTACCGAACGCCTAACGCATCGTCGGTTGGCAGGATTCATGCATGAGTAAACGTCCGAGGGAAAGCCCGCGCGCGGCGAACGCCGATGCGCATGCGGTCAGTTGCGTTTCGGCACCGAGAAGGTGCCCGTGACGCGCCCGCCGCCCTGCGATACCGTACCCGGAACGCCGCTGCCCCTGCTGCCGGCGACCGACGATCCGTCGATCACCGCACGGCCGGTGTCCATGTTCATCGTCAGCCGACCACCGTTGACGGTGTTGCCGCCCTGGGTCAGCGTGACCGCGCCGAGCATCGTCACGACGCGGCGATTGAGATCGTAGATAGCGTACTGGCTGCGCGCGGTCTGATCCGGACGCCGCACCGTCACCCCGCCCGACGCATCGAGCCGCGACACCTGCGGGCTGCCGCCGACCACCTGGCCGGTATAGCTCACCGTCATCCTTGCCGCGTTCAGGGTCATGTCCGCCTGCTTGACCGACACGTTGCCCGCCAGCACCGCGCGGTTCGCCTTGTCCTGCAACTCGATATGATCCGCGCCGAAATCGATCGGCGCCGACGAATCGTGGCGTTGCTGCGCCGCGACCGGCGCTGCTGCCAGGAACGCCGCTGTCGACGAGGCGATGAACGCGGGGGCGAAGATCGAACGCATGACGCCTATTTCGTCCGCCGGGGGACGAACCGCAAGCGGGCATTGCCGTCGAGCGTGACGGTACGGTTTTCGAGATCGGCGTGGAGCTTGTTGGCGCTGAACCTGCCCTGCGGCACGGTGCCGGTCACCGCGCCCCCGCTCACCATCTTGCGCGCCTTCATGTCGATCGTCGCGTCGTTGGTCTTGAGGTCGTAACCGTTCGCGGCGGTGAAGTTGAGCGGGCCGTCGAGTTGCACCTGTTCGGTGTCCATGTCGTAGCGGCCGGTATTGGCGACGATCCTCGCGGGGCCGTCGGTCAACTGGAGCTGCGCGGCGAGTTCGTTCAACTGCACGATCGGCTGGGCCGAACTTTGCTGGATCGCGGACCCCGCATCCAGCGTGAAGGGCTGGCCCTTCGAATCCTGCCCGCGATATTGCGCGGCGCGAATCTTCAGCCGCTCCTTGGCGACCTCGACCTTGTTCTTGTCGAGCACGAAGGAAACGTCGCCCGCGGCGGTCAGCGGCGCCATCACCAGGAACGCCGCCAGCACGCCGATTGCGGTCGGCAGCGCGATGCGTGCGATCATCACCAGCCGGTCGTGGCGGCTGCCGGGCGAGGCCCAGATCTGGCGCGCGGTCCGCGGCGGGCGCAGCGCATCAGACATGCGCGAAGATGTCGGTTTCGGGCCAGCCCGCCAGATCGAGCGCGGCGCGGTGCGGCAGGAAGTCGAAGCACGCCTGTGCCAACGCCATCCGCCCCTCGCGCACCAATCGCCGGTCCAGTTCGGCCTGGAGGCGGTGGAGGAAGCGAACGTCCGACGCGGCATAATCCTTCTGTGCGTCGCTCAGCTCGGGCCCGCCCCAGTCGGACGATTGCTGCTGCTTGGACAGGTCCTGGCCGAGTAGCTCGCGAACCAGCTCCTTCAGGCCGTGGCGATCGGTGTAGGTGCGCACCAGCCGCGAGGCGATCTTGGTGCAATAGACCGGCGCCGCGACGATGCCGAGATAATGCTGGAGCGCGGCAATATCGAACCGCCCGAAATGGTAGAGCTTCACCCGCTCCGGGTCGGCGAGCAGCGCTTTAAGATTGGGGGCGGCATAATCGCTGCCGGGATTGAAGCGCACGAGATGCTCGTCGGCGCCGCCGTCGGACAGCTGGACGACGCACAGCCGGTCGCGCGGGGTGATCAGACCCATGGTTTCGGTGTCGACGGCGATCGAGGCGCCAGGCGCGAAGACGCCGGCGGGGATGTCTTCCTCGTGAAAATGAACGGTCATCCGCGCGCCCTACGCGCCATTGGCCGCATGCTCAATGCTGGCGACGGCATTTCGTGCGGGTGGAGCATCGCTCCCCGCAGCGGACCAGCTACCGATGCAGGCTGTGCCGTCCGGGCAACGCTGCGGCAAGTATTGGTGTCGAACACACACCGATTACGACGAATTTACATGCAGGGACTTGTTTTCTGCGCTATGCCCTTTCTCAAGGCGCAAAAGGTTTCGCGCCCGAAGGCTCGTGTTCGTCGTCCGGCGCCCGGGTCCTTGGCTGGATGGATCGCGGGCGAAGTCGGGAAGACGAACAGGGTTATGGGTTTCGATAAAGGTGGCCGCGGCAATCGTGGCGGGCGTGGTCGCGACAAGCGCGACAGCTTTGGTGGCGGCGACGATTTCGGCGGCGGCAGCAGCTTCGGTGGCGGCGGCTTTGGCGGTGATCGCGGTGGCTTCGGCGGCGGTGGCAGCAGCTATGGCGGCGGCGGTGGCGGCGGCAACTACGGCGGCGGTGGCGATCGCGGTGGCTTCGGCGGCGGCGGTGGCGGCGGCGGTTACCGTGGCGGCGGCGGTGGCGGCGGCTTCAGCGGCGGCGGCGGTGGTGGCGCCGGTCGCGGCATGCCCCCCCAGGTCGTCGGCGAGGGTACGGGCGTCGTCAAGTTCTTCAACGCGCAGAAGGGCTTCGGCTTCGTCGTTCGCGATGACGGCGGCGAGGACGTGTTCGTCCACATCAGCGCGGTCGAGCAAGCCGGCATGGCTGGGCTCGCCGAGGGTCAGCCGCTCGGCTTCACCCTGGTCGATCGTGGCGGCCGCATCTCGGCGACCGAACTCAAGATTGACGGCGAGCCGATGCCGGTCACCGACCGCGGTCCGCCGCGCGATCGTGACGCAGCCGCACCCGGCGGCCCTCGCGGCGGTGCAGGTGCCGGCGCGGGTGCAGGTGGCGCGCAGCGTCAGCTGACCGGCGAAAAGGCGACGGGTACGGTCAAGTTCTTCAACGCCATGAAGGGCTTCGGCTTCATCCAGCGCGACGA
>NZ_CAXTEM010000108.1:0-3659 GCF_964243315.1 uncultured Sphingomonas sp. | reverse complement strand
CGAAGCCGGCCGAGCTGTCGACGAACGCCGGGCAGAAGATCGGCACGTCATGCTCGTAGGCGAGCTTGACGAGGCTGTTGTCCTTCTTGCCGTGCTCGACGAGATACTTGCCCATCTCGCGGATGAACTCGCGGCTCGAATAGGGGCGGGGTTCCAGCGTCTCGGCGATCTCGAAGATCGTGTGATCGACGTGCTGGAGCTGCTCCTCGTCGATATAGGTGTCGTAGATCCGGTCGATCAGCAGCGAGCGCAGCGTGTCGTCATCGGGCACGTCGAGCGCCTGATAATGCTTGTGGCCGAGGCCTTCGAAGAAGTCCATGTCGACGATGGTCGCGCCGGTGGCGACGATGCCGTCGATCATGTTGTTGCGCAGCAGCTCGGCATAAAGGTCCATGCACCCGCCCGCGGAGGTCGAACCCGCGACGACGAGGAAGATGGTGCAATCCTTGTCCGCCAGCATCTGGTTGTAGATGCTGGTGGCGCGGCCGAGGTCGCGGCTGGTGAAGCTCATGTCGGCCATCGCATCGACGATCGGGCGCGCGTCGAAGCTGGTGATGTCGATGTGCTTGACCTGCTTGGACAGCAGTTCCGCCTTGCGGGTGTCGTTGATGGTCTGGTTGGTCATCGTTAGCTCCGGGTTCCTAGGCTCCCCTCCCGCCGGCGGGAGGGGTTGGGGGAGGGCCTGTTGAGTGGTCCGTCCTCGTGACAAGCCCTCCCTCGACCCCTCCCGCAAGCGGGAGGGGGGAAGAAGGCATCTACTCGACGGTAATTACAGTGTGACGACGTTCGACGCGACCCGTTCGGGTTCGTCGAGGTAGAGCGACGCCATCGGTTCGTCGGTGACGATCACGGTCTGGTCGGAACCGAAGCCGTTGAACGCCGTCCGCATCGCCGATCCGTACGCGCCGAGCATACCGATCTCGATATAGTCGCCTACCTGAACGTCCGCTGGCAGCAGGAACGGTCCCGCCATATGGTCCATGTCGTCGCAGGTCGGGCCGTAGAACGAGAACGGGTGATCGCGCACGGTCGATTCGGGTTCGCGCAACAGCATGACGGGGAACCGCCAGCCGATGTGCGCCGCATCGAACAGCGCGCCGTACGCTCCGTCGTTGATGTACAGCTCGTTGCCGCGGCGACGCTCGACGCGCACCAGGACCGAGCTATACTCGGCGCACAGCGCGCGGCCGGGCTCTGCCCAAAGCTCCGCCGAATAGGATATCGGCAGGCTTTCGAACGCGCGGTGGATCGTTTCGAAGAAACGCTCCAGCGGCGGCGGCTCCATGCCCGGATAGACGCTCGGAAACCCACCGCCGACGTCGATGACGTCGACCGTCACCGCCGCCTCGACGATCGCCGCACGAACCCGCTCCATCGCGTTCGCATAGGCTTCGGGAGTCATCGCCTGGCTACCGACATGGAAGCAGATGCCGAGCGCGTCCGCCGCCTGGCGGGCCGCGAACAGCAGCGGCTTCGCCTCATGCGGCGCAACCCCGAACTTGGACGCCAGGCTGAGCTTCGAATGCTCGGACGACACGCGCAGCCGGACGCACAGCGTCAGGTCGGACGCGTGGCGGGTCGCACGGGTGATCTTGTCGAGCTCTTCCAACGAATCGAGGCTGAACACCCGGACGCCATGCGTGAAATACGCCTCGCGGATCGCTTCTTCGGCCTTCACCGGGTGCATGAAGCACAGCACGGCATCGGGCAGCGTCCGCGCGACGAGCCGAACCTCGGCGATCGACGCGACGTCGTAATGCGTGATTCCATTGTCCCACAGGATCTGCAGGAGGTCGGGAGAGGGATTCGCCTTGACCGCATACATCGAGCGGCCCGGAAACTTCTCCACGAAGAATCGGGCGGCGCGTGCGGCCGCGTGCGGGCGAATGATCGTGACCGGCTCAACCGGACGAAGGGTCGTCGCTAACCCCAGCGCGCTATGATGCTTGTGCAACTCAAGGGACCTCCAAGTGTCTTTCGACGAGCGAGAAAAGCTGCCTTGCGGTTGGAAGTCCCATGGGGCAGCGGAGGCGCGAAATAGGGTCGCGTTTTCCTAATGTAAAGCGGATCGTGACGAACGGAGACGGATAGTGACAATTCTGAGACAGCCGACCCGCGCGGGGGTTCGCGATGCTGCCGAGAAGGTCGCACGGATCCTGCCGCCGACACCCCTCTTCGTACAGGATATCAGGGGTATAGCGGTCGCGTTCAAAGCGGAGTCGCTGCAGCCGGTCGGGGCCTTCAAGGTACGTGGTGCGTGGCACCGGCTGACCGCGCTCGACGATGTTGCGCGCCGGCGCGGCGTGGTCGCGTTCTCGTCGGGCAATCACGCGCAGGGCGTCGCCTGGGCGGCGAAGCGGCTCGGCATCGCGGCTACCATCGTGATGCCCACCGACGCGCCTGCCGCGAAGCTCGAAGGCACGCTAGCGCTCGGCGCCGAGGTAGTCCGTTACGATCGGGCGACCGAGAGCCGCGAAGCGATCGCGGGGCAACTCGCCGAAGCGCGGGGCGCGACGCTGGTGCCGAGCTTCGACGACGCGTGGATCATCGAAGGGCAGGGCAGCGCCGCGCTGGAAGCGGCAACGCAGATGGCGGCGACCGATCTCGGCGCGCCGACCCATGCGGTGATCCCCTGCGGTGGCGGCGGTCTGGCGGCAGGCTCCGCGCTGGCCTTGCCCGACGCGCGGATCACGGTGGTCGAGCCCGAGGGGTGGGACGACATGCGCCGCAGCCTCGATGCATCGTGGATCGAGCCGGTCGGCTCCAATCCGCCGCCCACCGCGTGCGATTCGCTGATGACGACGCGGGTGTCGCCGCTGACCTTCGACGTGCTGTCGCGTCGGGACGCTCGCGGGGTGGCGGTCAGCGAGGCGGAGATCGCCGCCGCGCAACGCTGGGCGGCGGAGAAGCTGCGGCTGGTGATCGAACCCGGCGGCGCGGTCGGACTAGCGGCGCTGCTGTCGGGCAAGGTCGCGCCCGAGCGTGGCATGCTGGTGATCCTGTCAGGCGGCAACGTCGACATCGCGGCCTATGCGCGGGCGATGGCGGCATGAACGGGGCGCTCGGCGGGATCGCGTCGGCGGCGCCGGCGATCGCGATGCTGGGGGCGTTCGCGTGCCTGATCGGGGGCGGCGTGTTGATCGCGAAGAAGCGCGATCGCAAGCGCGGCGTGCTGATGCTGGTGATGGCGGTGGTGCTGGTGGTCAACGTCGCGATCTGGACGCTGTAGGGGGGGCGCCCCGTTGATCACAGCTACCACCCCGGCGAAGGCCGGGGCCCAGGTGGGAAGGCAGAGGTAACGAAGCGCCACGCGCGCCAACTCACCTCTCGCAACTGGGCCCCGGCCTTCGCCGGGGTGGTGCGGGGTCGGGGTTGTGCCAGAAGCCAGGTGGACGCTTCCGCAGGACCCGCTCAGCGGATCGGTGAGTTCGGGTCCAGTCGCATGTCGAGATACTTGTCCACGCTGCCCATCAGCTCGGGCATCTCGTGCTCGAAGAAGTGGTTGGCCTTCGGGATCGTGTCGTGGTGGATCGTTATGTGCCGCTGGGTGCGGAGCTTGTCGACCAACTTCTGGGTCGCGCCGGGCGTGACGACCTCGTCGGCCTCGCCCTGGATGATGATCCCTGACGAGGGGCACGGCGCCAGGAAGGTGAAGTCGT
>NZ_CAXTEM010000107.1:0-3775 GCF_964243315.1 uncultured Sphingomonas sp. | reverse complement strand
GCGTTCTTCGACAGCATGTGGACCTCGTCCACGATGTAGATCTTGAACCGCGCGGTCACCGCCGCATAGCGCGACGCGTCGATGATCTCGCGGACGTCGTCGACCCCGGTATGGCTCGCCGCGTCCATTTCGATGACGTCGATGTGCCGCCCCTCCGCGATCGCGCGGCAGGGTTCGCAAACCCCGCATGGGTCGATCGTCGGGCCGCCCTGCCCGTCCGCGCCGATGCAGTTGAGCGCCTTGGCGATCAGCCGCGCGGTCGACGTCTTGCCGACCCCGCGCACCCCGGTCATCAGGAACGCATGCGCGAGCCGATCGCGCTTGATCGCGTTCCCCAGCGTCTGGACCATTGCGTCCTGCCCGATCAGTTCGGAAAAGGTCTGCGGGCGATATTTGCGCGCCAGCACGCGATAGGCATCGGCCTTCGCGGCGGGCTGCGGCGGTTCGCCAAGATCGAAGGAGTCGGACATTGCGGGTGATATAGGCTGCGGGCGCGGCGATGTCATTCCTCTGCCTGCTTGGCGAGCGGCATCGGTTGTGGCTTGCTGGATAGTAGGGCGCCGCGGCTGAGCCGAGTCGACGGACGGCGCTTTGCGCCGCCGGCCGCGTTCGGCGCGCATCGCGGTGGGAGCCGGGACGACCCGCGGCGAAATCGTTGCGGCTGCTTCCTTCCGGACCTGACCGGGTTGGCGACGACCACGTCCGCCCGACTCCCGCGCGCCCTATGGCCGAGGCGGGCGAGCCGATCAAGATGCGTCTAGTTGCCCGCCGGGATCCGCACCGTCATGCCGTCCAGCGCGGCCGTGAGCGTCACCTGACACGCCAGCCGGCTGGTCCGCGTCGTCGCATAGGCGAGATCGAGCATGTCCTCCTCCGCCGCCGACGCGCGCGGCAGCCGCGCGAAGTCCGCGGGATCGATCAGCACGTGGCAGGTCGCGCACGCCATGTCGCCGTCGCAGGTGCCCTCCAGCGGCTGGTCCGCCAGCTGCGCAGCCGCGAGCAGGCTCGTGCCCTCCTCGACCGTCGCCTCCCGCACCGATCCGTCCCGCGCGATGAAGCGGATGCCGATCATGCCGCAATCCGCTGGCGCGCCGCGGCCTCAACGATCGAATCGATCGCCGCCGTCAGCTCTGTTACCCCGGTATAGCGCCCGAAACCGAGCCGGATCGATCCTCGCGCCTCGGCCTCACCGAGCCCGATCGCGCGCAGCACATGGCTGGTCCGTCCCGATCCGCTCGCGCATGCGGACCCCGCCGAGAACGCGACGTCGCGCAGGTCCGACATCAGCCGCGCGACATCCAGCCGCTCATGACTTATGTTGAGGTTGCCGCGATACCGCGCTTCGACCGACCCGTTGATCCGCCATTCCGGCCCGAGCCGCGCGGTCGCCGCGACCCACAAAGCTTCGACATGCGCGGCATCCTCGATGCCACGATCGCTCATCAATCCCGCAGCCACCCCGAACCCCGCGCACAGCGCCGGCGAGAGCGTCCCCGACCGTCCAGCCGTCTCCTGCCCGCCGCCATGGAGCAGCGGCGCCGGCTGCACGCCCGCACGCGTCCAGAGCGCCCCGATCCCCTTCGGCCCATGGATCTTGTGTGCGGAGATCGCGACGATGTCGCACTGCTCGGGTATGGGCACACGACCATAGCCCTGCACCGCGTCGCACAGGAACAGCGCCCCAACGGCATGCGCGAGATCGGCGAGCGCGGCGATCGGCTGGATCACCCCGATCTCGTTGTTGACCAGCATCGCCGCGACGAGCCCCACGCCGGGCACGATCGCGGCCCGTGCTGCGTCGAGATCGACCAGGCCGTCGTGCCCGACCGGCAATATCGTCACCGCCCGACCGGTCGCCGCCACGGTATCGAGCACCGCGGCATGCTCGGTCGCCAGCGTGACGATCGGCCCTTCGACCCCTTTGATCGCCCAGTTGAGCGCCTCGGTCGCTCCGCTGGTGAAGGACAGCGTTCCACCTGCGGGCATCGCTGCGGCGACCTGGTCCCGCGCCACTTCGACCGCCGCACGCGCCGCCCGCCCTTCGCGATGCGTCGAATGCGGGTTCGCATGCTGCCGCTCCAGCCACGGCAGCATCGCCGCGAGTGCTTCGGGCGCGAGCGGCGTTGTCGCCTGATAATCCAGATAGGTCATGCCGCGAACGTCCGGACCGCGCGCGCCATCGTCCGCCACGCGACGATGAACGCCTCGACATCCCGCTCTGTCGTGGTCCGCCCGAAGCTGACGCGGATCACTTCGCGCGACGCCGCCTCGCTCCACCCCATCGCCGCGAGCACATGGCTCGGCTTCATGCTCCCCGAACTGCACGCGCTGCCTGCCGACACCGCGAAGCCCGCCATGTCGAGCCGGATGAGCTGGGTCGTCGCCGCGACGCCCGGCAGTCGGTAGCTGCCGATCGCGGGATGCCGCGCCTGCTCGGCGGCGACGACGACCCCGCCCGATCGTACGATCGAATCGTCAAGCCGAACGCGGAGCCGCGTCATCGCATCGATATCTTCAGGCTGCGCAAGCGCCGCCGCATAGCCGAGCGCCGCCGGCAGATTTTCGGTTCCCGACCGATAGCCGCGTTCCTGCCCACCGCTCGGCGCCAGGGTGGCGAGATCGCGCACCAGCAGCGCGCCGATGCCGGGCGGGCCCCCGCGCTTGTGCGCCGACACCGCGACGAAATCCGCATGCGCCATGACGTTATCGTCACAGCCCGCCGGCATCTGCGCCGCATCGACCAGCAACAGCCCGCCCGCCGCATGAACCACTTCGGCGATCCGCGCGATCGGCTGGCGCACCCCGGTTTCGCTGTTCGCCCACTGCACCGCGACGATCGCGCCCTGCGACGATCGTTCGAGCACCGCGAGATCGACCAGCCCGTCCTGCCCCACCCCCATCGTCGTCGCGTCCGGCGCCGCACGGAACGACGCGTCATGCTCCACTGCGCTGACGACCCGCCGCGCCACGATCGATCGCCCGAGCGCGATTGCGAGCGATTCGCTGGCACCGCTCGTCAGGATCGTCTCGCCCGTCCAGCCATAGGACGCCGCGATCCCCGCACGCGCCCGCTCGATCGCCGCACGCGCGGCGCGTCCCTCCGCATGCGGCGACGACGGATTCGCCCACATCGCCATACCCTCCGCCACCGCAGCGCGAGCGGCGGGGGTCATCGGCGTGGTCGCGGCATGGTCCAGATACAGGCGGTCGGTCAGCGGAAACGGTCCCAATTGCGTGAAATCGTGCTGCGCCTATATAGCGCGCAACCGAGCGTGCTGCACCAGCGCGTCCAAAGCCGATCCGCGAGACCCATGCCCGAAGTAATCTTTCCCGGCCCAGAAGGCCGCCTCGAAGGGCGTTTCGCCCCCGCTCCCCGCCCCCGCGCACCCGTGGCGATGATCCTTCATCCGCACCCGTCGTCGGGCGGCACGATGAACAACCGCATCGTCCAGGAACTCTACAAGACCTTCCAACGGCGCGGGTTCGCGACGCTGCGGTTCAACTTCCGCGGGGTCGGCAAGAGCCAGGGGACGTTCGACAACGGCGTCGGCGAGCTGTCAGACGCGGCGAGCGCGCTCGACTGGGTGCAAAGCTTCCATCCCGAGGCGTCGACCACCTGGATCGCCGGCGTCAGCTTCGGTGCGTGGATCGGCATGCAGTTGCTGATGCGCCGCCCCGAGATCCGCGGCTTCATCTCGATCGCGCCGCCCGCGAACATGTACGACTTCACCTTCCTGGCGCCGTGCCCCTCGTCAGGGATCATCATCCAGGGCGA
>NZ_CAXTEM010000106.1:0-3935 GCF_964243315.1 uncultured Sphingomonas sp. | reverse complement strand
TTACTGACAGCGGTGTTAGTAAGGTGGATAGGGGTTCTGAGTCAAGGTTGGCGACGCGCAGTTTGTGGCATCGGTGGCATGCGACAACCTGTCCTTCGATACGGGCTCTCGCTACGCCGCTTGCGCGGCTATTCGATCCCTACTCAGGACGAACGGTGAAAGGGAGGCGAGCGGGGCACAGGTTCCGCGCGAGAACCCCTGCCCTCACACCCGCATCGGCATCAGCACGTAGAGCGCTTGCGCCTTGTCGTTCTCGCGGATCAGCGTCGGTGCCGCGGCGTCCGCCAGATGCACCTCGACGGTGTCGCCGTCGATCTGGCCGAGAATGTCCATCAGATAGCGGCTGTTGAAGCCGATCTCGAAGGGCAGCGCGACATATTCGCCGGGGACTTCCTCCGCCGCGGTTCCGTTTTCGGGCGAGGTCACCGACAGCGTGATCTTGTCGCGGTCGAGCGCCATCTTCACCGCACGGGTCTTCTCGGTCGCGATCGTGGACACGCGATCGACGCCCTGCATGAAGCTCTTGGGGTCGATCTTGAGGATCTTGTCGTTGCCGGTCGGGATCACCCGCGAATAATCGGGGAAGGTGCCGTCGATCAGCTTGGAGGTCAGGATCGCCTGGCCGAGATCGAAGCGGATCTTGGTCGACGACAGCGACACGCCGACCGAGCCGTCGACCTCGTCGAGCAGCTTGCGCAGTTCGGCGACGCATTTGCGCGGCACGATCACGTCGGGCATGCCCTCCGCGCCGTCCGGACGCGGCATCGTTACCCGCGCGAGCCGGTGCCCGTCGGTCGCCGCGGCCTTCAGCACCGGGGTCGAGCCATCGTCGGCGACGTGGAAGAAGATGCCGTTCAGATAATAACGGGTCTCTTCGGTCGAGATCGCGAAGCGGGTCTTGTCGATCACCTGCTTCAGCGTCTCGGCGGGCAGTTCGAACTTGGTGGGAAGTTCCCCTTCCGCGATCACCGGGAAATCGTCGCGCGGCAGCGTGCCGAGCGAAAAGCGCGCACGCCCGGCGACGATCGTCATCCGGCCGTCGGCGGCGCTGAGCTGCACCTGGCTGCCCTCGGGCAGCTTGCGCGCGATGTCGAACAGCGTGTGCGCGGACACCGTGGTGGCGCCGGCCTGGTCGACCGCGGCAGCGATGCTTTCGTTGATCTGGAGATCGAGATCGGTCGCCATCAACCGCAACGCGCCCTCGGCGGTCGCCTCCAGCAGCACGTTCGACAGGATCGGGATGGTGTTGCGGCGCTCCACCACCGATTGGACGTGGCTCAGCCCCTTCAGGAGCGTCGCGCGTTCGATCGTCGCCTTCATGTCACCGTCCCCCGGCCCGCCTCACGAATCCACGGGGGGCAACTGCGGGTTTTCCTAGCCAATAGAGGAGGGCCGGAGCAAGCGCCCCGGCCCTTCTTTTCCGTGGATAGCTCCGCGTCAGAAGCGGATGCCGACCCCGGCGAGCAGCTGGTGACGATCGAGATCGGTCTCGTAACCCTCGACATCGCCGTAATGCGAGTAGCGATATTCGCCCTTCACATAGGCGTTGCCGCTCATCGCCAGTTCGAGACCGGCGCCGACCCGGTAGCCTTCGAGATCGAACTTGTCGTCCTGGAACGCCCCGCCGCCGGCATAGCGCGTCTCGAGCCGCGCATTGGTGTAGCCGCCCTTCACATAGGCGAGCGTGCGCGGGTTGAGCGCGAAGCCGAGCCGCGCGCCGGCGTACAGATCGCGGCCGACGTCGAGCCGCAGCGAATCGCCTGCGACGAGGAGATCGTTGGTGCGGACGTTGGTCGAGCTGTCGGTGATCTCGCCCTCGACGCCGAGCACCGCGCCGCCGACCTGGACGTCGTAACCGACCGCCGCGCCGTAGACGACGCCGTCGCGGCCGTCGGAATCGCCGTCCGATCCGTCGCGCATGTTGTCGTAGCCGACCAGGCCTTCGACGCGCGGGCCGGTGAACGGCGCGTTGGCGACATCCTGGGCAAGGACCGGGCTGGCGGCGAGCGCGGCGGCCGCCGCTGCGGTGGCGAGAATGAGTGTACGCATGAGAAACTCCATGATGCTGCACCGCCGGTCGGCCCGGCGGCGGACCCGGCAGATAGGAGCGTCGGAAGCGGCTTGCATGAACCCCATATAAACACCAAAATCCGTTGCTTTTGCGCCACAGGGGGTTGAAAGCCGGCGCCCATGAACCAGCCCCGATCAGGCCGCGATCTGATCGCGCGGCACGGCGAAACCGTCTTCAACGCAGCGCGCCGGTTGCAGGGGGATCATCCCCACACCCCCCTCACCCGCGCCGGCTTCGCGCAGGCCGACGACCTCGGCCGGGCGCTGCGCACCTTGCTCGGCGTGCGTCCGGCACTGACGCTCTGGTCGTCGCCTGCGGGGCGTGCGCTGCAGACGCTGGCGATCATCGCGGAGCATCTCGAGCTCGACTGGCATCAGGTGCGCGCCGACGACCGGCTGGTCGAGATCGGGATGGGCGCATGGGGCGGGCGCTATTATGCGGACGTGGTCGGCGAGGTCGGGCCGGTGATCACCCCCGAGGGCCTGCTCCGCCCCGCGCCCGATGGCGAGGATTACCGCGGGATCGAGGCGCGGGTGTCGGGCTGGCTCGCGGCCACCGCGGATGATCCGGGCGATCGGCTTGTGATCATGCACGGCATCTCCAGCCGGGTGCTGCGCGGGGTGATGACCGGCGCAACGGTGCACCCCGAGTTCGGCGCGCCGATCGCGCCGGGGCTGTCGCAGGGGTCGATCGTGCTCGTGGAGGACGGCGTCGAAACCGTGCCGCATGTCGGCACCGGGCGAGCGCCGGCGTGAAACCTGCGCTGCTGGCGCTGACGCTCGCGGCCTTGGCGACCCCGGTCGCGGCGGCGGGGCCCGGCGCTGGGCGGACGACGATCGGCATCTACGAAGGCTGGGGCGCGTTCCGCGATGCCGCGCCCGCCCGCTGCTACGCGATCGCCCGCCCGATCGCGGCGGAGGGACGCAGCGGCGGCTTCGCGAGCGTCGCGACCTGGCCCGGCCGGGGCCTGCGCAACTCGCTGTACGTGCGACTTAGCCGCGAGCGCGACCGGTCCGCGGGGGTGACGCTCAGCGTCGGCGACCGCCGCTTCGCGCTTGTCGCGACCGGGGTGGACGCCTGGGCCACCGACGCGCCGAGCGACCGCGCGCTGGTCGCGGCGATCCGCGGTGGGCGCAGCATGAGCGTCGAAGCGGTCGGCGTCGGGGGGCGGCCGTTCGCGGATGTCTATGCGCTGGGCGGCGCGGCCACCGCGATCGATGCAGCAGCGTTGGGGTGCGCGCGCAACTAAGCCGATCTCACCATAGTGTTCCCGCGAAAGCGGGAACCCAGGACCAAGCAGAGCAACGGCCCTTTCCTCTCGGTACTCTGGGCTCCCGCCTTCGCGCGAGAACAGGAAGAGGATCGAAAACCGCAAGGATGGAAAAACCCGCGCTTTTCCCCTATGTGAGGCGCATGCAGTCAGCCGCCGCGTCTCTCATGCCCATTCCGGGGCACATCGATCCCGTGCCCGTTCCCCGCAGCTTCGTGCCGCGCAGCGACGGGCGGATCGATCTGCTAGGCCTGTCCAAGGACGATCTGCGAATGGCGCTGGAGACCGCGCAGCTGGAGCCGAAACAGGCCAAGCTGCGCGCCAAGCAGCTGTTCCACTGGATCTACAATCGCGGCGCGACCGCGTTTTCGCAGATGACCGACATCTCCAAGGCGATGCAGCCCTGGCTCGAACAGCGTTTCGCGATCAGCCGGCCGCAGGAGGTCGAGGCGCAGGTTTCGACCGACGGCACCCGCAAATGGCTGCTGCGCACCGACGACGGCAATGATTACGAGATGGTGTTCATCCCCGATGCGGACCGCGGCACGCTGTGCGTGTCGAGCCAGGTCGGGTGCACGCTCAACTGCCGCTTCT
>NZ_CAXTEM010000105.1:0-4891 GCF_964243315.1 uncultured Sphingomonas sp. | reverse complement strand
CGGACGACAGCGCGTTGACCACCGACACGCCGACGCCGTGGAGCCCGCCCGAGGTCGCATACGCCTTGCCCGAGAATTTGCCGCCCGAATGCAGCGTCGACAGGATCACCTCGAGCGCCGACTTGTCGGGAAAGCGGGGATGCGGATCGATCGGGATGCCGCGGCCATTGTCGACCACGGTCAGCCGGTTTCCGGGTTCCAGCGTCACCTCGATCCGGGTGGCATGCCCTGCGACCGCCTCGTCCATCGCGTTGTCGAGCACTTCGGCGGCGAGGTGGTGGAGCGCGCGTTCGTCGGTGCCACCGACATACATGCCCGGCCGGCGCCGGACGGGCTCGAGCCCCTCGAGCACCTCGATCGAGGACGCATCATAGGCGGCGCTGGCGGTGGACTGGGACGCGAAGAGATCGTCGGACATTACCTCGATCTATAGAAGCTCCGCAGGCATTGCCAAGGAGCGCGAGCCCTCACTCCTCCGTGGCTCCGGGAGAGGGCGCCGCGCAGCGGTGACGGAGGGGGTTGTCCGCAAGCACACGCTTGCGGCACGCCCCCTCTACCATGCGCTACGCGAACGGTTCCCCTCCCCGTGCCGGGGAGGAATTGATTACCGAACCCGGGGGCCGCCGAAGGGGAGCGGCGGCGGCGGGCGGCGATCGCGGCGGGGCAGCTGCGCCTGATAGGCATGGCCGCAATGCGCGACGCAATAGGGGAAGCCCGGGTTCACCTTGTCGCCGCAGAAGTGGAAGTCGGGCTCGCCCGGATGGCCAAGCGGCCATTTGCAGATCCGGTCGTTGAGATCGAGCAGCGTGGTCTTGCCCGCGATCTCGGCCGACGGCTTGGCCGGGACCAGCCGACGCGGCGGCGCGGGGGTGCTCGGCGGTTGCTGCTCGCCCGGCGCCTGACGCAGGAATCCGCCCGGACCGACCGAACGAAGGATTGGCGGCGGCGGCGCGGCGGGCGCGGCTACGACCGGCGCGACGTCATCCTCGTCTTCCACGTCATCGACCGGCTCGGCGATCGACGCGCGCTCCGGCGCTGGCGTCGGGGCCGCAGCAGCGACCGGCGCAGGCGTAGCCACCGGCTCAACGATGGTTGCCAGCGCGGCGGCGGGCGCGGCGGCCTTCGCCTCCGGCTCGTTGGGCTTGACCGGCGACGGACGTGCCTGGAGCCCCAAACGATGCGCCTTGCCGATCACCGCATTACGGCTGACCCCACCCAGCGCCTCCGCGATCTGGCTTGCGGTCTGGCCCGCTTCCCACATCGTTCTGAGCGTCTCGATCCGCTCTTCGGTCCAGGACATGGTCGTTTCCTCGTCTAGTCGGTTGCGGGCGGCACCGGCTGCGGTTACCCGCTGAGCCATGAGCAGCCAGCCACCAATCGGTGAAATTCGGTCGGCGATCCGGAACGCGCCTGGCGTTCCGGTCATCCGGAACGTCAATTGGGGCGGTCTCAAGACCCTCTATGTGAAGGAGGTGCGGCGTTTCTTCAAGGTGCAGTTGCAGACGATCTGGGCACCCGCGATCTCGCAATTGCTGCTTCTGGTGGTTTTCACCACCGCGCTCGGGGCGCGCGGGACGGTCCATGTCGGCGGGCAGGAAGTCGGCTTCGCCGATTTCATCGCGCCCGGCCTGATCGTGATGGGGATGATCAACAACGCCTTCGCCAATGCGAGCTTTTCCCTGCTGGTCGGAAAGATCCAGGGGACGATCGTCGACTACCTGATGCCGCCGCTGTCGACCGCCGAACTGCTCGCCGCGCTAGTCGGGGGTGCGGTAACGCGCGCCTTCTGCGTCGGCGGCACGGTGTGGCTGGCGATGGCGTTGTTCCCCGGCGTCCACGTCACTCCGCATGCGCCGCTCGCGATCCTGTGGTTCGGGTTGCTCGGGTCGACCTTCCTGGCATTGCTCGGCGTGCTGACATCGATCTGGGCGGAGAAGTTCGATCATGCCGCCGCGGTCACCAACTTCGTCGTCGCACCACTCGCGCTGTTGTCGGGCACCTTCTACTCGGTCGATCGGCTCGCGCCGACCTTCCGTGCGATCAGCCACGCCAACCCGGTCTTCTACATCATCTCGGGGTTCAGGTACGGCTTCCTCGGGCTGAGCGACTCGCCGGTAATGATCGGCAGCTTCGCGGTTCTCGCGCTCGACGTGGTGCTGGCGATATTGTGCTACCAGCTGCTCAAGCGTGGCTGGAAGCTGAAGAACTGATGCGCGCGGCGATGGTGGCACGCTGGACGGCGGGGCTGGCGCTCGCTGCCTGGACGATGCCGGCAGCCGCGCAGAACGCCCCTCCCGTTCCAGAGGGTCTCGACCTCGCGGCATCGACGCGGCTGCGATACGAGGCGATCGCCAATCCGCCACGCGCGGGCCTCGACACCGACGAGTCGCTGGTCAACCTGCGGACCATCCTGCACGGGTCCTATCGTCGCGGCACGGTGAGCGTCGTCGCCGAACTGTGGGACAGCAGGGTCTATGGCGACGGCGCCGACACGCCGGTGACTACCGGGGAGGTCAACACGGCGGAACTGGTTCAGGCCTACCTCGGGATCGAGCATCGGTTCGGGGAGGCGAAAATTGCCGCGCGGATCGGGCGGATGACGCTCAATATCGCGTCGCGGCGCTTGGTGGCGGCCGACGATTACCGCAACACCACCAACGGCTATACCGGCGTGGCGGTCGATCTCGCACCACGGCGCGGCATGACCGGCACGCTGATCTACGTCCTCCCGCAGCAGCGCCGTCCGGACGATCGGGCAGGCTTGCGGCGCAACGGAGTGGCGATCGACCGCGAGAGCTTCGACGTCGTGCTGTGGGGCGGCACGCTGACGCAAACCGATGCGGTCGGCCCGCTGGCGGTCGAAGGCAGCTTCTACCATCTCGGCGAGCGCGACACGCCGGGGCGGCCGACACGCGACCGGCGGCTCGACACCTATGGGGGCCGCGTATTCCGCGACGCCGACACCCGCAAGCCCGACATCGAGATCGAAGGCTTCTACCAATCCGGCTCGATCAGCACCGCGGCCACCGTCGGCGCGCCACGGATGCCGGTGTCCGCCTGGTTCGTCCATGGCGACGCGGGCTATACCTTCGCCGGCGCCTGGAAGCCGCGGGTCGCGATCGAGTACGACTATGCCAGCGGCGATCGGGCGGGTGGATCGTACGGCCGGTTCGACACGCTGTTCGGGATGCGCCGTGCCGACCTCGCGCCGTCGGGGCTGTACAACGCCATCGCCCGGACGAACATCTCCACGCCCGGCGTCCGGGTCGAGGTGCTGCCGTCGAAGCGGGTCGACGCATTCGTCAGCTACCGCGCGATGTGGCTAGCCGCGCGCACTGACGCCTTCTCCACAACCAATGTCCGCGATCCCCGAGGCAACGCCGGATCGTTCGCGGGACACCAGATCGACTCGCGCCTGCGCTGGTGGATCAAGCCCGCAGTGCTGCGCTTCGAGGCCGATGCGGTAATTCTGGCGAAGGGCCGCTTCCTGAACGACGCGCCCAACGCCCCGCCGCGCGGCACCACCGCCTATGGGTCGCTGAACCTGACCGCGACGTTCTGATCGGTCGCAGCTTGGATCTTCGGATCCACGAGCTAATCCCACCTCGTGTCCCCAAGCTCGGGGGCGGCCCAGCTTAGGTAAACGAACTTACCCCGCCCCATTCGCGCGCGAGCAGGCCCAGTATGACGCTGTCGCGCACGCCGATATGCGTCTCCCATTCGTCACGCAGCAACGCCTCGCGCCGGAAGCCGAGCGAGTCGAGCAGGTGAAGCGAAGCCGCGTTGTCGGGATCCACATCGGCGAAGATCCGGCGCTGGCGCTCGTCATTGATCAAACGGTCGATCAGCCGCGACACCGCCTCGCGCGCATAACCGTGACCCCAGGCGCTGCGCACCAGCATATAGCCGATTTCCGCCACGCCAGCGCGGCGCTGCGTGGTGCTGATCGTGCCGATCGCGCGGTCGTCGCCGGCCAGCGTGATCGTCCAGCTGCGCCACGCCGCGTCATCGATGCGGGGTGCCAAATAGGCTTCGGTGTCGGCGATCGAGGCATGCGGCGCGCATGACCACCAGCGCATCAGATCGGCGTCGCAATATGCCTCGTGCAGCGCGACGGCATCGTGGAGCCGGATCGGGCGCATCGCCAATCGCGGCGAGGTCATGCCCGATCGATCGCCAGCCACGACCGCTTCTCTCACCGCCCGAGCATGTCGACGAGCGTGCGGACCTTCTGCTGCCGCCATTGCGGCAAGGGCGCGACCAGCCAATAACCGAGCTTCGACGGCACCGCCTCGCCGATCTGGACGATCCGCCCGGTCCCAAGCTCATCCGCGGCCAGCAGATGCGGCACGGTGGCTCGACCCAAGCCCGACGCCGCCGCGTCGATCGCGAGACCGGCGTCGGCCACCCGCACCAGCGCGACCCCGTCGCCGCCCGGGCTGCCCGGCCAGGCGATGCTCGCCTCGCTCGACGTTCCGCCTGCGGCCGCGACGGTGACCATGCCGTCCGATTCGAGCGCCTCGCCCTGATGTTCGCCGGGACCCTCGCCCCAGCGGATCGCCAGATCGAGATTGGCTTCGGTGAAGTCGACCAGCTCGTCAGCGGCGATCAGCACGAAGCGCAGGTCGGGATCCGCCGCTGCGATCGCGGCAAGACGCGGCATCAGCCACTTCTCGGTGAGGTCGCGCGGCGCGGCGATCGTCAACGACTTGGACGACTGCCCCGCCTGCATCGCACGAACGGCCTCCTCGAACTGCAGAAACCCGCCTCGTAGCGCGCCGAGTCCGGCTTCGGCTTCGGGGGTGAGTTCGAGCCCGCGGGTGGTGCGGCGGAACAGGACGACGCCCAGCGTATCCTCCAGCGCGCGGATCTGCTGGCCGACCGCGGCGGG
>NZ_CAXTEM010000104.1:0-5263 GCF_964243315.1 uncultured Sphingomonas sp. | reverse complement strand
GCACCGGCGCGCAGGCGCTGGTCCAGGGGTATATCCGCGCCAATGGCGACGGCACGCTGACGGTCGGCTGCTATCTTTACGACGTGTTCTCGAAGATCGAGCTCACCCGGCAGGGGTTCGTCGTGCCGCCCTCGGACTGGCGCCGCGCCGGGCACAAGTGCGCCGACATGGTCTATGCGCGGCTCACCGGCGAGGGACCCTATTTCGACAGCCGCGTGGTGTACGTCGCGGAGACCGGCCCCAAGGGCAAACGCATCAAGCGGCTCGCGATCATGGATCAGGACGGCGCCAACCACCGCTTCCTCACCAATGGTCAGTCGATCGTGCTGACGCCGCGGTTCGCGCCCAACCAGCAGTCGATCGTCTATATGAGCTATCTCGGCGATCGTCCCGCGATCTACGTCTATGACATCGGCTCGGGACGCCAGCGGTTGGTGGTGCGCAACGTCAGCCTGACCTTCGCGCCGCGCTTCTCGCCCGACGGACGGTTCATCCTGTTCTCCATGGCGCAAGGCGGCAACACCGATGTCTACCGCGTGTCGAGCGCCGGCGGCACGCCGCAGCGGCTGACCACGTCGCCGGGCATCGACACCGGCGGCAGCTATTCGCCCGACGGGTCGAAGATCGTGTTCGAGAGCGATCGGTCGGGCGGGCAGCAGATCTACGTGATGAACGCCGACGGATCGAACCAGCAGCGTATCAGCTTCGGCGGCGGGCGCTATGCCACCCCGGTGTGGAGCCCGCGCGGCGACCTGATCGCCTTCACCAAGATCTCGGGCGCCTTCCGAATCGGCACGATGTCGGCGTCGGGGGGGAACGAGAAGCTGTTGACCAACGCCGGGCAGGATGAAGGGCCGAGCTGGTCGCCCAATGGCCGCGTCATCACCTTCTTCCGGTCGGGCCGGGGCGGAGCGGGCAAGGCCGATCTGTGGGCGGTGGACCTGACCGGATCGGTCGAGCGCCGCATCCCGACCCCGCTCGACGGATCGGACCCGGCCTGGGGTCCGCTTCGGCCATAGCAGCGTTGATTTGATGGGAGACATGACATGAACAAGCTCACGACGATCCTGATTGCCGGCACCGCGCTCGTCGCGGTCACCGGGTGCGCCAAGAAGCGGCCCGAAGTGCTGCCGCCGGCACCGTCCGAGAATGCGAACACGCAGACCGGCGCCACGACCGGCGATACCGGCGGCGCGATCGTGCCCGGATCGGATGCGGATTTCCGCAGGTCGGTGACGTCGAACACGGTCAATTTCGGCGTCGACATCTTCGACATCGATCCGACCGCGCGCGCGATCCTCGACAGCCAGGCCGCATGGCTCGCCAAATATCCGCAGGTCCGGGCGACGATCGAAGGGCATTGCGACGAAAGCGGGACGCGCGAATACAACCTCGCGCTCGGCGATCGCCGCGCCAATTCGGCGAAGAACTATCTCGTCGCACGCGGTGTCGATCCGTCGCGGCTGACCACGATCAGCTATGGCAAGGAACGCCCGCTCGCGAACGGATCGGACGAGGACAGCTACGCACAGAACCGCCGCGCGGTAACCGTCGTCCTCAGCTGATGAGCATCGGGATAGTCGCGGCCCGCGCGACTATCCCAGCGCGGCGTCGAGCAGCTTGGCGAGCCGTAGCCCGCCGCGTTCGACCTCGAGCCGCGCGATCGGCACCAGTCGCGCGATCGTTGCGTCGTCTATCGTCGTGGTCTTGACCGGTGCGGCGCAGGCGTCGCCACCGGCAGCGCTTGCATAGACGTAGCGGCGCGACACCTCCCACGCCTCGCGGCTCCAGTCGGTGACGGTGCCGGCGGCGATGCGCCGTCGTTCCGCTGCGGGGAAGCGCCGCACCAGCGACGGGCCGCTGGAGATTGCGCGTTCGGCCAGCGGCCCGTCCCAGACCGAGTGGAGGTTGAAGCGCTTGGGCCCGTATATGCCGTAGCGTGCGGACACCTCGTTGCCACCCTTGTCTGCGCGGTCGCCGGCGTGGAGCGGCTGGTGGAGATCGCCGACGAAGTGGATCAGGAAGACTAGTGCCTCGACCCGCTGCTTCGGGGTGGAGCGGCGGTCCTTGAGAACCGCGACGTCGCGGTCGATTTGCGCGCTGACGCAATCGCCATCCTTGCAGGCGGGCATCAGGCTGAACGGCGCGCAGACGTCGACGTTCTGGAAGTGCCAATTATAGGCATAGTCGAACCGGCGTTTGCCGTTCGCACCCTTCAGCGGCTTGACGCAATCCGCCCAGACGCTCGCATCCTCGATCGTCGCGGCGGGGCAGGTCGGCGTGTCGAGCAGCGCCGATTGCGCCAGCAGCACGCGGATCGCGCTACGGGTGCGGGGCGAGACGTTCGCCTGCGCGATCTGCGCGATCGTCTGATGGCCATATTCCCAATAGGCATGGGCGGGGGCGGCGGACGCGAGCATTGCCGCACCCACGATAACTGTACGAATACTGATCATCAGCGCGCTTTAGGCGGCGCTGTCGGTCTTTCCAACCACGTGCCTCACGGCTCGTCGCCATAGATCGCGACGATGCGTTCGCCCGACGCCGATGCGCGCCCGCGGAACATGCCCGGGGTCGAGAAGCGCCACACCGCCTCGCCGCCCGGCGCGACGACGATCGCGCCGCCGGTGCCGCCGAGCGCGACCATCTCCGCGATCGCGGCATCGACCGCCTCGTCGAGTGCGGCGCCGGTGTAGCGCAAA
Organism: uncultured Sphingomonas sp.; assembly: GCF_964243315.1. Taxonomy (GTDB): domain Bacteria; phylum Pseudomonadota; class Alphaproteobacteria; order Sphingomonadales; family Sphingomonadaceae; genus Sphingomonas. The sequence goes on along the minus strand of NZ_CAXTEM010000104.1, from coordinate 2,561 downwards.
CGGGCGGCGATCTCGTGCGCGAAGCCGGTGCGGATGAAATACTCGCCGGCGCCGGTGCATGACACCGCGCAGGCGCGATCGTCCGCCCACGTGCCCGCGCCGACGATCGGCGAATCACCGATCCGTCCCCAGCGTTTGCCGGTGACCCCGCCGGTCGAGGTTGCGGCGGCAACATGGCCGCTGGCGTCGACGGCCACCGCACCGACCGTCCCGTATTTCATGTCGGTATCGAACGCAGCGCCGCCGCGCGCCTTCAATGCGGCGAGCTGGTCGCGACGTTCGGGGATGACGTGCCAGTCGTCCGTCACCTGCTCGACATCGTTCGCCGCGCCGAAGTCGTCCGCACCAACGCCGGCCAGAAAGACGTGCGCGCTCCGCTCCATCACCGCGCGGGCGAGAGCGACCGGGTTGCGGGTGCGGGTCGTACCCGCGACCGCGCCAGCCGCGCGCGTGCGCCCGTCGACGATCGCGGCGTCGAGTTCGGCGATACCGTCATAGGTCAGCGCCGCGCCGCGCCCGGCATTGAAGTGGGAATCGTCCTCCAGCACGCGGATCGCTGCCTCGACCGCATCCACCGCGCTGCCAGCACCGGCGAGCACCCCGGCGCCCGCGTCGAGCGCGCGGTTCAACGCCGCGCGAACACCAACATCGGTCGCGGGCGAGATCGTCTTGCGGTCGAAGATCCCGCAGCCGCCATGGATCAGCAGCGTCCACGCCATCACAGCACCGCCGGGCGTGTGCGCGGCGGGAAGGCCGCCGCCCGGCCACTGCGCAATCCGATCAACGGCCGCAGCGGCGGGATCGCGCGCCCGACCACGTAGAACAGCCAGCATCCGCCGATCGTCGCGGCGACCAGGACCCCAAACTCGGCCCAGCCGGGCAGGCCAGCGGGCAGGATAGCCCACATCGCGACGACGATGATCGTCTGGTGGATCAGGTAGAAGGGGAATACCGCCTCGGTCAGCATCGGCCGGATCGGCAGGTCGCGGTTCAGATAGCGTTCGGCAATGCCGATCAGGGCGACGATCGCGGCCCATTGCTGAACCGCGTGCGCAGCGCCGTAGAAGGGATAGATCCAGCGCGGGGCAGGGGTATCGCCGGGCCACGTCCGCTCGACCCCGATGATGAAGGCGTACCCGATGATCGCCAGGATCGCACCTAACCGCCACCAGCGCCCGATCGCGGCCATCGCGCGTTCGGACCGGGCAAGCGCGAAACCGAACAGAAAGGCGGGCAGGAAGGTCGCGTGTGCGATCCAGTCGCCGAACAGTGCATGGCTCTCCGCCGCCATCGGGAAGATCCAGGCATGGACCGCGACCAGCCACAGCAGCGGCACGGCCAGCACGCCGATCCCACCGAACACCCGGTCGAACACTCGCTGCGGCAGCGCGGACCGGACCGCCAGCACCGCGACGCCGAGCACGATCGTGTACACCCACAGATAGACCACGAACCACAGATGGTTCCAGGTCGGCAGCGACAACCCCGCGAGCGGCGCGAACCTAAAGTAATCATGCAGCCAGAAGGTTGCGTAGCTGCCCGCGTACGCATTCTTGGTGACCAGCTCGACCCATGGCTGCGGCGGCACGATAACCGCCATCCCGAACAGAAGGGGCACCAGCAGCCGGAATGTGCGGTTGCCGAGGAAGCCGCCGACGCCGCTCGACCGACGCAGAAGTGCGCGACTCGCATAGCCCGACACGACGAACAACAGCGTCAGCCGCCACGCGTTGGTCGCCAGCATCGGCAGCGTCGCCCAGGTCGCGACATGGGTCGACTTCACGTGGAAGTTCCACGGCACGAACACCATGCTGATATGGTAGAAGATCAGCAGCGCGAATGCCCCGATCCTCAGCCAGTCCATGCCGTAATGCCGCGTCATTCCCGCGCCCTAGAGGCAGAAGCGCCGCGGCGCCAGCGGTGTGCGTCAGGCGCTGGCGCACCCGCGGGCAGGGGAGTATAGGCGCGGCCATGTCCATTCGTCCGTGGCGCGACATCACGCGTCGTCACAGCCGCCAGATCATGGTCGGCAACGTTCCCGTCGGCGGCGACGCGCCGGTCACCGTGCAGACGATGACCAACACGCTCACCTCCGATCCCGGCGCGACGATCGATCAGATCCGTCGCTGCGAGGACGCGGGCGTCGACATCATCCGGGTATCCTGTCCCGATACCGATTCGACCGCCGCGCTCGGCCAGATCGTCCGCGCCGCACGGGTGCCGATCGTCGCCGACATCCACTTCCACTACAAGCGTGCGCTCGAAGCAGCCGACGCTGGTGCGGCGTGCCTGCGGATCAATCCCGGCAACATCGGCTCGCCCGAGCGGGTTCGCGAAGTCGTCAACGCCGCGAAGGCGAATGGCTGCGCGATCCGCATCGGCGTCAACGGCGGCAGCCTCGAACGGCATCTGCTGGAAAAATATGGCGAGCCGTGCCCGGAAGCGCTGGTCGAATCCGCGCTCGATCACATCAAGCTGCTGCAGGACCACGACTTCCACGAATTCAAGGTCGCGGTGAAGGCGTCGGACCTGTTCCTCGCGGTCGCCGCCTATCAGCAGCT
>NZ_CAXTEM010000103.1:0-5278 GCF_964243315.1 uncultured Sphingomonas sp. | reverse complement strand
CGCCGACCAGGGTGACGGTGCCGTCCTCGACATAGGGCAGGAAGCCGTCCTGCTGCGCACGATTGAAGCGATGGATCTCGTCGACGAAGAGCAGCGTGCGCTTGCCGATGCGGGCATGGTCGCGCGCCTCGGCGAACGCCTTCTTCAGGTCGGCGACGCCCGAGAACACCGCCGAGATCGCGACGAAGCGCAGGTCGACGGCGTCCGCCAGCAGCCGGGCGATCGTGGTCTTGCCGGTGCCGGGTGGTCCCCACAGGATCATCGACGACAGCCGCCCCGCCGCGACCATCCGCCCGATCGCACCTTCCGGCCCGGTGATATGATCCTGGCCGACGACATCGCCAAGCCGCCGAGGCCGCAGGCGATCCGCGAGCGGCGCATTCTCGGCGATGGTTTCGGGCGGGGGTGCGGGTTCGAAGCCGGCGAACAGATCGGGCATACCGCCAATATAAGCGCGGGCGGCCGGCGATGCATCTTCTGTTCTCCTGCGGACGCAGGAGCCCTGGGTTACGGGGAACATCGTTCTTGGCCCCAAGCTCCTGCGTCCGCAGGAGCACAGATGCCGCGAGAAGATATATCTTCGGGTATCTTGAAGACAGCACCAGAAGATATATCTTAGCGCTATCTGAAAACAGGAACGAGATCATGTTCAATCATATGCGCGGCCGCCATTGCGGCCCACGCGGCGGCGGCGAGTGGCGCCGCGGACCGTTTACCGTCAGCTGGGAAGTGAATGGCGAGCACGATCGTGGTCGTGGCCGCGGACGGCGGATGTTCGATGGCGGCGAGCTCAGGCTGGTTCTGCTCAAGCTGATCGCGGACGAAACCCGCCATGGCTACGAGCTGATCCGCGCGATCGAAGAGCTGACCGGCGGCGCCTATGCGCCGAGCCCCGGCATCGTCTACCCGACGCTCACCCTGCTCGACGAGATGGGGCTGATCGCCGAGCAACAGTCCGACGATGCCAAGAAGCGTTTCGCGATCACCGAATCCGGGCTGACGCACCTTGCCGAGAACGAGGCGCAGGTCGCGACGCTGATCGCGCGGCTGACCGACCTCGGCGCGCACCGCGAACGGACCGACGGCGCGCCGATCCGGCGGGCGATGGGCAATCTGCGGATGGCAGTGCAGGGGCGGCTCGGCCGCGGTGATCTCGATGACGAGAAGCTGCATGAGGTCGTCGCGATGATCGACGAGGTCGCACAACGGATCGAGCGGCTGCGATGAGTGTCTCGGTCGCTCGCGTGCCGACCGCGTCGGCGAGCCGCTATCTCCAGCAGCTTGCCAAGCATTGGAGCCATAAGATGACGGTCGCCTTCACCGCGGAGGAAGCCACGATCGACTTTCCAAATGGCGCCCGCTTGGTGATGCGCGCCGACATCGACACGCTCGACGTCGCGCTGACGGTGCCTGAAGGGGAGGACGTGGCCAACATGCGCGGGGTGGTGGAGCGCCACCTCGATCGGTTCGCGTTCCGTGAGGCGCCGTTGACCTTCGATTGGAAGTAAACGGAATTGATGTTCTGTCCTTCTGAAGAAAGAAGTGGTCATGTCTGTTTGCAACATTATCAACTTCGATTGAACTAGTATCTACGAACAGAGTATCCGGTGTTCTAGGGTATCATTACATGCCTGAACTATCGTATTAATCTGTTGTAGAGAGCGCCGCAACTTACTATGCCCGTTTCACGCTGATAGGTCATCGAATCGATCAACGATGAAACGGGGTGGGCAGTGGGTCCAAAGCACATAGTAATTACGAGGCTTTACTTGAGTCCGGTTGGACGATGATGCTGCGACGGAATAAGTGCGGCGAGATGTTGCCGCTTCAGGGTACTTCGTCGAAACAGGGGGCGGCTCTCGCGTGATGTGCGAGATCGGGCAGCGCGTAACGTGCCGGCCCGGTCGGTTGCGCTCACGGGGAGCCGTCGTGATGGATTGGCGCCTTCGCATCATCTTGCTCCTTTCGTTGCTGGGGACAGGCGGCAGCGCGGACGCCGCGGTTTGGAAGAACGGTGCTTTCCGCTTCACCGAAGGCCGGCCGGTCAGGATCGTCGTGGTGCAGTCCGATATCCAAGTCGGATCAATCGGCGTCGGCGGGGTGGAGGAGGCGAATGCGGACTGGACCGCGATGGCCCGCGCCAAGCTCGCCGCGGCGATCGAGACGCAGCAGCGCGTGTTCGGGAACGAGGTTGTCGTCCTGCCCGAGCAGAAGGGTGAGCAAGCCAAGCTGATCGCGGACTATCTGGCGTTGTTCAAGACAGTCGCAACCGAAGCCACGACGCACGAACTTACTCGTGATGGCGCCTTGCCGGCGCTGGGCGATCGAGTGAACTGGACGCTCGGTCCCGACGTGGCGAGGATCGTCGCGTCCGGCGGCGGAGACTATGCGCTGTTCGTAAGGATGCGTGACTCGTTCGGGACCGGCGAACGCAAGGCGTTTCGCCTGCTGACCGGACAGGTGGCGAGCATGATCCTGGAAGGGACGGGCGTTCACCAAGCCTTCGCGGCGCTGGTCGACCTGAAGTCCGGCGATCTCGTCTGGTTCAATCTCGATTTGCGCGCAGGCGGCGATCCGCGCACCGACGCGGGTGCGGCGAAGCGGGTCGGGCAATTGTTCGGCGCATTTCCGTCGAGGAAGCATGCCCGATGATGGCAAGGGCGTGATCACTGTCGGCGATGTGCTGAGGCGGATCCTTCTCGCCTCGAAGATCTGGTGCTCGTTCGTCGTCCTGGTTGCGGCAACCCCGGCGGTGAGTGAGCCCAAGCCGGATCGATATCCGACGATCGGTGCTGGGTATGTGCCGACCGATCCGGACGAGCGTGGGCTTTGGATGCAGTTCGAGGCGGTCGAGCGCGCGATGAAGACGTCCGATGCGCTGGTCCGCGATCAGGCACTCGACCGCTATGTCCGGGGCGTTCTGTGCCGCACCGTGAGTGAGGCGGCTTGCTCTAGCCTGCGATTGTACATCGTCCGGAACCCGAGCTTCAACGCGTCGATGGCGGCAAACGGGATGGTGACCGTTCACACTGGAGCGCTGCTGCGTATGCGCAACGAGGCCCAGCTTGCGGCGGTGCTCGGCCATGAATTCACGCACTTCGCACGTCGCCATTCACTTCAGACACTTCGCGACACTCGATCGAAGACCGGGCGGCTGGCGATGCTTTCCGCCATTCCCGTGTCCAACCGTGGATCCGCGGTGGCGATCGAGGTGGCGCGATTGCTGACGGTCGGGTCCCAATACAGCTTTTCGCGCGACATGGAGCGCGAGGCTGACGCGGGATCGATCCCGCTGATGGTGTCTGCCGGTTACGATCCGGCTCTTGCAGCATCGACGTGGCAAGCGTTGATCAACGAAGAGGAGGCTGCCCTGATCGCCCGTCGCAGGCGGATACGGTGGCGGGAGAACGGCTTCTACGCGACGCACCCGTCCCGGCCAGAACGGATCGCGACACTGACCTCGCTGGCGCGACCGTTCGCGGCTCGCGCGTTTCCGGACAATGGCGCCGAAGCGCATCGTGCGGCGATGCGGCCGTGGTGGCCCCGATTGGTCGACGAGCAGATCAAGCTGAACGATTTCGGTGGGTCGGATTGGCTACTCCGTGAGCTTGCTGCCGATGGTTGGACACCGGATCTGCTCTATGCGCGCGGCGAACTCTACCGCACTCGCGGCCGGCGCGAGGACCTCGGGCGAGCGGCGGCGTTCTACCGGCAGGCACTGACCGGCGACGCGCCGGTGGAGGCGTGGCGAGGTTTAGGGCTGGTGCTGCTGCGGAGTGGGGACGCGGCCGCGGGGCAGGGCGCGCTGAAGACGTATCTCGAACGCAAGGCAGACGCGACCGATCGCGCGATGATTGCGATGCTTGCGGGGCAGGCGCAGTGAGCCGCCGGCTGTCGTCGGTTCGGCTGGTGGCGATGCTGGCGATTGCGTCGATCGCGGCGCCCGCGCTGTCATACTCGTTGGTGTCCGCAGGACGTGCGATCCTGGTGGCTGCGTCACCGATGAGCGTGGCGCCGGCGATTTCCTGGAACCGCATACCCGAGCGGCCGGGGCGTCATGCTGAGCGCTGGACGCTCGATGGCGCCGGGCTCAACGCAGTGACTTTCTATGCCGGGATCAAGTCGGGCATGGCGCTGTTCCGCAAGGTCGACCGCCACAGCAGGCCGTTGCCGCGCTTCTCCGCATCAATGCTGTCGACCGACGTGGTCCAGTTCTTCGAGAGCAGCTATCGGGTGGCGGGCGGGTCGGTGTCGTTTACCGTGGACGATCTGGCGCCGGCACAGTTTGCGGGACGGCCCGGGTTTCGCTTCGGGTATAGCTTCACCCAGGAAGATGACGGGGTGCGGCGAAAGGGGGAGGCGACCGGGGGGGTGATCGACGGGCGACTGTACCTGATCACGTACGAGGCGCCCGCGATCCACTATTTCGCGTACAGCCTCGGTGATTACCGGACGATCGTAGGTAGCGCTCGGCTTTGGAAGGTCGAGTAGCGTTGGATTGGGGCTTCACGAAGGTTGCTGTTCACGGATTTCAAGTCGTCAGCTGCTATCTGGTCGGTCACCGATCACGTGCGGTATGTGTCCCCGCGGAGGCGGAGACCCAGTACTGGGCTCGCGCCTTCGCGGGAGCACAAAGAGGCGAGCTTTCAAAGAGCTCACGAAAGTAAAGCGTGTGCTATCCTGAGCCCGTCCCCCGCGTCGAACCCCCCGCTTATTGCTGCGTAAGGTCCTGGTTCTTCGGGTCGCCGCCGGTTCCCCCGACGCCGTCGCGACGGCCGCTGTCCGTGAAGATCGCTGGTTCTTCGCCGCCTTCGCCGCGGGCGACCGCGTCGGAGCGGGCAGCGACGATCTGTTCGAGGTCGCTACGCCCGTCCGCACCGCGTTCCTCGGGCAGCGTTTCCGGGTCGGTGCCCACGGCGTGCTGGTCGGCGTTGGTATCGTTATCGGTCATGCTCGGTCACTCACATCGGGTTGGCGGGTGCGGGATCGCTCGACGGCATGCCGGGGGCGGGCACGTCGATGTCGGGACCGGGCGGGCTGATCTCGGGCGGGGGCAGGTCGGGCTGCGAAGGCTGGGTCGGTTGCACCGGGTTTTCGGGGTAGGGCTGGGTCGCCATGTCGATCTCCTTGTCCGCGCTCAACGCGCTGCCGACCGGCGGGTTGCCTCGCCGCTTGCCCCCGACCGCGCGGGTGGTATAGACGCGCGCCGAAAGCCGATGTTCGATGCGGGCGTGGCGGAACTGGTAGACGCAGCAGGTTTAGGTCCTGCCATCGCAAG
>NZ_CAXTEM010000102.1:0-5287 GCF_964243315.1 uncultured Sphingomonas sp. | reverse complement strand
TGCTCGCGCACAAGGCGGAGGACGAGGGCGTCGCGGTCGCCGAAAACATCGCCGGCCACACCGGCATCGTCAACCACGACGTCATTCCCAGTGTGGTCTACACCATGCCCGAGATCGCCGGCGTCGGCCTGACCGAGGAAGCGGCGGCCGCAAAGGCCGAGATCAAGGTCGGCAAGTTCCCGATGATGGCCAACAGCCGCGCCAAGACCAACCGCGACACCGACGGCTTCGTGAAGGTCATCGCCGACGCCAAGACCGACCGCGTCCTCGGCGTCTGGATCGTTGCGAGCCTCGCCGGCACGATGATCGCCGAAGCCGGCATCGCTATGGAATTCGGCGCCACCAGCGAAGACATCGCCTATACCTGCCATGCGCATCCAACCCACGCCGAGGCGCTGAAGGAAGCTGCGATGGCCGTGCAGGGGAAGCCGATCCACATGTGAGGATGGGGGGAGTCGACGCCACTCCATCTGCCACCGCGGGCAACCCGGGCACCCCCAGATTGTGCGCCCGCGAAGGCGGGAGCCCAGCACTGGGTCCCCGCCTTCGCGGGGACACAAACGGAGAGTCCGGAACACTGCTCCAACCTCAGCCACCCCGGCGAAGGCAGGGCCCAGTCGCACAGGCCGAGGTAACGAAGCGCAACACACGCCAACGCTGGTCTACCACCGAGCCCCGGCCTCCGCCGGGGTGGATCGGATGACAGCCACGCCATAGATGCGCGAAGCACCATGCCCGAACTAGTTCGCCCCCAACTCGAAAGCGAATGGCTCGCCCTGACCCGCGAGACCCTCCCCGCGCTCGCCCAGGCCCGCGGCTGGCCGGTCAGCGCGGACCATTGTTTCCAGCGCATCCTCCTCGACAACGCGGTCGGCGGCCGGTGGTACGACGCCGTCACCGCACGCCCGGCCTACCGCCACATCGCGCTCGACGCGCTCGCCCGCGCCGTAGCGCTAGGCCATGCCGCGATCGCCGGAGAGGCCGACCTCTTCGATCTCAAAGGCCGCTCGCTAGCCTGGCGCCGCGCCGCTAGCGCAAACATCGGCGACGAATAACCCCCGAGCACCACCCCGGCGAAGGCCGGGGCCCAGGTGGGAAGGTCCAAGTAGCGAAGCACATCCCTCACCAACTTCTGGTCCGCAACTGGACCCCGGCCGTCGCCGGGGTGGCGTTACATGCCAAGCCCACCATCCGCATACATCCGAAACGGACCAGCTCCCGACTGCTCCCACCCCGCATCGGCTCCTAGGAAGCTCCCCCGCGCGCTCCCGCAGCGGACATGGAGACGTCGATGCTGTCCGATCTGCTCGTTGGCACCGTCAAAGCCGGAGACCGCCAGGTCCTGATCACCGAAGTCACGCGGATGACCGGCGGCATCGTCTGCGTCGCCGGCCTGGACGTCGCGACCGGCAAGATGGTCAGGCCGCTTCAGGTAGATGGCTCCAATTGGGAGGAAGCGAGTTGGGTCGAAGCCGACTTCTTCCGCGTCGGCAACATCGTCGGGCTCACGCCAGCGAACTCGCCGGCTTCACCCCAATTCCCGCATGCGACGGAGGATTTCCGCTGCGCGATGGTGACCAAGCTCGGAGTCGCTACGCCTACACAGCTATACAAGGCGTGCGTCGAGACTGCGGACCGTAACGTCGACACCTTGTTCGCCAATCAACTGGTCACCGGCAAATACGTCCTCGATGGCACCAATTGCCGGTCGCTCGGCTGTGTGCTTGTGGATGCCGGGGCGATCAGCCTCCAAGTGCCGTACGACAAGGTACAGGTATCTTGGCAGGATCCCCCACATGTCTGGCACAACTTGTCGGTAACCGAAGTCGCGATCCGTACTCCCGAGGCCGATGTCGGGCTGCGCCTGCTGCGCGCGCGATTGCTCCACGTGACCGGCGACATCGTGCTCCGCCTCGGCTTGGCACGGGGCTGGGAGGGTGCTGATGGCAGCTTCGATCCCAAACGCTGCTACCTGCAGTTGAACGGATTGATCGTGCCTGCTTAACCACGACATGGGCGCGCTCTTCACCATCGGCTATTCTGGCCTCGACATGCCCGGCTTCGTCGCGCTGCTGCGCGCGAACGCGGTCGACGTGGTGTGCGACGTCCGTTCGACGCCCTATTCGACCTACAAGCCCGATTTCACCCGCGGACCGTTCCGCGGCCACCTCAACGCCGCCGACATCAAATACGTCTTCCTCGGCGATCGGCTCGGCGCCCGACCGAAGGATCGATCCTGCTATGTCGCAGGGCAGGCGACCTACGACCGGATCGCTGCCACCGCCGATTTCCGCGCCGGTCTCGACCGGGTCCGCGAGGGCACCCGCAAGCTCAATCTCGCGCTGGTCTGTTCGGAACGCGATCCGCTGGAGTGTCACCGCGCGGTGCTGGTCTGCCATCGCCTCGACGAACTCCGCGGCGATATCGTGCACATTCACACCGACGGCAGCACCGAGGATCAGGCGGCGTTCGACGCCCGGCTGGTCGCGCATCACGGCCTTACCCCGCCGCCGCTCCTCGCCAAGCCAGGCGACTGGGAGGCCGCGGTCGCCGCCGCCTATGATCGTCAGGCCGCCGCGATTGCCTATCGCGAGTCCGTCCCCGCCACCGCGGCCACGCCCGCATGAAGCTGTTCACGATCGGCTTCACCAAGAGCAAGGCCGCCGACTTCTTCGGGCGGCTCGAACGTGCCGGCGTCCGCCACGTCCACGACACCCGGCTCAACCGCGTCTCGCAGCTCGCGGGCTTCGCCAAGCAGGACGACCTGCGCTTCTTCCTCGGCCGGATCGGCGGCATCGGCTATTCGGTGGAGGCGCTGCTGGCGCCCACCGTCGACATCCTCGACGCTTATCGCAAGAAGGAACTCGGCTGGGACGAATACGCCCGCCGCTATCTCGCACTGCTCGACGCCCGCAAGGTCGAACACCGCATCGCGCTCGACGATCTCGCCGATGGCTGCCTGCTATGCAGCGAAGCTACGCCCGACCACTGCCACCGCCGCCTCGCCGCGGATTACCTCGCGCTGTCGACGACCGGGGTTGAGATCGTCCACCTCTAGCGCGCCCGTGCTCCTGCGAACGCAGGAGCCCAGGGTAACGATCGACACCGTCTGCGACCCTAGGCTCCTGCCTCCCGCAGGAGCACGGCGCGCCAGGCAATCTACCCCGCCTTCGGCCCCATGAACCGCTTCATCAACGCGTCCGCCGCCTGGTTCAGCGCATCCGCCAGCACCGGCGGCTCCTTCGCCGCCCCGTTCGCCGCCCCATTCGCCTCCGCAGCCTCGGGCGCAGACGCCGCGCGTTTGGTCAGCGCCGCGCTCGCCGCCGCCGCCGCCATCGTCAACCCCGCGGCGATCATCTCGCGCCCCGCCGGCGTGTTCGCCTTCTCCAGCAGCGCCGCGCCCTGCTTCATCAGCTCGTCGGGGATCGCGAAGCCCGCGGGCTTGCTCGTCGCGCCCGAAGCTGCCCCCGCCGCGGCTTTAGCCGCCTTCTTGTTCTTCTTCTTGCCCATCCGCTCGTCCTCCGTCCGTGTATCGCAGACTTAAGACACTCACCGCACTTTTCAACGTCACTAGGTAGCGACCGCAGCCGCATCACCCTATGTCCCCGGACTAGCACTCGCGTAAGAACAGAAGTAGAACCGTCACCATGTTGACCAAAATAAGCGTCCGCGGCGCGCGCGAGCACAATCTGAAGGATGTCGACATCGACATCCCCCGCGACACGCTCACCGTGATCACCGGCCTGTCCGGCTCGGGCAAGTCGAGCCTCGCGTTCGACACCATCTATGCCGAGGGCCAGCGCCGCTACGTCGAATCGCTGTCGGCCTATGCGCGTCAGTTCCTCGAACTGATGCAGAAGCCCGACGTCGACCATATCGAGGGGCTCAGCCCCGCGATCTCGATCGAGCAGAAGACCACCAGCCGCAATCCGCGCTCGACGGTCGCGACCGTGACCGAGATCTACGACTACATGCGCCTCCTTTGGGCGCGCGTCGGCACCCCGTACAGCCCCGCCACCGGTGAGCCGATCGCCGCGCAGACCGTCAGCCAGATGGTCGATCGCGTCATGGCGCTGCCCGAGGGCACCCGGCTATACCTGCTCGCGCCCGTCGTCCGTGGCCGCAAGGGCGAGTATCGCAAGGAAATGCTCGAATGGCAGAAGGCGGGCTTCACCCGCGTCCGCATCGACGGCACCATCCACGAGATCGATGAAGCGCCCGCGCTCGACAAGAAGTACAAGCACGACATCGAGGTCGTCGTCGACCGCCTCGTCACCGGCGGAGAGATCGGCACGCGTCTCGCCGAGAGCTTCGAGACCGCGCTGAAACTGGCGGAGGGCCTCGCCTATGTCGACCCCGCCGATCCCGTCGAGCCGCACACCCCCAGCTCGGTCGTGCTCGGCGACAACGCGCCCCCCGGCCGCATCGTGTTCAGCGAGAAGTTCGCCTGCCCGGTCAGCGGCTTCACGATCAGCGAGATCGAACCCCGCCTGTTCAGCTTCAATGCTCCCCAGGGTGCATGCCCCGCCTGCGACGGCCTCGGCGAGAAGCAGTTGTTCGACGAGGACCTCGTCGTCCCCAACCACGCGCTCAGCATCAAGAAGGGCGCGGTCGTGCCCTGGGCCAAGTCCAACCCGCCATCGCCCTATTACATGCAGGTCCTCGGCAGCCTCGCGCGCGAATACGACTTCGCGATCGACACGCCCTGGGGCGAGCTGCCCGAGGAGGTCCGCGACGTCGTCCTCCACGGCAGCCGCGGCAAGCCCGTCACCCTGACCTTCGTCGACGGCAAGAAGAAGTACGACGTCAAGAAGCCGTTCGAGGGCGTGATCGGCAACCTCAACCGCCGCCTGCTCCAGACAGAGAGCGCGTGGATGCGCGAGGAGCTGTCCAAATACCAGTCCGCGGCCCCGTGCGAGACCTGCCACGGCGCCCGCCTCAAGCCCGAGGCGCTCGCGGTCAAGATCGCCATGAAGGACATCAGCTACGCCACCCATCTGTCGGTGGTCGACGCGCTCGCCTTCTTCACCGATCTCCCGACGCATCTCGGCGATCAGCAGCGCGCGATCGCCGAGCGCATCCTGAAGGAGATCGTCGAGCGGCTCGGCTTCCTCAACAATGTCGGACTCGACTATCTCAATCTCGACCGCACCAGCGGCACGCTGTCGGGCGGCGAGAGCCAGCGCATCCGCCTCGCGTCGCAGATCGGCAGCGGCCTCTCGGGCGTGCTCTACGTCCTCGACGAACCCTCGATCGGGCTCCACCAGCGCGACAACGACATGCTGCT
>NZ_CAXTEM010000101.1:0-5367 GCF_964243315.1 uncultured Sphingomonas sp. | reverse complement strand
TCGTCGAGGAACTGGTCGACATGATCGAGACGCAGCGCGCCTACGAGGTCAATTCGAAGATGATCTCCGCCACCGACGACATGCTCAAATACATCAACCAGAACATCTGATGCGCATCACGATCACCCTCGCCACGCTGCTCGCCGTCGCGCTTGCGCCCGCCAGCGCCGATGCGCGCATCTTCAAGAAGCGCAAGCCGCCCGAGGATTTCTCCTCCGCGCGCGCGCCGATCGCGCCGGCGGTTCAGCCCGGCTACGCCAATGGCTCGATCTTCCAGGCATCGACCGGCTATTCGGCGCTGTACGAGGGCTGGCGCGCCGGCCGCGTCGGCGATCCGCTGACGATCGTGCTGGTCGAACGCACCGCGGCGTCGAAGTCCGCGAGCTCCAAGCTCGACAGCAGCGGCAGCGGCGGCATCACGCCGCCGGCGAGCGGGTTGCTCAACCTGTTCAACCGCAGCGACGCCAGCGCTAGCGGCAATCGCAGCTTCGACGGCAAGGGATCGACCGATCAGGCGAATTCGCTGTCGGGCGAAGTCAGCGTCACGGTCGCCGAGGTCTATCCCAACGGCACCATGCTGGTGCGCGGCGAGAAGCGCGTGACGCTCAACCGCGGCGACGAATATGTCCGCATCAAGGGGCTCGTCCGCCTCGCCGACATCAGCGCCGACAATCGCGTGCTGTCGACCCGCGTCGCCGACGCGCAGATCGCCTATACCGGCAAGGGCGACGTCGCCCGCGCCAGCCGGCAGGGGTGGCTGAGCCGCTTCTTCTCGGTCGTGAGCCCGTTTTGAGGATGCTCGGCATGTTGTTCCCTTACCTCCGATCGAAGCGAATGGGCTGGGTGGCCATCGCTATGGCGCTGGTCGCCGCGGCGAGCCCCGCGCACGCAGACCGGATCAAGGATCTCGGCGGATTCCAGGGCATCCGGTCGAACCAGCTCACCGGCTACGGTGTCGTGGTCGGCTTGCCCGGCACCGGCGACGACAATCTCGAATATACCGTGCAGTCGCTGAAGGCGGTCGCATCGCGGTTCGGCCTGCAGCTGCCGCCGAGCGCCAACCCGGGCATGAAGAACGCCGCGGTGGTGCTGATCACCGCGGATCTGCCGCCCTTCGCCAAGCCCGGCCAGCGGCTCGACATCACCGTCGCGTCGATGGGCAAGGCAAAGTCGTTGCGTGGCGGCAGCCTGATCCTGACCCCGCTGCTCGGCGCCGACGGCCAGATCTACGCGATGGCGCAGGGTAACCTCGCAGTCGGCGGCCTTGGCGCAGAGGGCGCGGACGGGTCGAAGATCGTCGTCAACATCCCCTCCAGCGGCCGCATCCCCGAAGGCGCGACGGTCGAACGCGCGGTGGAGACCGGGTTCGACAAGGCACCGACGCTCACCTTCAACCTGGCGCGGGCGGATTTCACCACCGCGCAGAACGTGGCGGGCGTGATCAACGGCAAGCTCGGCGCCGGCACCGCGCAGGCGATCGACGCAGTGTCGGTGGCGGTGCGCGCGCCGTTCGGTGCCGATGTTCGCGCGACGTTGATGTCGACGATCGAGAACCTCGACGTCACCTCCGCCGAGCCGTCCGCAAAAGTAATCGTAATGCGCGGACCGGAACGGTCGTTATCAATTCTGCGGTACGGGTCGGTCCGGCCGCGGTGACCCACGGCAAGCTGACCGTGCGCATCGACGAAAACCAGCGGATCAGCCAGCCGGCACCGCTCAGCCAAGGCCAGACCGCGGTCGAGGAACGCTCGAACGTGGCGGTCGAAGAGGAGAAGAAGCCGATGTTCCTGCTCGCTCCCGGACCCAGGCTGGCCGATGTCGTGAAGGCGGTGAACGCGATCGGTGCGTCGCCGGCGGATCTCGTCGCGATCCTCGAAGCGTTGAAGCAGGCGGGTGCGCTGAAGGCCGAGTTGATCGTGCTATGACCCCGATCGCGCCCACCACCCCCGCGGTTTCGACCGCAGGCATCGGCAACGACAGCAGCCGGCTGAAGTCGACCGACAATCTCAACAAGGCGGGCGAGAAGTTCGAGGCGATCTTCACCGGCATGATGCTGAAGAGCATGCGCCAGGCGAAGCTCAGTGATTCGCTGTTCGAATCAAAGGCGCTCGACACCTTCACCGAGATGCAGGACGGCGAGGTCGCGAAGGCGATGGCGTCGCACACCCCGCTCGGCATCGGCAAGGCGATGACCGACTTCCTGGCGAAATCGCAACCGGATCTTAACCAGCCTACGTCAGACCCGCCGAAATGAGCGACTTGCTCTCGATCGGCGCGTCGGGCGTCCGCGCGTATCAGACCGCGCTCAACACCGTTGGCGAGAACATCGCCAATACCGGGGTTGCGGGATACACGCGTCGCACGACCGGGCTGGCCGAGGTCTCCGCGACATCGAGCTCGATCAACGCTCGCTACGTGACCAGCGGCAACGGCGTCGCGGTAACCGGTATCGGCCGTGCCGCCGACATGTTCAAGGCGGCGTCGGTCCGCCAATCGTCGAGCGACCTCGGCCGGACCGAGACCGGCGCGACCTGGCTCGACCGCATCGAGAGCGGACTGACCGAAGGTGGCCTGTCCGACAAGCTCACCGGTTTCTTCACCGCCGCCCGCACGCTGTCCGCAGACCCGACCTTGATCCCCGCCCGCGCGGTGCTGATCGAGACGGCGACCTCGACGGCGCTAGGTTTCCAGCAGACCGGCACCGCGCTCGATCGCGCGATGACCGAGCTCGACGCCACCGCGCAGCAGGCCACGCGCACCCTTAACGTGCTCGGGACACAGCTCGCCGCGATCAACGACGGCCTCGGTCGCACTTCGCCCAACGGCGCGACCTCCGCGCAGCTGATGGATCAGCGCGACCAGGCACTCGAGCAGATGAGCGCGCTCAGCGACATGACGGTCAAGATCGACGAGCTCGGCCGCGCAACCGTCTCGCTCGGCGGTGCCAACGGTCCGTTGTTCGTCGCCGGCAACGTCAGCGGCACTGCCTCCTATCGGCGCAGCGCCACCGGAGTCGCGTCATATCTGGTGCAGCGCACCGGTACCGTCGCCACGATGTCATCCACCGGCGGCGCGCTCGCCGGCATCGTCGACGGCGCACAACGGATTGCCGAAACGCGGACCTCGCTGAACGCGATCGCCGCGGACTTCACCAGCCAAGTCAACGCGGTACAGGCACAGGGCCGCGATCTCGACGGCGTCGCGGGCCAACCGCTGTTCGCCACCGGCGCGACCCCAACCGACATCGACGTGGTGCTGACCGACCCGCGCGGCATCGCCGCAGCGTCGGCGACCGGCGGCACTCGAGACGCATCGAACCTCACCGCGCTGCAGGGCGTGCGGACGAACCGCAATTTCGAGGGCCGCACCACCGCCCTGATCACCGCCAACGCCGCGGCGCTGGACCAGAAGAAGCAGGTCGCGAATGCGCAGAACTCGATCCTCGACGGGGCAGTGACGGCGCGCGATGCGGTGTCCGCAGTCGATCTAGATTCGGAGGCGGTTGAGTTGCTCCGCTTTCAACAGGCCTATCAGGCATCGGCACGCGTGATCCAGGTCGCGCGCGAGACGATGCAATCCATCCTCGAGATCCGGTAGCCGCGATGCAGATTCCGACGAACGCCTTCTACGATCGCGCGACCCGGTCGATGCGCGGGCTCACCGTCCAGGCGGATTCGCTGCAGACGCAGATCTCCACCGGCAAGAAGCTGTCGACGCCGTCGCAGAACACCGCGGCATATCAACGGCTCGCGACGCTGAAGCAGGCGAGCGCCGATTCGGACGCCTATGGCACCAATCTCGGCCTTGCCGGATCGCTGCTTTCCAGCGCGGACACGACGCTCGGCGCGATGCGGGACCAATTGCAGCGTGCGTCCGAGCTGACCTTGCAGGCGCGCAACGGCACCCAGAACGATTCGAGCCGCAAGGCGATCGCAGACGAACTCGACCAGATCGTCGAATCGCTGGCGGCGCTCGGCAACACCCGCGATCCCCGCGGCCAGCCCTTGTTCGGCGGCGTCGACGGCGGCGCGGCAGTGACGAAGGTCGCCGGCGGCTACAGCTTCGCGAGCACGACATTGACCGCGATCCCGATCGGCGATGCGCAATCGGTCCAGGCGACCGAACCCGCCGCGCGCGTGTTCGCCGCGGGTGGCACCGACATCCTCAGCGCGCTCACCGACTTCTCGTCCGCGCTGAAGGCGGGCGGCGACATCGACGCCGCCGCCACCACCGCACTCGACGATATCGCCGCATCGAGCGAGCAGGTCGACACCATCCAGGCTTCGCTCGGCGCCCGCGCCGCCCGGGTAGATCTCGAACAGAGTCAGCAGAAGAGCGCCGAGACCGATCGTGAGGTCATCCGCTCGTCGCTCGAGGACACCGATATCGCGACCGCGATCACGCAATTGCAGAAGACGATGACGATCCTGTCGGCGACGCAGGCCAGCTTCAGCAAATTGTCGAGCCTGACGCTTTTCAATTATATCAAGTGACCACCCGGATGGTAACCGAATGAACAGGTTATCGGGTTAATCCGGACTCCTAAGACGTCGGCATCGCCGACATATTCCGGGGGTCTGCCACGTGTTTCCTGCCATCGGTCTCGTCGTCCTCATCGCCATGGTGTTCGGCGGATTCGCCATCACCGGCGGTGCGCTGGGCCCCGTGATGCATGCCATTCCGCATGAGATGCTGATCATCGGCGGCGCCGCGGCCGGTGCGCTGATCATCGGCAATTCGGGCACCGAGCTGAAGGCGATGGGCGGCGGCCTCGCCAAGGTCTTCAAGGGTCCGAAATACAAGAAGCAGGATTATCTCGACGCGATCTTCCTTGTGTCGAAGCTGATGAAGATGCTGCGGATGGACGGGCCGATCGCGCTCGAACCGCATGTCGAGGATCCGAAATCGTCCGCGGTATTCGCGGAATATCCCAAGCTGCTCGCCGATCACACGCTGATCAACCTGATCGCAGACACGCTGCGGCTCGTCGTTGTCTCTTCGGGAACGCTGGACGTCCATGCGGTCGAGGAGGTGATGGATCATTCGATCAAGAGCCACCATCACGAGGTCGAGGGGCCGCACACGACACTGTCGAGCCTCGCCGACTCGCTGCCTGCGCTCGGCATCGTTGCCGCGGTGCTCGGCATCGTGAAGACGATGGGATCGATCGACAAGCCGCCCGCGGTGCTCGGCGGCATGATCGGGTCGGCGCTGGTCGGCACCTTCATGGGCGTGCTGCTCGCCTATGGCGTCGTCTCGCCGCTCGCCGGTCGGCTGAAGCAGGTGATCGACGCCGACGGCGCGATCTACGACGTGGTCAAGCAGATCATCATCGCCTCGCTCCACGGCCATCCGCAGCCGCTGGTG
>NZ_CAXTEM010000100.1:0-5389 GCF_964243315.1 uncultured Sphingomonas sp. | reverse complement strand
AGCGCGTTCCACGGTCCCTGGTTGAGTGCCGAGGACTGAGGCGTGATGTTCGACAGGATATTGGTTTCACTTGCGAACGGCGTTCCGGAGAAGGCGGCTAGCGGTGCTTGGTGGCCGCGATCAACGTGGAGTGCACGGTTGGCGTTGTCGTAGGCTTTCGGCATCAGCGTCTCGTCCGCCGACAGCCAGGGATCGGCCTGCCAGGTGCGTTCACCCGACGCGCCAATTGTTGCCGGGCTCACACGGTACGCCACCCAATCCGCCGCCTTGGTCAGGTCGTCCGACGACAGTGTGTAGATCTCGGTGGTCGCCGTATCATTAAAAAACGGGGCACCGAGTGGGCAGCCGTATAGGCAATGGAACGTGTGGAGCTCGCCATCGCTGGCGATCGCGGCGGAGGCTGCAATGCCGAGAGCCGCAACGTGCAACAGGCTAAAAGCGGCCAATCTCATGGCCGATCCTGCCGAGTGGCAGTCAGGGTGGCGACGTGACGATCCATAAGTCCCAGCATAGCAAGCCAGAAGCTCAGGTGCGATGCGTCCTGCGATGGTCAACGGCTCAGATGTCGAAGCCTGCGCTGGTGAACCACCCTTCCCACTTGAGCTTCGTCGACGCTTACGAGAGGACCCCCATTCCGCCATTCAAATCGCCCTTTGCGATTGCCGGAAGCGACGCTCATTCATGTTGGTCCCACGCGACCGCTAAGCCATCAGTCAAGCCCAACGCACGCCCAACCTGCATAAGGCAGCTAGCTCCTTTCGCGGCTTGACCGGGTGGCGTGCGAGACCGACGTCAGCCGAATGACCGATCCACGGGCCGTGACGCTGTCCCTGCTCGCGCGCCGCGCACCGGACGCGACGATCTGCCCGAGTGAGGTGGCGCGCGCGATCGCGCCGGACTGGCGCGGCGCGATGCCCGCGGTCCATGCCGCGATCGATGGACTAGTCCGCGACGGACTGGTGCGGCTGAGCTGGAAGGGACGGCCGCTGGCAATTCGATCGGGACCGTACAGGATCGGCCGTCTCAGCGACGGTTGAGGCAAAGCCCCTCTCCCGAGCCCGTCGCCGCTGCGCTATCGCGCGTCGATGGCGAAGAAGAAGCGCTACCTGACCGCGACGATGGCCGACGGCTATGTGAAGACGATCGGCCCTACCGCCGCGCCGTTCACGCATTACTGGCGCATCGTCGCGCAACTGCACGACGGCAATACCGAGGTGTTCTGGGGCCACGCCACCTCCGCGAAGGAAGCCGCGGGCAAGGAGGCACTGACAGAACAGGCGGCGAGGCGGCACGGGTGGAAGCGCTTCGATTTCGAGGTCGTCGAGCTCACCGAACACTGACGTCTCACCCTGCGGGCAGGTCGATCCGGTTGACTTCGTCCGCCCCGGGCCAGGCATTTTCGGTCACTGCTTGAGGAACTGAGCCGCCGCGTAGCGGCGGGCGCGACCCACAAGTGGCCATTCACGCTGGCGACTCCGCTTCCCGGAACTGGATACTCATTCATCCTCAAGGCGGGTGCGCTCGGACAAACATGACGAGGCGGGCCAGCAACGGCTGGCCAACCGATCTGGATCGACAGTTGAATATTCGCCGCCTTCGCACAGCCTTGCCATCGAGCCGTGCGAAGGCAAGGCTTAGCTGATACTGAGTTCGGCTCGACAAATTGGTGCTGATGCCCGCCGACCTCGTTGCCAGCGAGGCGGTGAGCGGCAATCAGCGCGGACATGTGGTTATCGACTTTCCCAACCGAACCTGGTTTGCCGCCGCGCCGCGCGCACCGCGTAGCTGTTGCAATCCCCGCACGTGACGAAGCGTTGCACATCGCGGCTTGCATTTCCGCACTCGACGAAGCGGCAGCCCAGGTCACGGCGAGCGAGGTGTCGGTGCTGGTGCTGGTCAACAACAGTTCCGACGATACTGCCGCGATCGCTCGCGGTCTGACCCCGGTCAACCTGCGCCTCGCCGTTCAGGTGGCCGATTTCTCCGCCGACGTGGCGCACGCAGGCTCGGCGCGAAAGCTTGCGCTCGACCGCTGCGCGGCGGCGTTGCCGCCGGAAGCCATCTTGATGACGACCGATGCCGACAGTTGGGTCGACGCTGGCTGGATCGCAGCGAACCTCGTCGCGATCGAGGCCGGAGCCGACGCCGTCGCGGGCGCGGTGACGTTCGACGCAGCGACACGCGCAGCGTTGCCCGATCTGAGCGGGCGTGCGCTCGAGTGGCGTCTGGCGCACCTCCACGCCCGGCTGGGGACGTTGGTCGACCCGCGGGCGCACGATCGGTGGCCTAACCACATCTGGGCCTGGGGAGCGAGCCTGGCGCTGACCGTTGCCGCCTACCGACAGGTCGGCGGGGTGCCGGCGGTAGCGTATACGGAGGATCGCCTGCTCGCCGAAGCGATCGAGTGGCACGACCTGCGCCTGCGCCGCAGCCACGCCCCGGTCGTCTATACCTCCGCACGCCAGCACGGTCGCGCGAACGGCGGGTTCGCCGCCATGATCGGCAGCTATGCCAGCGATCCGCATGCGGCGTGCGACTCCGCGCTCGAGCCGACGGCCGCCTTGCTGCACCGGCTGCGATGGCGCGCGCGTCTTCGGCGGGCGTTCGCCGAGGGTGGCCCCCCTACCGTCGAACGCCTGTTTCCCGAACTGGGTTTCGAGGCGACCGGCAGCGCCGCCACGTTCGGGGCGTGGTGGCGTCTCGCCGAGCAGCGCGCACCGTCGCTCGCGCGCCGCCCGGTCACCCCCGCCATGCTGGAAGCGGAGGTCCGCCGGGCCGAACGTCTGGTCAGCCGGCTGGAGCGGTGCGAAGCACGTCGAGGCGGTAGCCCTCTTGCCGGTCACGCCCGATGACGGTCGCAGCCGGCAGGTTTTCCTCGAATGCCTCGACGGCCTCGTCGCCGTTCAGCGGGTAGTCGGGCGTCGGTCCTAGCCAGTGCACCAGCACGATGTCGGCTCCCGGCTCGGCAACCGCCGACAGCGCGCGCGCGACTAGCGCCAGCGCGGGACGGTCGAAATAATACAGCACCTCGGACAGCAGGATGAGGTCGAAGCGTCCGTTGGGGGCTGTTTCGGGCAACGCCGACCGCATGAACCGCACCTGGGGCAGCGAAGCGCACCGCTCCGCCGCGCACGCGAGCGCCGCGTCGGCGACGTCGGTCGCCAGCAACGCGTCGCAGGCAGGGGCGATGCGCGCGGTCAGCATGCCGATCGAACAGCCGACCTCCAGCGCCGACCGGTAGTGCGGCCGGGGCAGCGCCGCGACGGTGGCCGCGTATTTCGCGTCCTCGTACGGGTTGCCCTCGAACCCCCAGGGGTCGGGGTTGGCGGCATATAACCGATCGAAATAGCCGGGCTGTTGGGCGGGCGCCTTCATGAGGGGTAGCACCCGGCGCGCGGCAACAGGTAGCCCGCCGCCGCATCGCGCGATGCATCGAGGAACGGTTGGCGGAGATAGGTCTCCAGGTCACGGACGACGCGGTCGAGCGGGTCGGGCGCGATGAACGAGCGCAGGCCGACGTTGCGCCGTGCGGCGTCGACACCCGCCAGCGCCAGCGTCTCGAACTGCCCGCGCGCACCATCGACGTAGGCGTCGATCGCCGCAGGATCCTCCGAGACTTGCGCGCGCCGCGCGGCCTCCGCGACCGACAGCCGGGCGAGCTCGAAGCCGCCCGCCGCCGCCGCGAATCGCGCCCGGAAAACCGGGTCGCGCTCGCGCCCGCTGCGGATCAGCGCGTCCGCGTGGAGCGCCAGGATGCGTTGCAGCCCGCCCAGCTGTACCGCCAGCACGCGCCAGGCGCCGCCCGAGAACAGGGGCGAGCGATAGTAATCCCCAGGCTCGCCGATCACCGCATCGTCGGCGACGAACACGCCGTCGAACATCACCGTGCCCGTCGCCGTCGCGCGCATCCCGCTGGCGCGCCACACGGCGAGGTCGCTGGCCACACCGGGCGCCGTCATGTCGGGCAGCAGCATCAACGCGGGGGCGTCCCCGGCTTCGGCGATCCGCGCCGTCACCACCGGTCGGCGTACCGACCCCGCCCCCGAGCAATGGACCTTCCTGCCCGCGATCGTCCAACCGCCGCTTATTCTGGTCGCGACGGGACCGTCGCCGCGTTCGGCGTTCCACACCGCCGAGATGCGTCCGTGCGCGGCTTCGTCCGCCAGGATCGCCGCCGGTCCACCGGCGCCGTAGGTTCGCACCAAGGTGGCGGCATTGACGTGGCCTTCGTACAATCGCCCGACCGGCAGGCTCGCAGCCCCGATCCGCATCAACGTGTCGCGCAAGTGATCGTTGTGGGCCAGCAACGGCCCGTCCGGCAGCGCGGCGGCGAGCAGCCCGGCCTCGCCAAGCAACGCAATCTCCGCCGACGGGTAGCATGCAGCCGCGTCGATCGGTTCGGCGGTTTCCCACAGCCTGGCCGTCACGTCATCGAGGGTTGGCCCCAGGGCTGGTTTCGTCATCGCGTCGCCCGCATAGCGCAGCGATGCCCCGCTTGTCTTCACGCCCGCCGGACCGCAACTGGCTGCGCCATGCGGGTCCGATCGTCGTGCTCGCGCCGCATCCCGACGACGAGACGCTTGGGTGCGGGCTGCTGATCGCCGACGCGGTGCGGCTGCGCGTGCCGCTGGCGGTTGTCGTGCTGACCGATGGGCAGGCATCGCATCCGGGCTCGCGGCGATGGCCGCCGCCGGCGCTTGCGCGGTTGCGGCGGAGCGAAACACGGCGGGCACTCGCCCGGCTTGGCGCCGGCGATGCGACCTTGCGCTTCATGGGGTGGCGCGACGGGCGGCTGGGCGAGGACGCGCGCCCGCTGCGGTTGCGCCGGCTCCTGCATGTGATCGGCGCACGCACGGTGTTGGTTAGTTCGCCGTTGGATTCGCACCCCGACCATCAAGCGGCGTGGCGGCTGGCGCGAAGCGCGACACGCGGGAGCGCCGCGAATTTGTTGAGCTACGCCGTCTGGTCGAGGCTCGACGAGGCCGCCGCGCCCCGCGTTCGACACATGGGCCTGCCGCGCAAACGCTGGGCGATGCAGGCGCACCGCAGCCAGACCAGCGATTATATTAATGACGCTCCCGGCGGCTTCTTCTACGATCGAAGCGCGCTCGACCGGCTGGTCACCGGTGCCGAACGATTTGCGTACGCCTAGCGTCACGGAGGCATGCGCCTATACTGCGGGCTGGCAGCCTGGCTTGCTCGAATCAATACAGCGCTATTGATCCGATGTTCGTGCTGTCACATAGACAACTTCGCCGTGCTTGTTGCGGAATGCATCTCTGGCTGACTCGACCCAAGCGGGACGTCCCGCTTGCCTGAGCGCTCGCCCAAAACCTGCCTTTTGTTCACCATGCAAACGGTTCAGCGACAGCCGCCTTTTGCCATAGAA
>NZ_CAXTEM010000099.1:0-5607 GCF_964243315.1 uncultured Sphingomonas sp. | reverse complement strand
CGTCGCTGCCGCCATCAGGCAGGCAGGCGTGGTCTTGTCGCAGCCGATCGTCAGCACCACGCCGTCGAGCGGATAACCGTACAGGACCTCGACCAGCCCGAGGTACGCAAGGTTGCGGTCCAGCCCCGCCGTGGGTCGCTTGCCCGTCTCCTGGATGGGGTGAACGGGAAATTCCAGCACGATCCCGCCTGCCTCGCGGATGCCCTCGCGCACACGCTCGGCGAGGACGAGGTGGTGGCGGTTGCAGGGCGACAGGTCACTGCCGGTCTGGGCGATGCCGATGATCGGTTTGCCCGATTGCAGCTCGGCAAGGCTCAGCCCGAAGTTGAGGTAGCGCTCGAGGTACAGCGCCGTCATGTCGACATTGTCGGGATTGTCGAACCAGGCGCGGCTGCGCAAGCGGGTCGGGGTGGTGTCGGTGCTCATCGCGCGACCGATAGGCGATACACCATGACGTGGCGATAGGGATGGCCGGGGTCGACCCGCGCGGAGGCGAAGCCCGGCTGGTTGGGCGAATCCGGAAACTTCTGCGGCTCCAGCGCGACGCCGTCGCCCATCCGGTAGAGATGGCCGTTCTTGCCTGCCACCTGCCCGTCAAGGAAGTTGCCGGTATAGACCTGCACTCCGGGCTCGGTCGACAGCACCTCCAGCACCCGGCCCGAGGCGGGATCCTCCAGCCTTGCCGCGAGCTTGGGGGTGGCGGTGAGCCCAGCGTCGAGCGCCCAATTGTGGTCATAGCCGCGGCCGGCGCGGATCTGCTCGTCGCGGCCATCGCGCATCGCATCGCCCAGCGCGCGGGGAGTCCGGAAATCGAACGGCGTGCCTGCGACCCGTCGGCGCTCGCCGGTGGGGATCAGCGTCGCATCGACCGGCGTGTAGGCGGTCGCCGGGACGGTCAGCAAGTGTCGCTCGATCCCTCCCGGCGTGCCCTCGCCGGCAAGGTTGAAGATCGCGTGGTTGGTCATGTTGACCACCGTCGGCTTGTCGGTGCTCGCCCCGTAGGTGATCGTCAGCGCGCCCGCCTCGTCGAGGGCGAAGCTGGTGGTCACGTCGAGGTTGCCGGGATAGCCCATGTCCCCGTCCGGGCTGCGATAGGCGAGCGTCACGCGCGCGACCGGTCCGCTTTCCACCGCCACGACGTGCCACATCTGGCGGCTGAACCCGGCCGAGCCGCCGTGGAGCGCATTGTTCTTGTCGTTGCGGTCAAGCTGGTACGTCCGCCCGTCGAGCGTGAAGCGGGCGGCCGCGATGCGG
Source organism: uncultured Sphingomonas sp. (assembly GCF_964243315.1). Classification (GTDB taxonomy): domain Bacteria; phylum Pseudomonadota; class Alphaproteobacteria; order Sphingomonadales; family Sphingomonadaceae; genus Sphingomonas. Next base: position 4,353 of record NZ_CAXTEM010000099.1, on the reverse strand, counting down.
TTGGCATAGCGGCCGACCGTGACGCCGAAATAATCGGGGTGGCGGACGTAGTCGGCAACGTCGTCATAGCCGATCAGCACGTCGGCCGGGTGCCCGGCCCGGTCGGGCGCGACCAGCGACTGCAGCGTGGCGCCGTAGGTGAGGATCCTTGCGCGGATGCCGTGGCCGTTGCTGAGCGTGATCACCTCGACTGTGCGGCCATCCGGCAGCGTGCCGCCCGGCCCGCGCCGCGCCTCGGCAGCGAGCGCGGGCGTCGCTCCCGCCACCATTGCCGCCATCACTCCGATCGCCAGCCTGCCGCGCATGCCCATCTCCTCGACCGGCGTCGTTGACGCACCGGATGGCACTATCTACGCCGGTGTCGACGGCGGGAACAACCCGCGCCCGCGTCGCGATCCGCGGCGCATACGGGAGATGGATCGACCATGGCGCTGCCCCCGAACGCGACCACGCTCCCGCCGGGCCGGACTGCCTATGGCCCGGCGCTCGCCTTGCTGGCGACGCTGTTCTTCATGTGGGGGTTCATCACGGTCATCAACAACACGCTGCTGCCGCACCTGAGAAGCGTGTTCGATCTCGACTACACGCAGACGACGTTGATCGAGAGCGTCTGGTTCATTGCCTATTTCTTTGCATCGATCCCGTCGGCCAGGTTGATCGAGCGTGTCGGCTACCAGCGCTCGCTCGTCACCGGCCTGGTGATCATGGCCATCGGCGCGGCGGGCATGACGTTGGCCGCGAGCATTCCCTCCTATGCCGTGACGCTGGTGATGCTGTTCGTGATCGCGAGCGGAATCACGCTCCTTCAGGTGGCCGCGAATCCCTATGTCGCGGTTGTCGGCCAACCGGAAACGGCGTCGTCGCGGCTCAACCTCGTCCAGGCGCTCAATTCGGCGGGAACCATGCTCGCGCCGCTGTTCGGGGCGTATCTGATCCTCGGTCGATCGGTCAGCGGCACCGCCAAACAGGGCGCTGTGCTGACGCCGGCCGAGCGGTTGGCCGACGCGCAATCGGTGGTGCTGCCTTATGTACTCGTCGCGGTGGTACTGGTGGTGCTTGCGGTCGCGATCGCGCGCTTTCCGCTGCCGGCGATGGGCACGGCGACCAGCCGCGTCGCGCGCGAGGAGCGCCACCGCCATTCGCTGTGGCGGCACCGCAACCTGGTGTTCGGCATCCCAGCGATCTTCATCTACCTGATCGCGGAGATCGGCGTCGCCAACCTGTTCGTCAACTTCGTCAGCCAGCCGCAGATCGCCGACCTCACGCATGAACAGGCCGGGCGCTATCTGACCTTCCTGTGGGGCGGCATGATGGTCGGTCGCTTCGCCGGTTCGGCGCTGATGCAACGGGTTCGCGCGGAGACGATCCTCGCCCTCGCCGCGATCGGCGCGGCAGCGGTGATGCTGGTGACGGTGTTCTCGACGGGAACGCTCGCGATGTGGGCGCTGATCTCGGTAGGGCTGTTCCATTCGATCATGTTCCCGACGATCTTCACGCTCGGCATCCGCGGTCTCGGACCGCTGACGGAAGAGGGATCGGGACTGCTGATCATGGCCATCGCCGGCGGTGCGCTGGTGGTTGCGCAGGGGCGGCTGGCGGACAGCTATGGCCTGCAGGCATCGTTTCTGCTGACCGTCGCCTGCGAGTTGTACGTGTTGTTCTACGCCGTGTGGGGAGCAAAGCCGACGCACGCGCTCGCGCCGCCACCGCTTGAGGAAGCGCAGGCCTGACCTGCTGGCCCGACCCGTTCGTGAGGAAGCCATGACAACATTACGCCTGCTCCAGCACCGCGCCGGCGATGGCACGCATTCGGTGATCGCCGCCGACGCGGGCGGGGCTTGGCACGTTCCGGATGCCGGCAGCGTGCGCGAGCTGGCGCTGCGCGCGATCGCAGGCGGCACGACGCTCGCCGCGCTCGTCGACCAGGCGGGGCGCGGCGCCGGTGTAGACCTCGCGGCCGAGCTGGACGCCGGCCGGCTGCTCGCGCCGATCGATCACCCGGACGCTGCCCATCTGATCCTCGCGGGCACCGGACTCACGCATCTCGGCTCGGCCGAAGGCCGCGACGCGATGCACCGGACCGCCGCCGAGGCGACGCACCAGACGGACTCGATGCGCATGTTCCTGGAAGGCGTCGCGGGCGGCAAGCCGGCGCCCGGCGAAAGCGGGCAACAACCCGAATGGTTCTTCAAGGGCCAGGGCGACGGGCTGGTCGGGCCCGAACAGCCGCTCGTCTCGCCCGCCTTCGCGGCTGACGGCGGCGAGGAGCCCGAGCTTGCGGGCATCTACCTGATCGGCCCGGACGGGACGCCCCACCGGCTCGGGCTGTGCCTTGCCAACGAGTTCAGCGACCACGTCACCGAACGGCACAATTATCTATGGCTGGCGCATTCCAAGCTGCGTTCCGCGGCGATCGGCCCCGAACTGCTTCTCGGCGACCCTCCCGCGCACGTCGAGGGGGTGAGCCGCGTCCGCCGCGACGGCGCGGTGATTTGGGAAAAGCCCTTTCTGAGCGGCGAGGCCAACATGTCGCACAGCATCGCCAATCTCGAAGCGCACCACTTCAAGTACGCCGGCTTCCGCCGGCCGGGCGATGTCCACGTCCACTTCTTCGGCACCGCGACGCTGTCGTTCGCCGATGGCGTCCGCACGCGATCGGGCGACGTGTTCGAGATCGCAGCCGCGCCGTTCGCATTGCCGCTGCGCAACCGGCTGGAGGTCGCCGCGCCCGTCCCGGTTGCCGTGCGCGCGCTGTGAGCGCCGACCCGCGTCGCTGGTAGGCCGCCACGACAGGTGCGCACCCGCACCTTGCAGCGATAGCGGCGCGCGTCGGTCCCAGCAGTTCAGCGCAGCTCCAGCACCGTTACCGACTTCGCGGGCAGCGTGATCGCGATCCGCCCACCCGAAGCCCGAACGGACGGCAGGTCGCGCGGCGCCAATGCCGCCGGCTGAGCGAAGGTGTTGCGGGCGTCCATGCGCGCCGCCGTCAGCTGCTGCACGGCCGCGCGGCTCACGCCGGCACCGTCGATCCGCAGGCTGACCGGCAGCGCATGTTCGGGATCGGTGTTGACCAGCGCGACATGAAGCCGTCCGTCCGTTCCTCTCACCGCCGAACTGCTGAGCTGGGGCAGGCTGTCCTTGCCCGTCCCGATCCGCCCCGCGGCAACCTCGACCGGCAGCCGCGTCGCATCCTGCCAGGGAAGGTACATGTGGAAGACGTGATAGGTAGGGGTCAGCACCATCGCGCTCCCGCGCGTCTGGATCATCGCCTGGAGCACGTTCACCATCTGGGCGATATTGGCCAACTTCACCCGCTCGGCATGGGCGGTGAAGATGTTGATGTTGAGAGCCGCGATCACCGCGTCGCGCAGCGTGTTTTCCTGTTCCAGGAAACCCGGGTTGCTCCCCGGCGTCGGGTCGTACCACGTGCCCCACTCGTCGACCGCGAGCCACACCCGCCGCTGCGGATCGTACTTGTCCATCACCGCCGAATGGCGGGTGACGATGTCGTCCATCGCCCATGTCCTGGCCAGCGTATGGGTCCACGCTGCCGCGTCGAAGCCCGTCGCCGGGCCTTTCACCGTCCAGTCGCCGGGCAAGGTGTAGTGGTGGACGCCGATGCCGTCGATCAGCTTGCCCGCCTCGCGCATCATCACCTCGGTCCAGGCGGTGTCGTCGTCGGTCGCGCCGCTGGCGATCTTGAGCATCTTCTGCCCGGCCGGCACTTTGACGAAGGTGGCGTAGCGTTTAGTGACGTCGGCGGCGTATTCGGCGCGCATGTTGCCGCCGCAGCCCCACAGCTCGTTGCCCAAACCGAAATACCCGACCTTCCAGGGTGCGTCGCGGCCGTTCTTCCGCCGTTCGCCCGCCAGCGTCGAGGCGGTCGGCGAGGTCATGTACTCGACCCAGTCGGCCATCTCCTGCGGCGGCGCGCTGCCGACGTTGCCCGACACATAGGTTTCGGCGCCGACCAGTTCGGCAAAGGTCATGAACTCGTGCGTGCCGACCGTGTTGGGTTCGGTGACGCCGCCCCAATTGGTGTTCACCTTGGTCGGCCGCGAGGCGGCGGGGCCGACGCCCTCGCGCCAGTGATACTCGTCGGCGAAGCAGCCGCCCGGCCAGCGGATCACCGGCACCTTGATCGCGCGCAACGCGGCGATCACGTCGTTGCGGAAGCCCTGTGTGTTAGGGATCGGTGAGGCCGGCCCTACCCAGATGCCATCGTAGATGCCGTGCCCGAGATGCTCGGCGAACTGGCCAAAGATCTGGCGATGGACGACCGGTCCGGGCCGGTCGGCATGGATGACCACGCTCGCGTCCTGTGCCGCCGCCGCGCCCGATGTCGCCAGCAGC
>NZ_CAXTEM010000098.1:0-5740 GCF_964243315.1 uncultured Sphingomonas sp. | reverse complement strand
CTATTTCGACGGCTGCATGCCGATCGAGGTGATGGCGGAGCGCGGCGTCGACACGTTGCGCTACGGGCCGATGAAGCCGGTGGGGCTCGACAACCCCAAGACCGGGCGCTGGCCCTATGCGGTCGTTCAGTTGCGGCAGGACAATGCGCAGGCGACGCTGTGGAACATCGTCGGCTTCCAGACAAAGCTGAAGCATGCCGAGCAGGTGCGGCTGTTCCGGACAATCCCGGGCTTGCAGAACGCGGAGTTCGCGCGGCTCGGCGGGCTGCATCGCAACACCTTCATCCGTTCGCCCGAGTTGCTCGACGAGACATTGCGGTTGCGCACCCAACCCAACATCCGGTTCGCGGGGCAGATCACCGGGTGCGAAGGCTATATCGAAAGCGCGGCGATCGGATTGCTTGCGGGGCGGTTCGCGGCTGCCGATCTGTCCGGCGAGCAGTTGACGCCGCCGCCGGTGACCACCGCGCTCGGCGCGCTGCTGGGCCACATTACCGGGGGGGCGGAGGCCGCGACCTATCAGCCGATGAACGTCAATTTCGGGCTGTTTCCGCCGGTCGAGGGGCGCAAAAAGGCGGATCGCAAGCGGCTCTACACCGATCGTGGTCGCGCGGCCCTCGCGGCGTGGATCAGCCCTCCTCTTCCGCAGTCTGCGAACGAGCCGGCGGACAGCGCGGAGCCGGTTTCCGCTTGACCGCGGTGGTCGCGAATTCGGTCGGCGTCATCGCCCCCGACCGATCGCGATCCGCGGCCGCGAACTTGGTGGTCGCCCTGACTGCCCATTCGTCGAACGACAGGCGCCCGTCGTCGTCCGTGTCGAGCCGCGCGAACGCCTTACGCCGCTGCGTCAGATATTCCTCCCGAGTGATGCCGCCATTCTCGTCCTTGTCGTAGCGGCCGAAGCGGCGCTGTTCGCGGGTCTCGGCGGTGGCTTCGGGTGCCGCGTCGGGTAGCACGGCCGCGCCGCTTTGCGCGGCAGCGGGCTGTAGCGGCAGCATCGCGGCCTTGGGCTGGTCGCGTCCGAACATCAGGATGCCTGCTACGACGGTCGCCACGACCGCCCCCGCCCCTGCCGCATAGCGCCACATCATCATCACTCTCCCCTGCCCGACTTTGATAACAGAGCAAGAGTGTCGCGCAAGTGTTCAGCGACCTAACGTCCTGAAGGAAAGCAACTTACGTAGTTTTACGTAAGCATTGTCATCGGCAGCATCGAGTCGCACGAGCAACGCCAACAATCCGACGACTCTCAGATCACGACTCCATTTGGTTGCGAATGCGGATGTCAGCGCAACATCTGCATCCTTGCGCACTATAGCGGCGACGCTGGGTGACGATATGTTGGCGGCCAGATCGAACAAGGCCCAGCCGCGCCCGGACTCATCCAGCACCGGCCTATGCTTCGCTCCAAGCACTCGTGCCGCCGCCGCGAACAGCGTCGCGCCGCGCAACGTCGCATACTCGGCGACGCTGCCGTCGATGGCATAATCGTCGTGAAGGATCGCCATCCAGCCCTCCGTCATCGGTGCCAGCGCCTCGCCTGTGACGCCCAGCGGCAGCAACAGCCGGTGCACGTCGATCAGCACCGGCTCGGCGGGCGCCGGTTGGTCCCGATCGAGGGCGGTCAGCGCATCGCGCCACCACGTCAGCCGCATCTGACCGACCAGCGGCTCGCGAGTCGCGCGGACGATACCGCCCAGTCGCTCGTCCAATGCGAACAGCGTCGCCAGCGCATCACGGGCCGCCGCCGGCGCATGGCGCAGCACCAGCCGCTGCGGTTCGCCCTGCACCTCAATCACGGTCCGCACCTCGCGCCAGCCTCGCCGCCGTTGAGCATTTGGTAATCATGCAGCTGTAATTTCGGTGATCGATTGGAGCTGTCCCGTTGCCGAACCCGTGCGCCCGTGTCCGAACGATCTGCGGCCATGCTGCGGCGCCGCTCCGGCGATTCGGCGGCGACCGTCGCGGCGTCACCATCATCGAATTCGCCTTCGTCGTCGGTCCGTTGATGGCATTGCTGATCGCGATCCTCCAGGTCAGCCTCACCTTCTTCGCCCAGCAGAACCTGGAGACGGTAGCCGAGAAGAGCACCCGCGTGCTGATGACGGGCGAGGCGCAGTCGTCGAACATGAGTGCGGCGGCGTACAAGACCCGAGCGTGCGCGCAACTTCCCAAGTTCATGAAATGCGCGAATCTGATGGTCGACGTCAACGTCGCCACCAACTTCTCCGACGCCAATATCGCATCGCCGACGATCACCTACAACGCGTCCGGGCAGCCGAACAACGCCTGGGCGTACAACACCGGAACACCCGGCGACATCGTGATCGTCAAGACTATGTACGTGTGGGACGTCAGCAAAGGGCCGTTGGGATTCGACATCTCGACGCTGAGCGCGGGCAAGCGGTTGCTGATCGCTACATCGGTATTCAAGACCGAGCTCTATTCATGATCCGCGCAGCTTTCGCATCGACGCGCCTGCGCCTTGCGCGGTTCCGCGATGACGAACGCGGCGTTGCCCTGATTGAGTTCGCCTTCGCGGTGCCGATCCTGACGCTGTTGTTCGTCGGCGGTTATCAGTTGAGCGATGCGCTGTTCGCCTATCGCAAGGTCACGCTTGCAACGCGCACGATCAGCGATCTCACCTCGCGTTTCACCAAGGTGAGTGACGTCGACCTCGACATAATCCTCAATGCCAGTCAGCAGGTAATGTCGCCATACAGCCCCTCCGCGGCAGCGATGACCGTGTCGCAGATCGACATCGATGCCGGTGGAAAGAGCACGGTGTCGTGGAGCAGAGGCAAGAACACTTCTAAGCTGGCGACCAACTCAGTGTTCGATCTACCCGCGGCGATGAAGCAGCCCAACACATCTCTGATCGTTTCTCAGATCGTCTACACCTACCGCCCGGGTATCGCGAGCAACGTGTTCGGCGCCTTCGCGATAAAGGAACAGATGATCATGAGCCCGCGTGCGTCGCAGACGATCGTGCTTGATAACACATGATGTCGAAGGAAAACCCGATGCGGGCACGCCCGATCGCAATCGGCGGCAAGAAGCCGTCACGCCTCGCACGCTTCGCGGCAGATGCACGTGGCAACGTGTTCATCATCATGGCGTTTTCGATGATTCCGCTGACCGCCGCGACCGGCATGGCGATCGATTATTCGCGCGCCGCGCGCCTGCAGACCAAGGTCAATTCGGCCGCTGACGCCGCCGCGCTCGCCGCGGTGACGACGCCGATGATGAGCCAGTCGACCGAAGACGCCGCCGTAGCAGCAGGCAAGATGTTCATCAGTCAGGTCGGCGCGCTGAACGGCATGACCTGGAAACAGGCCCTGCGCACTACGCCCGCAACCTCGACGACGCTGACCACCTATACGCTTGATTACGGGGCGTTCAAAGTCGTGGTCACGGATACCGACATCACCGGGCTGACCCGCGTCGCCACGGTCTCCTACGATGCGCTCTCGGACAACGCCTTCAAGGGCGTACTCGGGCTGTCCAAGTCGGGGATCGGTGGCAGCGCCACCGCGAAGGCCAAGGTCGCGCCTAATATCGATTTCTTCATGTTGCTCGACGTTTCGTCGTCGATGGCGCTGCCGATCACGTCGGCCGGTATCGCGTCAATGAAACAGATGACCGGCGGCTGCGCCTTCGCGTGTCATCAGAGCAATCCCGATACCAGCGAGGGGACCCGGCAGTACGTCAACGGCAAGCTGGTCGACTTCTACACCGCCGCGCATAATGCTGGCATCGTGCTCCGTGTGGATAACGGCAAGACCGCCATCCAGGACACCATCGACCGCGCCATAGATACGATGGCTTCAAACAAAGCCAATTATCGTTTTTCGGTCTCTACCTTTGCCAAGGCGGCCAATTTCAATAATCTGGCAGGGATCACGAGCACGCTGGCATACGCACGCAGCCAGGCTGGAGCCGCACAGGCCGTCATCGTTAAGAAGAACGACGCGGGTTGGGATCGGCAGACCGAGCATGACGACTCACTCGTGAAAGCCGCCGCCTTGATGCCACTGGCGTCTGGTACTGGCAGCCGCAAACCGGGCAGTACGCCGCAATCGATCCTGTTCCTGGTAACGGATGGCATGCGCGACGAGGATCGTTCGGGGCGGCAGCTAGGCGCGATCCTGCAGACCCAGTGCACGGCGATCAAGGCACGCCTCAATACTCGGATAGCGGTACTCTACACGACCTATGATCCGACCTCTATCGCCGGGGACAGCTGGTCGCAGACGAATGTCGCCTGGCGACTGCCGGACATCGCGCCCGCCCTGAAGGCATGTGCGTCCCCCGACCTGTACTTCGAGGTGACGACCGATCAGAGCATCTCGGACGCGATGCGCAAGCTGTTCGACGCCGCGACCAACACCGCGCGCATCACGCAATAGCGTCGATGCGGCGGTGCCGGTCGGGCGGCGTGATCACACGATCTTCTTCACCGTCGCGATGATCTTGTCGACGCTGATCAGCGCGTCCTTTTCGAGGTTCGCGGCATAGGGCAGCGGCACGTCCTCGTTGGCGACGCGCAGCACCGGTGCATCGAGGTCGTCGAAGCCCTCCTCCATGCAGATCGAGATGATCTCGGACGCGATCGAGCAGGTCGGCCAGCCCTCCTCGACGACGACCAGGCGATTGGTCTTGGCGAGGCTGGTGAGCACCGCCTGCTTGTCGAGCGGTCGCAGCGTGCGCAGGTCTATCACTTCGCAATCGACGCCCTGCCCTGCCAGCGTCTCGGCGGCTTCGAGCGCGAGCCCGACGCCGATCGAGTAGCTAACCAGCGTGACGTCCTTGCCCTCGCGCATCGTCCGCGCCTTGCCGATCGGCAGGACCCAGTCGTCGAGCTTCGGGATCTCGAAGCTGCGGCCGTAAAGCAGCTCGTTTTCGAGGAACACGACCGGATCCTCGGTGCGGATCGCGGCCTTCAACAGGCCCTTCGCGTCCGCCGCATCGTACGGCGCGATCACGATTAGGCCGGGGACGCTCGCATACCAGGGGGCATAGTTCTGCGAATGCTGCGCGCCGACCCGCGATGCCGCGCCGTTGGGACCGCGGAACACGATCGGGCAGCGCATCTGGCCGCCCGACATGTAGTTGGTCTTGGCCGCGGAGTTCACGATGTGGTCGATCGCCTGCATCGCGAAGTTGAAGGTCATGAATTCGACGATCGGGCGCAGACCGCCCATCGCCGCGCCGGTGCCGACCCCCGCGAAGCCGTATTCCGTGATCGGCGTGTCGATCACGCGCGCATCGCCGAACTCGTCGAGCAGCCCCTGCGTGACCTTGTACGCGCCCTGATACTGCGCGACTTCCTCGCCCATCACAAAGACGCGGTCGTCGCGGCGCATCTCCTCCGCCATCGCGTCGCGCAGCGCCTCGCGCAGCGTCAGCTTGACCATCTCCGTACCCGCGGGAATCGCCGGATCGAGGCGCCCCTTCTGCTCGGCCGCCGCGACGAGTTGCGCGGTGCCGGTCTCGGCCTGCTTCGGCGCGTCTGGAAGTGCAGGCTCGGCCTTCTGATCGGATGGCGTTTCGGTCGGGGTCTCGGCGGAGGCAGATGCCGGCGAGCCGCCGCCGTCGCTCGTTCCCTCGTCGTCGCCGCTCAGCGTCGCGATCACGGTGCCGACCTTCACATTGTCGGTGCCCTCCGCGATCAGGATCTTGCCAATCACGCCCTCGTCGACCGCCTCGAACTCCATCGTCGCCTTGTCGGTCTCGATCT
>NZ_CAXTEM010000097.1:0-5959 GCF_964243315.1 uncultured Sphingomonas sp. | reverse complement strand
AGTACGACCTCGCCTATATCAAGCTCGACGGCGACATCGGCTGCATGGTCAACGGTGCCGGGCTCGCGATGGCGACGATGGACATCATCAAGCTCAACGGCATGTTCCCCGCGAACTTTCTCGACGTCGGCGGTGGTGCCAACAAGGAAAAGGTCACCGCGGCGTTCAAGATCATCCTCGGCGATCCCGCGGTTAAGGGCATCCTCGTCAACATCTTCGGCGGAATCATGCGCTGCGACATCATCGCCGAGGGCATCGTCGCCGCGGCGAAGGAAGTGAACCTTTCGGTCCCGCTGGTGGTTCGTCTGGAAGGTACCAACGTCGATCTCGGCAAGGACATTTTGTCCAATTCCGGGCTCGCCATCGTTGCTGCTAACGATCTCGGCGATGCGGCGAAGAAGATCGTCGCCGAAGTACAAAAGGCCGCCTGAGCACGGCCGCATCCCGATCGGGACGGTCGACCGCGCGTTCGCGGCGATCGTCCTGGTATCTTGAGGGATGACGAACAAGTGTCCGGACCCCTCCCCAGGAAGTTTGGATACGGGAAAGGAAGCTGATGAAGGTGCTGGTCCCGGTCAAGCGCGTGCTTGACTATAACGTGAAGCCCCGGGTGAAGGCAGACGGGACGGGGGTCGACCTCGCCAACGTCAAGATGAGCATGAACCCCTTCGACGAGATCGCGGTCGAAGAGGCGATCCGGCTGAAAGACCCCGCTCGTGGTGGGGGCGTCACCGAGATCGTCGTCGTCTCGATCGGCGAGCAGAAGGCGCAGGAAACGCTGCGCACCGCGCTCGCGATGGGCGCTGATCGCGCGATCCTCGTGGTGTCCGAAACGAAGGTCGAGCCGCTCGGCGTCGCCAAGATCCTCGCCAAGATCGTCGCGGAGGAGAGCCCCGACCTGATCATCCTCGGCAAGCAGGCGATCGACGACGACAACAACCAGACCGGGCAAATGCTCGCCGGCCTACTCGGCTGGGCACAGGGCACCGCCGCGTCGAAGGTCGAGATCGACGGCAGCACGATCAACGTCACGCGCGAGATCGACGGCGGCGCCGAGACCGATGCGCTGAAGCTACCCGCGATCGTCACCACCGATCTCCGCCTCAACGAGCCGCGCTATGCGTCGCTGCCGAACATCATGAAGGCGAAGTCGAAGCCGTTGGCGCAGAAAACGCCCGCCGATTACGGCGTCGACGTCACCCCGCGGCTCACCACGCTGAAGGTGGTCGAACCCGCCAAGCGGACCGCGGGCGTGAAGGTCGCCGATGTCGACGAACTCGTCGGCAAGCTGAAGGCAATGGGAGTCGCGAAGTGAAGACGTTGGTCTGGGTCGAGCATGACGGCGCGGCCGTCAAGGATGCCACGTTGTCGGCGGTCACCGCCGCTTCGCAGCTGGGCGAGGTCCACCTGCTGGTCGCCGGCAAGGGCGTCGACGCCGTCGCCACCGCGGCAGCCGCGATCGCGGGTGTTGGCAAGGTCCACGTCGCCGACGACGACGCGTTCGCGCACGCGCTCGCTGAGAACGTCGCGCCGCTGGTCGCCGAGCTGATGGGTCATCACGACGCGTTCGTGGTGCCGTCGACCTCGACCGGCAAGAACATCGCGCCGCGCGTCGCCGCGCTGCTCGACGTCATGCAGATCAGCGACATCCTGTCGGTCGAAAGCGAGGATACCTTCACCCGTCCGATCTACGCCGGCAACGCGATCGCGACGGTCCAGTCCTCGGACGCCAAGAAGGTGATCACCGTTCGCGGCACCGCCTTCGCCAAGGCGGCGACCGACGGCGGATCGGGCCAGATCGAGGCGGTCGCATCGACCGGCGACAAGGGCCTGTCGACCTTCACCAGCGCCGAGATCGCCAAGTCCGAGCGTCCGGAGCTGACCAGCGCGAAGATCATCGTCTCGGGCGGGCGCGCGCTCGGCTCGGGCGATCAGTTCCACGCGCTGATCGATCCGCTCGCCGACAAGCTCGGCGCCGGCGTCGGCGCCAGCCGCGCCGCGGTCGATGCGGGCTATGCCCCCAACGACTATCAGGTCGGGCAGACCGGCAAGATCGTCGCACCCGAAGTCTATGTCGCGGTCGGCATCTCCGGCGCGATCCAGCATCTCGCGGGGATGAAGGACAGCAAGACGATCATCGCGATCAACAAGGACGAGGACGCCCCGATCTTCCAGGTCGCGGACATTGGCCTGGTCGGCGACCTGTTCAAGATCGTACCGGAACTCACCGGGAAGCTGTAAGGTAGCGGGGGGGCCGGGCGCTCGCCCCCCCGTCACCCCGGACTTGATCCGGGGTCCCGCTCATTTGCCCGAATGGAAGCCGCTGATCGCGCAGGAAGCGGGACCCCGGATCGAGTCCGGGGTGACGGCTAGGGAGGTTTCTGCCCCTACCCCAATCGCGCCATCACCAGCCGCACCAGCACGACCAGCAGCGCCAGCACGCTCGGATAGAAGGTCAGCGCGAAGCCGAACGCGCGTGCTGCCGCGCCGCGTGGGTAACCGGCCCAGAACAACACCCGGCCGACCGAGAAACACCCCACCAGCAGCGCGATCGTCCCCGCGCTGCTCGCGACATAGGTCAGTGCCGCATAGGCGAAGCCCGCGATCACCGCCTGCTCGACCGTGTTCTGCGACACCGCGCGCGCGATCCGGATCGCCGGCGGATCGTCACCGCCGACCGCCGCACCCATCGCGGCGGAATCGAAGAACCGCAGCCGCGCGACGTTGCCGACCGTCGCCGCCACCCACAGCCCCAGGATCGCCACCGCCGCGCCCAGCGTCTCCGTCGGCGCGCCGATCGCGCCGGTATTGAGCCCGATCGCGAGCGCCACGATCGCGACCAGCAGCCCCGCCGCCATGCCCTGCGCGACGCCACGCCGCTCGGGAGTCATCTTGCTCACACCGGCAGGCCCTGCAGCAGCTTGGGCAGATCGCCGCTCTCGCCCCGCGCTTCGGCCATGAACCGGTCCTTCAGCGGCGGCACCGCATTCACCGCGCTTATCCCGAACCGCCGTACCGCGCTCGCCGCCTTGCCCGGAATGCCGAACAGCCGCGCCAGCCCGTCGGTCGCCGCCGCAACCATGAACGTATCGAGCCCACGCCACCGCTGATATCGCGCCAGCAAGGCAGCGTCGCCAAGATCGAGCCCCAGCCGCTTGCCGTCGACCAGCACCTCCGCCAGCGTCGCCACGTCGCGAAAGCCGAGGTTCAGCCCCTGCCCCGCGATCGGGTGAATGCCGTGCCCAGCATCGCCGACCAGCGCCAATCGCTCCGCGGTGATCCGCGCGGCATGATGGAAGCCGAGCGGATAGCTCGCGCGCGGCGACGCCGCCGACAATTCGCCGAGGAACCCGCCCATCCGCTTCGTCGCTTCTGCCAGGAAGCCGCGATCGCCGAGCTTCAGCATCCCCGCCGCGTCCTTTGCGGTCACCGTCCACACGATCGCCGACCGATGACCGATCTCGTCGTCGGGCAGCGGCAGCAGCGCGAACGGCCCCGCGGGATAGAAGATCTCGAACGCGATCCCCTCATGCGCGCGCTCGTGATGGAATGCGCCGATGATCGCAGCATGATCGTAGCGCCATTGCGCGACGCTGATCCCCGCGGCGACGCGGGTAGGCGAGTTGCGCCCCTCCGCCGCGATCAGCAGCGGCGCCCGGACGACCGCACCGTCGCTCAGGGTTGCGGTCACCCCTGCCGCATCCCGAACGATGTCGGCGGCGCTGGTCCGCATCCGCAGATCGACCAATGGCGCCTCCGTCGCGGCGTCGAACAGCGCCCGACGCAGCAGCTTGTTCTCGTACATTACGCCCAGCGCACCGTCGCCGGCATCGGGCACGAAATCGAGCGCGCCCGGTTCCAACCCGTCGCTGACCCGGATCTGCCGGATCGGGCAGCCCAGCCCCCTGATCCGCTCCCCGACCCCGATCGCGTCGAGCATCCGCCCGCTCGCGCTCGCGACCGCCGATGCTCGGCCGTCGAAGCCCGGTGCCAGCGTCACCGCGGGATCCGCGGGATCGACCACGATCGAGGTCAGCCCGTGCGCGGCGAGCGCCAGGGCCTGCGTCGCGCCGACGAGGCCGCCGCCGAGGATGATGACTTCTGTGTCCATAAGGACTCTCTATCCCCGCAAACCGATCGTGCCAACGCCGCTGGCTTGACGTCGTGGCGTGTGCGGCCGATGAATTGCGCGCATTTCGGACATTGGGGGTTGGAGCGATGGCGACGCGTGCGCAGCCGGGGTTGTTGCGTGAGACCGTGAAGGCTGGCGCGGTCCGCAGCAGCGCCCTGTTCGGCTCGATCGCGCTGTTCGTCGCGACCTTGCTGATGGCGCTGGCATTGGCGACCTACCGCGCCAGCGATCCCGCGCTCAACACCGCGTCAGGAGGCGCCGCGCAAAATCTCGCGGGGCTGCCCGGTGCGTGGTTCGCGGACATCGCGCTGACGCTGTTCGGTCCCGCGGTCGCGCTGTTGCTGCCGGTCGCGCCGATCGTCGCGGTGCGGCTGTGGCGCGCGCAGCCCGCCGGGCGCTGGTTGCGGATGCTGCGAAACGCCGCGATCGGAGTCGCGCTGATGGCGACCGCGTTGTCCTTCGTCTCGGCGACATCGGTGCTCGCGCTGCCCGCCGGCTGGGGTGGGTTGATCGGCCTGTCGCTGTCGCACATCGCCGCGTGGGCACTCGCCTTTGCCGACAACCCTTCGGTCTCGACCTGGGGCATGCGCGCGATCGGGCTAGTGGCGATGGTCTCAGGCATCGTGATCTGGGCGAAGAGCCTCGAGATCGATCTCGGCGATCGTCGCTGGCGCCGCCGCCGGGTGCCGCGGATCGCCTATGCCGGCGCCCTGGCTGACGCCGATGACGAGCATGACGAGACCGACGACGAGCCGCTGACGCTCGATCGCAAGGCAGTCCCCCCGCGCGCGGTCGCCGCTCCCGATCCACGGCCCGCCCCGGTGATCGCGGACCGCTCGCTTGCGCCGTCCGCCGCCAAGCCGCGCCCGAAACAGGCGCAGCTCGATCTCGGTCACGCCTATAAGCTGCCGTCGATCGACCTGCTCGCACCCCCGCCGCCGACGCCCAAGGGCGCGATCGACAAGGCCGCGCTGGAACGCAACGCCCGCCTGCTCGAAAACGTGCTCGACGATTTCCACGTGAAGGGATCGATCATCGAGGTCCGCCCCGGCCCGGTGGTGACGATGTACGAACTCGAACCCGCCGCCGGCATCAAGGCCAGCCGGGTGATCGCGCTCGCCGACGACATCGCGCGCAACATGTCCGCGATCTCCGCCCGCGTCGCAACCATTCCCGGCCGCACCGTGATCGGCATCGAGCTGCCCAATGCCAAGCGCGAGACCGTGGCGCTCCACGAACTCGTCGGCTCGCAGAGCTTCGAGGATCAGTCAGCGCAGCTGCCGATCATCCTCGGCAAGAACATCGCGGGCGACCCGGTGATCGCCGATCTCGCGCCGATGCCGCATCTGCTCGTCGCCGGCACCACCGGATCGGGCAAGTCGGTCGGGCTCAACTGCATGATCCTGTCGCTGCTCTACCGGCTGACGCCGACGCAGTGCCGGATGATCATGATCGACCCGAAGATGCTGGAACTGAGCATCTACGACGATATCCCCCACCTGCTGTCGCCGGTGGTGACCGATCCGCCGAAGGCGATCCGCGCGCTGAAATGGGCGGTCGAGCAGATGGAGGAGCGCTATCGCATGATGGCGTCGGTGGGCGTGCGCGGGCTGGGATCGTTCAACGACAAGGTGCGCGCGGCCAAGGCCAAGGGCCAGCCGCTCGGCCGCAAGGTGCAGACCGGGTACGACGCGGAGACCGGCCAGCCGATCTACGAGGAAGAGAAGCTCGAATATGAGGTGCTGCCGCAGATCGTCGTGATCGTCGACGAGCTCGCCGACCTGATGATGACCGCGGGCAAGGAAGTCGAGTTCCTGATCCAGCGGC
>NZ_CAXTEM010000096.1:688-6060 GCF_964243315.1 uncultured Sphingomonas sp. | reverse complement strand
ACCTCGAACACCATGTGGTGGAGGCCCGATCCGTCGTCGGTGTCGCCGATGTACATGCCGGGCCGCTTGCGCACCGCGTCGAGGCCCTTCAGGACCTTGATCGAATCGGCGCCGTAATCGCCCATATTGGGGCTGGAATTGGGGTTGGTTGCCATGCCCAGCATATAGGCACGACGACCCCGAAACGGAAGCGAAATGGCTCGCGCAGCAGGCGCGCCGCATGCGGTCGCTAGGCCGCTGCGGCGATCCTCCGGCGGCGGCGCAGCGTCGCTGCGATCAGCGCGAAGCCGGCCAGCATCGTTGCCCAGGTCGACGGTTCGGGGATAGCGGACAGGATGCGATACATGTCGCCGTCCTGCTTGGTGAGCAGGTACAATTCACCCGCGGCATCGACCCCCATGCGCAAGTCGACGCGGCCGCGCAATCCTTCCAGCTGCAGCATCGTCGTGGCGACGCCGTCCAGGTAGAGCGCGAGCTCGCTCAACGGCGCGACGCCGCCGGTCGCGTCGGCAGGGTCGAAGTAGAAGATGCGCCCGTTGACGATGTCGGTCACCAGCATCTTGCCGAACAATTCGGGCATCAGCGATCCGCGATAGAGCTGCGCGGCACCAATGCCGGAGCCTTCGTCGTGGTCGTATTGGCCGATCGGATCGACGAAGAAGCCGGGATTGGGATCGTCGGTGACGAACAGCTCCGACTTGTCGGCGGAGCGGCCGAACGTGCCTTCGCGGAGCGGCCAGCCGTAATTGGCGCCGGCGCGGCCGACATTGACCTCCTCGATCTGCGCCTGGCCGACGTCGGCGATGTACATCGCGCCGGTGGCCTGGTCCCAGCTGAACTGCTGCGGATTGCGCAGGCCCGACGCCCAGACCTCGCCGAGCACGCCCGTGCTGCCGGCGAAGGGGTTGTCGGCGGGGATCGCGTAGGCGGCGGGGCCGGTGCCGTCGGGGTCGCTCGGGTCGATGCGCAGGATCTTGCCGAACGGGCTGCGCCCATCCTGCGCATTGTCGTTGGGATCGCTGACCCCGCCGCCATCGCCTAGGCCGATGTAGAGCTTGCCGTAATCGGCCGATCCGACGGCGGCAGTGGGGTTGAACGCGATCGTGCCGGGGCCGTGATCGCTGGAGGGCTGAGCGGTGCGGAGCAGCTCGCGCGTGCTCGCGATCGTGGCTGTCGCCGCCTTGGGGTCCGCCACGATCCATTCGCGGACGACATTGTGGTGGTCGACCGGACCCTTGCCCGAATAGGTCGGCGCCGGCGCGCCGTCCGCGAGGGTCGTGTCGATCGTGTAGAAGGTCGCAAAGCCCGGCAGCGACGCGTTGCGGCCGTAGTTCGGGTGGAAGGCGAAGGATACCAGCCCGGTCTGGCTGTTGGTCTGCGCGAATCCGACATTCTGGTCGCGGATGTCGAACCAGGTGGTCGGCGCCGCCCCCGCGACAGTGGTGACCGAGATGGTGCCGCGGGTGTCGTTGACGAACAACCGGTCGCTGCCGTCCTTCACCGCCCTCATCGACTGGATGCTGGCGAGATTGCGCGGCTGGCCGGTGGCGGGCGCCCTCACGAAGGGCGCGATGCGGACGCTCAGCCCTTGCGAGATCGGTTGCGGAATCGGGTTCACGATCACCGCGGCGGTTACCGGCGAGGTCGTAGCGAACAACATGCTGCCGGACACCAGCGCGCCCATCGTCAGCGCCGTGCGCCGCATCGTCGTTATCGTCATGGCAGAACCCCCGTCGCGGCTTTGTGCCCGTCCGCGCCGCACCGCTTCAAGCAAAGCCGGTGGTTTCGCCAACAACATAATGTACCATTTCGGGACCAATCGCGGCGAACAGTGCTTCTTCCGCGCCGGTCATCCAGACCTGCCCAATGCCCCGGAGCCGGTCGAACAGCGCGCCGCGGCGGGCGGGGTCGAGATGCGCGGCGACCTCGTCGAGCAGCAGCACGGGCCGGCGCCCGGTGCGGTCCGCGACCAGTTCGGCATGCGCGAGGACGATGCCGAGCAGCAGCGCCTTCTGCTCGCCGGTGGACGCGAGCGCGGCGGCACGGCTCTTGTCGAGATGCGTGACGACGAGGTCGACGCGGTGCGGCCCGACCAGCGCGCGTCCCGCGGCGGCGTCGCGCGCGCGGTTCTGGCGCAGAGCATGGGCCAAATCGGTTGCGGCCCAGCCCTCGAGTGCGAGCCCCGCGCGGGGGAAGGACGCATCCGCACTGTCGGCGAGGCGCGCCGCCAACAGCGTCACGGTATCGTCGCGCGCCGCCGCCAGCGCGCCGCCATGCTCGGCCATCTGCGCTTCGAGCGCGGCGAGCCAATCCGGGTCTGCAGGCATATCGTCGGTCAGCAGGCGGGTGCGCGCGCGCATCGCCGCCTCGTAGCGGGTGGCGTGGTGCGCATGCGCGGGATGGAGCGCCAGCGTCAGGCGGTCGAGAAAGCGACGGCGCTCGCCCGCAGGTTCGACGAACAGCCGGTCCATCGCCGGGGTCAGCCACAGGATCGTTAGCCAGTCGGCCAGCGTGTTGGCGGTCGCGGTCGCGCCCTGGATGCGCACGATCCGGCGTTCGGGTGCGCTCGCGAGCGTGCCGGTCGCGATCTCGACGTCGCCGATCACGGCCGCGGCGACGCCGAAGCCGCCGGGTCCGTCCGCGCGTGCCATGTCGCCGAGGGAGGCGCGGCGCAGCCCGCGACCGGGGGCGAGCAACGACACCGCTTCGAGGATGTTGGTCTTGCCCGCGCCATTCGCGCCGGTGAGCACGACAAAGCCCGCGCCGGGCGCGAGCGTCAGCGCAGGGTGGTTGCGGAAATCGGTGAGGACCAGGCGCGCGAGCATCGCGCCCGACTTAGCGCGCGCTGGCTCGCTGGCAATCCGCGCTGGCTCAGGCGGCGAGGTGCCCCGGAGCAGGCGTCGCGGCAGCGGCGTCGCGACGGGTGCTGAGATAGGAGGCAAGCTCAGCGCCGAGTTCGCGCTGCGCCTTCAGATACGCGACTGGGGTGGCGATGCCGAGGCGCGCGCGTGCCGCGTCGATGGGCTCGTGGAGTAGCTGTTCGTAATCCTCGCCCGAAATCCACTTCGCCTTGCGGCCGTGGCGATAGCCCTCCCATACCGCCTTGGCGAACAGGCTGCTCTTGGTGACGCTCAGGCTCTTGAGCGCCGCGGCCCCGCCGATGAACGCCCAGCCGAGGCCGCCAACCTGTGCATAGCTGAACGCGACCAGCGCAGCCTCGCCCATGCTTTCGTCGGCCTTGTAGCCGGTGAGCACGTGCCAGATGTCGTGGGTGTCGCGGACGCGACGGCCGAACCACGCATAGGGATGCGCGATGTCGTCCTCGGTCGGCTCGACTCGGCTGACCTCGACGAGGCCGTCGGCGGAATAGCCGGTGGATTCGAGGAAGTGCCGATACGCCGCGCCGACCGTGCCGGGTGCAAACTGCGCGACGAAGGCGGGGTCCGAAAGGCGCTTCGCCAGTTCGGTACGTTCATAGGCGAGCCGCCCGCCCTGCACGGTGCCGAGCAGCCGCGCATAGTTCATCGGCCCGTTGCCGACGTTCAGCGCGCGCATGATGCGGAACACCTGCGTGGTGTCGTCGCCATTTGCGAGCAGCTTCTTGATCGCATCGAAGGCAGTGCGCCAGTCGCGGCGGCCGGTGGTGCCGGGGAACGGAGGTAGCTTGGCCATCGACTCGGCTCCTTACTGACACGTATGTTAGTAAGCGATGCAGCAGACGGCGTCAAGCGACGCGGCAGCAGTACGGCGGCGGAAGGTTAGGCTAAGGTGAGGCATAAACGCTGTCGTTTTTCGAGCGATGCGACTGAGGCCGTGACCGGTTAGAGTGGACGATGCGAAGAGATGCCATGATAGCAATTACCGCGGGTGTAGGACATACAGCTCGCTAGCGCGCGGCCTCCTCCTGAACGTCGATGGCATCGTTCGAACGATCGCGCTCGCCCTTCAACCGCGCCTCGAACGCCTCGCGCTTTGCAGTCAGCGCCTTGTGCCGCTGATCGAGCACCGCGAACACCACGCGCCGGTCGGGCGCGTCCTGCTTGGCGGTCGCGCGGCGGGTCAGGTCCGTGCCGACGGCGAGCGTTTCGCGGGTGATGATGTCGCCGATACAGATCGTCGCACGGGTGGTCGCGGCGCTGGTGTCGATCAGGTTGCGCGATCGCGCCCCACTCGCCCGCACCGTGTTCATCGTCAGCCGCCCGGCCTCGCGCGTCGCGGCGAGCATGCGCCGATACTCCGTATCGTCCGCCACGTTGATCAGCGTGCCCCCGCCGGCCCGCGCCACCTCGGTCAGCGCGGCGCGATCGGCGGCGGGCAGATCGAAGCCGATGATGTTGACGATCGCGCGGGTCTGCCCGGTGTTGATCGCGCGAGCGATCGCGACGGGATCGCCGCCGCAGGTCTCGTTGCCGTCCGAGACCACGTAGATGACCTGTTCGCCAGGGGCGCCCACGCCAAGCTGCGCCTGTGCCTTTTGCAGGGCGGCGGCGAGCGGCGTCCAGCCGACCGCGCGCACCGATGCTACCGCGCGCCGTTGCGCATCGCGATCGAGCGACATAGGCGCGAGCTGGTCGATTCCCCGGCAGGACGCCGCCTTGCCGCTGTCATTGTTGCTGCCCTGCTGACCGAAGACGAGCACCGACGCCGGCACCTTTTCACTGAGGCCGCCGATGAACGCGAGCGTCGCCTCCTTGGCGAGCGCAAGCTTGCTCCGCGTGCCGATAAACGTCGCCATCGAGCCCGACCCGTCGATCGCCACGACCACCCGCGTGACCTGCGGCGAGCTTGCGAAGACCGCTGCCGCGGGAGCTTCAAGATCGGCGCTCGACGATTCGACCTCGCTAAAGCACGCCCCCTGATCCGCGCGGGTGAAGGGCTCCAGATATGTGCGGGCGGCGGCGATCGCCTCCGGCGCCAGGCCGGACGCCATTAAGGCACGATCACCTTCCGGAATGACATTGGACGTCGCCGCAGTCGTATCCTGCTTACGCTCGCACGAGCAAAGCATGAGGGCGATCAGTACCGCGGTGCCAATCTTCATCCGGATGTACCTCGCCCTCAGGAGTGCGACACAAGCCACACCAGCCGGCGTCGATCAAGACGGCACTCATGGGATGGGCGACGCTACGTCGCGCCTGCCGACTTTCGCGCGAGCAATTCGTTGACACGGAACACCAGTTCCTCGGGATCGAACGGCTTCTTCATGTAGTCGTCCGCACCCTCATAGAAGGCGATTTCGCTATCCCGCTCGCTGCGGCGACCAGTGAGCATCAGCACCGGGGTGTGGCACAGATCGAGTGTATCGCGCATTTGCCGCAGGACCAGCAAGCCCGACAATTCCGGCATGTTGCAGTCGAGGATCACCAGATCGG
>NZ_CAXTEM010000096.1:0-678 GCF_964243315.1 uncultured Sphingomonas sp. | reverse complement strand
CTTTGAGCGCGTCTGCGCCATTGGTAAGCAGCCCGAAGGCATGCCCCGCCGCGATCAACGCGTCGCCGGCGATTTCCCCGACGATCTCGTCGTCTTCCGCCATGATGATGCGCGCCATCTCAAATCCTTAATATGTCGTGGGAACCATGCTCACGCAGCATCGCGGATCGCCTGCACGGCCGCGGGAATACGCGCCGCGCGATGCTCTTCACTCCACGCGTCGATACCGTCTTCGAGGCAGAGCGCCCGATCGCCGAGCGTGGCCTCCTGGAACATCCCGGCGGTGCCGGCCAGCTTGTGGAGCAAGCCGGATACCTCCGCTAGTTCGGCATCGGAGAACAGCCCGCGCCGCACAAGCGCGTCGAGCGCCTCCAGCGTCTCCTGCTTACGAATCTGATAGCGGTCACGCACATTGGCGCTAATTCGCAAGGCAACCGGAGCGGGCTGAGTAGCCGGGATCGGTTTGGGCCTCGCCCATTTGCGCAGCGCGGCATCGAGACCAGCCAGCATTACCGGCTTGGCGAGATGATCCTGCATCCCGGCCGACAAGCACGCTGCAATGTCGTCGGCGTAGGCATTTGCCGTTAGCGCTACGATGGGCAACTCGGCTGGCCCCATGCCTTGCGCGCGCAGCCGCCGCGTCGCCTCCGGCCCGTCGACGCCCGGCATGCGCACGTC
>NZ_CAXTEM010000095.1:0-6378 GCF_964243315.1 uncultured Sphingomonas sp. | reverse complement strand
TCGCGCAGCTGTTCCGCCCGCTCGACCTGCTCGGCATGGTCTATCGCACGATCCGACAGGGCGTGATCGACATGGGCGCGATGTTCGACCTGGTCGACACGCCCGCCAGCATCGTCGATGCGCCGGACGCCACGACGCTGTCGATCGCGCGCGGGCATGTCCGCTTCGAAGGCGTCCGGTTCGGCTACGAACCCGGCCGCGACATCCTCCACGGGCTCGACCTCGACGTTCCCGCCGGCAGCACGCTGGCGGTGGTCGGCCGGTCGGGCGCGGGCAAGTCGACGCTCGCGCGGCTGCTGTTCCGTTTCTACGACCTCACCGGCGGACGGATCACGATCGACGGACAGGACATCGCGCAGGTCACGCAAGCCTCGCTGCGCAGCGCGATCGGCATCGTTCCGCAGGACACCGTGCTGTTCAACGACACGATCGGCTACAACATCGCCTATGGTCGCGAAGGCGCCGGCCGGGACGAGATCGCCGGCGCCGCGCGCGGTGCGGCGATCGCCGAGTTCATCGAACGCCAGACCGACGTCTACGACACGCGGGTCGGCGAACGCGGGCTGAAGCTGTCGGGCGGCGAGAAGCAGCGCGTCGCGATCGCGCGCACGCTGCTCAAGAACCCGCCGATCCTGATCCTCGACGAAGCCACCAGCGCACTCGACAGCCGCACCGAGGCCGAGATCCTCGCCACCCTCGAAGCGATCGAGCGCGGCCGCACCACGATCGTCATCGCCCACCGCCTGTCGACCGTGGTCGACGCCGACCAGATCGTCGTCCTCGATGCCGGGCGCGTCGCCGAACGCGGCACGCATGCCGAACTGCTCCGCCGCGGCGGCATCTATGCGGAAATGTGGGCGCGCCAGGCGCAGGAGCGGCAGGAGGCGCTGGCCGCCGAGTGATCGCTCGACCCTCCGCCGCCCCCTCGCTACAGCCTCGCCGATGATCCCCGACCCCCTTCCGACCTTGCAGCGCGTCTTCGGCTTCCCCGCATTTCGCGGAGTGCAGGCCGATGTCGTCGAGCGCGTGCTCGCGGCGAAGCGGACGCTGGCGGTGATGCCGACCGGCGCGGGCAAGTCGCTCTGCTACCAGCTGCCGGCGGTGATGCTGGAAGGCACCTGCGTCGTGGTATCGCCGCTGATCGCGCTGATGCACGACCAGCTCCGCGCGGCGGAGGCGGTCGGCATCCGCGCCGCGACGCTGACCAGCGTCGACGAGAACCGCGCCGAGACGATCGCGCGGTTCCGCGACGGCGGCCTCGACCTGCTCTATATCGCGCCGGAACGCGCATCGACCGGGCATTTCCGCGAGATGCTCAGTCAGTCGCCGCTGTCGCTGTTCGCGATCGACGAGGCGCATTGCGTCAGCGAATGGGGCCATGATTTCCGCCCCGACTACCGGCTGCTCGAACCGCTGCTCGACGCCTTTCCGGATGTCCCCCGCCTCGCGCTGACCGCCACCGCCGACGCGCATACCCGTGCCGACATCTGCAAGCAGCTCGGCATCCCGGTCGAGGGGATGATCGTCAGCGGCTTCGACCGGCCGAACATCCGCTATGCGATCAGCCCCAAGGCGAGCACGTCCAAGCAGATCGCCGACGTGATCGCCGCGACCCCCGGCCCCGGGATCGTCTACGCCCAGACCCGCGCCGCGACCGAGAAACTGGCGGAGGCGCTCGCCCGTACCGGCCGGCCGACGCGCGCCTATCATGCCGGGCTCGACGCGCGCATCCGCCAGAAGAACCAGGCCGATTTCGTCGCCAGCGAAGACATGGTGATCTGCGCCACGGTCGCGTTCGGCATGGGCATCGACAAACCCGACGTCCGCTTCGTCGCGCATGCCGGGCTGCCGAAATCGATCGAGGCCTATTACCAGGAAACCGGCCGCGCCGGCCGCGATGGCGACCCGGCGGTCGCGCATCTGTTCTGGGGCGCCGAGGACTTCGCCCGCGCGCGCCAGCGGATCGGCGAGGTCGAACCCGAACGCCAGCCTGGCGAGCGCACGCGCCTCGCCGCACTCGGTGCGCTGGTCGAGACCGCGGGGTGCCGCCGCCGCATCCTGCTCAAGCATTTCGGCGAGGACCGCATCGACGATTGCGGCAATTGCGACAATTGCCTCGGCACCACCGAGTCGGTCGACGCGACCGAGACCGCCAAAAAGTTCCTCAGCGCGGTGTTCCGCACCGGGCAGTTGTTCGGAGTCGGCTATGTCGAACAGGTGCTGTGCGGCCAGTCGACCGACCGCAGCGTCGACCGCGGCCACGAGAATCTCTCGGTCTGGGGCATCGTCGAAGGTGAGGAATCGGCGCTCATCAAGCCGGTCGCGCGCGCCTTGCTGTTGCGCGACGCGCTACGCACCAACGAGCATGGCGGGCTGGAGTTCGGCCCTGGCGCGCGGCCGATCCTGAAGGAAGGCGCGCGGGTGACGCTCGTGGTGCCACCCAAGCGTGTACGGTCGAGGAAGCGCGACGCCGGTGTCGCTACCAACGCTGCGGACAACCCGTTGTTCGAGGCGCTGCGCGCTTGCCGCCGCGATCTGGCCAAGGACGCGGGGGTGCCGCCGTACGTGATTTTCCACGATTCCGTCTTGCGCGACATGGCGGCGCGACGGCCGGCAAGTCGGGCGGAGTTGATGCACTTATCCGGCATCGGCGCGCGGAAGCTGGACGCTTATGGCGATGCGTTCCTGGCGGTGATCCGGGAGGCGTAGGAGCGCCGCGCGGTTGTTCATCCGCGCAACCGCCTCGCCATGAAGTTGTAGCCGAGCAGGAAAAGGGTTGTGTCCCCGCGCAGGCGGGAACCCAGGGTCAAGCAGATCAACGGCCGACGGGTCTGCTTGATCCTGGGCTCTCGCCTTCGCGGGAGCACAAGATCGGTTAGGCAGAGGCGTCGTTCCGACGAGAGCGCGTGACGCTGAGCAAAGCGCATGTCCTCACCCCGATTTCGCCACGGTTCACCCTCCCGCTCCCGCGCCGATGGCGCTATAGCGTCGCGATGCTCGATATTCGTACGCTCAACGACCATGTCTCGGTCGCGCCGCAGATCGCCCCCGCCGACATCGCCGCGATCAAGGCGGCGGGGTTCGTCGCGATCGTCAACAACCGTCCCGACGACGAAGAAGCGGGCCAGCCCTCGGGCGATGCGATCCGCGTCGCTGCCGAAGACGCCGGTCTCGCCTATACGTCGATCCCGGTGACGCATGCCGGCTTCTCGCACCCGCAGCTCGACGCCATGGCCGCCGCGCTGAGCGCGGTGGAGGGCCCGGTGCTCGCCTATTGCCGGTCCGGCACGCGGTCGTGCAATTTGTGGGCGCTCGCCGCAGCCAAGGCAGGGCGCGCGCCGCACGTGCTCGTCGCACAGGCGGAAGGCGCGGGCTATGACCTGGGCGGGATCCGTCCGATGCTGGACGCGCTGTCGAGCGACCGATGAACTGGCCGGTGCTCGGCGGATCGCTCGCCGCGATCCTGGTGCTCGCCGGCATCTGCTGGGCGCTGAAACTAGGACGCGTCGAACGGATCGCCAGCCCCGAGGACGCGGCGGATGCCGCGGATCAGTCGCTGCCTGGCTTCGACACGGTCGGCGCAGTGGTCGGCGCGGACGGTAGCGGCGCACTGGCGGTGGCCGACGACGGTCGTGTCGCGGTGATGAAGCGTCACGGCGCGCGGATCGCGGTACGCGAAGTGACGTGGCACGCGCTCCGCTCCACCCCCGCTGGCATCGTGGTCGAGACCGGGGAGCGGCGGTTCGGGTCGGTATCGCTCACCGGAGTCGACGCGCTCGACATTCGCCGGCTGGCGCCGCAACTGACACGGGTGTAAGCTCCGTCCCGACGCGGCGCGGCACCCGATCGCGCGCGTCGGAGGGATGCCGTTGGTTCTGCCGAACCCGATCGATTATGCGATCCCCGCATTCGTGGTGCTGGTGCTCGCCGAGATGCTGGTCGCGCGGCTGCGCGATCGCGATCGCTACGAACCGCGCGATACCCTCACCAGCTTGGCGCTCGGGCTCGGCAGCACGGTCGCCGGGGTGCTGTCGGCGGGCGCGGTGCTGGCGCTCGCGACTTGGGTGTGGGGCTTCCGCGTCTTCGACATCGGCTGTGCCTGGTATTGGTTCTTGCTGTGCTTCGTGCTCGACGATCTCGCTTACTACGCCTTTCACCGATCCGCGCACCGCGTCCGCTGGTTCTGGGCGAGCCACGTCATCCACCATTCGAGCCAGCATTATAACCTGTCGACCGCGCTGCGGCAGACCTGGACCGGGTTCTTCAGCCTCGCCTTCCTGTTCCGCCTGCCGCTGTTCCTGATCGGCTTTCCCCCGGCGATGGTGTTCTTCGTCGCGGCGCTGAATCTGGTCTACCAATTCTGGATCCACACCGAGGCAATCGGCCGCCTGCCACGCTGGTTCGAGGCGGTGATGAACACGCCCTCGCACCACCGCGTCCACCACGCGACCAACGCCCGCTACCTCGATCGCAATTATGCCGGCGTGTTCATCGTCTGGGATCGGATGTTCGGCACCTTCGTCGGCGAACGCGACGACGACCGCCCGCGCTACGGCCTCGTCAAGAACCTAGGGTCGTTCAGCCTGTGGTGGGCGGCGTGCCACGAATGGATCGGCATCGCGCGCGACGTCCGGGCGGCGCCGTGGCGCGCCAAGCTCGGCTATGTCTGGCGCCCACCCGGCTGGAGCCATGATGGCAGCCGCGACACCAGCGAGACGATCCGCGCACGCTGGCAGCAGCGAGAAGCAAAGCGGGCGAGTGAATAGGAGCGTTGGCGGACACCCAGTCCGTCACCCCGGACTTGATCCGGGGTCCCGCTCCTTCGCGTCAGCAACGGCGTCCCTCCGTCGAAATTGGCGGGACCCCGGGTCAAGCCCGGGGTGACGGGCATTTCTTGGGGGAAAGCCCCCAACCCTAACCCGCGAACCGCTCCCGCAAGGCCAACATCGCCAGCGCCGCGTCCGCCGCGCCGCCGCCCTTGTCGAGTTCGGTCGGCCGCGCGCGGGTCAGTGCCTGCGCCTCGTTCTCGGTCGTCAGTATGCCGTTGCCGATGCACAGCCCGTCCATCGTCAACGCCATGATCCCGCGCGCGCTTTCACCCGCGACCACTTCGAAATGATAGGTCTCACCGCGGATCACGACGCCCAACGCCACGAACGCGTCGTAATCGCCGCCCTCCGCCGCCAGCGCGATCGCGCCCGGCACTTCGAGCGCACCAGGGACCGTGATCGTTTCGTGATCATGCCCCGCGCGCTCGATCGCGGCGCGCGCGCCGGCGAGCAGCAGGTCGTTCAGGTGGTCGTAGAATCGTGCCTCGACGATCAGGATAGTGGCCATGTGGTCGGTTTCCGTTCGGGTGTTCGGGTCAGCCGTCGACCGTGATCGCGCGTTCGCCGACGATCGAAAGCCCATAGCCGTCGAGCCCGACCAGCGTGTGATGCGTGTTGGTCAGCAACACCATTTCCTCGACGCCGAGTTCGGTCAGGATCATCGCGCCGACGCCATAGTCGCGCAATTCTTCCATGTCGGCGGCGGGCAAGGTGCCTGCCTTGGCCTGCAACGCGACCGTGAACTGGTCGGTACGCGGTCGGTTGATCACCACGACCACGCCCGCGCCCTCCGCGCCGATGATCTCCATCGACCGCTGGAGCAGATTGCCGCGATCGCCGTCCTCGCCGAAGATGTCCGCGAAGGTCGACAGCGCATGCATCCGCACCAGCGTCGGCTTCGCGGGATCGACCTTGCCCTTCACCAGCGCGATCTGTTCGGTGCCGGTCGCCTTGTTCCAATAGGTCAGCGCGGTCCAATCCCCGCCCCAGCGGCTGATGAACTTCGCCTCGGCGCGCTTCTCGACGAGGTGATCGTAGCGGCGGCGGAACGCGATCAGGTCGCGGATCGTGCCGATCTTGAGGTTGTGGTGCTGCGCGAACGCGACGAGATCATCCATTCGCGCCATCGTGCCGTCCTCGTTCATGATCTCGCAGATCACGCCAGAGGGATTAAGCCCGGCGAGCCGCGACACGTCGACTGCCGCCTCGGTATGCCCGGTACGCACCAGCACCCCGCCATCGCGCGCGACCAGCGGGAAGACGTGGCCTGGGGTGACGATCTCTTCCTTGCCCTTCGACGAATCGATCGCGACCGCGATCGTCCGTGCGCGGTCCGCCGCCGAGATCCCGGTGGTGACGCCGTCGCGCGCCTCGATCGAGGTGGTGAACGCGGTTTCGTACCGGGTGCCGTTGTTGCGGCTCATCAGCTGGAGCCCGAGTTCCTCGACCCGCCGCCTGGTCAGCGCCAGGCAGACCAACCCGCGGCCGTGCTTGGCCATGAAGTTGATCTTCTCCGGCGTCGCCATCTGCGCGGGGATGACGAGGTCGC
>NZ_CAXTEM010000094.1:0-6395 GCF_964243315.1 uncultured Sphingomonas sp. | reverse complement strand
GGTGTTCATCGGGCTGCTGATGCTGCTCGGCATCGTCGCCAAGAACTCGATCCTGTTGATCGACTTCGCGCTGGAGGAGATGAGCAAGGGCGTCGACGTCGTCACCGCGATCATCGATGCAGGGCACAAGCGCGCGCAGCCGATCGTGATGACCACGGTCGCGATGGTCGCGGGCATGGTGCCGACCGCGATGTCGCTTGGGGGCGACGGATCGTGGCGTGCGCCGATGGGTATCGTCGTGATCGGCGGCCTGATCCTGTCGACCGTGCTGACGCTGCTGATCG
Organism: uncultured Sphingomonas sp.; assembly: GCF_964243315.1. Lineage (GTDB taxonomy): Bacteria > Pseudomonadota > Alphaproteobacteria > Sphingomonadales > Sphingomonadaceae > Sphingomonas. The sequence continues at coordinate 6,111 of NZ_CAXTEM010000094.1, read as the reverse complement.
TGCCTGCCACCTTCAGTCTGGCGGTCGGGGTCGAGCGCTGGGTCGGGCCGCGGCTCGGCCGGCGCCTGCTCACCTATCGTCCGGGTGACGACGGCAGCGAGGTCATCGGGATCGCGGGGCCGAGCAAGCCGCAACTCGGGCCGGTCGCGACCCGGCTCGGTTACAGCGATGGCGACGAGGGCACCCAGCCTGCCGAATGATCCGACGGAACCCGCCGCACGCCGCACCGTGCGCGCGGGGCCGCTTAGCAAGAGCTTGAACTATAGCGGCGCTCGCGGATTGTCCCGGCAATGACCGCGATCCGCCTCCACCGCTCCGCGCAGGACATCACGCCGCCGGGGCTGATCCGCATGCGGCTGGTCGCGACCGCGCTGCTGGTGCTGATGGCGGGGATCTTCTTCGCCAGCCGCGCGATGATCGCGGCGCATCCAGCCTGGGGTTTCGTGCAGGCGTTCAGCGAAGCCGCGATGGTCGGCGGGCTCGCCGACTGGTTCGCGGTGACCGCATTGTTCCGGCACCCGCTCGGGCTGCCGATCCCGCATACCGCGATCGTGCCGCGCAATAAGGATCGGATCGGCGACACGCTGGCGCAATTCCTGCGCGATAATTTTCTGGTGCCGACGGTGATCGCGCGGCGGATGCGGCGGCTCGATGTCGCCGGCGCGATCGCACATTGGCTGACCGATCCGGCGGAGGGCGCGGGCGGTCGATTCCGCCAGGGCGCGTCGAAGCTCGTCGCCCAAGTGCTGGAGGGGCTCGACCCCGCCCGCCTGGGCGGCATGGTCAAGGCCGGGATCGGCGCCCGGCTGCGAGAGACGCAGGTCGCGCCGGTGCTCGGCCAATTGATGAAGGCGGCGATGGCGGAGAACCGCCACAAGCCGCTGCTCGACGCCGGGATCGGCTGGGCGGCGGGAGCGCTGGCGAGCAACGATCATCTGGTGCGCGCGATCGTGCATGAACGCGCGGGTACCGTGTTGCGCTGGACCGGGCTCGACGAGACGCTCGCTGACAAGCTGATCGCGGGGCTCGACAAGCTGCTCGCCGACATGGCCGCGAACCCCGAACATCCGCTGCGGATGAAGGCCGAGGAGGGCCTGGATCGGCTCGCCTGGGACCTGCAATACGACCAGCGCACGCATGCCCGGGTGGATGCGCTGAAGCTCGAACTGATCGAGAACCCGGCGATGCAGCGCTGGCTCGACGGATTGTGGGAACAGGCACGCGCCGCCCTGCTGAAGGTCGCGCGCGATCCGGAGGCGGCGATGGCGGGCAAGCTCGGCGACGTGCTCCGCCAGATCGGCCAGACGCTGGTCGATGACGATCGCCTGGCGCGGACGATCAACCGCTTCGTGCGCCGCGCCGTTGTCGGCACCGCGGCGGATTATGGCGACGGCATCGTCCGGCTGGTATCGGAGACGGTGCGCGGCTGGGACGCCGACACGATCACGCGCCGGTTGGAAAACGCGGTCGGCCGCGACCTCCAATATATCCGCATCAACGGCACGATCGTCGGCGGGCTGGTCGGGCTGATCATCCATGCGATCGACGTGACTGCCTGAACGGACCGGTAACCCAGCGTTTCATTTCGCCCCGCACGGCTATCGCCTTGCCGCGGGGCGCCGTTTCGACCAAAGAAGCCTTCGATGAATGGCATGGCCGATTTCGAGCAGGACGGCGGCACTATCCGCTTCACCGGCAATCTGTCGCTATCGCGGCTCGGTACGCTGCCGGATCGGCTCGACAAGGTCTCCGGCGACGTCTCGCGGATCGATCTCAGCAGCGTCGAACGCATCGACACCGTCGGCGCCTGGCTCGTCCACCGCCTTGCGGTACGTCACGATGCACCGGTCGAGGGTCTCGACGACGATGGCGCGCACCTGATGCGCCAGGTCGTCGCCGCCGACCAGCCAGTCGCGATGCGGCCGCGCAAGGTCCGCGCGGTGAAACGCGTGCTCGGCGAGATCGGCGATGCGACCACGATCGCGATGCGCACGCTCTACGGCTTGCTGGGCTTCATGGGCGCGACGGTGATCGCGCTCGGCAACGTGATCCGCCATCCGCACCGCTTTCGCTACAATGCCGTCATCCAGCGCTTCGAGGTCGTCGGCGTCTCCGCGCTCGGCATCGTCGGGCTGATGAGCTTCCTGATCGGCATGGTGATCGCGCAGCAGGGCGCGGTGCAGCTCCGCCAGTTCGGCGCAGAAGTGTTCACGATCAACCTGGTCGGCCGACTGACGCTGCGCGAGATGGGCGTGCTGATGACCGCGATCATGGTCGCCGGACGATCCGGCTCCGCGTTCGCGGCGCAGCTCGGCACGATGAAGCTGACCGAAGAGATCGACGCGATGCGCACGATCGGCGTGTCGCCGATGGAGGCGCTGGTGCTGCCGCGCACGATCGCGGCGATCGTGATGATGCCGCTGCTCGGCTTCTACGCGTCGATGATCGCGTTGCTCGGCGGCGGGCTGCTGCTCTGGGTGACGCTGGGGATTCCGCCGGTGACCTATGTCCAGCGGATCCGCGAGGTCGTGCCGATCACCGACCTTTATATCGGGCTGATCAAGGCACCTGTATTCGGCGCGATTATCGCGGTCGCGGGGTGCTTTCAGGGTCTGCAGGTGGAGGCGGACGCTGAACAGGTCGGGCTGCGCACCACCTCCGCCGTGGTCCAGGCGATCTTCCTGGTGATCGTGCTCGACGCGTTCTTCGCGGTGTTCTTCACCTGGCTGGGGTGGAACTGATGGCGGCAGATCGCGACGACTTCGTCATCTCGGTGAAGGGGCTGCGCAACAGCTTCGGCGAGGCGGTGATCCACGAGGGACTCGATCTCGACGTCCGGCGTGGCGAGATCCTCGGCGTGGTCGGCGGGTCGGGCACCGGCAAGTCGGTGCTGATGCGGTCGATCATCGGTCTGCAGACGCCCGATGCGGGCGCGATCCGGGTGTTCGGCGACGAGACGATCGGACGCGAAGAGACCGACGCGATCGACATCCGCAAGCGCTGGGGCGTGTTGTTCCAGGGCGGGGCGCTCTTCTCGACGCTGACGGTCGCCGAGAACGTCCAGGTGCCGCTCCGCGAATTCTATCCCGAACTCGATCAGGCGCTGCTCGAGGAAATCGCGGCATACAAGGTGGTGATGACCGGCCTGCCCGGCGACGCAGGGCCCAAATTCCCCGCCGAACTGTCGGGCGGCATGCGCAAGCGCGCCGGACTTGCACGCGCGCTGGCGCTCGACCCCGAACTGCTGTTCCTCGACGAACCGACCGCGGGGCTCGACCCGATCGGCGCTGCGGCGTTCGACGAATTGACCAAGTCGCTCCAGAAGACGCTCGGGCTGACGGTGTTCCTGATCACCCATGATCTCGATTCGCTCTACGCGATCTGCGACCGGGTCGCGGTACTCGCCGACAAGAAGGTGATCGCGGTCGGCACGATCGACGAACTGCTGGCGCTCGATCACCCGTGGATCGAGGAATATTTCAAGGGCCCGCGCGGGCGCGCCGCGGTCGCCACCCAGGAACATCACGCAGCGGGGCAGGAATCGCCGCGAAGGATTGAGGCCAACTGATGGAAACCCGCTCGAACCACGTCCTCGTCGGCGCCGTCGTGCTGATCCTGCTCACCCTGCTCGCGGTCTTCACGGTGTGGATCGCGCGGTTGGGCGGCGCGTCCGAGAAGGAGTATGACATCTTCTTCAAGCAATCGGTCGACGGCCTCGCCAAGGGCTCCGCGGTCACCTTCTCCGGCGTGCCTTCCGGGCAGGTGAAGGAGATCGCGTTGTGGCGCAACGACCCGCAATTCGTGCGCGTCCGCATCAACGTCAGCGACGACACGCCGGTATTGCAGGGCACCACCGCGACGATCTCGGGCGTCGGCTTCACCGGGGTCAGCCAGGTCTCGCTCGACGGCGCGCGCAAGGGCGCCGCGGCGATCGGCTGTCCGGAGACCAACCCGCTGAGCCAATGCCCGTACGGCGTGCCGGTGATCCCGACCAAGCAGGGCGGGCTCGGCGCGATCCTCAATTCGGCGCCGCAGCTGCTGGAGCGGCTGTCGACGCTGACCGAGCGGCTGACCGGGCTGCTTTCGGATCGCAACCAGGCGTCTATCGCGGGCATTCTTGAGAACACCAATCGCCTGTCGGACGCACTGGCGGATCGCGGTCCCGAGATCGCGGCGACGCTGGCGCAGACCCGGGTCGCGATCCAGCAGGCGGGCGACGCCGCGCAGCAGATCGGGCAGCTCGCCGCGACCACCAACGGCGTGCTCGCTGACGATGTCCGCCCGGCGATGGCCAACCTCAACAAGGCGATCGGATCGGCGCAGCAGAGCGCGGAATCGCTCAACGCCGCGATCGGCGATGCGCGGCCGGGGCTCCAGGCGTTCAGCAAGCAGACCATTCCCGAAGTCGGGCAGCTGGTCCGTGATCTGCGAGTGATGTCGCAGGCGCTGTCGTCGGTCGCCGAAAAGGTCGATCAGGGGGGCGCGGGCTCGCTGATCGGTCAGCAGAAACTCCCGGACTACAAGGGCAAGTGACGATGAAGACTCCGCTCATCATCCTGGCGGCGGCGCTGCCGCTCGCGGCGTGCATCAGCTTCGGCGCCAAGCCGCCCGAAGCGCTGCTGACGCTGACCGCAACTGCGGCGATTCCGGTGGGGCAGGCGCAAAGCTCCGCCAGCGCCAAGTCGATCACGATCGCGGTGCCCGCGGTGCCCCAGTCGCTTGCCGGTGCTCGCGTGCCGGTCCAGTCCGGCCCTACCGCGATCGCCTATGTGAAGGACGCGGTCTGGGCGGAGCCGCCGGCGCGGCTGTTCGCGCGGTTGCTGTCCGACACGGTGACGACGCGGTCCGGCCGCGTCGTGCTGTCGCCGGCGCAGTCGATGAGCGACCCCGGCGCGCGGCTCGGCGGCGAACTCCGCAGCTTCGGGATCGACGGCACCGCGCGCGAGGCGGTGGTGACCTATGACGCGTCGTTGATCCGCGGCGACGCGGCGACGGTCGAAAAGCGTCGCTTCGAGGCCCGCGTGCCCGTTGCCGCGATCGACGCACCCTCGGCCGCGACCGCGCTCAACGACGCCGCCAATCGCGTCGCGACCGAAGTGGCCGACTGGGTCGGCCGCTAGAATTTACGGCGCTCGGCGAACCGCGGGCAGGACGTCGCACACCGCGGCGCCGGTGGGGATGGTCGGCGCGTCGGGCAGTTCGCGACGACGGACCGCGGCGGCGAAGCGGGGATTGTCGGCCGCACGATATTGGAAGCGCGGCCGTTCCGCTGCCGGCACATCGCTCGCGAGCCGCACCGAGACGATCGGCACGCGCTCGCCCGCTGTGGCATACATCCCCATCGCCGCGTCGCTCCGCGGCAGCGCCGACAGATACTGCATGCCCTCCACGATCCGCCCCACGACGGTGTAGTTCCGGTCCAGCCGCCGCGCGGACTGCCCGATCGGCGTGAACAGTTCCGACCCGCTGCCCGTGCTCGGCAGCGCATCGCGCGCCACCCCGACCATGCCGTAGCAATGCGTCAGCCACGCCGCCTTGCCGTCGCTCGCGATCGGCCAGCCGTCCGCAGTGATGCCCGCTGCGGTCGAATAGCCGTCCGCGCGCGCCATCCGCACCGCCGGCGCGAAGGCAGCGATCTCGAACTCGGCGGCGGGGGCATCGGTGACGCCCACGGGCAGCGGCTTCTTCTCGCTTTCGTCGCCCCATTGCGCGACCCAATTCTCCTGCACCCGGTAGACGCTGGTACCGTCCCACCACCGCGTCCGCGCCAGCGTGCGAACATTGCCGACATGCGCGGGCGCATAGGCTGCGGCGAGCCGGATCACGACCTGCTTGCCGGTGCCGAGCGTGATCACCATCACCTCGTCGTCGGGGATCGCGCGCCAATCGGCGTCGACAGCATCCGATGGCAGCGGGGCAGGAGTGGCGGCGACGGCCTGTGCCACGGCGAGCGAGAGCGCGAGCATGTTCATGCGTGCGAGACTGCCCGACGCCGGCGCGGCGCGCAATTGCTTGCGGCCGCCCCCCCGACACGCTAGTCGCGCCGCTTCCAGGGAATGCGGAGCGGTGGCCGAGTGGTCGAAGGCGCTCGCCTGGAAAGTGAGTATACGC
>NZ_CAXTEM010000093.1:0-6546 GCF_964243315.1 uncultured Sphingomonas sp. | reverse complement strand
TGGCCAGCGTGCCTTCCTCCATCGTCGGGGAAAGCGCGGGCATCTTGATCTCGATACCCATCAGTACGACTCCACCAGCACGTCGGTGTAGAGCTCGCCCGCCTGGGGCTCGGGGGTGCTTTCCGCGAAGTCCGCGGCCTCGTTGACCAGCTTGCGGATATCCTGCTCGACCTGCTTCAACTCGTCTTCCTTCACGCCCTGTTCCGCGAGCAGCTTCTTGATGTGTTCGATCGGATCGGATTTCTCTCGCACCGCCTGGACCTCCTCGCGGCTGCGATACTTGGCCGGGTCCGACATCGAATGGCCGCGATAGCGATAGGTCTTCATCTCGAGGATGATCGGCCCCTTTCCGGCGCGGACCCAGGCGAGCGCCTCTTCGGCCGCACCGCGGCAGGCGAGCACGTCCATGCCGTCGACCTGGATGCCAGGAATGCGGAAGCTCTCGCCGCGGCGATACAGCTGATCCTCGGCGCTGGAGCGGTTGACCGACGTGCCCATCGCGTACTGGTTGTTCTCGATCACGTAGATCACCGGCAGCTTCCACAGCTCGGCCATGTTGAAGCTCTCGTACACCTGGCCCTGGTTCGACGCGCCGTCGCCGAAATAGGCGAGGCAGACGCCACCATCGTTCTTGTACTTGTGGCTGAAGCCTAGCCCGGTGCCGAGCGACACCTGCGCGCCGACGATGCCGTGCCCGCCGTAGAATTTATGTTCGACGCTGAACATGTGCATCGAACCGCCCTTGCCCTTGGAGATCCCCGCGGCGCGGCCGGTGAGTTCGGCCATGACGTCCTTGGGCGGGATCCCGCACAGCAGCATATGGCCGTGGTCGCGGTAGCCGGTGATCACGCTGTCCTTGTCCGACAGCGCCGACTGCAGCCCGACCGCGACCGCTTCCTGGCCGATATAGAGGTGGCAGAAGCCGCCGATCAGGCCGAGGCCGTAGAGCTGCCCGGCCTTCTCCTCGAAGCGGCGGATCAGCAGCATTTCCTTGTAGAACGCGATCAGTTCGTCGCGGGTCGCCTGATAGGGCGTCGGTTCCGACGGCCGCTCGCGGTTCGGAATGGCGGGTTCGGCGGAGAGAGCGGGGGCTTTTGCCACGTATAAACCTCGAAGGTCCTTGGGGAGGAGCGCTGCCTATAGTCCGGCAACGGCGCGAACATCAATTGCGCAAGGCATGATGCGCGCGGATCGTTTGTGTGCGGCCAAACAAGGCTTGTTGTCGTCGTGGCGTCCAGAGGATTAAGGCGACCCTTAATGACTGCACCCCCGCATCCGCTCCGCATCGCCAATTTCCGTGCCTATTTCGCCGCGCGCTTCGCGATGACGCTGGCGCAGAACGCGATGATCATCGTGATCGGCTGGCAGACCTACACGATCGCGCGGCAGTCGATGTCGCCCAGTGCCGCCGCGGCACAGCTCGGGCTGATCGGCCTGCTTCAGTTCCTGCCGTTGTTCGTGACCACGCCGGTGACGGGTCTCGTCGCGGACCGATTCGACCGCCGCTGGATCGCGCGGCTTACCGTCACACTGCAGTTCGGCTGCGCGCTGACGCTGGCGCTAGTGACGTACGAGAACGCGATGACCCTGCCCGTGCTGTTCGCGATCGCGGTGCTGCTGGGGCTGGCCCGTGCCTTCTCGGGTCCGGCATTCTCGGCGCTCGCCCCCAATCTGGTGCCGCGGGAGGTGCTGCCGACCGCGATCGCGCTGTCGTCGATATCGTGGCAGGTCGGCACGATCATCGGCCCCGCGATCGGCGGCTATGCCTATGCGCGTACGCCGTCGGCCGCCTACTTCCTCGCTGCAGCGCTGTTCGCCACCGCGCTCGTCGCGATGTTCCTGATCGGCAAGGTGCCCCGCGCGAACCAGGTCGGCCGAGCCCAGCCGCTGAAGGCGATCGCCGACGGCATGGCCTATGTCTGGCAGAACAAGCTGGTGCTCGGCACGATCACGCTCGATCTGTTCGCGGTGTTCCTGGCAGGGACCAGCGCCCTCCTGCCGATCTATGCGCACGACATCCTGAAGGTCGGCCCGACCGGCCTGAGCGAACTCGCCGCGGCGCCCGCGGTGGGCGCGGCGGTGGTCGCGCTGCTCTTCTCGGTTCGGCCGCTGAAGCACAATGTCGGCCCGCGGATGCTGGTGTCGGTGCTGGTCTACGGCGCGGCGACGATCGCGTTCGGCCTGTCGACGAGCATGCCGCTCAGCCTGATCGCGCTCGCGGTCGCTGGCGCGGCGGACATGTTCTCGGTCTATATCCGCCAGTCGCTGATCCAGCTTCACACCCCCGACGAGATGCGCGGCCGGGTCGGCGCGGTGTCGCAGCTGACGATCTCCGCCTCCAACGAGCTCGGCGAGGCCGAATCGGGCTTCCTCGCCGCCGGCTTCGGGCCGGTCGGCGCGGTGCTGATCGGAGGTGGCGGAGCGATCGTCGTCACCCTATTATGGACCTTCCTGTTCCCTTCGATCCGCCGAGCCCGGAGCTTCGATCCGCCCGCGACGTTGATCGATCCCGCGCCACTCAAACCGGAGCCTGCGCCATGAAAGCCACCACGATCCTCGATACGATCGGCAACACACCGCATATCCGGCTGTCGAAGCTATTTCCCGATTCGGAAGTCTGGATTAAATCGGAGCGTTCGAACCCGGGCGGTTCGATCAAGGACCGCATCGCGCTCGCGATGATCGAAGCCGCCGAAGCGGACGGCAGCCTGACCCCCGGCGGTACGATCATCGAACCGACCAGCGGCAACACCGGCGTCGGGCTGGCGATGGTCGCCGCGGTGAAGGGCTATAAGCTGGTGCTGGTGATGCCAGAGAGCATGTCGCTCGAGCGCCGCCGCCTGATGCTCGCTTATGGCGCGACCTTCGACCTGACCCCGCGCGAGAAGGGCATGAAGGGCGCGATCGAACGCGCGCTCGAGCTGGTCGACCAGACGCCGGGCAGCTGGATGCCGCAGCAATTTGAGAACCCCGCGAATATCGAGGTCCATGTCCGCACCACCGCGCAGGAGATCCTCGCCGACTTCGCCGATACGCCGATCGACGTGCTGATCACCGGCGTCGGCACCGGCGGCCACATCACCGGCGTCGCCGAGACGTTGAAGCAGACTTGGCCCCAGTTGAAGGTCTTCGCGGTCGAGCCCGCCGCGTCGCCGGTGATCGCGGGCGGCCAACCGGGCCCGCACCCGATCCAGGGCATCGGCGCCGGCTTCATTCCGCGCAATCTCCACACACAGGCGCTCGACGGCGTGATCGAGGTCGATGCCGCGGTCGCCAAGGATATGGCACGCCGTTCCGCGACCGAGGAAGGCATGCTCGTCGGGATCAGCTCGGGCGCGACGCTCGCCGCGATCCTCCAGAAGCTGCCCGATCTGCCCGACGACGCCCGCGTGCTCGGCTTCAACTACGACACTGGCGAGCGTTATTTGTCGGTCCCGGATTTTCTGCCCGAACAGTGAGCGCCGTCACACCCGCGCGCGTCACCCCACCGGTCCGCGCGATCCTCCTCGGCGTCGCGATCCTGGCGATCGCGGCGCCCGCATATATCGTAACCCACCCGCCCTCGATCCCGCAGCGCGTCCGGGTGCCGATGCCGCCCAAGCGCGTCGTCCCGCAGGCGGAGCTGCCCCCGGTCGAGCCGGTCGAGTTCGTCAAGCTCTCGTTGAAGGATGCGCGCGCCTATAACGACCAGATCCCCTTCTCCACCGCACCCAATCCCGCCGCGCGCCCGTTCCGCTATGCGGGCACCGGCGACGATCGCGCCCGCGCGCTCGACTGCCTCGCCACCGCGGTGCTCTACGAGGCCGGCGACGACACCAAGGGCGAGCGCGCGGTCGCGCAGGTCGTGCTCAACCGCCTGCGCCACCCCGCCTTCCCCAAGACGGTGTGCGGCGTGGTATTCGAGGGATCCGAACGCAGCACCGGCTGCCAGTTCAGCTTCACCTGCGACGGCGCGGTGACCCGCTGGAAGCCGAGCGAGGGCGGATGGCGCCGCGCCCGCCAGGTCGCCGAACTGGCGCTGTCGGGCTCGGTCTACAAGCCGGTCGGCTATGCCACCCATTACCATACCGACTGGGTCGTGCCCTATTGGCAGTCGAGTCTCGTCAAGCTCGCCGCGGTCGGCTCGCATCTGTTCTTCCGCTGGGAAGGCTGGTGGGGCACCCCGCCGGCGTTCGGCCGCCGCCAAGTCGCGGGCGAGCCCGCGATCGCGCAACTCGCCGCGATTTCCGACGCACACCGCACTGGCACCGCCCTCGCCGAGGCGGACGCCGCACTCGCCGAAGCCGCAGCGGCGACCGGCACCACCAGCGGCCCGCTGGCGAGCGACGCCAACAGCTTCCTCGCCACCCTCCCCGCTGGCCTGATCGCGGAGAGTTTCCCGCAGCTCGCCGAGCAGGCCTGCGGCGACCGCCCGTTGTGCAAATACTCCGCCTGGAGCGACCGTGCGCGCACCCCGACGACGCTGCCGCTCGAACCCGCACAGATCGCGACCATGACCTTCAGCTACTTGCGCGATCGAGCGACCGGCTATCAGAAGGCGCTGTGGAACTGCCAACAGATCAAGCGCAGCGACCCGACGCAATGCATGAAGGTGCAGGTGTATATGACGGGCGCGCCGGCTCCCACCGCATCCACGCCTCCTGCGTTCGAGGCGCGTGGGCCCGTCGAGCTGGGCGGTGTGCGGCGGACGAACGAGGCCAAAGCGACCGTCAGCAACGTCATCGAGCCGCGAAGCAAGCTGCCGCCGAACAAGCCGCTCTTGATCAAGCCCTTGGCCAAGCCGGCGCCTGTAAAGCCGATCGGCGCAGTGACGCCTGCCTCGCCGGCGACGCCATGATAGAGTCGGGATCGGCCTGCAGAAGCGAGATGTCGGCCTGCACGCTTAAGGATGGAGAATTCTATGATCCTCAAAACTCTTGCGATGGCCTCGGCCAGCCTCGCGCTTGTTGCAACGCCGGTCGCCGCGACCGCCGCCAGCAGCAATCCCGCCTCCAGCCTTTCCGTCGCCAAGTCGGTTCGCGCAGGGTCGGTGACGGCGAAATCGAACAAGCTCGCTGGAGCGAGCACCATCCCGCTCGTGATCGGCGCCGCCATCATCGCCGGCGTCACCTATCTGATCGTCGACAAAGAGAATGACGACGACGACGCAGACAGCAACTAAGCTAACCACGGGCTTGCGGCCGTAACCGATAAGCCTTTGCAAGCTGGAAGACGCCCGGGCGCTGCTCGGGCGTTCTTCTATGGCTGAATAGCGACCGCCAAGCCGACGTAACGGGGGCACGAGCCCCCCAGTCCGATCACGCCGCCAGGAACATCTCCGGCGGCAGCGCCATCAGCGACTCCGCGCCGCCTTCGATCTTGCGACGCAGCGCGCCCGCATCGGGCACGATCCGCTCGGCGAAGAAGCGCGCGGTCACCAGCTTGGCGTCGAGGAACCCCGCGCCGAACTGACCACCGTCGCCAGCGTTCTTCAGCGCCGATGCCGCGACCGCCATACGCAGCCACATCAGCCCGACGGCGACGATGCCCATCAGATGCAGGTAGCTGGTCGCGCCCGCGCCGACATTGTCGGGGTTCTTCATGCCGTTGGCCATGAACCACATCGTCGCCGCCTGTAGCTCGCCATTGGCGCGTTCCAGCGCGGTCGCGATCGCCGTGGTGGCCGGATCGGCCTTGCCAGCGGCGACTTCCTCGCCGACAATGCGGAACAGCGTCTGCACCGCGCGGCCGCCATTCTGCGCGAGCTTGCGGCCGACCAGGTCCATTGCCTGGACGCCGTTGGTGCCTTCGTAGATCATCGCGATCCGCGCATCGCGCACATATTGCTCCATGCCCCATTCGGCGATGTAGCCGTGCCCGCCATAGACCTGCTGCGCGTTGGTCGCGATCTCATAGCCCTTGTCGGTGCCGTAGCCCTTGATCACCGGGGTGAGCAGCCCGATCAGGTCGGCCGCGACCTGGCGGTCTTCCTCGCTCGCGGCGATATGTTCCAGATCGACCTGCAGCGCCCCCCAGAGGCACAGCGCGCGCAGCCCCTCGGTCAGCGCCTTGCCCTCCATCAGGATGCGGCGAACGTCGGGATGGACGAACAGCGGGTCGGCCTTCTCGGTCGGCTCCGCCGGACCGGTCAGCGCGCGGCCTTGGCGGCGATCGCCGGCATAGGCCACCGCGTTTTGATAGGCGGTCTCGGCGACGGCAAGCCCCTGCAACCCGACACCCAGTCGCGCCGCGTTCATCATGATGAACATCGCGGCGAGGCCCTTCATCTCGTCGCCGACGAGCCAGCCGATCGCGCCGTCATAGTTCATCACGCAGGTCGAATTGGCGTGGATGCCCATCTTGTGCTCGATAGAACCGCAGGTCACCGCGTTGCGCGCGCCGAGGCTGCCGTCGTCTTCGACCATGAACTTCGGCGCCACGAACAGCGAGATGCCCTTCGAGCTGTCGGGCGCACCCGGCGTCTTGGCGAGCACCAGGTGGATGATGTTCTCCGTCAGGTCGTGCTCGCCCGACGAGATGAAGATCTTGGTGCCGGTGATCGCGTAG
>NZ_CAXTEM010000092.1:0-6923 GCF_964243315.1 uncultured Sphingomonas sp. | reverse complement strand
CGTAGAAGCGGAAGCCGCCGACGATCTTGTACGGCATGCCGATCGCGATGAAGCGATCCTCGAACTCGCGGGTCTGGTGCTGGGCGCGGACCAGGATTGCGACGTCGTCGAGGCTCTTGCCCGCGCGCTGGCAAGACTCGATCTCGTCGCCGACCCGACGTGCCTCCTCGGGCCCATCCCAGACGCCGATCACCTTCACCTTCTCGCCCGCGTCGAGCTCGGTCCACAGCGTCTTGCCGAGCCGTCCGCTATTCTGCGCGATGACGCCCGATGCGGCGCCGAGGATGTGCGGGGTCGATCGGTAATTCTGTTCGAGCCGGATCACCGTTGCGCCCGGGAAGTCCTTCTCGAACTTGAGGATGTTCTCCACCTGCGCGCCGCGCCAGCTGTAGATCGACTGGTCGTCGTCGCCGACGCAGGCGATGTTGCGGCGTTCCTGCGCGAGCAGACGAAGCCAGAGATACTGGACGCTGTTGGTGTCCTGATACTCGTCGACCATGATGTAGCGGAAACGCTGCTGATAGAGCGTCAGCACGTCGCGGTGCGTCTTCAGGATGACCAGCATGTGGAGCAGCAGGTCGCCGAAGTCGCAGGCGTTGAGCGCCTTCAGCCGGTCCTGATACGCCTGGTACAGCTCGCCGCCGCGACCGTTGGCATAGCGCTCGCTTTCGCCAGCATCGATGTCGCGGGGGATGAGGCCCTTGTTCTTCCAGTCGTCGATCAGCCCCGCAAGGCTGCGCGCGGGCCAGCGCTTCTCGTCGAGGTCGGCGGCGACGATCAGCTGCTTCAGCACGCGAAGCTGATCGTCGGTGTCGAGGATCGTGAAGTTGGATTGCAGCCCCACCAGCTCGGCATGGCGGCGGAGCATCTTGGCGCCGATCGCGTGGAAGGTGCCGAGCCACGGCATGCCCTCCACAGCATCGCCAACCAGCCGGCCGACGCGTTCGCGCATTTCGCGCGCCGCCTTGTTGGTGAAGGTGACCGACAGGATCTCGGACGGATATGCCTTGCGGGTCCACAGCAGGTGCGCGAGCCGCGCGGTCAACGCCGCGGTCTTGCCGGTGCCCGCGCCCGCCAGCATCAGTACGGGACCCTCGGTCGTCAGTACCGCCTCGCGCTGGGGCGCGTTGAGGCCGCGCAGATAAGGAGGATCGTCGGAGAGGGGGGCGAGCTGCGTCACCGTCGAACAGGTAGGGAACGCGGGCGCCGGGAGCAAGCGCGATGGCCTTGCATGCGCATCATCTTCGTGGGAACAAAGCGTGAAGTGCGGGGCTGCTCGACAGCGGGAGAGTGTGATGACCACGACGGGACGATGCCGGTGCGGCGCGATCGGCTATGCGGCGGAAGGCGAGCCGCTGCATCACGCGATCTGCCATTGCGCGGATTGCCGGCGTAGCGCGGGCGCACCGATGATCGGATGGATCGCCTATAAGCATGAGCAGGTGACGATCACCGGGACGCCGACAATCTACAACTCGTCCGGAGCGGCGATGCGCCAGTTCTGCGGCACCTGCGGAACGGGCATGTTCTATGTCAACGAGCAGGTCCTTCCCGGCTTGATCGACATCCAGTCCGCGACTCTCGACGATCCCGATCGGTTTCCGCCCGGTGCCCATATCCAGACTGCCGATGCATTGGCGTGGGAGGCCGACCTCGCCGCGCTGCCGCGGTTCGAGCGGTTCCCGCCGGTGGAGTAAGGGGGGGGGTGTCACTGATCCACCAAGCGCTCGAGCGTGATCGCGTCACTTCTCCCGTTCGTGCTGAGTAGAGACCGAGTAGGCTCGCAGAGCCGTATCGAGGGCTCGTATCGAAGCACAGGTTCCGCGCGACCACCTGTCCTTCGATACGGGCTCTCGATACGCCCTGCGGGCTACTCGATCCCTACTCAGGACGAACGGGGTTTGGTGATCTCCTCCACGTCCTCGCTTTGTCATCAAACTGTCACCGAACTGGATCAATCGGTGGAGCATCATGGCATCAACAGCTCTTGCCGGCGGCGAGTCGGTCTCGCACGTCCGTGGTCCGCGGCTCGACGCCGCGCTTCATCCGGCTGGGCGGTGGATCTTCGCCGCGGTGCTGCTCGGCGGGCTCGTCTATGCCGGCGTCAGCATCCTCGCCGATACGCAGCAGGTCGGTGAGCGGATGGCGATGGGGGTGTTCGCCTTTCTCGGGCTGGCACTGCTGATCGCGCTGGCGTTCGAATTCGTCAACGGCTTCCACGATACCGCCAACGCGGTCGCGACGGTGATCTACACGCATTCGATGCCCGCGCCCCTGGCGGTAGTTTGGTCGGGCGTTTGGAATTTCCTAGGGGTCATGTTCTCCAGCGGCGCGGTCGCCTATTCGATTATCACGCTGCTGCCGGTCGATCTGATCCTGCATGTCGGGTCGGCAGGCGGCTTCGCGATGATCTTCGCGCTGCTGCTCGCGGCGGTGATCTGGAACCTCGCGACGTGGTATGTCGGGCTGCCGAACTCGTCGAGCCACGCGCTGATCGGCTCGATCCTCGGCGTCGGGCTCGCCAACCAGCTGCTGTCGCAGGTGCCCGGCGGCACGTCGGGGGTGGCGTGGGGGCAGGCTCAGAAGGTGTTGTCGGGGTTGATGATCGCGCCGGTCATTGGCTTCGTCGGCGCGCTGCTGCTGTTGTTCGCGATGAAGCGGGTCCTGCGCGATCCGGCGCTGTACCGCGAGCCGGTCGGCAATGCCCCGCCGCCGCGGGGCATTCGGGCGCTGCTGATCGGAACCTGCACCGCGGTGAGCTTCGCGCATGGCGGCAATGACGGGCAGAAGGGGATGGGCCTGATCATGCTCATCCTGATCGGCTGCGCGCCGACCGCCTATGCGCTCAACCGCACCGTGCCCGAAAGCGCGACGCCCGCCTTCGTCCAGACCGCGAGCGCGGCATCGGCGGCCTATGCCGCGCATGGCGGGCGTGCCGGATCGATCGAGGAGGCGCGGGCGACGGTGACCCGCGCGCTGCAGACCAAGGCGATCGACGATCCCCGCGTCTTCGGCGGCATGTCGACGTTGTCGGCCGACCTCTCGGCGCGGATCGGCGGCTATGGCTCGCTTGGCAAGGTGCCCGCGGCGGCGACGCCGAACCTGCGCAACGACATGTACCTGGTGCTCGACACCACCAAGCTGGTGCTCGCCGACAAGGCCGCACAGGCGCGTTTCTCCGCCCCCGAACTCGACACGCTGAAAAGCTATAACGGGCAGCTCGAACAGGGCACGCGCTTCATCCCGCTCTGGGTGAAGGTGACGGTCGCGTTGGCATTGGGGCTGGGCACGATGATCGGCTGGAAGCGCATCGTGGTCACGGTCGGCGAGCGGATCGGCAAGACCCACCTGACCTACGGCATGGGCGCATCGGCCGAGGTGATGGCGGCGATGACGATCCTGCTGGCGGAGCGCTTCGGCCTGCCGGTGTCAACCACCCACATCCTGTCGTCGGGGGTGGCCGGAGCGTCGGTCGCCAATGGGGCGGGGCTGCAGCGGCGCACGATCCTGTCGATGGGGCTCGCCTGGGTGCTGACCTTGCCCGCGGCGATGCTGTTGGCGGGGACGCTCTACTGGCTGTTGCTGACGATCGTACGCCTGGCTGGCCTTTAAGCGCCAGGAGCCCGACGCGGGGCTATCGCCGGGGTCGCCGATGCGCCAAGGCGGCGCATGGACCAGACGATATCGACGGTGGATCGCGCGATCGAACTCGCGCAATCGGGGCAGATGCACTCGGTCAACGAGATCCGCCAGCGCCTGCGCCGCGAGGGGCACGAGTCGGTGCACCAGAGCCTGCATGGGCCGGCGATCAACCGCCAGTTGATCGACCTGATTCGCGCGGCGACGAGCGGGCTTTCGCGGGCAAGCTAGGGATCGATCCCCTTCCATTCGTCATCCCCGCGGAGGCGGGGATCCAGGACCCATGCCGCTGGTGAGTAAGCCCAGAAGTTCGCCCGTATGGATCCCCGCCTTCGCGGGGATGACGGAGTGAGAAGGCCGTTCCCTCAACTCAGCCGGTCGATGCCGGCGCGGTCGAGCGAGCCGGGGATGATCATCACCGGCACCCCGAGCGCGCCGGCGTCGGTGCCCGCGAAGTGGCTGACGAGGTCCCCGGGGGCGCCGGTGGCCGCCGCGCCAAGCACCAGCGCGGCGATGTCGTGGTTCGCGGCGATGATCTCGCGGATGATCTTGGGTGCGTCGCCCTGGCGGACAGTGATCGACGGCCGCAGCCCCGATTCCTGGATCAACGTTCCCGCCGCTGCCGAGACGATCCCCTCCGCGTGGATGCGCGCTTCCTCCTCGATCGTCGCCTGGACGCCGCCGAAGGCGATGAACTCCTGCGGCGGGATGACGGTGAGGATCTCGACGCCACCGCCTGTCTTCACCGCGCGCCGCGCCGCAAAACGCATCGCGATCTCCGCCTCCGGCGTTTCGTCCACGACGACCAGGTAGATGCGCATGATCGTCCGCTCCCGTTCGACTTATCGCCTCTG
This sequence comes from uncultured Sphingomonas sp., assembly GCF_964243315.1. Classification (GTDB taxonomy): domain Bacteria; phylum Pseudomonadota; class Alphaproteobacteria; order Sphingomonadales; family Sphingomonadaceae; genus Sphingomonas. The sequence goes on along the minus strand of NZ_CAXTEM010000092.1, from coordinate 2,430 downwards.
AGTGGCCCGAGACTTAGCATTCCGCAAGGGCGAGAGGACGTCGCGGGGTTGACCCTGCAAGGTCATGGCGCGAAGAGCGTCTCGCTCCCCAGGCAAGAGGATTTGCATGTCGATCGAGATCAAGATGCCCGCGCTTTCCCCGACGATGGAGGAAGGCACGCTGGCCAAGTGGCTCGTGAAGGAAGGCGATAGCGTCAAGTCCGGCGACATCATGGCCGAGATCGAGACCGACAAGGCGACGATGGAGTTCGAGGCGGTCGACGAGGGCGTGATCGGCAAGATCCTGATCGCGGAGGGCACCGACAATGTGAAGGTCGGCGCGGTGATCGCGATCCTTGTCGAGGACGGCGAGAGCGTCGGCGACATCGACTCGACGGCCAAGCAGGAAGCGCCGGCATTGGCCGAACCGCTGCCCAAGCCCGATTTCGACCCGACCGATCCCAACAAGACCGGCAGCGAGGCCGCGCCGGTCGAACGGACGATGGCGCAGGCGGAAGATCATGGCCGCCCACCCGAAGTCGCCAAAGCGCCGCAAGGTGGTGAGTCGACGAAGGATGCCACGCCCGCGCCCGCGAGCGGCGATCGCGTGAAGGCCAGCCCGCTGGCGCGCCGGATCGCCGCGGACAAGGGCGTCGATCTCGCCAGCCTGAAGGGCTCCGGGCCGAACGGCAGGATCGTAAAGGCCGATGTCGAAGGCGCGAAGGCCGGGGGTGCCGCGACGCTGGCAGTTGCGTCGGCAGCCGCGCCTGCCGCTGCGGACACTCCCGCGGCTCCCGCCAAGCCTGCAGCGATCCCGGACATCCCGCACGAGGCGGCCAAGCTCAGCAATATGCGCAAGACGATCGCGCGGCGGCTCACCGAATCGAAGCAGACGGTGCCGCACATCTATCTTACCGTCGACATCCGGCTCGACGCGCTGCTCAAGCTGCGCGCGGAGCTGAATGCGAGCCTGGAGTCGCGCAAGGTCAAGCTGTCGGTGAACGACATGCTGGTGAAGGCGCTCGGCGTGGCGCTGATCGCGGTGCCGAAGTGCAACGTGATGTTCACGCCGAACGAACTGATCAGCTTCAGCCGCGCCGACATTTCGGTGGCGGTGTCGACGCCCGCGGGCCTTATCACCCCGATCGTGGTCGGTGCCGACACCAAGTCGCTGTCGGCGATCTCGACCGAGATGAAGGACCTCGCCGCACGGGCGCGCGACAACAAGCTGAAGCCCGAGGAATTCCAGGGCGGCACCGCGTCGATCAGCAACATGGGCATGTTCGGGATCAAGCAGTTCGAGGCTGTGATCAATCCGCCGCAGGGCATGATCATGGCGATCGGCGCGGGCGAGAAGCGGCCCTACGTTATCGACGACGCGCTCGGCGTGGCGACGGTGATGTCGGCGACCGGCAGCTTCGATCATCGCGCGATCGACGGTGCCGACGGTGCCGAGCTGATGAAGACGTTCAAGGAGCTGGTCGAGCGGCCGCTCGGCATGTTGGCGTAGGCGCGACGTGCGGATGCTGGGCGAGGCACTGTACCTGGCCGCGGGGCTCGCGGTCGCGGGGCTGATGGTGTGGGCGGCGTCCTGGGCCTATCCGCTCGGCCGCACCGTTTTCTGGTGGTGCGGCGCGGCGGCGATGGCAACGACGCTGGTGTTCGGCGTCGGCCGGCTGCGCCGCGCGCGCAGCCATGATCGGGGGCAGTTTTGACCGCTCTGCCCGCCACGTCGCCGATCATCCGCGTCACCGCGATGCCCGCCGATGCGAACCCGTATGGCGACATCTTCGGCGGCTGGCTGATGGGCCATATGGATCTTGCCGCCGGATCGGTGGCGTCGCGGCATGCGCAGGGCAGGGCGGTGACGATCACCGTCGAGGGGATGAAGTTCCACCGGCCGGTGGTCGTCGGCGACGAGGTCTCGGTCTATGCGGCGCTGGTCGCGACCGGCACGACGTCGATGACGATCGATGTCGAGGCGTGGCGCCGCAGCCGGCATTCCGACGAAGCGTACAAGGTGACGCAGGCGCGCTTCGTCTTCGTCGCGATCGGCGAGGACCGTCAGCCGCGCAAGGTGCGCGCGATGGCAGCGGCCGATGAATGAAGATTCGCGTCTCGGCGCGTCGAACAAACGAGGAAATCTACGTGGCTGACCAATTCGACCTGATCATCCTCGGTTCCGGCCCAGGCGGCTATGTCGCCGCGATCCGGGCGTCGCAGCTCGGGCTGAAGACCGCGATCGTCGAGCGCGAGCGGCTCGGCGGCATCTGCCTCAATTGGGGCTGCATCCCGACCAAGGCGCTGCTGCGCACGTCCGAAATCTACCATTATATGCAGAACGCCGAGGCCTATGGCCTGAGCGCGGGCAACATCTCGTTCGATCTCGCCAAGGTGGTCGATCGCAGCCGCAAGGTGGCCGGGCAGCTCAATGCCGGCGTCAAGGGGCTG
>NZ_CAXTEM010000091.1:0-7009 GCF_964243315.1 uncultured Sphingomonas sp. | reverse complement strand
TCGAAGTCGTTGGCGTCGACCGGGAACAGCCCGCAGAACACCACCGGCTGGACTTCCTTGAAGCCCTCCAGCGCCTGCGCCGCGGGCCGCTTGGCGTCGGTCAGCGTGTCGCCGACGCGGGCCTGCGCGACGTCCTTGATCTGCGCGGTGATGAAGCCGATCTCGCCGGGGCCGAGGTCCGGCAATTGCTCGATCTTCGGGCGGAAACAGCCAACGCGGTCGACCAGATGAATGGTCCCCGCGTTCATGAACTTGATCTGCTGGCCCTTCTTCATGACCCCGTCGATGACGCGGACGAGGATGACGACGCCGAGATACGGGTCGTACCAGCTGTCGACCAGCATCGCCTTCAACGGCGCATCGATGTCGCCCTTGGGTGCGGGAATCTTGGTGACGATCGCTTCGAGGATCTCGGCGATGCCGATCCCGGCCTTGGCGCTTGCCATCACCGCGCCCGACGCGTCGAGGCCGATCACGTCCTCGATCTCCTTCCGCACCTTTTCGGGCTCGGCGGCGGGGAGATCGATCTTGTTGATCACCGGCACGATTTCATGGTCGTGCTCGATCGACTGGTAGACGTTGGCGAGGGTTTGCGCTTCCACCCCCTGCGCCGCGTCGACCACCAGCAACGCGCCCTCGCACGCCGCGAGGCTGCGCGACACCTCGTAGGCGAAGTCGACATGGCCCGGCGTGTCCATCAGGTTGAGCACGTAATCGAGCCCGTCCTGCGCCTTGTAGGCGAGGCGCACGGTCTGCGCCTTGATGGTGATCCCGCGTTCCTTCTCGATGTCCATATTATCGAGGACCTGTTCGGACATCTCGCGCTCAGTTAGCCCGCCGGTCTGCTGGATCAGCCGGTCGGCCAGGGTCGACTTCCCATGGTCGATATGCGCGATGATGGAGAAATTGCGGATGCGGTCGAGCGGCGTCATCCGGGCGCCCTAGCAGCGCCGCCCCGCGTTGCCAAAGGCTGTGCTGCGTTCGCCTTCGACACGCTCCGACGACGGGCAACCGGATCGCCGTCCGACCGCCTATGATAGTCCGATGACTGCCTCCGCTCCAGACCACGTCGCTCCGCTGCGGCATGGCAACTCGTCGGCGCCCGTCGTCGCTAGGTCGGCTGACGGGATCGTCATCGCCACGGTCGCATTCGACGGTCTGTCGACGGAGGAACGCGCGCGCCGATACGCGCTCGCGACCAACGGATTGTTCGACACGCGGACGCTGACCGCCGATCCGCAGGCGACGCTGCACGGCATCTTCCTCGACGCGCTGCACGTCACCTTCGGCACGATATCGGCGCGAGAGTCGCGGCGTACGACGGCGCTGCATGCGCGCGATCGGGCCGACGGGATCCTGTTGCAACTGACGCGTGCCGGCCGGTGGCAGGCGCGCATCGCCGGCCGCACGATCGGCGGCGAGGCGGGCAGCATGGTTTTGCTCGATCTCGCCCAGCCGTTCGCGGTCAGCACCGACGGCGACCAGGCGTTCGTCATCGTCACGATCCCGCGCTCGATGGCCGAGCGGCTGGCGCCCGATCCCCGGACGCTCCACGGCCGGACGCTCGACCCGACCGCGGGCGGCGTGCTGGCGGGGTTTCTGGGGGGCGTGGTGACGCATGCCGCGGCCATTAAGGCGGAGCAGGCGCCGGCGCTGGCGGAGATGCTGATCGAGCTGATCGGGCTCGGCTTTCGCGCCGACGCCGCCCCCTCGACGGGCGAGCGGCGCGGTCCGCGACGGCGGCTGCGCGACCGGGTCGAGCGGCTGATCGCGATGCGGCTCAATGCCGAAGATCTGACGCCGGACTGGGTCGCGCGCAAGCTCGGCCTGTCGCGCAGTGAACTCTATGCGGCATTCCCGACCGGCGGCGGCGTGGCGCGGCTAATTTGGGAGAAACGCCTCGCCGCAGCCCGCCTCGCGCTCGCCGATCCGCTCGACGATCGCACGATCGGCGCGATCGCCCGCTCGTTCGGCTTCGCCAGCGACGCGCATTTCTCGCGCGCGTTCAAGCAGCGGTTCGATTGCACGCCGACCGCCGCGCGCAAGGCCGCACGAGGCTGATTCCGCTGTGCCGTCAGACCGACGCGATCGCCGCGAGCACCGCCATCCACCGGGCGTCGCCCTCGCCGCTGATCAGCCGCCAGGGCACGCCCCGGCGTTCGAGTTCGCGCCTGGAAAGGTCGAAGAAGCGTTGCCGGTCCTCGGTCCGTCCGAACATGCGGGTGCCGTCGTCCTCCCAGGGCAGGTCGATGTCGAACAGCAGATAGAGGTCTGCGGTCCCGGTCCAGTTCGCGAACCACGGATCGCGGCGGCCGAACAGCATGTCCGCCCAGACCGCGGTCATCAGCGGATCGGTATCGAGGATTACCGGATACTCGCGTTCCGCCAGCGCCGCCTTGACCTTGGCATCATGCGACCGCGCGATCGCGAGCAGATCGGCCATCGACAGATCGGTGCCGAACGCCTCGCAATAGGTGCGGCCGAATTCGGCAAAGCAGCTGCTGTCGAAATGCCGCGCGAGCCGCGGCGCGATCGTCGACTTGCCGGTGCTCTCGGGGCCGTGAAGGCAGATCGACCGCAGCGTCATGCCGCCACCGCCGGGATCGCCGCGATCCCGTTGTCCGTGTCCTGCCGTTGCATCACCCGGCGCCAATCGACCAGGCCCCAGATCGCAAGGACCAGGAACACCGCATAGAGCAGCGCGGTCAGCCACAATCCCTTCTGTAGGTACAGCCCAATCGATCCGATATCGACTGCGATCCAGATCGCCCAATTCTCCCATTTGCGCTGCGCCATCAGGACCTGCGCGGCGATGCTCGCGACCGCGATCGCCGCATCCCACCACGGCAGCGCGGCGTCGGTGAACCGATGCATCAGCGCGCCCCAGCAGAGCGCCGCGACGACGCTGCCCGCCGCCCACCGCCCGCGCGACTGCGCCGACATCGGCTCGACGACGATCGCGCCGGCATCCGCGCGGTTCGCCGCCCAGCCGATCCAGCCATAAATATTGACGACGAAGAAGAACCCCTGGAGCAGCGTGTCGCTATACAACCGCGCCTGCCAGAAGACCGCAGCGTAGAGCGTGACCATCGCCAGCGCGAACGGATAGTTCCAGACGCTGCGCCGCACGACGAGCGTCACGTTGATCACGCCGAGCGCGAAGGCGATCGCTTCCAACCAGGTCACCGGGGGTGACTAGCAGGGCTGTCGTCGCGGTAAAGCGGGGATCTTGCGGGTGCCCTTCGGCTCGGGTTCGAAGATGTGGACCGATCCTTGTGCTCCCGCGAAGGCGGGAGCCCAGGACCAAGCAGAACCGCAAGCGTTACATTGCTTGACCTTGGATCCCCGCCTTCGCGAGGATACAAGGAGGGCGGAAGATCGCGTCCTCATCCTGCCGCCACACTCTTCCACCCCACCCCCCACCAGCCTATCGTCGCATCAAAGCAGGAGAGCATGGATGCGCCACGTCGCCGTGATCGGCTCGGGACCCGCGGGCTATTATACCGCGGAGGGCTGCCAGAAGCAGTTCGGAGATGCGGTGCGGGTCGACATCATTGATCGCCTGCCGGTGCCTTATGGCCTGATCCGCACCGGCGTTGCGCCCGACCACCAGTCGATCAAGGGAGTCAGCCGCCGGTACGAGGCAACCGCGCTCAGCGACAATGTCCGCTTCGTCGGCAACGTCACCGTCGGCAAGGATGTGACCATCCCTGAGCTGCTCGAACTCTACGACGCGGTGGTGCTCGCCACCGGCGCGCCGCACGACCGTGCGCTCGGCATCGCGGGCGACGATCTGCCGGGGGTGATCGGGTCGGCGGCCTTTGTCGGCTGGTATAACGGCCATCCCGACTTCGCGGGCCTCGCGCCGCCGCTGCACGGTCCCGGCGCGGTGGTGGTCGGCGCGGGCAACGTCGCGCTGGACGTCGCGCGGATCCTCGCCAAGACGCAGGACGAGTTCGGCGGATCGGACATCGTCGGCCACGCGCTCGCGCATCTCGGCGACCACACGATCGACACGGTCACGATCCTCGCCCGGCGCGGCCCGCACGAGATTGCGATGACGCCCAAGGAACTCGGCGAACTCGGCCATCTCGTGCGCGCGGTGCCCTTGGTCAATCCCGCCGACCTGCCCCCGCCCGAAGCCGATGCCGCGCTGGAGCCGGGCCTGCGCAAGTCTGTCGCGCATCTCCGCGATTTTGCGACGCGCACCCACGACAAGCCGATCCGGGTCGTCTTCGATTTCTTCGCGATACCGGTCGCGATCGAAGGGGACGGCCGCGTCGAACGCGTGATCGTCGAGCGTACCCAGATCGAAGACGGCCGCGCGATCGGCACCGGGGAGACCTATGCGATCCCCGCCGGCCTGGTCGTCAGCTGCATCGGCTATCGCACGCCACCGCTGGACGGTGTGCCCTATGACGACCGGCTCGGCCGGTTCGCCAACGAGAATGGCCGGATCGCGCCCGGGCTCTACGCCGTCGGCTGGGCACGGCGCGGGCCGACCGGGACGATCGGCACGAACCGCCCCGACGGGTTCATGATCGCCGAGCACATTGCCGCGGACGTTCCGGAGGACGCCGCCAAGCCTGGCCGTGCCGCGCTCGATGCGCTGTTCGCCGCACGCGGCGTCGACGTGGTCACCTTCCGGGACTGGCAGCGGATCGACGAGGCGGAGATCGCGCACGCCCGTACCGGATCCCCGCGCGAGAAGTTCACCGCGGTCGACGAGATGCTCGCCGCCCGATCGCCAGGATGATGCTTTGCTCCAGTCTGGCGTTGTTTGGCTTTTGCCCTTGATCACTGATGGTGTCGCGGCTAGGCGCAGCACCGGCAATGTGTCGGGGCGTGGCGCAGTCTGGTAGCGCACTGGTCTCGGGGTCCAGGGGTCGTAGGTTCGAATCCTATCGCCCCGACCATTGCCCGTCGTCTTAGGTGCTTGACTCGCCCCCTTCGGCGAACGCCCGCGACTGAACGCTGTGCGGGCGCGAAAAAGTACAGTGATCAGCCAAGTCGCCGCTGAACACCCGCTATGATGGACCGAGGACATCGGTCCCGCGGGAACCAGTATTGCGCGTCGCACGAATGCCAGCCTTTGCGTTTCCCCGACACGGCATCCACCGCCTGATCGGCTGGGTCCGTGCCTTTTTCGATTCGCTGTTCTCGCTCGGCACGCTGGAGCCGTTGTACGACGCCGCAGCCGAAGGCGACGAGGCGTTGCTCGGCGAAGTCGACGCGGCGCTCGCCTCGACCGACTATGGGGCAAAGTTCAGCAGCCTGATCGAGCATCGGTACAAGTCCTCGACCGCCAAGCCGCGCGCCAAGCTCTATGCCCGACTGTCCGTGACCGGCCTGATAATCTACAACATATTCCTCTTCATCGACGCGGCGATCGTGCCCGACGTGATGTGGCTCGCAATCCCGTTGCAGCTCTGCGTGGTCACGCCGATCACGATCGCGTCCATGGTCCTGACCGGCCGTGACGGCGTCGATCCGGAACTGCCGAGCTTCTTCTGCATCAGCCTCATGTGCGCGGGAACGATCGCGTTGTTCATGGTGTCGCGGTCGCCGCACGTGAACCTGTTCGCCTGCCTGTTCGGGCTGTTCCTGATATCGGGCAACGTCGCACTGGCCCTCAGTTTCGCGACCTCGCTGGCGTTTTCGGTGCTGTGCGTAGCGGGGGTGTCGACCGCGATCATGCTCCACCCGATGCTCGACACGGGCGACCGGGTGTTCTCGCTGGCGATGCTGGTCGCGACCGCCAATTATTCCCTGGCGGGCAGCTACCGCGTCGAATCGGGTCTGCGCTCGGCCTATCTGTTCGCGCTGCGCGAAAGCCTGCGGGCCCGGTTGCTCGCCGCGTCGAACCAGAAACTACAGTCGCTGGTCGCGATCGACGGGCTGACCGGAATCGGCAATCGCCGGCATCTCGACGAAACGCTCGAGCTGCTGTGGCAGAGCACCGCACGCAACCGATCGATCGCGTTCCTGATCATCGACATCGATCACTTCAAACGGTTCAACGACGATCACGGCCATCAAACGGGCGACGAATGCCTGCGCCGGGTCGCGCAGGCGCTGGCCGACGCGGTCGCCATCCCGACCGCCACGGTCGCGCGCTATGGCGGCGAAGAGTTCGCGGTCGTCGTCCCCGGGCTCGCGATCACCCGCGCGACCGCCTTGGCGGAGCGCCTCCGCCGCACCATCGAAGGGCTGGAGATCGAGCTCGCGAGCGGCGAAAGGCTCGCGGTGACGATCAGCGTCGGTTGTTCGGTGGCGACGCCGTCGACGTGGATCGATCCGGCCGACCTGATCGAGCATGCCGATGCCGCGCTTTACGACGCCAAGCGAGCCGGTCGGAACCGGGTCGGGATCGCGGGCGATGTCGTCCACAAGATGCCCGCACTCCCCGCCCCGCAACCCGTGACGATCGAGGCCGCGGTGGATTGACTTGTCGGGCGCCGCACGGTCGGGTCGCACGCGATCATGTTGGCCGACGCCGCCCCCCTGCCCGATCCGCTCGCCCCGCCGCAGCGCAAGATCATCCATATCGACATGGATGCGTTCTACGCGTCGGTCGAGCAGCGCGATGATCCCGCACTCCGGGGGCGCCCGCTCGCGGTCGGCGGGTCGAAGGCGCGTGGCGTGGTCGCGGCGGCGAGCTACGAGGCACGCGCATTCGGGGTGCGATCGGCGATGCCGTCGGTCACCGCGCTGCGGCGCTGCCCCGATCTCGTCTTCGTGCCGCCGCGCTTTGACGTCTATCGCGAGATTTCGCGGCAAATCCACGCCATCTTCGCGGATTACACCGCGCTGATCGAGCCGCTGTCGCTCGACGAGGCCTATCTCGACGTGACCGAGGATCGCCGCGCCCTGGGTTCGGCGCGCGCGATCGCCGAGCAGATCCGCGCTCGCATTCGTGCCGAGACCGACCTCACCGCGTCCGCCGGCGTCAGCTACAACAAGTTCATCGCCAAGCTGGCATCGGACCAGAACAAGCCCGACGGCATCT
>NZ_CAXTEM010000090.1:0-7169 GCF_964243315.1 uncultured Sphingomonas sp. | reverse complement strand
TCGGCGTGTCCGGCATCACCGTCACCGAGGCCAAGGGCTTCGGCCGGCAGAAGGGCCATACCGAGCTCTATCGCGGGGCAGAGTATGTCGTCGACTTCCTGCCCAAGGTGAAGCTCGAGGTCGTCGTCGAGGACTCGCTCGCCGACCGCGTCGTGGAGGCGATCGCCGCCGCTGCGCAAACCGGGCGGATCGGCGACGGCAAGATCTTCGTGATCCCGGTCGAGACCGCGCTGCGGATCCGCACCGGCGAACGCGACGACGCCGCGATCTAACCCAAGCAATCTCCCCTCCTGCTTGCGGGAGGGGTCGGGGGAGGGGCCGTCCTCCCCGTAACACGCCCTCCCCTAGCCCCTCCCGCGGGCGGGAGGGGAACACAAAGGAAAAGACCCATGGCCAATACTGCCGCCGACATCCTGAAGCGCATCAAGGAAGAGGAGATCGAGTGGATCGACCTGCGCTTCACCGATCCCAAGGGCAAATGGCAGCATCTCACCATGGTCGCGTCGATCATGGGCGAGGACGAGTTCACCGACGGCCTGATGTTCGACGGCTCCTCGATCGAGGGCTGGAAGGCGATCAACGAATCCGACATGACGCTGATGCCCGATCTCGACGCGGTCTACACCGATCCGTTCTCGGCGACGCCGATGCTGATCGTGTTCTGCGACGTGGTCGAGCCGTCGACCGGCGAGCTCTACGCGCGCGATCCGCGCTCGACCGCTAAGCGCGCCGAGGCGTATCTGAAGACCACCGGTGTCGGTGACACCGTCTATGTCGGCCCGGAAGCCGAGTTCTTCATGTTCGACAACGTGCAGTTCGACACCAACTACGCCGAGTCCTACTTCAAGATCGACGATATCGAGCTGCCGACCAACACCGGCCGCGCCTACGAAGGCGGCAATCTCGGCCACCGGCCCCGCGCCAAGGGCGGCTATTTCCCGGTCGCACCGGTCGACAGCGCCGTCGACATTCGCGGCGAGATGGTCTCGACCATGCTCGAGATGGGTCTGCCCTGCGACAAGCATCACCACGAAGTCGCCGCCGCGCAGCACGAGCTCGGCCTGACCTTCGGCACGCTGACGACCACCGCGGATCGCATGCAGATCTACAAGTACGTCGTCCATCAGGTCGCGCACGCCTATGGCAAGTCGGCGACCTTCATGCCCAAGCCGATCAAGGAAGATAACGGCTCGGGCATGCACACCCACTTCTCGATCTGGAACAACAAGGAACCGCTGTTCGCCGGCAACGGCTATGCGGGCCTGAGCGAGATGTGCCTGTTCTTCATCGGCGGCATCATCAAGCACGCCAAGGCGGTCAACGCCTTCACCAACCCGACCACCAACAGCTACAAGCGGCTGGTCCCGGGTTACGAGGCACCGGTGCTGCTCGCCTATTCGGCGCGCAACCGCTCGGCATCGTGCCGTATTCCCTACGGCACCGGGCCCAAGTCCAAGCGCGTCGAGGTCCGCTTCCCCGATGCGATGGCCAATCCGTACCTCGCCTATGCGGCGCTGATGATGGCCGGCATGGACGGCATCCAGAACAAGATCCACCCTGGCGAGGCGATGGACAAGAACCTCTACGACCTGCCGCCCGCCGAGCTGGCCCAGGTCCCGACCGTCTGCGCATCCCTGCGCGAGGCGCTCGAGAGCCTGACCGCCGACCACGATTTCCTGCTGAAGGGCGACGTGTTCACGAAGGACCAGATCGAAGCCTATGTCGAGGTCAAGTGGGCAGAGGTCGCCCGCTGGGAAATGACGCCGAGTCCGGTCGAGTACGACATGTACTACAGCGCCTGATCTGGACTCACCTCGCGCTCAGGGACGCTTATCGCCCTTGAGCTGCGGGCGGTCCCTACTCCTTCGTCACCCCGGATCGAGTCCGGGGTGACGATGACCCGAGGGCAGCGGCGAAACTCTGCCCGGCTGGCTCATTTGGTTATACGATAGCCTTCTCCTGACCGGGAGATGGCCTTGCGGATTACTTGGCCGCGAACGGCTGAGGGGTATCCCCTCGCACCGCAGCGTGGTAAGGCCGCGCCGTTACCGCCCGCCGGGCGGGGACAGCAGGGGGCGTTCGGAGCGATCCGGGCGCCCCTTCTGCGTCAGGCGCTCACTTCTGGCAGGCGACGATCGCCGCGATCACCGACAGCGTCTCCTCGGGATCGCGGACGCGTACCGTGTCCAGCCCAAGTTGCTTCGCCGGATAGTCGTTGCCCCCGGGGAAGATCGCGTCGCCGATGAACATCATCTTATCGAGTGCGATGCCGCTCTCGTCGCGCAGCTTCTTCAGGCCGTACGCCTTGTCGACGCCCTCGCGCGTGATGTCGATCGAGGTCGCGCCGCCCATGTTGATCGACAGCCCCGGCAGCCGCTTCTGCAGATCCGCCTGGATCACCTTGCGCTTGGCGAAATCGGGATCCCAATGTTCCTTCGCGTCGAGCGGCGCCTGCTGCCCGAGCGCCGAGAAGGTGATCTGGCTGCCGCGGTCCTCGATCCGCTCGCCCCAGGTCTGCTCGGGCGTGAAGCCGGTCGCCGCCAGCGCCTCGTCGAACGCCGCGAGGATCTTGGCCTTCAGCGTGTCGTCGAACAGTTCTGCATAGACCGTCGCCCACGCGCCGTCGCGGTAGCGGAACAGCTTGGTGCCGGTCGTCGGCATCAGCCACAGCTTCGATCGATCCGCCCGCTCGGGCAGCCGGCTTGCGACCTGCTTGTCGAACTGCGGCCAGTCGCCGCCCGAGATCACCGCGACATGCGCGACCCCCAGCAGGTCCGCCAACGCTTCGCCCATCGGCTCCTTCAGCGCCTGCTTGCTCTCGGCAAGGGTTCCGTCGAGGTCGAAGGCTACGAGTTCTTTCATGCGGCAACTCCGGTGGGGGTCAGGATCAGTGTATCGATCGCCTGGGCGACGCCATCGGCATCGTTGCCGGCGACGACGTGGTGGGCGGCGGCTTTCACGCGGTCGGGCGAATTCCCCATCGCGATTGCAACGCCGGCGCGCTTCAGCATCGGCAAGTCGTTGGCCTGGTCGCCGATCGCGGCGATCGCTTCCATCGGCACATCGAACGCCTTGGCGAGTGCGGCGATGCCGTCGCCCTTGTTGGCGACGAGCGCGGTGACATCGAGATAATAGGTCTGGCTTTGCGCGATCGTGGCGCGGTCGTCGAGATGTTCTATCTGCGCGTGCAGGCCGCGCAGCAAGGGCTCGTCGTCGCTGACGAAGGTGATCTTGTCGGCCCGGTCGATCAGCGCCGCGAATTCCGCGGTGACGATCGGCGCCTGGTTCGATGCCACCCGCTCATGCTCGACATGCGTGCCCTGGTCGCTGGTCGCGTACCAGCGGTCGTCGGCAAACACCCAGATGTCGACCGCCTGCCCTTCCGCCGCCTTCAGCACCCCGGTCGCCACCTCGGACGGGATCGTCACGTGCGACTCGATCCGCCCGTCGCGGTGGAAGACGATGCCGCCGTTGAACGCCGCGATCGGTACGTCGAGCGCCAGCGCATCCGCGATCGGCTTCAACCCCGACATCGGTCGCGCGCTGATGATCGTGAAGCCGACCCCCGCCGCGTCGAGCCGCCGTACCGCCGCGATCGTGCCCGGGGTCAACGCCTTCTGCTTGTCGACGAGCGTGCCGTCGACGTCAGACACCACCAACCGCACGGTCATTGCGGGATCTCCACATGGCCGCCGAAGCCGAAGCGCATCGCCGACAACAGCTTGTCGCCGAACGTATGCTCCACCCGGCTGCGATAGCGCGCGAACAGCGCGGCGGTCAGCACGTTGGCGGGCACCTTCTCTTCCATCGCGGCGTCGATCGTCCACTGGCCCTCGCCCGAATCGGCGACGTGGCCACTGAACTGTTCGAGGTTCTGGTCGCGCGCGAGCCCCGCGGCGGTGAGATCGAGCAGCCACGACGAAATCACGCTGCCGCGCCGCCACACCTCGGCGATGTCGGTCAGGTTGAGATCGAAGCGCTCCTCCTCCGCCAGCTTTTCCGACGACTTGCCCTTCAGGATGTCGAAGCCCTCGGCATAGGCCTGCATCAGGCCATATTCGATGCCGTTATGGACCATCTTGACGAAGTGGCCCGCGCCCGCCGGCCCGGCGTGGATATAGCCCTTCTCGGCGCGCGGATCCTCGTCCGATCCGACCCGGTCGGGGGTGCGCGAGATGCTGCCGAGCCCCGGTGCGAGCGTGTCGAAGATCGGATCGAGCAGGTCGACGGTTTCCTTGTCGCCGCCGATCATCATGCAATAGCCGCGCTCCAGCCCCCAGACGCCGCCCGAGGTGCCGACATCGACATAGTGCAGGCCCTTCTCGGCCAGCGTCTTGGCGCGGCGGATATCGTCCTTGTAGAAGCTGTTGCCGCCGTCGATCACGATGTCGCCCGCTGCCGCCTTCTCCGCGATGGCGGCGATCGTCTCCTCGGTCGGCGCACCCGCGGGCAGCATCACCCACCAGATCGCGGGCGTGTCGAGCAGCGCGTGCATCGCGTCGAGCGAATCCGCGCCCTCGGCGCCATCCTCCACCAGCGCCGCGACGGCGTCGGCGTTGCGGTCGAACGCGACCACCGCATGGCCGTTGCGCATCAACCGGCGCGCGATATTGCCACCCATCCGGCCGAGGCCGATCATTCCGATCTTCATCTCGGGATCCTTTGAAACCCTCTACCCTCCGGGGAGAGGGTTCAGAGAGGGGCTGTGTCTCGCAGAGAGCGCCGTCTCGTTGAGACACAGCCCCTCTCCCCCGGCCCTCTCCCCGTGGGGGGAGAGGGAGTAAGCGGTTAGGCGGTCGCGGGCTGCTTGGCGGCAATCGATCCGAGCAGGTCGTCGAACGCCTTCACGAACGATGCGACGCCTTCTTGCACCAGCGTGCCGGTGACGCCGTTCAGGTCGAGCCCGAGCCGATCCGCCTCGGCCAGCACGTGGCGCGCCTCGTCGATGTTTTCGGTCAGCGTCACCGCGGCGGTGCCGTGATCGCGGAACGCGTCCATCGTCGCGGGCGGCATGGTGTTGACCGTGTCGGCGCCGATCAGCGTGTCGATGTAGAGCGTGTCGGGATAGGCGGGGTCCTTCACGCCCGTCGACGCCCACAACAGCCGTTGCGGCTGTGCGCCTTTCGCCGCCAGTGCCTGCCACCGGTCGGATTTCAGGAACTCCAGGTACCATTGATACGCCAGCTTGGCATTGGCGATCGCGACTTTGCCGCGCACCGCCTTCAACGCCTCGGCCTCCGCATCGCCCTCACCCACGCGGCGATCGATCTCCTTGTCGATCATCGTGTCGATGCGGCTCACGAAGAAGCTCGCGACGCTGGCGATCTTGTCGATCGGCTGCCCCTGCTTGACGCGTTCCTCCAGGCCCATCGCATAGGCCTCCGCGACCCGGATATACGCGTCCAGCGCGAACAGCAGCGTCACGTTGACGTTGATCCCGGCCGCGATCGTCGCCGCGATCGCGGGGCCGCCGGCTTCGGTGCCGGGGATCTTGATCATTAGATTCTGGCGATCGACCGCCGCCCACAGCTTCGCGGCTTCGGCGATCGTCGCATCCGTGTCGTCCGAGATATAGGGCGACACCTCGAGACTGACATAGCCGTCCTTGGCGTCGAGCCGATCATAGACCGGCTGCAACGTCTCGGCCGCGGCCTTGATGTCCTGGATCGCGAGATGTTCGTAGCGGTCGATCGTCGCCGCGCCGGGGGTCTTCTGGTCGAATTCGGCGAGCGTCCCGTCATAGGCGTCGCCGTGCCCCATGGCCTTTTCGAAGATCGACGGGTTAGACGTGACCCCGGTAAGCCCATCCTCGTCGACCAGCTTCTTCAGCCCGCCGGCCTCGAGGAACTTGCGGTCGACGAAGTCGAGCCACACCGCCTGGCCGAGTGCGCCCAGATCCTTCAGCTTGCTCATCACTTCGTCTCCATCACGTCGCGGGCAACCTTGACGACATTGTCGACGGTGAACCCGTATTTGTCCTGCAGCTTCGCGATCGGCGCCGATGCGCCGAAGGTCGACATCGCGATCGTCTTGCCCGCGAGCCCGACATAGCGATCCCAGCCGATCTCACCCGCCATCTCCACCGCGACGCGCGCCGTCACCGCACGCGGCAGCACGCTTTCCTTATACTCGTCGTCCTGCATCTCGTAGCGATGCCAGCTCGGCAGCGACACGACGCGGCTGCGCACGCCCTCCGCCGCAAGCCGCTCATGAGCGTCGACCACGAGCGATAATTCGCTGCCGGTTGCGATCAGGATGACGTCGGGCGTGCCGCCGTCCGCCGCATCGGCGAGCACATAGCCGCCCTTAACCACGCCCTCGGCGCTCGCGTACTTCTCGCGGTCGAGCGTCGGCAGCGCCTGGCGCGACAACACCAGCACCGCAGGCCGGCTCGCATCGGACAACACCGCCTTGTACGCAGCCCCAACCTCGTTCGCGTCACCCGGCCGGATCGTGTCGAGGCCGGGGATCGCCCGCAGCGTCGCCAGATGCTCGATCGGCTGGTGGGTCGGACCATCCTCGCCGACGCCGATCGAATCATGCGTGAAGACCCAGATCGCGCCGATCTCCATGATCGACGACAGCCGGATCGGCGCGCGCATGTAATCCGCGAACACCAGGAAGGTGGAGCCGTAACCGCGCAGGTGCGACAGCGACATGCCGTTCACCACCGCGCCCATGCCGTGCTCCCGCACCCCGAAATGGAAGTTCTGCCCGCCGTAGTTGTTGGCCTCGAACGACGGCTTGCCCTTGATGTCGGTCTTGGTGGACGGCGCGAGATCGGCCGAACCACCGATCAGCCACGGCACCCGACCAGCGATCGCGTTGAGCACCTTGCCCCCCGAATCTCGGCTCGCGATGCCCTTGGGATCGGCCGGGAACACGGGCACGTCCGCATCCCAGCCGTCGGGCAGCTTGTCCTTCAACAGCAGGTCGAGCTCGCCCGCGAGTTCGGGGTATTCACCGCGATACCGCTCGACCATCGCGACCCATTCGTCGCGCAACTTGCCGCCGCGTCCGCTGATCGCGCCACGGAAATGATCCAGCACGCCGTCGGGGATGTAGAAGGACTTGTCCTCGGGCCAGCCATAGGCGCGCTTGGTGGCGCGGATGTTGTCCTCGCCCAGCGGCTCGCCATGCGCCTTCTCGCTGCCCGCCTTGGGGCTGCC
>NZ_CAXTEM010000089.1:0-7245 GCF_964243315.1 uncultured Sphingomonas sp. | reverse complement strand
GCCATGAAGTTGATCTTCTCCGGCGTCGCCATCTGCGCGGGGATGACGAGGTCGCCCTCGTTCTCGCGATCCTCGTCGTCGACCAGGATGAACATCCGCCCGTTCTTCGCCTCGTCGATGATCTCCTCGGGCGAGGACAGGAATCCGTGACGCAGACGCGCGAGTTCAACCGGCTTTGGCACGATAATGCTCCATCCGTTGCAGGTAGCGGGCCAGCACGTCGATCTCGATGTTGACGGCCTGGCCGGGTTCGATCGCGCCGAGCGTGGTCATCGCCTGGGTATGCGGGATGATGTTGACGCCGAAGCGGCTCGTCTCGGCATCGTCCTGCACCTTGTTGACGGTCAGCGAGACGCCGTCGATCGTGATCGATCCCTTGGTTGCGACGAACGGCGCGATATCGCTAGGCACGACGATCTCGATGCGCAGCGAATCGCCCTCGCGCCCGACCGCCGCGACCTCGGCGATGCCGTCGACATGGCCGGTGACGATGTGGCCGCCGAGTTCGTCGCCGAGCTTCATCGCGCGCTCGAGGTTCAGTCGCCGTCCCGCGGTCCATTGCCCCCGTGCAGTGCGATCGATAGTTTCGCCCGACACGTCGACCGCGAACCAGTTCGGCCCCTTGTCGACGACGGTCAGGCAGACGCCCGAACACGCGATCGACGCGCCGAGATCCACCGACGCGGTATCGTAGGCGGTGTTGACGACGATGCGCGTGTCGCCGCGCGTTTCGACGCGGTCGATCGTGCCGATATCAGAGACTATTCCGGTAAACATCAGCGCCGCTCGTAGACCTCCAGCCGGTCACTGCCAAGCATCCGGGCATCGTGGAGCCGCCAGACGTCATGCGCCGCCCCCAGATCGGGCAAGCCGATGTCGCCGAGTGCGGGCTTGCCGCTGCCGATCAGGATCGGTGCGCGGTACAATAGCAGGCGGTCGACCAGATCGGCGGCGAGGAACGCCGCGGCCGCCTGTGCCCCGCCTTCGACCAGCAGGTGATCGACATCGACAAGCGCCGCGATCGCTGCCGGGTGGCGCACGATCTCCCATCCCGACGGGGCGTCGCCGCGTGACAGGAGGAGCCGGCGCGGCGCGCGCGATTCGAGCCCGGCAAGACGGACGTCGAGCGTCGGCGCATCCGCGTCCAGCGTGCCGCGCCCCACCAGGATCGCCTCGTGTCGGCTCCGCTCGAGATGTGCGTGCGCCCGCGCGGCGGCACCGGTGATCCAGCGACTCGATCCGTCCGCCATCGCGATCCGCCCGTCGAGCGAGGTGGCGAGCTTCAGCGTGACGTGAGGCCGTGCGAGCAACCGTCGGGTCAGGAACCCCGCCATCGATCGGCGAGCCTCCACGACGCGGACCTCGCTGACGGTGGAGACGCCCGCGGCGCGTAAACGCTCGAGTCCAGCACCGTCGGTGCGCGGATCGGGATCGCCGATCGCCACGACTACCCGCGCGACGCCCGCCTCGATCAGCAGGTCGGCACATGCCGGCCCGCGTGATGACAAGTGCGCGCAGGGTTCGAGCGTGACGTAGCTAGTTGCGCCGCGCGACTTGGCTCCCGCCGCCGCCAGCGCCATCGCCTCGGCATGCGGACGCCCGCCGGGCTGGGTCCAGCCGCGCCCGACGACGCGACCATCCGCTACGATGATGCAGCCGACATTGGGGTTGGGGGCGGTCCGTCCGCGGCTGCGTTCGGCCAGCGCCAGCGCAGCACCGATCCAGCGATCGTCGCTCAGAGACCCCATTTCGTCATCTGGTCGTCGAGCTTCTTGAATTGCGCGCGCTTCTTGTCGTCGAACGCCTTTTCCTCGGCGAGCCGCTTTTCCTTCTTCGCCTGATCGACGATCTGCGCGGCGCGGATCTCGTCGTCGGTGCGGTTCAGCGTCCACTGCTCGACATAGATGATGTCGGGCTTGTAGACCGGCTCGCGATAACTGTCCTTCACGAACGCCCAGACGAGGATCGCCGTGATCGTCATCGCGAGCACGAGGAAGCCGAGTTCGTAGGGCTGCCGCTGCGCGAGGAACACGCGCAGATCCTGGTAGGCGCGCAGCGGCGATAGGCGGGCGAAGAACTGCATGATCGCCAAGATAGGGAGGCGATCGCGGCGAGGCCAGTCCCCGGAGCGGTGGCTCGGCACGGGCACGCCGCCGGTCGTGGCTAGCCCTCCAGCACGAAGGTCAGGCTCATCGTCCGCCACGCCTCGACCGGAATGCCGCCGCGGGTTGCAGGCTTGAAGCGCCACTTGGCAAGCGCGCGGTCGAGCGTCACCTGCCAGAAGGCATCGCTGGTCGCGGCGACCCGCCTGGCTTCCTTCACCCGGCCGTCGGTCCCGATCAACACCCGGACCGTCACTCGGCCTTCGCGTTCGGCGCGGCGTTCGGCCGGCGGGTAGATCGGCTGGAAGTCGCGGGCGTAGCGGCTGTCGATCGCGGGTTCGACGAATGCCATCGGCGGCGGCGGCAACGCGGGTAGGACGACGGTGACGCCCGGATCGATGCCGATGGTCGGGCCGACCGGCGGCGAGGGTTCGATCGTCGCCGTGAAGTCGGTGGTCGGGTTGGTCGCGACCTTCTGCACGGGTGCGACGATCTTCTCCGTCGGTTGGTTCGTGCGCGCGACCGGCTTCTCGATCTTTTCGGGCGGCGGCGGCGGCGTCGGCGGGACGGTGTAGGTCGTCAGCGGATCGTCGGGCTTGGTCGTGCCGATCATCGTCGGCACCGAAAACATCAGCGCGGCGACGAACGCCCCATTGATCGCGATCGCGGCGGTGAGGCCAACGGGATTGACGCGGGTCCTTCGAGCATTCCGGTCGGCATACATGATCCGTCTCCTTCATCTCCTGGTCGTCCCGGTTCGTTCGACCGGTAATAGGGATGCTACATTATAACATTACTTCGTCAAGGGTGATTGTCGCGATCTGGACGCGACCTTTTCGTGCTCCCGCGAAGGCGGGAGCCCAGCACTGGGTCCGCACCTTCGCGGGGACACACAGAGCTCCTAGTCCGAACCCAGCCGCCGAAGCGCGCGCTCGCGCCCGATCAGCGGCAGCAACGCCGCCATGTCCGGCCCGTGGTCGCGGCCGGTCAGCGCCCGGCGCAGCGGCAGGAACAGCGCCTTCCCCGTACGCCCGGTCTCCGCCTTCAACGCGCCGGTCAGCGCATGCCAAGGGTCGGACGACCAGTCGATCGACGCTGCAACGACGCCAGCCCGGTCGAGATAGGCGCGCGCCTCGTCATCTACAGCGGGCGCGTCGATCGGTCCCTCGATCACCTGCCACCAATCGGCCGCATCGGCGACGATCGACAGGTTCGGGCGCACCGCAACCCATTCCGCTTCGCTCATTCCGACGGGCAACCGATCCTTGACCGCCGTATAACCCAGCTGGTGAACGATACGCGCATTGATCTGGGCGAGTTCGGTTTCGTCGAACCGCGCGGGCGCCCGGCCGAACCGCGCGAAATCAAACGACTCGATCAGCGGCGCGGCGTCGACCAGCGGCTCGACTGGATCGCTGGTCCCGATCCGCGCCAGCAGCGCGCGGAGCGCCGGCGGTTCGATCCCTGCCGAGCGGAAATGCTCGACGCCGAGCGAGCCGAGCCGCTTGGACAATTTGCCTTCGCTCCCAACCAGCAGCGCAGCATGCGCGAAGCGCGGCGGCGCGGCGCCCATCGCCGCGAACATCTGCAGTTGGAGCGCCGTATTGGACACGTGATCCTCGCCCCGCACGACATGGCTGATCCCCAGGTCGACATCGTCGATCGCGGACGGCAGCATGTACAGCCACGATCCGTCCGCCCGCCGCACCACCGGGTCGCTCATGGTCGCTGGCTCGAACCGCTGGGCGCCGCGGACCAGATCGTCCCACTCGATCGGCGCATCGTGATCGAGCCTGAACCGCCAGTGCGGGCGCACGCCCTCGCTTTCCAAAGCAGCACGCGCCGCATCGCTGAGCGCCAGCGCCGCACGGTCGTACACCGGCGGCAGCCCGCGCCCGAGCTGCACCTTACGCTTCAGCGCAAGTTCTTCGGCGCTCTCATAGGCAGGGTAGATCCGGCCCGCCGCAACCAGCATCGCGAACCGATCTTCGTACAACGGGAAGCGATCCGACTGGCGCGCCTCCGCATCCGGGGTCAGACCCAGCCACTCGAGATCGGCGCGGATCGCGTCGACGAACCGCTCCTCGCTCCGCTCCGCATCGGTATCGTCGATCCGCAGCACGAACCGGCCGCCGAACTTGCGCGCGAACAGCCAATTATGGAGTGCGGCGCGGATGTTGCCGACATGAAGCATGCCGGTCGGCGATGGCGCGAAGCGGGTGACGGTCGTCATGCGATCGTCGCATAGGCGACGGACGGGGCGCGGCAACCCCCTTCCGCTTGACGGAACCCAGGACTAAGGCGGCGCTCCACGGGTGGGGGATGCGCGCATGAAGCTGATGACCGGCAATTCGAACCTGCCGCTCGCGCGGGAGATCGCGGCGTATCTGGAGATCCCGCTCACCGAGGCGCTGGTGCGACGCTTCGCCGACGAGGAAATCTTCGTCGAGATCCAGGAGAACGTTCGCGGCGAGGATGTCTTCGTGCTCCAGTCGACCGGCTATCCCGCCAACGACAACCTGATGGAATTGCTGATCATGATCGATGCGCTGAAGCGCGCGTCGGCCACGCGTATCACCGCGGTAATCCCGTATATGGGCTACGCCCGGCAGGACCGGAAACCCGGCCCCCGCACGCCGATCTCCGCAAAACTGGTCGCCAACCTGATCACCGTCGCGGGTGCCGACCGGGTGCTGTCGGTCGATCTCCATGCCGGGCAGATCCAGGGCTTCTTCGATATCCCGACCGACAATCTCTACGCCGCGCCGGTGATGTCGGCGGACATCAACGCCCGCTTCAAGGGCAAGAACCTGATGGTCGTGTCACCCGACGTCGGCGGCGTCGTCCGCGCCCGGGTGCTTGCCAAGCGGCTCGACAATGCGCCGCTCGCGATCGTCGACAAGCGCCGCGAGCGTGCGGGCGAATCGGAGGTGATGAACATCATCGGCGAGGTCGAGGGGCGCTTCTGCATCCTGGTCGACGATATCGTCGATTCGGCGGGCACCCTATGCAACGCCGCCGCCGCACTGCGCGAAGCCGGCGCCGAGGACGTGATCGCCTATGTCACCCACGGCGTGCTGTCGGGCGGAGCGGTGGCGCGAGTCGAAGGGTCCGCGCTTCGCGAACTGGTGATCACCGATTCGATCGGCAATCACGAATCGATTTCGGCGTGCCGGCGGATCCGCCACCTCGCGATCGCACCGCTGCTCGGCGAGGCGATCAAGCGCATTGCCGACGAGACCAGCGTGTCGAGCCTGTTCGACTGATCGCGCCCGTCCCGTCGTTCCCACTACGAATTCGGTACTACCGTGCTCAGCGAAGGGACAGCGCCACGATGTGGTCGAACACCGCCGGATGCAGCGGCTTCGAGAACGCACAGCCATATTTATACTTGTCGCGCCACGCGACGACCGCCTCGAGCGCTGCCAATCCGGGTAACGTCAGCCACACGATCGTCCCCGGCCACAGCGTAAAGCTGGTCTCCGCGCGAAAGCCCGAGCGCGACAGATCGGTTACTTCGATCTCGAAGCGCGTCTGACCGCGATCGCGCAGATGCGCGCGCATCCTGACCGACTTGCGCAACGCCTGGCGCGCATCGTCGTCGACAACATCATAAGGCGGTGCGAACGTCGGCTGTTCCATGGCGATCGGTTTGCCATGCGAGTGGTTAGCGTTCGGTAAATGCCTCGTCTTGCATACTTTCTTTCGGCGCCCGCACGCCGCGTCGATTGCGCTTCTTGAGCTCGGCCTTCAGCGACTCGGGACGCGGCGCCACGAGGAAGCCGAAGCTCACGGTCCCGTCGCGCGTCTCGACGACGTGATGCAACCGGTGCGACTGGACGATCCGCTTCATGTACGGGGATTTCGGCAGATACCGCGTCGGGATCCGGTTGTGCACGATCACGTCGTGGAAGCCGAAATAGATCGCGCCATACGCCGCGACGCCAGCGCCGATCCACAGGAAGCCCGGCCACCAGCCGAGTTGCAGCGCGCCGAAGATCAGCAGGAACGACGGCACCGCGAAGATCGCCGCATAAAGATCGTTCAGCTCGAAATGGCCGGTACGCGGGCGATGGTGGCTTTCGTGCAGGAACCAGCCGACGCCGTGCATGATCCAGCGATGCGCGGCATAGGCGACCCCCTCCATCAGCGCGATGGTGGCGACGAAGAGCAGGATTCCGAGCGGCCAGGTCATCCTCGCCATATAGGCGCACGACACGGCGAACGCGAGTATCGCAGTGCAGCAGGGGTGGATTCAGCCGGCCAACCGTGCTTTAGCCAAGCCATTCCCGATCTTCGAAAAGGCGGAGCCGCCCCCCATGAACATCCATGAATATCAGGCCAAGGAACTGCTCGCCAAGTTCGGCGTCCCCGTCCCCGCCGGCCATGCCGCGCTGACCGTTGACGAAGCCGTCGAGGCAGCCGCCAAGTTGCCCGGACCGCTCTACGTCGTGAAGGCGCAGATCCACGCCGGTGGCCGCGGCAAGGGCAAGTTCAAGGAACTCGGCCCCGACGCGAAGGGCGGCGTCCGCCTCGCCAAGACCGCGGACGAGGTTCGCGCCGCGGCGACCGACATGCTCGGCAACACGCTGGTGACGATCCAGACCGGCGACGCTGGCAAGCAGGTCAACCGCCTCTACGTCACCGACGGTGTCGACATCGCCAAGGAATTTTACCTTGCGCTGCTCGTCAATCGCGCGACCGGCCGGGTATCGATGGTCGCGTCGACCGAAGGCGGCATGGACATCGAAACCGTCGCGCATGACACGCCCGAGAAGATCCATGCGATCGACATCGACGCCGCGACCGGCTTCATGCCGCATCACGGCCGCGCCGTTGCCGCTGCGCTGGAGCTGACCGGCGATCTCGCCAAGCAGGCCGCCTCGACCGCGTCGAAGCTGTACGACGCGTTCCTCGGCACCGATGCCGAGCAGATCGAGATCAACCCGCTCGCGGTCACCGACGACGGTAAGCTGATGGTGCTCGACGCCAAGGTGGCGTTCGACGGCAACGCGCTGTTCCGCCACAAGGATCTGCTTGAGCTGCGCGACGAGACCGAAGAGGATCCGGCCGAGCTGGAAGCGTCGAAGTACGACCTCGCCTATATCAAGCTCGACGGCGACATCGGCTGCATGGTCAACGG
>NZ_CAXTEM010000088.1:0-7439 GCF_964243315.1 uncultured Sphingomonas sp. | reverse complement strand
GGCAGAAGCCCGTCGTGACGAAGGCGAAGAAGTCGATCGCGCAGTTCAAGCTGCGTGAGGGTATGCCGATCGGCGTGAAGGTCACCCTTCGTCGCGAGCGCATGTACGAGTTCCTCGACCGCTTCATCACGATCGCGCTGCCGCGGGTTCGCGATTTTCGCGGGCTGAACCCGAAGAGCTTCGACGGACGCGGCAACTATGCCTGCGGCCTGAAGGAGCAGATCGTGTTCCCCGAAATCAACTATGACCGGATCGACAAGGTTCGCGGCATGGACGTGATCGTGACCACGAGCGCGAAGACGGACGACGAGGCGCGTGAGCTGCTCCGCCTGTTCGGCTTCCCGTTCCCGATCGAGGAAGCCGCCGACGACGAGAAGAAGGCGGCGTAATCTACCAGGGTGCACGGCCCGGCTATGGGCGGTGCATCCTTCTATGGACTGGGTCCTCGCCTTTCGCGGGGACACATAAGGACTTAAGTCGATGGCGAAACTGAGTTCAGTACTGAAGAACGAGCGGCGCAAGAAGCTGGTGAAGCAATATGCCGGCAAGCTTGCGAAGCTGAAGGCGACTGCGAATGACGAGAAGCTGGACGACAGCGAGCGTCTGATCGCGCGCCTGAAGATGGCCGAGCTGCCGCGCAATGCGAATCCGACCCGGATCCGCAACCGCTGCCAGCTGACCGGGCGTCCGCGCGGCAATTATCGCAAGTTCGGGCTCTCGCGCATCATGATGCGGGAATTGGGCAATAAGGGCCTGATCCCCGGTCTGACGAAGTCGAGCTGGTAAGGATCTAGAAATGGCAGTGACCGATCCCGTGGGTGACCTGCTCACCCGCATCCGCAATGGCCAGCGCGCGCGCAAGGACTCCGTCCTGACGCCAGCGTCCAAGCTGCGCGTCCGCGTCCTCGACGTGCTGCAGCGTGAAGGCTATATCCGTGGCTACAGCGAAGAGCAGATGGGCCCCGCGGCCGGCCTTCGCATCGAGCTGAAGTATTTCGAGGGTCAGCCCGCGATCAAGCACGTCGCGCGCGTCTCGAAGCCCGGTCGCCGGGTCTATTCGGGCTCGCAGGAGCTGCCGCGGGTCATGAACGGCCTTGGCATCACGATCGTCTCGACGCCGCGTGGCGTTCTGTCCGACGCCGAAGCGCGCGAACAGAATGTTGGTGGCGAAGTGCTGGCGGAGGTATTCTGATGAGCCGCATCGGCAAGAAGGCAGTCCCGGTTCCGACCGGCGTCACTGCCAGCATCGACGGCAGCACGCTCAGCGTAAAGGGGCCCAAGGGCACCCTGGCGCTCGCGATGCGCGACGAGATCAAGTACACGATCGAGGACGGCGGCATCTCGGTGCAGCCGGCTAACGATACCAAGCAGGCGCGCTCCTTCTGGGGCATGCAGCGTACGCTGGTCCAGAACCTGGTGACGGGCGTGACCGACGGCTTCACCAAGAAGCTGCTGATCACCGGCGTCGGCTATCGCGCCGCGGCGCAGGGTCGCAACCTCAAGTTGCAGCTCGGCTACAGCCACGACGTCAACGTCGACGTGCCGGAGGGCCTCGAGGTCAAGACGCCGGACAACACGACGGTCGAGATCAGCGGCACCGACAAGCAGAAGGTCGGCCAGCTGGCCGCGGAGATCCGTCGCTGGCGCAAGCCCGAGCCGTACAAGGGCAAGGGCATCAAATACGACGGCGAGTTCATCTTCCGCAAGGAAGGGAAGAAGAAGTAATGACCAAGGGACTTTCTCTCTTCGCGAAGCGGCGCCGCCGCAATCGTACCGCGCTCCGGGCGCGTGCAGGCACCCGTCCGCGGCTGTCTGTGCATCGGTCGGGCAAGCACATCTATGCGCAGGTGATCGACGACGAGGCCGGCAAGACGCTGGCATCGGCATCGACGCTGGAAAAGGACGTGCGCGGCACGTCGGGCGCCAACATCGACGCGGCGACCCAGGTAGGCAAGCGCGTCGCCGAGGCGGCGAAACAGGCGGGCGTCACCCAGGTCGTGTTCGATCGTGGTGGTTTCCTGTTCCATGGCCGCGTGAAGGCGCTGGCCGAGGCCGCGCGTGAAGCCGGATTGGAGTTCTAAGATGGCTGACGAGACCAACACAGAAGCACAGGTCGCAGCACCCGAAGCAGCCGCACCTCAGGAGTCCAACCCGGGCTTCGGTGGACCGGGCGGCGGCGGCAATCGTCCCGGCGGCCCGCGTGGCGGCCGTGGTCGCGGCGGCCCCGGTGGCGGCGGCGGCGGTGGCAATCGCGGCGGTCGTGACGGCGGTCGCGGTGGCCGCGACGGCAACCGCGGTCGTGGCGGCCCCGGCAGCGACGACGGCGGCGAAGAGCTGATCGAGAAGCTGGTCCACATCAACCGCGTCTCGAAGACGGTGAAGGGCGGCAAGCGCTTCGGCTTCGCGGCGCTGGTGGTGGTCGGCGACGGCAAGGGTCGTGCAGGCTTCGGCCACGGCAAGGCCCGCGAAGTGCCGGAGGCGATCTCCAAGGCGACCGCGGCGGCCAAGAAGAAGATGATCCGCGTGCCGCTGCGCGACGGTCGGACGCTGCATCACGACGGCAATGGGCATTTCGGTGCCGGCCGCGTGACGCTTCGCTCGGCACCGCAGGGTACTGGCATCATCGCCGGCGGTCCGATGCGCGCGATCTTCGAATCGCTCGGCGTGGCCGATGTGGTGACCAAGTCGGTCGGCACGTCCAACCCCTACAACATGATCCGTGCGACCTTCGAGGCGCTGGGCGACCAGACCTCGCCCAAGGCTGTCGCACAGCGTCGTGGCAAGAAGATCGCCGACCTGCTCGGCCGTGGTGGTTCGCAGACCGCCGAGGCCGATGCGGCCGCGATCGCGGAGTAATCGATCATGGCTACCATCAAGATCACGCAGACCGGTTCGCCGATCCGCCGCGAGAAGGATCAGCGCGCGACGCTGATCGGTCTCGGCCTCAACAAGATGCACCGGACCCGCGAGCTCGAGGATACCCCCGAGGTTCGCGGCATGATCCGCAAGGTGCACCACATGGTGTCGGTCGAGGGCTGAGCCCTCACCGCATCAGGTGACAGAATGAGGGGAGGGGGCTAAGCGCCCCCTTCCTGTTTTTACCAAGCGCGACAAAAGCGAAAGCGAGTGCACGACATGAAACTGAACGAACTCCGCGACAACCAGGGCGCCCGCAAGTCAAAGATCCGCGTCGGACGCGGCATCGGCTCGGGCAAGGGCAAGACCGGCGGCCGCGGCCAGAAGGGCCAGAAGAGCCGCGAGGGCGTGTCCATCGCCGGTTTCGAGGGCGGCCAGATGCCGCTGCACATGCGGCTGCCGAAGCGCGGCTTCAACAACATCTTCGCCAAGGATTATGCAGAGGTGAACCTCGGTGCGATCCAGAAGGCGGTCGATGCCGGCAAGATCGAGGCCAATGCGACGCTCGACCATGACGCGCTGAAGGCCGCCGGCCTGGCGCGCGGTGGCAAGGACGGCGTCCGCCTCCTGGCCAAGGGCGAGCTGACCTCGGTCCTGAGCTTCACCGTCGCCGGTGCGTCGAAGGGCGCGATCGACGCGGTCGAGAAGATCGGCGGCAAGGTCGACGTGATCCACGTCGTGCCCGCCGCCGAGAAGGCCGCCGCCAAGAAGGGCGTGATGTACAAGGAGCGCCAGGCGAAGAAGGCCGCGTTCAAGGCTTGAGCGACTTCCTGAGTTAGCCGTTCATCCTGAGTAGGGGCTGGGCGGAGGCGAAGACCTGTATCGAAGGGCCTGCCTCAACCCGGCCGGTCCTTCGATACGCCGCTTCGACGGGCTCAGCGGCTACTCAGGACGAACGGTTTGGCTGAGTGGCCTCCGGTCGCATTGGTCTCCCGGCATTAGACAAGCCCGCACGGGCGCCTATATGAGCGGCGGGGCGGGCTAAACGCATCCCGCCGTTCCTTGTTTTCAGGACACCCGAATACGATGGCATCCGCAGCCGACCAGATGGCGCAAAGCATCAACCTGGCGAAGTTCGCCAAGGCGACCGACCTCAAAAAGCGGCTGTGGTTCACGATCGGCGCGCTGATTGTGTTCCGGCTGTTGAGCTATGTGCCGCTGCCGGGGGTCGATCCCACCGCGCTCGGCCTACTCAGCGAGCAGACCAAGGGCGGCGTCCTCGACTTCTTCAACACCTTCTCGGGCGGGTCGCTCAGCCGGATGTCGCTGATCGCGCTCGGCGTGATGCCGTACATTACCGCGTCGATCGTGGTGCAGCTCGCGACTTCGCTGTCGCCGACGCTGGCGGCGATCAAGAAGGAAGGCGAGAGCGGTCGCAAGCGGCTCAACCAGTACACCCGCTACGGCACCGTCGCGCTTACCGCGGTGCAGGGCTATTTCATCGCGGTGGGGCTCGAGACGCTCGGCGCGACGCAGGGCATCCAGGCGGTTATCGAACCGGGCATGACCTTCCGCATTGCCGCGGTGATCAGCCTGATCGGCGGAACGATGTTCCTGATGTGGCTGGGCGAGCAGATCACCAGCCGCGGCATCGGCAACGGCGTGTCGCTGATCATCATGGCGGGCATCGTCGCGCATCTGCCGACGACGCTGTTCAACCTGCTCGAAGGCGGGCGTTCGGGCTCGGTCGATCCGGTCCGGCTGGTTGGGATCATCGTCGCGGTGGTCGGGCTCGTGCTGTTGATCTGCTTCATGGAGCGGGCGCAGCGGCGGATCCTGATCCAATATCCCAAGCGACAGACCCAGCGCGGCATGCAGGCCGATCGCAGCCATCTGCCGCTGAAGATCAACACCGCGGGCGTGATCCCGCCGATCTTTGCCTCGTCGCTGCTGCTGATGCCGCTGACGATCTCGCAGTTCGCGGGTCAGCGCGTCGCGGGCGAAAGCGCCTGGGGCGACTTCATCATCACCCTGAACCAGTATCTCCAGCACGGATCGCCGGTGTACATGGCGCTCTATGCGGCGGGGATCATCTTCTTCTCGTTCTTCTACACCGCGGTTGTGTTCAACCCGGAAGAAACCGCGGACAATCTGAAGCGCTATGGCGGCTTCATTCCCGGCATCCGTCCCGGCAAGAACACCGAGACGTATTTCGATTATGTGCTGACCCGGATTACCGTGATCGGCGCGGCCTACCTGACCTTCATCTGCGTGGTGCCGGAATATCTCGTTACTGCGTTGCAGATCCCCTTCTATCTGGGCGGGACCAGCTTGCTGATCGTCGTCAACGTGACGATGGATACGGTGACACAGATCCAGTCGCATCTGCTGGCGCATCAATATGGCGACCTGATCAAGAAGGCGAAGCTGAAGGGCGGTCGTCTCCGCTAAGGCGGTGGCGAAGCTAAGCGAGATTCGGGAGAGGTCGGGCGTGAACATCATCCTTCTTGGACCGCCAGGAGCGGGCAAGGGCACCCAGGCGAGCAAGCTCGTCGCGGATCGCGGCATGGTCCAGCTCTCGACCGGCGACATGCTGCGGGCGGCCGTGAAAGCCGGCACCCCGACAGGGCAGCAGGCGAAGGCGGTGATGGAATCGGGCGGACTGGTGTCGGACGAGATCGTCTCGGCGCTGATCGGCGAGAAGCTCGATGCGCTCGACGCGGACACGGGGGTGATCTTCGACGGCTATCCGCGGACCGCGGCGCAGGCGACCGCGCTCGACGAGCTGCTGGTGTCGCGTGGCCGGACGCTCGATTACGTCATCGAGCTTGAAGTCGACGAGGCGGCGCTCATCGAGCGTGTGACCGGGCGGTATACCTGCGCGAATTGCGGCGAGGGCTATCACGACCGGTTCAAGCAGCCCGAAGTCGAGGGCGTTTGCGACGTCTGCGGATCGACCGAGTTCAAGCGCCGGCCCGACGACAACGCGGAGACCGTGCACACCCGGATGGCGGAGTATCGCGCCAAGACCGCACCGATCCTGCCGATTTACGAAGCGCGCGGTCTGGTGAAGCCGATCGACGGCATGGCGGACATCTCGCATGTCAGCGCCGCGATCGACGCGATCCTCGACGGCGCTCGCTAGGCTGCGGGGACTTGGGGAAGCCGATCGGTTTCTTCGTCATCCCCGCGCAGGCGGGGATCCAGACTGGGGAGCGTTGCCTCTCACAGTCCAGCGGTAGCCAGTATGGATCCCCGCCTGAGCGGGGATGACGATATTGGGAGGGCCATCGCCGTTCAGCCACCGCGTCAGCATCCGCCTCCCGCGTCGTAGTTAACGGATTGCTAAGCGATCCGTCGTATCTTCGATAGCGAACGTGCGGCCGGGGGGTCGCTGGCGCAATCAGAGGAACCACGGATGTTGGGGGCGATCGTATTCACCTATGGGATGTTGGCGAGCTTCGTGCTGTCGGGCGCGTCGCGTAATCGCCGGATGAAGCGACCCAATCCGCCGATCCTCGCTTATGTCGGCTACGTCCTGTGTGGGTTGTCGGGTGGATTGGCGCTGATGCTGTTCGTCGCTGCGTTCACCACGCCGGACATCGTCGTCTTCTGATTAATCGGCGAACGCCGGGTCAGGCGGCGCGGCGTTGGCTCAGCGCGATGTCGATCCGCTTGATCAGGTCGGTGACCACCGGCGGGGTATAGGAAGCGGATCGCGAGCACGATTTGGCGAGCCGCTGCTCGATCCTTGCAATTTCGCGATCCATCGGGGTCACCTGCTTGCTCCGTTGCTGCAAGAATCACCTTGGCGCGACATCGCTAACAAGCCGTGAAGATGGCGGCGTTCGGGTCCCAAGCTGCTGAGATCGCGTCACGAACTGTTCGCTCACTGGTCCGTTTGCCGGCTCGCTACGAACTCGGCGGGAGCGGAACCGATCGCTTGACACGGCGTTTGCGCGCGCTTAACTGATCCTTACTCCGACACACCGGTTCCCGGCGGCGCTTGTTTGCGCTCGCCGCAATCGTGC
Source organism: uncultured Sphingomonas sp. (assembly GCF_964243315.1). GTDB lineage: Bacteria > Pseudomonadota > Alphaproteobacteria > Sphingomonadales > Sphingomonadaceae > Sphingomonas. The sequence goes on along the minus strand of NZ_CAXTEM010000088.1, from coordinate 552 downwards.
GTTCGGAGCTATTGCGTCGAGATGGGGCCGCGCTGCCATGCCGGATCCCGTGGAGCTAGGAGAACAAGTTCATGGCACGTATCGCGGGTGTCAATATCCCGACCAACAAGCGCGTGGTTATCGCGCTCACGTACATCCACGGCATTGGTCCGACCAAGGCCAAGGCAATCACCGAAAAGCTGGACATCGCTCCCGAGCGTCGCGTTCAGGACCTGACGGACCAGGAGGTCCTGCAGATTCGTGAGACGATCGATGCCGACCACACGGTCGAGGGCGATCTTCGCCGTCAAGTCGCGATGAACATCAAGCGGCTGATGGATCTCGCCTGCTATCGCGGTCTCCGCCATCGCCGGGGCCTGCCGGTCCGTGGCCAGCGCACGCATACCAATGCGCGCACTCGCAAGGGCAAGGCAAAGCCGATCGCCGGCAAGAAGAAGTAAGCTTGAGCCGCTCGTCAGGGCGGCTCGCTTCTCAGCTTTCAAGGATTACCAATGGCCCGTGAACCGCAGCGTATTCGCCGTCGCGAACGCAAGAACATCACCTCCGGCGTCG
>NZ_CAXTEM010000087.1:0-7678 GCF_964243315.1 uncultured Sphingomonas sp. | reverse complement strand
TCGTCGCGGCCCGACGACTGGACGTGGAGGATCGCGCGCTGGACGACGCGCTGGAACCCGCTGGTGGGCGAGGGATCGGTCGCCGCCTCGACCTTCAGCGCGTCGAGTTCGGTGTCGAGATAATGCGCCACCGTCGTCTTCAGTTCGCCCAGATCGACGTGGCACGCGTCCATGACCTTGGAGGCATGCTCGTCGTCGATCAGCGCCAGCAGCAGATGCTCCAGCGTGGCATATTCGTGGCGGCGGGACGATGCGGCTTCGAGCGCCTTGTGCAGCGTGGTCTCGAGCGCGGGGGCGAAGGACGGCATGTCAGGATACTCCAGTCGGGCGCAAGTAACGGCCGGGAGCCGCGCCCTTTCCGCATATGTCGGCATTGAACCGCTCCGCATCAAGCGCCGCCGTCCAACCCCGTTCGTATCTGGCCCACCCATGCCTAATAGGAAGTCGGAGGGGGCCGGGTACGGTCATCGCTTGAATAGCTGATCGGCACTTGCCCGGTGATTAACCGCGCGTTCCAGCTTGATCCGGGATCGCGCGATCTCACCCTCGAGCACGGTGATCCGCGCTTCGAGTTCGGCGACCGACAGGGGATCGAGGTCCTGCCGGATCAGCTCGTCAAGCGCGTCATTGGGACGCGAGGGGGCGTCGTCGAGCTCCATTGCAGTGCAGCGTTGACCCTGGCACGCACGATGTCAATAACGCCGTTTCGTCCAGCAAGCCGAAGCGAGACACATGGTCGCGATCCCCAGCACGATGAACGCGATCGATCCGCAGGAGCCCGGCGGGCCGGAGGTGCTGCGGTTGGTCGAGCGCCCGGTTCCCACGGCCGCCGCGGGCGAGGTGCTGGTCCGGGTCGCCGCGGTCGGGGTCAACCGGCCCGAGGTGATGCAACGCAAGGGCATGTACCCGCCGCCGCCGGGCGCCTCGTCGATCCTCGGCATGGAATTCTCCGGCACGATCGTCGCCGTCGGCGAGGGCGTGGAGGCGGAGCAGATCGGCCAGCCGGTCTGCGCGCTGGTGACCGCCGGCGCCTATGCCGAATATGCGGTCGCGCCGTTCGGCCAATGCCTGCCGGTGCCGAACGCGCTGACGATGGTCGAGGCCGCGGCGATGCCGGAGACGCTGTTCACGGTGTGGACCAATTTGTTCGAGCGCGCCTATGCGACCGAGGGCGACACGGTGCTGGTCCATGGCGGCACCAGCGGCATCGGCACGATGGCGATCGCGCTGTGCAACCTGTTCGACGTGTGCGTGATCGTCACCGCGGGCTCCGACGAGAAATGCGCCCGCGCGCTCGATCTCGGCGCGGATCACGCGATCAACTACAAGACCGAGGATTTCGTCGCACGGGTACGCGCCATCACCGGCGGGGCAGGGGTGCAAGCGGTGCTCGACATGGTCGGCGGCGACTATCTGCCGCGCAACCTCCAATGCCTTGCCGACGACGGTCGCCACGTGTCGATCGCGGTGCAGGGCGGGATGACCGCGACGATCCCGATCTTCGAGATCATGCGTCGCCGCCTGACCCTGACCGGCTCGACGCTGCGCCCGCGCGACACCCAGTTCAAGACGCTGGTCGCCGACGAACTCGCGGCGACGGTGTGGCCGCACGTCGAGGCCGGACGGCTGAAGCCGGTGGTCGACAAGGTGTTTCCGTTTGCGGCGGCTGCGGCCGCGCACGAGCGGATGGAGGCGGGCGATCACGTCGGGAAGATCGTGCTGGAGATTGTTGCCGCGTGACAGGGCGACGGTGGCGCCGTCACCAGTTGTTCCCGTCATCCCCGCCTGCGCGGGAACGACGGAAGAAAGCGGGCTCACTCCTGCCTGCGCAGGAGCGCAGGACCTTAGTTGCTGTCGGAATCGTCGTCCCCGCCGGTCGCTACCAGCACACCGACTACCAATGCGGCGAGGACGCCGATGCTGATCAGGGTCGTCTTCGGCACGTCGGCGCCGAGCTTGCTCTTGCCCGTGGTCGGGGTGCCGGCGCGTGCCTTGGCTACCGACAGGCTGGCGGCGGGGTTGGCGGTTGCCGCCGATGCCGCGACCGGGGTCGCCAGCAGGGCGAGGCCGGCGAGCGCCGCTGCGATACCGTTGATCGTCTTCATTGTTCTAACTCCCTCAATACAGACGTCGGCGCATAGTCGGGCTTTGTGACAAACGGAACGAGGGCGGGGCAAAATGCCGGACGGGTTGCCCTTCGGCAACACGCGCAGTACATCGTCGTCATGGCACGGCCGCTCCGAGAGGGGCGGCCCTTTCTATTTCGGACGGAGTTTCCCCGTGGCCCAGCCGCTCATGCCCCATGCGACCGCTTCCTGGATGGTCGACAATACCTCGCTCTCGTTCGATCAGATCGCGGAGTTCTGCGGCCTCCATATCCTCGAGGTGCAGGCGATCGCCGACGATACCGCCGCGACCAAGCTGACCGGCCGCGATCCGGTCCGCGCGCACGAGGTCACGCAGGAGGAGATCGACAAGGGCCAGGCCGATCCCGACTATCGGCTGCAGATGATCAAGGGCCCCGACCAGGTCCGCCGCACCAAGGGCCCGCGCTATACCCCGGTGTCGAAGCGCCAGGACAAGCCCGATGGCATCTCGTGGATCATCCGCAACCATCCCGAGATCACCGACGGCGCGATCAGCAACCTGATCGGCACCACCCGCACCACGATCGCCGCGATCCGCGACCGCAGCCATTGGAACATCGCCAACATTACGCCGAAGGATCCGGTGACCCTCGGGCTGACCACCCAGCGCGAGCTCGACGCCGCGGTGGCGAAGGCGGCGAAGGCGGCGGGGATCGAGGCCCAGCCGACCGACCACCGCCTGGAAGGCGATCGCAGCGCGCTGATCGAACAGCTCCGCGCCGAACGCGACCAGCTGGCGCGCGACATCGAGAATGGCGGCCGCGAACCGATCAGCGAGGCCAACGCGCTGTTCGGGGATCCATTCAAGCGCTGATTACCCACGGTTGCACCACCCCGGCGGAGGCCGGGGCTCAGTTGCGCAGGTAGAGGTAACGAAGCGCTGCCCAAGCCATGATCGTCTCTCACCTGGGCCCCGGCCTCCGCCGGGGTGGTGGGGCGCGATGACGGCGCAAGACGCGCACTGGCACTGTAGGTTGCAAGTCGCTACCCACGGTCGATGTCTCCACCCGATGTCGCCCTTGCGCCTTCCGACAGCCCTGCGGCGACCAGCCATAAGGGTCTGACCTACCGCTTCGGCGGCGCCGAGCCCGCACCCGGTGGGGTCATGCGGGTCGCGCCCGGCATCGACTGGGTGCGCTTGCTGATCCCCGGACCGCTGAAGCACGTCAATTGCTGGCTGCTCGACGATGCGGGCGGGGTGGCGCTGGTCGACGCTGGCATGAACACCGATGCCGCTCGCGACGCCTGGAAGACGGTGTTTCGCGGGCCGCTCGCGGGCACCGCGGTGACGCAGGTGATCGGCACGCATTTTCATCCCGACCATATCGGCCTCGCCGGGTGGATGTGCGCGCACCACCGCGCGCCGCTGGTGATGACCCGCGGCGAATGGCTCACCGCGCGGATGCTCGTCGCCGATGCGCGCGATGCGGTGCCCGACGAGATGATCGCGTTCTGGCGCGCCGCGGGATGGGACGCCGCGCAGATCGACCACGCCAGCACTCGCGGCTGGTCCGGGTTCCGCCGGATCGTGACGCCGCTGCCGATGAGCTTCACCCGGATCGCGCATGGCGACAGGCTGCGGATCGGCGCGATCGACTGGCGAATTGTCGTCGGATCAGGGCACAGCCCGGAGCATGCCTGCCTGTACGACGAGGCGGGCGGCGTGCTGATCGCGGGTGACCAGGTGTTGCCGCGGATCAGCCCCAACGTCTCGCTCGGGGTCACCGAACCGAACGCCGACCCGCTCGGCGAGTGGTTCGCCTCGATCGCGCGACTGCGCGAGCTTCCCGCCGACCTGTTCGTCCTGCCCGGGCATGGCGATCCGTTCACCGGTCTCCACGCGCGGCTCGATGCGATGGACCGCGAGCACCGCGAGCGGCTCGACGAGCTCGCGGTGTTCCTGCGCGAACCGCGCCGCGCGATCGACTGTTTCGGCCGGCTGTTCCGCCGCGCGATCGGCCCCGACATGCTCGGCATGGCGACCGGCGAGGCGCTCGCGCATGTCCGCCGATTGGAAGTCGAGGGCAGGGCGGTGTGTGAGGATCACGACGGCGTGTGGTGGTGGCGCGCGGTGTGATGGCGGGCTAGGCTGCGCGGCAACGATCGATTTCCGGGAGAGCCTGCATGACCGAGCTTCGCGACCGCGCCGTGGCCCTGTACGACGCCTTCACCCACGAGCACCACGACCGCCGCACGCTGTTGAAGCAGATGACCGCGCTGGTCGGATCGGTGGCGGCGGCCGAGGCGCTGATCGTCGGCATCGCCGCGTCGCCCGCCGGCGCTGCGGTGATCGACCCGGCCGACCCACGGCTGCGTACCGAAATCGTGACCGGCGACGAGGCGGGCAAGCCTTCCCGCGCCTATGTCGCCGCACCCGCTAAGGCGAAGGGCAAGCGCGGGACGGTGTTCGTGATCCACGAGAATCGTGGGCTGACCCCGCACATCCAGGACGTCGCGCGCCGCGTTGCGCTCGCCGGCTTCACCGCGATCGCGCCCGATCTGCTCGCGCCGCAGGGCGGGACCCCGGCGGACGAGGACCGCGCCCGCACGCTGATCGGCACCGTCGACTATGACGTCGCGCTGGCGCAGGTGGCGGCGATGATGGCCAAGGCACGCGCCCAGCCGACCTCGTCGGGCAAGGCGGGGATCGTCGGCTTCTGCTGGGGCGGCGCCTTCGTGAACCGCTTCGCGATCGCCGCGGGCCCCGCGCTGGCGGCGGGCGTCTCCTATTATGGTCCGGCGCCCGCCCCCGCCGAAGCGGCAAAGGTCCGCACTCCGCTGATGCTCCATTATGCCGGCAAGGACGCGCGCGTCGCGGCGACCGGCCTGCCCTGGATCGAGGCGCTGAAGGCCGCGAACAAGCCGGTCGAGGCGTTCACCTATCCGAACGTCGACCACGCCTTCAACAACGACACCTCCGCCGAACGCTACGACGCCGCCGCCGCGGCGCTCGCCTGGGACCGCACGATCGCGTTCTTCCACAAGCAGCTTGACGCGTGAGGTCGCCGATGTTCCACTTCCGTTCCTGACGAATCGGAGACGACATGGCGCTGACCTTCTACACCAACCCGATGTCCCGCGGCCGCATCGCGCGCTGGATGCTCGAAGAGGTCGGCGTCGCGTACGAGACCGTCATCCTCGATTACGCGTCGTCGATGAAGGCCGACGCGTATCTCTCGGTCAACCCGATGGGGAAGGTCCCCGCGATCGTCCATGACGGCAAGGTGGTCACCGAAGGCGCGGCGATCTGCGCCTATCTCGCCGACACCTTCCCCGAAACCGGGCTGGCGCCGACCGCCGCCGAGCGCGCCGACTATTACCGCTGGATGTTCTACGCCGCCGGGCCGGTAGAGGCCGCGGTGACCAACCGATCGCTCGGCGTCGTGCCCTCGGCCGAGCAGCAGCGGATGGTCGGCTATGGCAGCTACGAGATGGTGGTCGACACCTTCGCCGGCGCGGTGGCCTCGCATCCGTACATCGCCGGCGACCGCTTCACCGCGGCCGACGTCTACGCGGGGTCGCAAGTGATCTGGGGCGTCCAGTTCGGCTCGCTCCCCAAGCTGCCGGTGTTCGAGGACTATGTCGCCCGCGTCACCACCCGCGACGCCTACAAACGCGCCGCCGCGATCGACGAGGCGCTGATGGCGCCGAGGGGGTGAGCGCGACCTGACGCGCCCGCATCGTCTGCGCCGAGGGTGTGTGGCACCTCGCATGGCGGCAGGATCGTGATAGGAAACGGACGTTCGCATTCGCGTGGAGGTGATCATGCCGGTGAAGGATCTCGTCGGGCGACCGCGGCTCAGCGTCGAGGAGCAGGCGTCGCGTAAGGAGATGCTCGCGATGATCGAGCAGTTTCACAAGCGGCGCGGCGCGCCTGACGATAGCGACTTGTCGCCGGTGACGCCGCCGTCGGGACCGTCGCCGACCCCGCTGGCGGGTGCGGCGGAGTTCGACGTCGACCGCTAGGCAGGCGCCGGCTTCTTCGTCGGTCAGCATCCCACTCTATGGACGATCGAAACGGTCGACAGATGAAGTGCTCCTTCCTAGCTTGTGCTCCCGCGAAGGCGGGAGCCCAGTAACTGGGTCCCCGCCTTCGCGGGGACACGGATAAGTAGCGTCCTGCGGCGGCTCTTAGTGTCGCCAAACCTTGAGTCTTGCGACGTGAACCGGCTGAATTCGTGCCCGGTCAGGCAGCGGCTCGACCACCGCTCGCGATCTTCCGGCCGACAAAGATCAGCACCACGCTGCACCCGAGAAACAGCCAGTCCCACGTCGATTGGCCTAGCCGTTCGACCACGTGATGCACCTCGAGAATGTGGTGGTCGATGATGCCCTCGACGACGTTGAAGATGCCCCATCCCGCCAGCATCGAGCCGTAGAATACCCGCGCGGACAGGAAGATGTCGGGACGCCGCGCCGCGTTGAAGAGCATGATGATGCCGGTGAGCGTCGCGATCCATACTGCGGCGTGAAACAGTCCATCCGCAGTCATGTTGGTCTGCATGTTCGCCATCGTCGTCAGCGGCACCTTGGCCGACAGCATCGCGTGGACCTGCCAGATCTGATGCAGCAGGATGCCATCGACGAAGCCACCGAGGCCGATCCCGAGCATGATCCCCGCGGCTGCCAGGGGCTTCGATGTCCTGCTGCTGACCACCACGTCCTCCTGCTCGGGCATGGCGAAGACGTCCGTTCCGAACGGATGTTCCAAGATCCGGCATCTATCGCGGACGGCCCACCGAGGCTGCCCACAGGATTCTCGGCCGCGTTGGTTACCCGCGCATCTTCGCCAATCGTGCGGGCAGGGCGGCCAGGATCGCGCGCCGGTCGGGCAGGGGGAGCGCGCCCCAGGAGGCGATCTCGTCGATCGTGCGGCCGCAGCCTGCACAGACGTCGTCGGCGTCGAGCGTGCACACCTGATTGCACGGCGACGCGCCCTCAAGCGCGGCAGTCGCGCCGCTATCCGTCACCTCGGCTCAGCCGCCGATCGTCGCCTTCAGGAAGTCGGGCATCGGGCCGTTCCAGCCATCGTCCGGCGCGTCGTCGATGGCATCGCGGCGGGGGCGGCGATCGTCACGGCGGTCATCGCGCGGCGCGTCGCGACGCGGGCGCTCGGCGCGCGGAGTTTCCTGTCGCGGAGCAGGAGCGCGCGTCGGCGCACGCACGGGCGCCTCGATCTCGGCCGCTTCGACCGGAGCCTCGGCCGCTTCCGCCGCAGCGCGCGGCTCGCGGGGCGGGCGGGGTGTGCGTGGCTCGCGTGCCGGCCGCGCCTCGCGGGCGTGGTCGCGGCGCGGTGCGCGCTCGCGGCGGGCGCGGGGCGCGTCGCTGGTCTCGGCCGCAGGCTCGTCGGCTGTGTCGCCCGCGCCGAGCCGTTCGATGGTCTGGCCGGTCAGCTTCTCGATGCTCTGGACGTTCTCGGTGTCGTCGGGGGTGACGAAGGTATAGGCGGTGCCCGTTGCCCCCGCGCGGCCGGTGCGGCCGATGCGGTGGACGTAATCGTCGGGGTGCCACGGCGCGTCATAGTTGAACAC
>NZ_CAXTEM010000086.1:0-7737 GCF_964243315.1 uncultured Sphingomonas sp. | reverse complement strand
ACCCGCGACCTCCGGCGTGACAGGCCGGCGCTCTAACCAACTGAGCTACACCCGCTTGGAAAGCGTGAGGCGCGCCCACTATGGCACCCACCCCACCCTGTCAACAGCCCTCAACCACCTTCGTCGACGGGATCGCTCCGGCGGTGCCGCCGGTCGCGGCGTTGCTGGACCAGCGTGCCGTGTTCGAACAGGAACCCGGCGATGTCCGGCTTGCCCGCCGCGCCCAGCACGGTCTGGAGGATGATCAGCAGCGGCACCGCCAGCAGCGCCCCCGCGGTCCCCCACACCCAGCCCCAGAAGCTCAGCGACACCAAGATCAGGATTGGATTGATCGTCAGCCGGTGCCCGACCACGAACGGCGTGATCGCATTGGCCTCGACCAGATGGCAGCCGATCATGATCGCGGGCGGCAGCATCGCCACCCAGATGTCGGGAAAGGTCATCAGCCCGCCCAGCGCCATCAGGAACGCCGCAATGATCGGCCCGAAATAGGGGATGTAGTTGAGCAGCGCCGCGATCCCACCCCACATCAGCGGATAGGGCATGCCGACGAGGTGGAGCGCCCCCGCGATCACCAGCCCCAGCGCGATGTTGATCGCGGTGATCGTCCCCAGATAGGCCGACACGTCGTCGACCACGTCCTGGATCACCCGCGCGGTCGCCATCGCCCCGTCGAAGCTCGTTCGCCCGGTGATCGTCCGCCGCCGCAGCCGGGTCCATCCCGACAGGAAGAAGAACACGATCAGCACGCCGAAGAAGAACTGCACGATCACCGTCGGCGCAGAGGTGGCGGCAAGCTCCAGGATCGAGGTGGGCGGTGCCACCGCGGTCGCCTGCGGGCGCGGCGGCGGAGAGGACGCCACCTGCCGCAGCATCTTGTTCACCGATTTCTCGAGCGTCGAATACAGGTCCAGCAGCGGCGACAGATTCTCCTGGATCCGGCTGATCCGCGATGGCAGCAGCCGGAAGAAATCGGTCGCAGGCACCACGATCGCGGCGATCGCGACATTGGCCATCACCAGGAACACCAGCACGCAGAACAGCGCCGCGATCGGCGACGGCACGCGGTGCCGCTCCAACCATTCAAGCACCGGCACCAGCGCGATCGCAATCACCAGTGCGGCAGTCAGCGGAAGGAAGAACTCGGCGCCCGATTTCAGGGCGAACGGCAGTCCGAGCGCGAGCCCGATCCCCGCGATCAGCGTCAACGCCGCCAGCAACCGATCCCGCCGCTGCGCGATCCGGATCGCCTCGTCCGCCTCCACCCCCATCGGCAACCCGAACGCACCCTCACGATCGGGCTGCAGGCCCGGCGTCATCATCCGCTCGGAATCGTCTAGGTCAGCCATCGGGCCAGCGTAGGGCGGAACCACGGTCGGCGAAAGGCGGGGCTTTGCCGTCGGGGGCGATCGGAAGGTTGCCGATGAAAGAAGCTCGGAACCCAGCTTTGCGCACCAGCAACGCCGATCCCGACCCTTGACCCCCGCCTCGACGCCAACCCCAACCCCAACCCCACCCCCAATCCGTTCGTCTCGACTAGGGATCGAGCTTGTCGAGAGCCCGTATCGAGAGACACTGCCCAATTAGACGCACCTCTCGATACGCCGTCTCGACAAGCTCGACAGCTACTCGAGGCGAACGGTGGAGTGGTGCAATCGAATGCGCGAGGCGAACGGGTGAATGGGCGAACCGGCGGGTGGCGAACGGACGGCTCGCCAAACGGACAATCTTCAAACTGGTAAAAGGGGTTGCTTGAGGACGGCTCCGATCGCACAGCACGTCGTTCAGCGCCGCAGGCTACTCACCCCTTCTTCCTCCGCGTCTCCGCGTCTCCGCGCGAACCCTCTTCCTTTACCCCTTTCGCGCCTTCGCGAGAACCACCCGCCTCGATTTTGCCTCGGTCCCTCGTTCCCGCTACCTTCCCGCCATGGATAAATACCTCCTGGTCATAGACGAGGGCACCACCTCGACCCGCGCGATGCTGTTCACGGCGGACGGCCGCTGCGCCGCGAGCGAAGCCACTCCGCTCGACCAGCATTACCCCCGCCCCGGCCGGGTCGAGCACGACGCCGCTGAGATCTGGCGCAAGACCCTGCGCGTCACTGCGGCGATGGTCGCGCAGGCCGGCGGCGCGGATCGGATCGCGGGCATCGGGATCACCAGCCAGCGCGAGACCATCGTGTTCTGGGACAAGCGCACCGGGGAACCGCTCGCGCCCGCGATCGTCTGGCAGGACCGGCGCACCGCCGCCGACTGCGCCGCGCTCCGCGACGCCGGGCACGAACCGCTGGTGCAGACCCGCACCGGGCTCTTGCTTGACCCGTATTTCTCCGCGTCGAAAATCGGCTGGGCGATGCGCGAATGGCCGGACCTGGCCGCGGCGGGCGATCGGCTCGCGGTCGGCACGATCGACAGCTGGCTGATCTGGAAACTGACCGGCGGTGCGCACCTGACCGACGCGACCAACGCCAGCCGCACCGCGCTGATGGCGATCGGCGCGGGGACCTGGGACGACGAGATGATCGCGTTGTTCGACGTCCCCCGCGCCGCGCTGCCCGAGATCGTCGACTCTGCGGGCGCGTTCGGCACCACCCGCGCGTTCGGCGGGTCGATCCCGATCTGCGGCATCGCCGGCGACCAGCAGGCCGCCTCGATCGGCCAGGCCTGCACCGCGCCCGGCGAGACCAAGGCGACCTTCGGCACCGGCGCCTTCATCCTCACCCATGCCGGCGCCACGCAGCCGCGATCGGATCGCCGCCTCCTGTCGACGATCGCGGTGCAACTCGGCGGCATCCGCAGCTACGCGCTCGAAGGATCGGTGTTCGTCGCCGGCAGCCTCGTCCAATGGCTACGGGACTCGCTCGGCCTGATCGCCGCCGCCAAGGATACCGAAGGACTGGCGCGCAGCGTTCCCGACAATGGCGGGGTCTTCCTCGTCCCCGCGCTCAGCGGCCTCGGCGCGCCGTGGTGGGAGCCGAATGCGCGCGGTGCGATCTCGGGGCTCAGCTTCGCCAGTGGCAAGGCACATGTGGCGCGTGCCGCGCTCGAGGCGATGGCGCACCAGGCGCACGATCTGAAGACCGCCTTCGCCGCGGACGGACAGGATTGGCGCACGCTGCGGATCGACGGCGGCATGGTCGCCAACGACTGGATCGCGCAGGACCTCGCCGACATGCTCGGGCTGACCGTAGAGCGCCCGAAATTCGCCGAGACGACCGCGCTCGGCGCCGCGATGCTCGCCGGGATCGGGGCCGGCTGGTTCGAGGACCTCGATGCCGCGGCGGCGATGCGCGGCGAGCTGGAGACCTTCGAACCCGCGATGACGGCCGAGGTCCGCGACACCCGGCTCGCGGGATGGAAGGCGGCGGTCGACTCGGTCGTCGCGCTCGCCGGCTGACGGTCAGCCCTCGGGCGCGGGCACCGCGGGCTTGGCACCCGGTACCAGCGGCGTCACCGGCACGAGCTCGTAGATGTCGAGCGTCGCGCCCTTGCCAGCCTGCGTCAGCACCAGCCGCCAGCGGAACGGCGCGACACGTTCGACCACGCCGGCGACATCCTGTGCCGGGTTTTCGCCATAGGCCGGCGCGGCGTCCTCGCCCGGCCGCTTGAACGATCCGATGAAGATCTGCCGACGATCGGTGTCGGGGAACAGCCAGCCGACCGGCAGATTGGTCCCGGTTTGCTTGGTGAAGGCGAGGCTGTCCTTCTCGACCTCGACATAGCAGAAGTCTGGTGCGTAGCTCGCGAACCCCGCCCGGCCGCCGAACCGCACCAGCCGGCAATGATAGGGCCCCGGCGGCAGCGTGGGCGCCTCCAGCGCCGCGGCCGGATCGACCAGTGCCCCCTCGCCCTTCAGCTTCGCGGCCAGCCGCCGCGGCACCGCCGCCCGCGCCTTTGCCCAGGTTGCGGGCAACGCCGCGATCCGCTGCTTGTCCGCCACGCTCGCCGTCACGTCCCACGCGGTCGGCTCGCTGCCGACCGTCACGGCTGAAGAAACCACCGCCGGGGGCGGCGCCTCCGGTTTCGACGCACATCCGCCCAGACCGAGCATAGTACAGGCGAGCAGAGGCGCAGCACGACGCATCGTCGTTAATCCTAAGGCTTGGGTCGTCGCTAAGGGCTTGGTCTCAGCCCATTAACGAGAAGTGCAAGCCTTTGGTTAACGAAAAGTTAACGCCGCGGTGAATGGCTGCTCGGGCCGGACCGATCGAAAGTGCGGAACGACGCCACTACCACCGCCCGCCACCCGGCGAAGGCCGGGGCCCAGTTGGGAAAGCCATAGTGAAGAAGCGGCGGCCGCAGTCACGATCCGCTCGAACCTGGGCCCCGGCCTCCGCCGGCGTGGTAGGAAGGAAGGGAGCTAGCCACCACCCTCGCACCCCCCTCCCGCTCGCTAAGCAGCCACGCCCACCCGATCCTCGAACAACGCCTTCAGATCCTTCTTCAGGATCTTGCCGTTCGCATTTCGCGGCAGCGTCTCCGGCACGAAGCGGATCGCGACCGGCGTCTTGAAGACCGCGAGCCGCTCGCGGACCCAAGCTTGCAACTCCGCCTCGCTCGCCTCGCATCCCGGGCAGAGGTGCACCACCGCCGCGGGTTCTTCGCCCAGCGTCCGGTGCGGCAGGCCGATCAGCGCGCAGTCGGTCACCGCGGGATGCGCGTAGAGGACGTTCTCGACCTCGGTCGAATAGATGTTCTCGCCGCCGCGGATCACCATGTCCTTGGCGCGATCGACCACGTAGCAGAAGCCCTCTTCATCCAGCCGCGCGAGGTCCCCGGTCCGCACCCAGCCGTCGACGAAGGTCGCCGCGGTTTCCTCGGGCTTGTTCCAATAGCCTTTCACGATCATCGGTCCGCGCGCCCACAGCTCGCCGATCTCGCCGACCGGCAGTTCCGTGACCCCGTCTTCCGCGACGATCTTTAGGTCGGCGACCGCGACGGGTGGTCCCGCGCTGGTCGGCCGGTTGAGGTAATCTTCCGACGAATGCGACGTCACCGTCGCCATCGTCTCGGTCATTCCCCAACCATTGCCGGGCAGCGCGCCGAATTCGGTGTAGATGCGCTTGACCAGCTCGGGCGCGGAAGGCGCGCCGCCGTATGCGATCGCCTCCAGGCTCGACAGGTCGTACTTGTCACGGTCGGGATGTTCGAGCAGTTGCCACGCGATCGTCGGCACGCCGCCCGTCAGATTGACCTTCTCGCGCTCGATGATCTCCATCGCGCGAACGGTGTCCCATTTGCGCATGAACACCATCGTGCTGCCGGTCGCGATCGTCCCCATCATGCTCGCGCTGCACGCGGTGACGTGGAACAGCGGGATCACCGTCAACCCGACCCGCGGGGTCGGCTCGGGCGGCGCCTCGCCGCGCCGCAGGAACGATCGCGCTCCTGCATAGCCACCCGACAGGATATTGGTCATCAGGTTGCGGTGCGTGCCTAGCGCCCCCTTCGGCGCGCCGGTGGTGCCGCTGGTGTAGAAGATCGTCGCGTCGTCGTCGGTCACCAGATCGACCGCGGGCAGCACCGTCTCGGGCAGCGTCCCCCAATCGTGCGGCGTCCCGATCACATCCTCCAGCCGGCTGGCGATCCCGTCGAGCGGCTCGGCGGCGCGAGACACCAGCACCTGCTCCAGCGCCGGCAACCGCGCATATTGCTCGCGCAGCCGTGCATGCCGCTCCGCATCGACGATCAGGATCTTGGACCCCGAATCGGCCAGGCCATATTCCAGCTCGCCGCCGGTCCACCACGCGTTGAGCGGCACCATGATCGCGCCGATCGCGGTGGCCGCGAAGAAAGCCACCGGCCATTCGGGCAGGTTGCGCATCGCCAGCGCTACACGGTCGCCCTTGCCGACCCCCAACGCCACCAGCCGCGCCGCCAACGTCGCCACTGCGCGGTACGTCGCCTCGTAGCTGACCCGCTCGTCCTCGTAGATCGTGAACAGCTGCGCGCCATGCCCGCGGCTCGCTTCGATCAGAAACCGTAGCGTCGGCGGCGCATTCTTCCACACGCGAGTCGACACGCCACGGATATCGATCGTCTCCATCTCGAACTTGGTGCCGGGCGCGGTGAGCATCGCATGCGCCTGCGCGATCGACATCACGGGCCAGTTTTCGGGAAGGGCGATAAGCGGTTCGCTGGCCAAGATGCATCCTCACTGGCTTGATGATCGGGTACGGCTATTTGCTCTTTTGAGATCAGGTTACTGTTGATTCAAGCTGCGCTCAAGGCAATAGGAGCAGGCGAGTTCGAATTGGGGGTATGGAAGTGACCATGACAGTCGCAGCACCGGAGAGCCACGGCTTCGACTCCCGCCGCCTCGCCGCGGTCGAGACGTTCGTGAAGGAGCGCTACGTCGATTCGGGCAAGCTCCCTAACGCCCAGCTGCTGGTCGCCCGCGACGGCGAGATCGTCCATCTGTCGAGCACCGGCACCGCACGCGAAGGCGGCGCGCCGATCGACGAGGCCTCGCTGTTCCGCATCGCCAGCATGACCAAGCCGATCACCTCGGTCGCGTTCATGATGCTGGTCGAACAGGGGCTGGTCGCGGTCGATACTCCGGTCCACCACGTCCTGCCCGAGTTCAAGGGTCTCGGCGTCTACAATGGCGGTGGCGGCGGCGTGCCGTTCCTGACCAAGGCTACCGCCGAGCCGATGCGGATGGTCGACCTCCTTCGCCACACCTCGGGTCTCACCTACGGCTTCCAAAACCGCACCAACATCGACGCCGCTTATCGCGAATCGAAGATGGAGAACTGGCACGGCGGGCTCGACCTGCAGGGCTTCGTCGCCGCGCTCGGCAAGCTGCCGCTCGAATTCACCCCCGGTTCCGCCTGGAACTACTCGGTCTCCACCGACGTGCTCGGCGCGGTGGTCGAGCGGGTCTCGGGCCAGACCCTCGACTTCTTCTTCCGCGACCGCATCTTCGCACCGCTGAAGATGGAAGATACCTTCTTTCAAGTGCCGGCCGACAAGCTCGATCGGCTGACCGACTGCTACACCTTCGTACCCGGCAAGGGCCGCATCATGTACGATCGCGGCGAGGCGAGCGCATGGAGCCGCGCGCCTAAATTGCTGTCGGGTGGCGGCGGGCTGGTGTCGACCGCGCTCGACTATCATCGCTTCACCGCGATGTGCCTGAACGGCGGCGAGCTCGACGGCGCGCGGATCCTCGGTCGCAAGACCATCGACCTGATGACCCGCAACCACCTGCCCGGCGGCAGCGATCTGTCGCAGATGTCAAAGTCGCTGTTCAGCGAGGCGGCCAATGCCGGCACCGGCTTCGGGCTCGGCTTCGCGATCAACATAGACGTCGCGCGGTCGATGGTGCCCGGCTCGGCCGGCGAATATTACTGGGGCGGAATGTTCTCGACCGCCTTCTTCATCGATCCCGTGGAGCGGTTGACGATGGTGTTCATGACCCAGATGAGCCCGTCCAGCGTCTACCCGATCCGCCGCGAACTGAAGACGATGATCTATTCCGCGCTTACCTGAACCACCGGTGGTCCTGCGCAAGCAGGAACCCGTAAGGAGACAAGAGATGACCAGCCCGATCCGCACCGAACGCCATGACGACGTCCTCGTCATCATCAGCGACAACCCGCCCGTCAACGCCCTCGGCGCCGCGGTCCGTCAGGGCCTCGAAGCCGGGATCAAGGAAGCCGCCGCCGACGACGGCATCAAGGCGGTGGTGATCCGCTGCGACGGCCGCACCTTCTTCGCCGGCGCCGACATCAC
>NZ_CAXTEM010000085.1:0-9023 GCF_964243315.1 uncultured Sphingomonas sp. | reverse complement strand
CGGATCGTGCGATAGACCATGCCGAGCAGGTCGAGCGGGCGGAACAGCTGCGCGAGCAGCGTCGATACGAACACGACGTTGCCGGCGGTGAAGCGGCCCTGGCTCCAGCCCCAGACGATATAGGCCATGCCCGCGCCGAGCATCAGGTTGGTGATCACCGCCTGCCCGACGTTGAGCCAGGCCAGCGAGTTTTCCGATCGCACGGCGGCGCGCGCATAGGCATCGACCGCGCGATCGTAGCGCTTGGCCTCGCGCTCCTCGGCACCGAAATATTTGACGGTCTCGAAGTTGAGCAGCGAATCCACCGCGTGCGCCACCGCGCCGGTGTCGAGATCGTTCATCTGGGTGCGCAGCGCCGCGCGCCAATCGGTGACGACGCGGGTGAACCAGATATAGGCGACGACCATCAGCAGCGTCGCGGCGACGAGCGGCCAGCCGAACTTGGTCCAGAACAGCCCGATCACCAGCCCGAGTTCGAGCACCGTCGGCGCGATGTTGAACAGCAGGAAATAGAGCATCGTGTCGATGCTCTTGGTGCCGCGTTCGATCACCTTGGTGACCGCGCCGGTGCGCCGCGATAGATGGAAGTCGAGGCTCAGCGCATGGAGGTGGCGGAACACCTGCGCGGCGAGACGACGGGTGGCGTCCTGCCCGACGCGTTCGAATACTGTGTTGCGCAGGTTGTCGAACAGGGTCGTGCCGAACCGCGCCGCGGCATAGCCGAGCACCAGCATGACGATCAGCGTCGTCGCGGACCGGTCCCCCGTGCCCATGCCGTCGACCGCGCCCTGCAACGCGAACGGCGCGCCATAGACCTGGACGAGCTTCGACAGCACCACCAGCGTCATCGCGGCGACGATCCGGACCTTCAGCCCCGTCTCGCCCGCGGGCCAGAGATAGGGCAGGAATCGGCGCAGCGTCGGCAGCAGGGGCTGTTCGCTGGAAGAGGCAAGGGTTTGCGGAGGCATTGGTCGTGCCGATGTAGGACGCGTCCTCCCGAATCGCAAAGCGCCCGGCCGGAACATTGCGTGTAACCGCACATTGAGCCGGAACTGGGATGCGGCGACTGGAGGATCCGATGGAACCGCTGATCTACGTGATGGCGATCATGGGCTGCGGCGACGGCAACGTGCAGTGCACCGAAGCCAGGGTCGTGCCGGTCCGCTACGAGAGCATGGCGCAGTGCCGCGCGGCGCTGCCCGACCAGCTCGCTCGCAATACCGACGTGCCATACCCGATGATCGGTGCCGCATGCCGTGCGCAGGGCATGATGATGGCGAAGGCCGAGCCCAAGCCGCCGCGGGGCTGAGCGCGGCTTGCGTCAATCGATAGCGCGGCCGGCATAAGCCCGCTCGAACGGTTCGAGATACCTTCGATAGGGCTGCGCGACGCCGACGCCTTCGCGGTTTATCGGCCGGCGGACTTGAAGGCTGCTCGCGGTCGCGACAGCGCGGTCGGTATCGTAGAAGCGAGAGACCCCCGGCTCCTCCGCCAGGCCGCAGTGCGCGAGCAGCCGCGCGATCCAGGCATCGGGCGTGGTCACGAATTCGGTGAAGGGCACCACCAGCAGCCGGTCGCCGAGCCGTTCCTGCCAATAGGCCAGCAAGGCATCTTCGAGCAGGAAATGGTGTGCGATGTCCTCGAGGTCGTAGCTCCATGCGACGCCGTGGATGAAGAAGGTTCGGAAACACGCCCAGGCGCTGTCGAGCGGATCGCGCCGCATCCAGATCAACGGCGCATCGGGCAGCGCCGCCGCGATCAGCCCGAGGAAGCGGCTGTTGTCGATGGTCTTGTCGACGATGCGACCTTCGCCGCCGAACCGCTCGGTCAGGAGGTGCAGATAGAGATCGCCGAGCTTTTCCAGCGAACCGCCCCGCGCGATGTATCGTTCGATCGCGTCGCCGGACACGCCGCCGGCCTCGACAGCCAAGTGGTGCGCGAGGCTGATCTCGCCGCCATCGGCGACTGCGCTGTGACTGGTGAGAATCTGTTCGACCAGCGTCGTACCTGAGCGGGGCAGGCCGGTGACGACAATCGGGCGCGCGGTGGAGAGGGCCGATGCCGTGCGGTGGCGAGCGAAGAAGTCGCCGTCGAAGCCGGTCATCGCCTGGCGCGCGGCGGCGGCGTTGCCCTCCCGGCTGTAGGGCGTCGCGGTACGCAGCAGCGTCGCGCCGCGCGAATAGGCGCCGAACGCGGCCTCGTGGTCGCCACGGTCGGCATGGAGCTTGCCCAGCGCGTAGCAGAACCGCGCGAGTTCGGTGGGCGATTGGTGTTCGGCCGCGGCGGCGTCGGCGAGCAGGCGGTCGCCGATCGGATCGCTGGCGAGATTGACGGTCGATGCGAGCGTCAGCCACGCCGGACCCCAACCGGGCCGTTCGCGCAGCGCGATCTCGAGCTGCGCGCGGCCTTCATCGACCATGCCCAACGTCACCGCGGTGTTGCCGCGCAGAAAGGCATGCCCCGCGCGATCGGGGATGGTCTCGGGCAAGGTCGCGATCAAAGCGTGCGCCTCGCGTACCCGCGCGGTCTGGGTGAGCAGCACGATCTTCGACAGTCGCGCCGCCGCGCTGTTGCCGGCAGCGGCGACGAACGCGTCCATCGCGGCGTGCGACAGCGAGATCTCGCCGCTGACCCGCATCAGTTCGGCGATGCGCCGCCATTCGGCACCGATCGGTGCACGCATCGCCAGCATCCGCGACACCGCCTCGCGAGTCGCGGCGCGATCGCGTGCACCGGTCGCACGCTTCAGGTCGGCGATCAGCGTCGCGAGGCTCGGTGACGAAGAAACCACGGTTCTTGCTACTCGACTCGGACCATCACGTCATCTCCTCACAACCTTACGCAAATGCAGCAGAAAAGCTGGGCGAGTGTTGCCGCGGAGCAACATGATCGCGCTAAGGAAGACAGCAAGCATGCCGAAAGTCACAACATGGTTAACGTTAGATTGACAGTTAACGAACTGACAACGCATGTTCCCTGCAACGCGATTGCCCGAGTGGCGCGATCGCCCACAAACAGGGGTCCATGATGAAACTCAAGCATGTGTTCTGCTGCGGCGCGGCAATTCTCCTCGCGAATACCGGTGCCAATGCAGCGGTCATCAACCTCATCGACAATGGCGGCGTCGCCGGATCGCAGGCCGAGCGCGGCTTCCAGATCGCCGCGCTTTATTGGGGTTCGGTGCTTACCAACGACGTCACGATCAACCTCGGCGTTGGTTTCGAGGCGCTCGACGAAGGCGTGATCGGCTCCACCGGAAGCACGCGGCGCGATTACAGCGTCGCCAATTGGGAGGGGCGGGTCGCGCTTACGCGCAGCAACTCGTCGCTCGATCAGTCGGCCATCCTCCCCGAACTGAACAACGCCGGCGGTGCAACCTTTCTCACCAACGACTATGACGAGACGGGCAACGACGATACCGCAGAGAAGACGGTCGTTATCGGCAATTCGGTGAGCAGCCGGACGCTTTTCGCGAACACGTCGGTCCTGAAGGCGATTGGCGCGATCCGACCGGACAGCAGCCTCGTCGATGGCAACGTCACCTTCAGCAGCGAGTTCGCGTTCGATTTCAATCCGAGCAACGGCGTCGATCGCGACAAGTTCGACTTCCTGGGTGTGGCGATCCATGAGATCGGCCACGCCTTGGGGTTCGTCTCCGGCGTCGATTTTCTCGACGTGTTCGGTAAGCCCAATGGCCCGGGCGCGGGCCAGCTCGGCTACAGCCTCAACGACACGTCGATCTACAGTGCGCTGGACATGTTCCGCTATAGCAACGATCCGACCGGTCTGATCCGTGGCGACGACCCGGTGCTCGACCTGTCGGTCGCGACCGAGTCGTACTTCTCGATCGATGGTGGCAAGACCGCCTTGTTCGGAAACTTCCTCTCCACCGGCAGCTTCAACGGTGACGAGAACCAGGCGTCGCACTGGCGTGATGCGAGTGGGACCACTTTCGAGCAGGTTTGCACCAAGCAGCTCGGGATCATGGATCCGACCTTCTGCTTCGGTCAGACGGGTGCCGTGACCGCGCTCGATCTCGCAGCTTACGACGCGATGGGCTGGAACATCAGCTTCGACGTGCTGAAGAACCCCGGTTATCTCGCGACCACGGGTGGCATCTACAGCCAGTTCCTGTCGGCCGTTCCCGAGCCGACCACCTGGGCGATGATGCTCACCGGCTTCGGCATGGTCGGCGGCGCGCTGCGCGGTCGTCGCTCGCGCACCAACGTGAAGGTCAGCTTCGCAAGCTGATCGCCGATCTGGGCACGTAAAGCGCCGCTGGTTCGAAAGGACCGGCGGCGTTTTCGTGTCTCGCGTAGAGCGTCCGTTCGCGCCACCATTCGCGACCAATTTTAAAACTAACGTTATTCGGCCAAACAATCAAATTACGTACGGTTAAGTTGGCGAACTTTAGTTCATACTATTCAAACCGATACTCTGTTGTCGCGAAGCAGGCGAGTTGACAGATCTTCACGCTATATCCAATATAGTATCCAGGATAGCGGCCGGGAAGGTTGCTGCCCACGGGGGTCAACATGAAGATCAGGCAAGCTATATTAAGCAGCGCTACCTTGTTGCTGGCGACATCGGGTGCGGATGCGGCCGTGATCAACCTGATCGACCGCGGCGGCGTGACCGGATCGCCGGCCGAACAGGGCTTCAAGATGGCCGCGCTTTATTGGGGGTCGGTGCTGATCAACGATGTGCAGATCAACCTCCGCGTCGGGTTCGAACAACTGCCGCGGAACGTCATCGGAAGGACCGGCAGCAACAGCCAGGCTTATTCGATCGAGGACTGGAAGCGCCAAATCGGTCTGACGAAGAGCGAGTCGCTGCTCGATCGGACCGCGATCCTGCCGACGCTGAACGGCGACGGTGGCATCACGTTCATCACCAACGGCACCGATATCGACGGCAACGACGACACGAGTACGAAGGCCCTGGTTCTCGGCGACACCGTGAGCAGTCGGACACTGTACGCCAACACCTCGGTCCTGAAGGCGATCGGCGCGATCGACGGTGATAGTGGCTCGATCGACGGCAACATCATCTTCAGCAGCGACTTCACCTTTGATTTCGACCCGTCGAATGGCGTCGGCCGCGATTCTTTCGACTTCCTCGGCGTCGCGATCCACGAATTCGGTCATGCCCTGGGCTTCGTATCCGGGATCGACTACATGGATTATTACGGCCTTCCGAACGGGCCCGAGAGCGGCTCGGTCGGCTACAGCATCAACGATACCGCGATCTACAGCGCGCTCGACCTGTTCCGCTACAGCAAGGATCCGTCCAACCTGGTCGCGGGCACCAAGCCGATCCTCGACATGTCCGTCGGCACGGACAGCTACTTCTCGATCGATGGTGGCAAGACCGCCTTGTACGACAACACCTTCTCGACCGGCCGATACAATGGCGACGGGAACCAGGCCTCGCATTGGCGCGATGCCGACGGCCCGACCTTCGAGGAACGATGCACCACGCAACTCGGCGTCATGGACCCGACGTCCTGCTTCGGACAGGCGGACGAACTCACCGCGCTCGATCTCGCCGCCTTCGACGCAATGGGGTGGAACCTCAGCTTCGACGTGCTGGAAAACCCCGGCTATCTCGCCACGACCGCGAGCATCTACCGACAATTTCTCTCGGCCGTTCCCGAGCCGACCACCTGGGCGACGATGCTCATCGGCTTCGGCATGGTCGGCGGCGCGCTGCGCGGTCGTCGGTCGCGCACCCAGGTGAAGGTCAGCTTCGCGGGCTGATCGCCGACCTGGACACGTAAAGCGCCGCTGGTTCGAAAGGCCGGCGGCGTTTTCGTCTCCGGCGAAGAGCGTCCGTAGAGTTTCCGGACGTTGGCGACCCATCACGACGATGACATCACGTTAATAGAACAATAGAACTGCATAAGGGTAAGTCGACAAACCTGCTTCATAACAATGCTTCCATATGTATTCTGGCGGATATCAAGCGGTTTGACTTATCGATCGCGTTTATTCAATAAAGGCTGCAGGATAGTGACCCGGAGGTCGCTGCCGACGGGGGTCATCATGACGATCAGGCAAGCTTTATTGTGCAGCGCTACCTTGTTGCTGGCGACCTCGCGCGCGGATGCGGCCGTGATCAACCTGGTCGACAAGGGCGGTGTAACGGGTTCGCCGGCCGAACAGGGCTTCAAGATAGCGGCGCTTTATTGGGGTTCGGTGCTGACCAACGACGTACAGATCAACTTCAAGGTCGGTTTCGAGAGGCTGGCGCGTAATGTCATCGGGCAGGCCGGCAGTACGAGCATGGATTATTCCGTTGCGGAATGGGAAAGCCTCATCGGCGAGACCAAGAGTAATTCGCTTCTCGATCGCACCGCGACTCTCAATCTACCGATGCTGAACTCGAGCGGTGGCGCCACCTTCATCACCAACGGCACCGATGCCGATGGCAACGACGACACGAGGGTAAAGGCGCTGGTTCGCGGCGACACCGTGAGCAGTCGGACGCTGTACGCCAACACCTCGGTCCTGAAGGCGATCGGCGCGATCGACGGCAGCGGCACCGATATCGATGGGGACGTCACCTTCAGCAGCGCTTTCGCCTTCGATTTCGATCCGTCCGACGGCATCGATCGTGACACCTTCGACTTCATCGGCACCGCCATCCACGAATTTGGTCATGCCCTCGGGTTTGTCTCCGGGGTAGACGACATGGATTACTTCGCTCGTCCGAACGGACCCGAGCGGGGCACCCTTGGTTACAGCCGGAACGATACCTCGATCTACACCCCGCTCGACATGTTCCGCTACAGCAGGGATCCGTCGAACCTGGCCGGAGGCGAGCCGATGCTGGATCTATCCGTCGGCACCGAGAGCTATTTCTCGATCGACGGCGGCAAGAACGCGTTGTTCGACAACAGCTTCGCGACCGGTCGGTACAATGGCGACGGGAACAGTGCTTCGCATTGGCGCGATACCGGCGGTACGACCTTCGAGGAGGAATGCACAAAGCAACTCGGCATTCTGGACCCGACGTCCTGCTTCGGACAGGCAGAAGAGGTCACCGCGCTCGATCTCGCCGCCTTCGACGCGATGGGCTGGAACCTCAGCGTCGACGTTCTGGAGAACCCCGGCTATCTCGCCACCACCGCGAGCATCTATCGCCAATTCCAGTCGGCAGTGCCCGAGCCGACGACATGGGCGATGATGCTGACTGGCTTCGCAATGGTCGGCGGCGCACTCCGCGGTAGCCGCCGTTCCCGCACCAAGATGAGGGTCGGCGTCGCGGGCTGACCCCGCTTCGGCGATGTGAAGCGCCGTTGTTCCACGATCAACGGCGGTCCTGTCGGGTCCGCGATAACGTGCTGCTCGTCTCGTCTTCGGTCATCCGAGGTCACCCGCACCCTTTGCCGCCTTCGGCGTCTTTCCCTCGCCCGATGGGAGAGGAAGGGACCGGCGAAGCAGCGGAAGGATGAGGGTGATCGCCCCTGGTCGACGATGAGGCTGTGGCTTCGCTCGTGCGGCGGCGAGAAGAAAGCAGGCGCTCAAGCTTGCGGCGCTTGCTAGCGCGCAGGGCGAACCCGCCAACCTCTTCTTCTCCGCGCCTCCGCACGAACATCTTCTACATCGCTTTCTACGTCGCTTCGTAATTCAGCGCGGTCGTGTCCAAAGCGTCGGTGAGCGCGGGACCGGCGGCAACATCGATCGCCGTCGGGCGGCGACGCCGGCGCGCACGATGAACGCCAGCTTCTCACCCTTGGAGGTGGTGACGCGGTTGTCCCAGGCGAGGTCACCCGCGGCGGCGACCTTGTGTGCGATCGCGCCATAGATTTCGGCGGCGGCGAGGACCGCCCAGGCGGAGCGGAACGAAAGGACGCGGGTGCCCTGGCGGGCGCTCGCTTCGAACGCCGCCGCTCGATCCGCTAGGCGACGTGCGAGCGTCGCAAGGCGGGGGCGGTAGATGGGCTTCATCTGCTCGCCCGGCGGGATGTCCATCTCCGCGAGCCACTCGCTCGGCAGATAGCAGCGGCCGGCGCGCGAATCCTCGTCGATGTCGCGCGCGATATTGGCGAGCTGGAACGCCATGCCGAGATCGCAGGCCCGGTCGAGCGTGTCGTCGTCGGCGGGCAAGACCCCCATCACCACCGCCATCATGCACCCGACCGCGCCGGCGACATGGTAGCAATAGCGATAGAGATCGTCCTCGGTACGCGGATGCCATTCCTCGGCGTCGAGCTGGAAACCGGCGATCAGATCGTGCGCGAGGCGGCGCGGCATGCCGGTTTCGGCGGCGACGATCCGCAACGCGTCGAAGGCAGGTTCGCCGATCACCTCGCCGTCGAGCGCGGCATCGGTCAGGACCGCCATCGCCGCCGTACGGGCGGGGGCGTCCTCGACCGCATGCATGGTGTGGCCGTGATCCTGGCCATCGGCGATGTCGTCGCAGGCGCGGCACCAGGCGTAGAGCAGCCAGGCGCGTTCGCGGGTCGGGCGATCGAACAACAGGCTCGCGGTCGCGAAGCTCTTGGAGCCGCGCGCGATCGATTCACGCGCAGTGGCGACGATCGCATCGCGCGACGGCAATGCGTCGCTCACCGACGCGGCCTCACCCGGCCCACCCTCACCAATTCTAAGCTCACAGGTCCGACATCGCCATCCGCACGATCGGCTGCGTCGGGACGTGCGCCGCCATCCGCCCGAGCAGCGCATCGAGCGTGTCGGCGACGATCAGCAGGTCGCGATGCTGCGCGCGGAGGAACCCGACATCCGCCATCTTCTCCCAGAACGCGATCAGGTGGTCGTAATAGCCCGCGGTATTGAGCAGGCCGACCGGCTTGGCATGATAGCCGAGCTGCGCCCAGCTGAGCGCTTCCCAGAGTTCGTCCATCGTGCCGGTGCCGCCGGGGATCGTTACGAAGCCGTCCGAAAGGTCGGTGAACTTGGCCTTGCGTTCATGCATGCCGCCGACGACGTGAAGCGCGGAAAGGCCGCGATGCGCGACCTCGGCATCGACCAGCGCCTGCGGGATCACGCCGATCACCT
>NZ_CAXTEM010000084.1:7038-9234 GCF_964243315.1 uncultured Sphingomonas sp. | reverse complement strand
GCGCTGCGCTGCAAGAACATGTGGACGCTGGGGCTGGCGCTCTGGATGTTCGACCGCGATCGGCAGCCGATCGTGGACTGGCTGAAGAGCAAGTTCGCCAAAGCGCCGACGTTGGCGGAGGCCAACATTGCGGCGCTCAACGCCGGGCATGCCTATGGCGAGACCGCCGAGCTGACCGGGCCGATGAAGCAGCATCATGTCGGCGTCGCGCCGGTCGAAGCCGGGCTGTGGCGGACCGTCACCGGCGCGGACTCGATTTCGCTCGGGCTCGTCGCGGGAACGCAGCTTGCCAACATTCCGATGTTCTTCGGCGGCTATCCGATCACGCCGGCGTCGGCGATCCTCCATTCGCTGTCGCGACTGAAGGAGTTCGGGGTCACCACCTTCCAGGCGGAAGACGAGATCGCCGCGATCGCATCGGCGATCGGCGCGAGCTTTGCAGGACAATTGGGCGTGACCTCGTCGTCGGGTCCGGGCATCGCGCTGAAGGGCGAGGCGATGGGCCTCGCGATCATGACCGAGCTGCCGCTGGTGATCGTCAATTCGCAGCGTGGCGGGCCTTCGACCGGCTTGCCCACGAAGACCGAGCAGAGCGATCTCTATCAGGCGGTCTATGGCCGTAACGGCGACGCGCCGATGCCGGTGATCGCCGCGCGCAGCCCCGCCGACGCGTTCGACTGCGCGATCGAGGCGGTGCGGATCGCGGTCCAGTACATGACCCCTGTCATGCTGCTGACCGACGGCTATATCGCCAATGCCGCCGAGCCGTGGAAGGTGCCCGACATCTCCAGCTATGCGCCGTTCCCGGTCGAGTTCCTGAACGACGTGCCGGAAGGCGGCTTCCAGCCCTATGCGCGCAACGACGAGCTGAAGCGCCCTTGGGCGCGCCCCGGCACGCCCGGGCTGCTCCACCGCATCGGCGGGATCGAGAAGAAGCAGGGCACCGGCAACATCGACTATTCGCCCGAGAATCATCAGGCGATGACCGACATCCGCAAGGCCAAGATCGACAACATCGCAGTGCCAGACCAGCAGGTCGAGCTCGGCACCGAGGGCGGCAAGCTGGTGATCGTCGGCTGGGGTTCGACCTTCGGGCCGATCCACCAGGCGGTCCGGCGCGCGCGGGCGCGTGGCCAGGACGTCAGCCACGTCCATATCCGCCACATCTGGCCGATGCCGAAGAACCTCGGCGCGCTGCTGAAAAGCTACGACCAGATTCTGGTGCCCGAGATGAACACCGGCCAGCTGAAGACTGTGCTGCGGGATCAGTTCCTGGTCGACGCCAAGCCGCTCAACAAGGTATCGGGGCAGCCCTTCCAGATCGCCGAGATCGAGGCCGCGATCCAGGCGGCGCTCGGCGGCGACGCGGGCGGCACGGTATGGCCGAACGCGGATCAGCTGCCCGAGCCATTTTCCGGCCATGACGACGGCCACAACAAGACCGACGGCGCGACGCTTTCGCCGCAGTCGGCAGCCTGATTACTGGGACGCATCATCATGAACGACATGACCCCCATCGCGAAGACCACGCCCAAGGATTGGGAGACCGATCAGGAGGTGCGCTGGTGCCCCGGTTGCGGCGACTACGCGATCCTGAAGGCAGTCCAGCGGACCATGCCGGAGATCGGCGCGCGCCCGGAGAACACGGTGTTCGTGTCCGGGATCGGCTGCTCGTCGCGCTTCCCCTATTACATGGAGACCTATGGCTTCCACACCATCCACGGCCGTGCGCCCGCGGTCGCGACGGGGGTGAAGCTTGCTAATCCCGAGCTCGACGTGTGGATCATCACCGGTGACGGCGACGCGCTGTCGATCGGCGGGAACCACACGATGCACCTGCTGCGGCGCAACCTGAACTGCCAGGTGCTGCTGTTCAACAACGAGATCTACGGGCTCACGAAAGGCCAGTATTCGCCGACCAGCCGGGTCGGCACGCGTAGCCCCTCGACCCCGCTCGGCTCGGTCGATCGGCCTGCCAATCCGTGCGCCTTCGCGCTCGGTTCGGGTGCGCGGTTCGTGGCGCGGGCGATCGACATCAACAAGAACCTCGTCGGGGTGTTGAAGGCGGCCTACGCGCATCAGGGCGCGGCGTTCGTCGAGATCTTCCAGAACTGCATCGTCTACAATGACGACGTCTTCGCGCCGTTCGCCGCCAAGCCGAACGCGGCGGTGGGGCAGCTGTGGGTCGAACACGGC
>NZ_CAXTEM010000084.1:0-7028 GCF_964243315.1 uncultured Sphingomonas sp. | reverse complement strand
GCAAGCCGCTGCTGTTCGCGGGCGGCACCAAGGGTCTGGCGATGGATGCCGATCGGCTGATGCTGAAGGTCGTCGACGTTACCGACGGCGATTGGGCGGCGGCGGGAGTCGCGGTCCACGACCAGACCAATCGCGGGCTCGCGCATATGCTGGTCGAGATGCCGTTCGGCGAGTTCCCGATGGCGCTCGGCGTGCTCTACGACGATCCCGCACCGACCTTCGACAGCGCGGTAATCGTGCAGAATGCCGAAGCCGCGGCGGGCAAGAAGCCGGATCTGCAGAAGCTGCTCAGCCAGGGTCAGACCTGGCAGGTGGAGAAGCAGCCTCACGTGATTTGAGGGGTGGGGAGGCAGCACCCGCTCTCAAATCCGGTCGTCATCCCCGCGCAGGCGGGGATCCAGACCGGCTAGCCTCGCGGATAACTCGCTGCGTTCGCCAGTATGGATCCCCGCCTGCGCGGGGATGACGGAAGTGGGGTGACGCGGCGATCGCCTTACATCAACAACCTGATCGGGCGATGACATCGCAATGACCCAGCCCGTCCTCCTCTGGTTTCGCCAAGATCTCCGCCTGTCCGACCAGCCCGCGCTTCTCGCGGCGGCGGCAGAGGGAGAAGTGATCCCCATCTACATCCTCGACGACGACACGCCCGGTGACTGGCGCATCGGCGGGGCGCAGCGTTGGTGGCTTCACCACTCGCTCGCATCGCTGTCCGCAGCGCTGGAGGCTGTGGGGTCGCGCCTGATCCTTCGCCGCGGCGGATCGGCGGAGCAGTTGCGCGCGCTGATGAGCGAGACCGGGGCGACGCGCGTACATGCGATCCAGCATTACGAACCCTGGTGGCGCGCGGCCGAAGACGAACTGGATGACGTGCTGGTGTTGCACGAAGGTAACCACCTCGCTCGGGTGGAGGACGTGGTCACCGGATCGGGCGGGCAGTTCAAGGTCTTCTCGTCGTTCTGGAAGGCGCTGTCGCACATTATGCCGCCGGCCGATCCGCTGCCGGCGCCGGATGAGATCGCCGTGCCCGCGACATGGCCGGCGAGCGATCGGCTTGCCGACTGGGCGCTGCTGCCGACCAAGCCCGATTGGTCGACCGGCTTTGATGAATGGACCGTCGGCGAAGAGGCGGCGATGGAGGCCGCGATCCAGTTCGCCGATGCGGTCGACGTCTATGACGAGGCTCGCAATCTGCCGGCGACGCAGGGCACGTCGCGCCTGTCGCCGCACCTTCATTTCGGCGAGATCAGCCCGCGTCAGGTGTGGCACGCGATCGGCGGCCGCAGCGAGGGGGTCACGACGTTCCGCAAGGAACTCGCGTGGCGCGATTTCACCGACGGCGTGGTGCTGTCGCTACCCGCTTATGCCGAAACGAACGGCCGCGCGGCGTTCGATCGTCTGCCGTGGCGCACCGGTGCTGAGGCGAACGACGACCTGAAGGCGTGGCAGACCGGACGCACCGGCTACCCGATCGTCGATGCCGGCATGCGTCAGCTGTGGGCGACCGGCTGGATGCACAACCGGGTGCGGATGATCGCCGCGAGCTTCCTGGTGAAACATCTGCTGATTGACTGGCGCGAGGGGCAGCGCTGGTACTGGAACTGCCTGGTCGATGCCGATTACGGCAACAACGCGGTCAATTGGCAGTGGATCGCGGGGACCGGCGTCGATTCGAACATGTTCAGCCGGATCATGGCGCCGCTCGGCCAGTCGGAGAAGTTCGGCGCGGGCGACTATATCCGGCAATGGGTGCCCGAGCTGCGCGGCGTGCCCGATCCGGCGATCCACGACCCCGACGAGAGCGGCAGTCGCCCGCGAGGCTACCCCGCCAAGATCATCGGCCACCGTGAGGCGCGCGTGCGCGCGCTGGAGGCGCTGAAGAAGACCAAGTAGCGGTCGATGAACACGCGTCGGCAGCGCGCCCTTTCCTCGGGCGCGGCGGTGCGGCATGAGCCCCGTCGATGAACGTCACCCAGCCGATCCTTGTCCCCGCCACCAGCGCGCGATCGGCGCGGATCGTCGCGCCGGTGTTTCACCGGCTGCTCGACCGGATCGATGCGGGGCTGCTGAGCGGCGGGATCGACGCGCGGCTTCCCGATGGCACCCACCGGCTGCTCGGCGGTCGCGCCGACGGCCCCGTGCCGGTCGTCACCCTACATCGCTGGCGTGCGCTGGTTCGGCTAACCACGGGCGGATCGGTCGGCTGGTACGAGGCATGGGTAGCCGGCGACTGGTCGAGCCCGGATCCGGTGCCGCTGTTCGACCTCTTCATGCGCAACCGCGTGGCGCTCGGCAATGCGGCGCGTTCGGGCGCTACGGCGCGGATCGCCGCACGGACGTGGCGCTGGCTGCGGCGCAATCACCGGCGCGGCTCGCGGCGCAACGTCGCGGCGCATTACGACCTCGGCAACGATTTCTACCGCGAATGGCTCGACGCGGGGCTGACCTATTCGAGTGCACGCTTCACGTCCCCCGATCTATCGCTGGAGGACGCGCAGCATGCCAAGCTGCAGGCGATCCTCGATCGGACCGCGACCGCGCCCGGCGACACCATCCTCGAGATCGGATGCGGCTGGGGATCGTTCGCGGCGCTCGCCGCGGCAGGTGATCGCAAGGTCCGCGCGCTGACGCTATCGACCGAGCAGAAGGCGGTCGTCGACGCCCAGGCCCTGCCCGGCGTTCAAGTCTCGCTCACCGATTATCGCGACATAGCCGGGCAATATGATGCGGTCGCCAGCATCGAAATGGTCGAGGCGGTCGGGCAGGAATATTGGCCCGCCTATCTCGACACGATCGTGCGCGCGCTGAAGCCCGGCGGGCGTGCCGCGATCCAGTATATCGCGATCGCCGACGACGTGTTCGACGCCTATGCCGACAGCATCGACTTCATCCAGCGCTACGTCTTTCCGGGCGGCATGCTGTTGTCGCGCAGCCGCTTCCGCGCGCTCGCCGAAGCGCGAGGACTGGCCTGGACCGACGAGGACAGCTTCCCGCTGGACTATGCCGAGACCTTGCGCCGGTGGCGGGTCCGCTTCGACGCCGCGGTCGGGGAGGGTCGGCTGCCGGCGCGGATAGACGCCCGGTTTGTCGCGATGTGGCGCTATTACCTGATGTACTGCGAGGGCGGATTCCGCGGCGGCGGCATCGACGTCGCGCAGGTAACGCTGGTGAAGGCGTAGAATATCGATCCTGCCGCGTCTCGCAGCAGCCGAGCCTAGTCCACCCGCTCGCGGTGACCGTCTTCGAAACCCGCTACCGCAAGCGCGACGATACGATCGGCGACCACCTGCGGGTCCTTCACCGATGCGGGATCCTCGCCGGGATAGGCGCGGGCGCGCATCTTGGTGCGGGTGGCGCCGGGGTCGAGGATGGCGGTGCGGATCCCACCGATTCCCGACACCTCGTCCCCGTAAGCGAGCAGCAGCGTTTCGAACGCCGCCTTCGACGCGCCATATGCGCCCCAAAAAGCGCGCGGCGTACGCCCGACGCTGGAGGTGACGCCGATCACCCGCGCCGACTTGGCCTGCTTCAGCATCGGATCGAACGCCGCGATCATCGCCGCTTGTGCGCTGACGTTGAGAGTCAGGACCTGCGCCAGTTCCTTGGGATCGATCGACGGCACCGCCGCTAGCGACCCGAGCATCGCCGCGTTCAGGACCATGATGTCGAGCGCATCCCAGCGTTCGCCGATCGCGGTCGCCAGCCGGGCGATGCTGTCCGACTCGGCGAGGTCGAGCGGCGCGATCGTCGCCGATCCCCCCGCGGCGAAGATCGTCTCCTCCACCTCCTCCAGCCCCTTGGCGGTCCGCGCGGTGAGGACGACGTGCGCCCCCGCGGCGCCGAGCGCGATCGCGGTGGCCGCGCCGATCCCGCGGCTTGCGCCGGTGACGAGCGCGAGCTGCCCGACGAGAGGCTGAACGGTCAAACGATCCTCCGAATGGTCAGATGACGCGCTCGGCGAGCAGCGCGAATTGATCGACCGACACGCTCTCGTCCTGATCGGTGAGCGTCGTCGGATAATCGCCGGTGAAGCAGGCGTCGCAATATTTCGGCCGGATATCGGCGCGGTGTGCTTCGCCCAGCGCCTTGTAGAGCCCGTCGATCGACACGAACGCCAGACTGTCGGCATGGATGAAGTCGGTCATCCCGCCGACATCATGCTTCGCCGCGAGCAGCTTGGCGCGTTCGGGCGTGTCGACCCCGTAGAAGCAGCTGTGCCGCGTCGGAGGGCTGGCGATCCGCATATGGACCTCCGCCGCGCCCGCATCGCGCATCATCTGCACGATCTTGAGGCTGGTCGTACCGCGCACGATCGAATCATCGACCAGGATCACGCGTTTGCCCTTGATCAGGGCGCGGTTCGCGTTGTGCTTCAGCTTGACGCCGAGGTGGCGGACCTTGTCGCCGGGCTGGATGAAGGTGCGGCCGACATAATGCGACCGGATGATGCCGAGTTCGAACGGGATGCCAGATGCCTGCGCGTAGCCGATCGCGGCGGGGACGCCCGAATCGGGCACCGGGATGACGAGATCGGCGTCGACCGGCGACTCGGCGGCCAGCTGCGCGCCGATCTCCTTGCGCACGGTGTAGACCGATTGATCGCCCGCGATCGAATCAGGGCGGGAGAAGTACACCCATTCGAAGATGCAGGGGCGCGGCGCCATCGGCGCGAAGGGGCGGATCGATCGGATCTCGTGGCCCTGGACGATGATCAGCTCGCCCGGCTCCACGGTACGGTCGAAGGTCGCCCCGACGACGTCGAGCGCGACCGTCTCCGACGCAAAGATTACCGCGCCGTCGAGCCGGCCCATCACCAGCGGCCGGATGCCGAGCGGGTCGCGGCAGGCGATCATGCCCTCGGGCGTCATCACCACCAGCGAATAGGCACCCTCGATCTGCTTCAGCGCATCGATGAAGCGATCGAGCAGCGTGCGGTAGCTCGAGGTCGCGACGAGGTGGATGATGGTCTCGGTATCGCTCGTCGACTGGAAGATCGAACCGCGGCGAACCAGCTCGCGACGCAGCCGGATCGCGTTCGAGATGTTGCCGTTGTGCGCGATCGCGAAGCCGCCCGACTGTAGCTCCGCGTATAGCGGCTGCACGTTGCGCAGCGCGGTCTCGCCACTCGTCGAATAGCGGACGTGCCCGCAGGCGACTTCGCCCGGCAGCGACCGGATGACGTCGTCGCGATCGAAGTTGCCCGCAACATGGCCCATCGCGCGGTGCGTGTGGAAGTTGGTGCCGTCAAAGCTGGTAATCCCCGCCGCCTCCTGGCCGCGGTGCTGGAGAGCATGGAGCCCCAGCGCGACCAGCGCAGCAGCGCTGGCGCCATCGCTGCCGGACACGCCGAAGACGCCGCACTCCTCGCGCAGCTTGTCGTCGTCATAGGGATTAGTGGTCAGCATCGCGGGGTCGCTCACGTGGTGCATGCGGGCCCATAGCCGCTGGCTGCGGGCTTGTCGCCTCTTTGTCACATAGGTTGGGAGCGAACGGTCGCAATGTGGGTTTTGGCAAAAATCGTGAGGAGCATGAAATGGCAAGGGACCACGGCGCCCAGATCAAGGACGACAAGCTATACGAAGACCTGATCGCGCAAGGCAATTCCAAGGAGAAGGCGGCACGGATTGCCAATGCCAAAGCCGCGGGGACGCTGGACCACCGCGGCACTCGGCTGGAAGATCGCAGCAAGACCGACCTGCTGAAGGAAGCCCGCGAGATCGGTATCGAAGGGCGGTCGACGATGGACAAGGCGGCGCTCGCGAAGGCCATCCGGGGGCATGGGAAGAAGTGATCTCCGCCGACGGACGCCTCCCGCTGTTGTGCTCCCGCGAAGGCGGGGACCCAGTACTGGGTCCCCGCCTTCGCGGGGACACAGATAGGCTGGATCGTCGGGCTAAGGTTAACGCCTGATGGCTAGATGTACCGAAAGGCATCGATAAAGTCGCTCATCGACCCGACTCTGGGCCCACGATTGTCGTTGTCGTGCCGACGCACTACCAATCTGCGCATGCCCGATCGCGACACCACCTCCCACCTCGACCCCAAGTACGACGCCGCCGGCCTGATCACCGCCGTGGTGGTCGATCCGCAGGGCGCGCCGTTGATGGTCGCGCACATGAATGCCGAGGCGCTTGCCGCTACCCAAACGAGCGGAGAGGCGCATTTCTGGTCGCGCAGCCGCGGGCGGCTGTGGAGGAAGGGCGAGACGTCGGGGAACGTGCTGCGCGTCGTCGAAATGCGGATCGATTGCGACCAGGACGCGATCTGGGTCGTCGCCGATCCCACCGGGCCGGCCTGCCATACGGGCGCGTACAGCTGCTTCTATCGCCGTATCGACGGCGACTCGCTCGTACCGATCGCGTGAGGCTGGCCTTTGCCGCGGCGCTGCTGCTGGCCGCGTGCGGCGAGCGTGCGGCCGAGAAGCAGGCGGACAGCCCCGGCGCGCGGCTAGAGGTAGCGGCGCGCGATGCCGGCTTGATCCCGGGGGAGAACGCGTCGCTGGTGGGATCGTGGGCGCGCGACACCGATCGGCTCTGCGTCGTGCCCGGTAGCAGGGGCGATTACCGAATCGGCGCGGTGGTCGATTATGGCGAGGGGCAGAGCTGCGCTGCAGCAGGCACGGCGTCGCGATCGGGCGGCAAGCTCGACATCCGCTTCGGCGATTGCCGCTTCGCCGCGCGGATCGATGGCGACCGGATCGCCTTTCCCGCCGAACTGCCAGTCGAGTGCGACCGCGTCTGCGCGGGCCGGGCGTCACTCGCGGCGGTCACGGTCGACCGGATCAGCGCGTCCGCCGCGGAGGCGTCGACGCTACGGCTCGGCACCGGCAAGCCACTCTGCGGCACTTGACGTTGACGTAAAGGAGAGGTAGTCGGGCGCATGGCCTCCAGTCACGCCTATGCCGTGCTCGAACCGCGCAGCGACCGGGACGATTTCTCGATCTCGGACCTGTGCGCCGAGTTCGGCGTGACCGCCCGCGCGCTCCGCTTCTACGAGGACGAAGGGCTGATTGGCCCCGAGCGTCGCGG
>NZ_CAXTEM010000083.1:0-9254 GCF_964243315.1 uncultured Sphingomonas sp. | reverse complement strand
CCAGCGGCACCTCCTTCGGCACCAGCGCTCCCTACGACTTGATCGGGCGCTCGTTCAGAGCAGGTTTCCGCCTGCGCATCTGAACGCGCACTCGAGTCACGATGCTCGTCGACTGTTGCGGCGTGAAGCTAATCGATTGCGCGCTCCATCAGTACGACGGTCAGAGTGTCGCCGTTCGGCAAGGGCGCTTCTTCTCGTCCGTGCTCGCCATAGCCGTGTCGCGCATAGAAGGGCACGCCCGTCATCGTCGCTCCCATGGCCATGCGGGAAAAACCTCGCTTCCTCGCTGCTGCCTCGCATGCCTCGAGAATCGCAGACGCGATGCCCTGACGGGCGTAGGTCGGGTCCACATAGTATGCGCGTATACGTGCCGGGTCTTTGTCAAGGGCGACGCGCTCGCCGGTGTCGCCATGTGTGTGTCCACCGTGAAGCGCGCGGCGATCAGACCAGCCTCCAGATCCGACGATCTGTCCCGACGGCGTCGCCACGACGAAGTAAGTGCAGTCGGCAATTAGCCCGTGATCGGTCAGGAACACATGTCCGAGTGCCGCATCGCGCTGTTCTTGCGAGTAGTCACCGGACTGCAGTCCGTGCACGGACCGGGTGATCAGGTCGTCGATCGCCGGAACATCGTCTGCAGTGGCAAGGCGAAGTTTAAGATCAGGCGCCATGCAAGCGTCTTAGTGCCGCGTGTCCTCGACCGTCCAGGGGCAGCTTGTCCATGTTGGCTCTAGTGCCACTCGGATGCGGTAATCTCGGAGACGCGTTGACGCCACCGGCTTTCGCCCGCTGGGCTCCGGTCAGCCCTCACGCTAATTGAGCGAGTATTTCTACGATCGGCCGCTGGACAAGCCCGTGCATCAACCTCAGCAGGCGGCACACCGACACGCCGGCACTGCCAAGGACCCATAACGCGGCTGCTGCGCAAGTCGGTTCGATTCATGGATTGGTTAAGGATAGCGGGTAAAAGACTCGGCATGGAAAGCGCGGGCACCGGGGCGATCGACCTGCCAGCATTGCAGCCGCAGACGTCGCACGCGATCGCGGCGGGAGCGCGGCCGGTGTCCGCGGTGAGTGGGGGCGTCGGACTGGCGGGGCTGACCGGGGTAGTCGGCTGGATCGCAGTCGCGCGATGGTTCGGCATGGACGGGCCTTATGCCGCGTTGGTGAACCTGTTGTGCTGCGCGGTGCCGATGATCGGGTGGTCGCTGTGCGTTGACAAGGTGCATCGGCGGGCGAGTACCGGGATCGACTGGACAATTCGCCGTGCCGCTAACTCCACGCGCGACATCAGCATCACCAAGATCGCAGGACTATGGGCCACCTGGGTCGGGATCGGAATTATCTATGCGACAGGCCGGTTCTATTGGGAGGGCAATTTCGCGTTCGCGATGTGGTGCTTTGGTTTTGCTGCGCCGGTGTTGTTCTTGGGGTCGGTGCCGTACGTGTTGTGGCTCGATCGGTATCTGGTCGAACCGCGGGACGGGGCCTGGCATCTCGGCGCGTGGCTGAGCGGACGGGCGGGCGTCGATCGGCAGGCGATTGCCGCGCATCTGCGCAGTTGGGGCGTGAAGGCGTTCTTCCTCGCCTTTATGCTCGCGATCGTGCCGCCGGGTTTCGCCGAGTTCATCCGCGCCGATACCGCGGCGTTGCGGGCCGATCCCGTGGCACTCGCGCAGTGGCTGATCACCTTCATGTTCACGATCGACGTGGCGTTCGCGACGGTCGGCTACGTGCTGACGCTGCGCCCACTCGACGCGCATATCCGTAGCGCGACCCCCTATGCGGCGGGATGGACCGCGGCGCTGATGTGCTATCCGCCCTTCATCCTGATGGATGCGGGCGGGCCGCTCGATTATCATCCGGGTACCGCGGAATGGACCTATTGGTTCGCCGGGCATCCGGCGCTGCTGGCGATCTGGGGCGCGGGGCTGGTGGTGTTGACCGGCATCTATGCCTGGGCGACGGTGGCGTTCGGGCTGCGTTTCTCCAACCTGACCAACCGCGGCATCCTGACGCATGGACCTTATGCGCATTCCCGGCACCCGGCGTATCTCGCGAAGAACCTGTTCTGGTGGCTGTCGACGATCCCGCTCCTGACGCTCGGCAGCGCAACCGACGCCGTGCGCGCGACCCTTTTGCTGGGGGTCGTCAGCGGGGTCTATTACTGGCGGGCACTGACCGAGTAGCGGCAACTCGGGCTGGACCCGGACTATCGCGCCTATAGCGACTGGATCGAGCGGCACGGGTGGGTGCCACGGCTGTTCGCCAAGGTGAGCGGTCAGAAGCTCGCTTCGTCGTAGACCTTCGACACGTCGCCCTGCCACGCGCCGTTATAGCGCTCGAGTAGCAGTTCTGCGGGCACCTTGCCCGAGCGAACGACCTCGCGGAGCGGGTCAAGGAACCCGGTCTCATTGTCGCCCGCGTAATTGCCGCGGCCGCGCGCAGCGAGACCCGCATTGGCGATCTCCAGCACCTCGCTGGCGATGTCGCGGAGCTTGCCGCCGCCGGGCAGCGGCGCATCGAGCGCGAGCTTCGGCACCGCATCGCGCAGCGCCTGGCGCCCCTCGATGTCCCAGTCCTTCACGACGTCCCAGGCCGAATCGAGCGCATCCTGATCGTAGAGCAACCCGACCCACAAGGCGGGCAGCGCGCAGATCTTGTTCCACGGCCCGCCATCGGCACCGCGCATTTCGAGAAAGCTCTTCAGGCGCACTTCGGGGAAGGCGGTCGACAGATGGTCGGTCCAGTCGTCGATCGTCGGCTTTTCGCCCGGCAGCACCGACAGCTCGCCGCGCAGGAAATCGCGGAAGCTCAGCCCCGCGGCGTCGATGTAGCGGCCTTCGCGGTAGACGAAGTACATCGGCACATCGAGCATGTAGTCGGCATAGCGTTCATAGCCGAAGCCGTCTTCAAACACGAAGGGCAGCATGCCGGTACGCGCGTTGTCGGTGTCCGACCAGATATGGCTGCGGTACGAGAGGAAGCCGTTGGGCTTGCCTTCGGTGAAGGGGGAGTTCGCGAACAACGCGGTGGCAAGCGGCTGCAGCGCGAGGCCGACGCGGAATTTCTTCACCATGTCGGCTTCGGACGCATAGTCCAGGTTCACCTGGATCGTGCAGGTCCGCAGCATCATGTCGAGGCCCATCGTGCCGACCCGCGGCATGTGGCGCAGCATGATCGCGTAGCGACCCTTGGGCATGATCGGCAGTTCGGCGCGGGTCTTGTCGGGCCACATGCCGAGGCCAAGGAAGCCGATGCCGAGCTTCTCGCCCGCGGCCTTCACCTGCTCCAGATGGCGGCCAGTCTCGGCGCAGGTCTGGTGGAGGTCCTCCAGCGGCGCGCCGGAGAGTTCGAATTGGCCGGCGGGCTCCAGGCTGATGCTGCCGTCCGCGCCCGCCATCGCGATGACGTGGCCATTCTCCTCGACCGGGCGCCAGCCATGTTGTTCGAGCTCGCCGAGCAGTGCGCGGATGCCGTGTTCTTCGTCGTAGGAGGGCGCGTGATGGTCGCCGCGAGCATAGACGAACTTCTCGTGTTCGGTGCCGATCCGCCAGCGATCCTTGGGCTTCTCGCCCTTCGCGAAGCTGGCGATCAGCTGGTCGCGGGACTCGATCACGGGCGTGTCGCTGATCACGGTCTTGGTCGTCATCGCCGCGCCTTACGCTTCGATGAACGGGGGCGCTAGAGTGGGATGACGTCAGCTCCGCCCTTGCCCCGTTCGTTTCGAGCGAAGTCGAGAAATCTGCAGCCGGGTATGACGTGGCGGTTTCTCGACTTCGCGCGAAACGACGGGTCGGGAGGGTTTCTCCGCGCTAGCCCCAGTCCCCGCCAGCGGCCATCCACAGCGAGACCGCGGCGGCGGCGGCGGTGTCGGCGCGCAGGATGCGGGGGCCGAGGCCGATCCCGACGGCTTGCGGGAGGGCGCGGATCGCGGTGCGTTCGTCGTCGTCGAATCCGCCTTCGGGGCCGATCAGGACCGCCGCCGGACCGGGACGGGCGCGCATCGCGTCGAGCGCGGGCCCGCCGCCGGTCTCGTCGGCGAAGAACAAGGCGCGGTCGGACGGCCAGTCGCGGACTAGCGCCGCCAGCTTGATGGGCTCGTCGATCGTCGGAAGCGCGGTGCGGGCGCATTGTTCGGCGGCTTCGATCGCATGCGCGCGGAGTCGATCGAGGTTGAGGCGGTCGACGACGGTGCGCCGGGTGAGCACGGGCCTGAGCCGATCGACGCCCAGTTCGCACGCCTTTTCGACCAGCCAGTCGA
Source organism: uncultured Sphingomonas sp. (assembly GCF_964243315.1). GTDB lineage: Bacteria > Pseudomonadota > Alphaproteobacteria > Sphingomonadales > Sphingomonadaceae > Sphingomonas. The sequence continues at coordinate 4,990 of NZ_CAXTEM010000083.1, read as the reverse complement.
TGCGGCCCTTCTTCAACGGTGCGGCGCAGAGCCACAGATCGGGCACCGGCTCGCGCGGGCGGAGCAGCGCGGTGACGTCGAGCGTGACCGATCGCTTGCCGACATCGGTCGCGACCGCGAGCCATTCGCCGGTGATGTCGTCGAACAGCTTGAGCGGATCACCGGCCTTCATCCGCATCACCTGCGCGAGGTAATGCGCCTGCGGGCCATCGACGGTGATCGGTCCGATGGCGAGCCGCGTGGCGACGAACAGCCGCGGGGTGGATTGCGGGGGCCAGGCGGGGGTGGCGGTCACTTGCCGCGCCGCCTCGCCTGACGCGCCCACAGCTTCCGCATGACGATCCAGGCGAGGATCGCCGCCACCGCGACGCCGACCGCGGCGACCGTGACCACGCCCGCGACCTTCAGGATCGCCCAGAACAGCGCCTCGACGAACCGGCCGATCGCGACCGACAACCCGATCATCCGAGGAACACCAGCGACATGCGTGCTTGCGTAGCGGCTGCAGGCTTGCGCGCCTACCCGCCTGTTCATACGCGGGGAGCGATGGAAACCGAGATCGTCCCCGACAGCGAGCATCGCGGCGTGGTGCAGCGGCTGCCCGCCAGGCTGCGTGGACTGGCGCTGCTGGCGCGCTTCGATCGGCCGATCGGCTGGTGGCTGTTGTTCTGGCCGGGGGCGTGGGGCGTCGCGCTGGCGGGCGGCGCGGTGTCGCACTGGCGGTTGATCCTGTGGCTGTTGATCGGATCGATCGCGATGCGAGGTGCAGGGTGCGTGTACAACGACATCGTCGACCGCGACCTCGACTCGCAGGTCGCGCGGACCCGGGCGCGACCGATCCCGAGTGGGATGGTGTCGATCAAGCTGGCCTGGGTATGGCTCGCGATGTTGTGCCTGGTCGGGTTGGCGGTGCTGGTCCAGCTCCGGCCGATCGCCGCGATCGTCGCGGTGGCGAGCCTCGCGCCCGTCGCGGCCTACCCGTTCATGAAGCGAATCACCTGGTGGCCGCAGGCGTGGCTCGGGCTGGTGTTCTCCTGGGCGGCGCTGGTTGGTTGGAGCGAGGTCGCGGGCCGGCTCGATCCCGCGTTATGGCTGCTCTATGCGGGGTCGATCGCGTGGGTGATCGGGTACGACACGATCTATGCGCTCCAGGATCGCGAGGACGACGCGCTGATCGGGGTACGGTCGTCGGCGCTGCGGATGGGCGCGCGGGTGCGGGGCGGCGTCGCGTTCTTCTACGCGCTGGCGGTGCTGCTGTGGGGCGGCGCGTTCTGGCTAGCGCATCCCGATCCGCTGGCGCTGGTCGCCCTGACGCCGGTAGCTGTGCATCTCGGATGGCAGGTCGCAACGCTGACGCCGGACGATGGTGCCGGCGCGCTGGCGCGGTTCCGGAGCAATCGGTTCGCGGGGTTGCTGATGTTCCTGGCGTGCGTGGTGGTCGGAACGAGCATGTAGTTCGTGTCCTGTGACTCGACCTCACCCGTTCGTTTCGAGCAAAGTCGAGAAACTTGAAGCGGGGCGCGCGGTGGCGGTTTCTCGACATCGCTCAAAAGGAACGAGTTGTGGGGGGCGCCCTCCCAATTAACCGTGAAGTAGAGGTGGCCGCCTCGGTTGCGCGGTCCGTCTGCCGACCCTAAGTCCGCGCGATGCTTACCCCCGATCTAGCGCGCGATCGCGCCGCCGATATCGTCCAGCGTGCCATCGCCGCGGGCGCGGATGCCGCCGATGCGGTCTTCGCCGCCGATGCCTCGCTCGAGGTATCGGTGCGGCTCGGGCAGCTGGAGGATGTCGGGCGCTCGGAAAGCGGGGAGCTCGGGCTGCGGGTGTTCGTGGGTCAGCGATCCGCCAGCGTCTCCACCTCCGATCTATCGAGCGAGGCGATGGGCGCGCTGGTCGAGCGTGCGGTCGCGATGGCGCGCGAGGCGCCGGAGGATCGCTGGTCGGGCCTCGCGCCGCGCGAACGGCTGATGCACGGCGCGCCGCCGCTGCTCGATCTCGACGACGGTGCCGAGGTGTCGCCCACAGAATTGCGCGATGTCGCCTCGATCGCCGAGGAAGCCGCGCGCGCGGTGCCCGGGGTCAGCAACAGCGAGGGCGGGGGCGCGGGATCGTCGCGCAGCGTTTGGGCGCTGGCGACGAGCCACGGTTTCGCGGGCGCCTATGCGGCCACGGGGCACAGTGTGTCGGCCAGCGTACTCGCCGGGAGTGCGGGCAGCGGGATGGTGCGCGATTATGCGCATCATAGCGCGCGGCGGCGGCAGCATCTCGAAAGCCCGGAGATGGTGGGCCAGCGCGCCGGAGAGCGCGCGGTGGCGCGGGTCGATCCGGGGCGGCTGGACAGCGGGGCGATGCCGGTCGTGTTCGATCCGCGGGTCGGCGCGTCGCTGCTCGGGCATCTTGCCGGCGCGATATCGGGCCAGGCGATCACGCGGCGGACGAGCTTCCTGCTTAAAGCGCTCGGCACCCGGGTGTTCGCGCCGGGGATCACGATCCGCGACGATCCGCACCGCCCGCACGGGCTGCGGTCGCGGCCGTTCGACGGCGAGGGACTGCCGGTGTCGCCGATCGCGATCATCGAGGACGGCATGCTGGAGGCCTGGCTGCTCGACTCGGCCTCGGCGCGGCAATTGGGGCTGGAGCCGACCGGGCACGCGGCGCGCGGCGTCGGCGGATCGCCCGGCGTGTCGACCAGCAACATGTTCCTCGAAGCCGGGGCGGTGCCGGTATCGACGCTGATCGCGGACATCGCGTCAGGGGTCTACATCACCGAGCTGATCGGGCAAGGAGTCAACGGCGTCACCGGCGATTACAGCCGCGGTGCGGCGGGGTTCCGGATCGAAGGCGGCGAAATTGCCGGACCGGTCGCGGAATTCACCATCGCGGGCAATCTGAAGGACATGTTCCTCAATCTCACCCCCGCCAACGACCTCGAATTCCGCTTCGGCACCAACGTGCCGACCTGTCGGATCGAGGGGATGACGGTGGCGGGTGGCTGATCGCGCGCGGCTTGCTGCCGCGGTCGCCGCGGTCGCCGCGGAAGCGGGGCAGATGGCGCTGGCGCGGTGGCGCACCGACTTCCGCCGCTGGGAAAAGGAGCCCGGCAGCCCGGTATGCGAGGTCGATCTGGACGTCGACCGAATGCTGCGCGCGCGGCTGGCGGGGCTGCTGCCGGACGCTGGCTGGCTGTCGGAGGAGACTGCGGATAACGCCGCGCGGCTCGCGTGCGAGCGGATCTGGGTGGTCGATCCGATCGACGGCACCCGCGACTATATTCGAGGGCGCGAGGGCTGGTCGGTGTCGATCGCGCTGGTCGAGGCGGGCAAGCCGACGATCGCGGTGCTCGATGCGCCCGCGCGGCGAGAATCATGGACCGCGATCGCGGGCGAGGGCGCGTGGCGTAACGGCGTGGCGTTGCGCGCGGGGCCGCGCGACACGCTGCCGGGCGCGCGGGTGCCGACCGATGCGCTGCCCAAGGCGGATCGCGATCTGACCGCGGTTCACAAGCCGAATTCGATCGCGCTCAGGATCGCGATGGTCGCGGCGGACGAGGCGGACCTCGTCGCGACGCTGCGTTGGGGCTTCGAATGGGACATTGCGGCCGCGGTGCTGATCGCGGGCGAGGCGGGTGCTGGGGTGAGCGACGCGCTCGGTGGGCGGCTGGCGTTCAACAAGCCCGATCCGCAGGCCTTCGGGGTGCTGGTCAGCGCCCCGGGGATCCACGGCGCGGCGGTGGAGCGGTTGAGCGATCGCGCGAGGGCGTTGGTGGGTTAGGGGTGCTCCGCTAGTTGTGCTCCGCGAGTTGTGCTTCCCCAATTTGTGCTCCCGCGAAGGCGGGAGCCCAGTACTGGGTCCCCGCCTTCGCGGGGACATATTGTGGTAAGCGAATGCTCTTACCCCACATGTTAAGCACCACCCCGGCGGAGGCCGGGGCCCAGGTGGGTAGGCTTACGTGATCGCTCACTGCGCTCCGTCACCATCGTTTTCCGACTGGGCCCCGGCCTTCGCCGGGGTGGAGTGAGGGCGGGGTGGTTGGTGAGGCTTGTCTTGCAAGACTCAGGACGATCCGCCGCCCTCGTCGCGGTACTTCATCTCCAGGAACCGTCCTCGCGTCGACAGGCTGTCCAGATCCCCCTGCGCCAATCGGGCAGTCATGTCCGCGATCTCGCGTTCGATCAGCTTCAGTCCGTCGACCAGTTCGGCATCGGGCGTCTTGCCGTTGCGTTCGACGCGGCGGAGTGTCTCGGGCACGCGGGCGTAATCGTTGACGAAGGCGGGCAACTGCTCGCCGATCAGGCGGCGGACCTCGTGGGCGTCCTCGGTGCCGTCGTCGAGCCGACCGAGCTGCGGCGACAGCGTCTCCAGCCGGACGCCGATCTGATCGACCAGCGTCCGCGCCGGGGCGGGCAGCGCCGGGCGTTGCGCGCCGAGCCAGCGTTCGGTCTGCGCGGGCAGTGCCTTGATGTCGACGGTGCGCAGCTTTTCGGGCGGCGGCAGACGGCCCTCTGCGGGCCAGACCGCGAACAGGATCGTCGCAGCGAGGAGCAGCGCCATCACCAGCAGCGCGCCCATGATGCCGAGCGGGATGACCATCCCGACCACCACCGCGCCGATAAGGATCGCGGCGTCCGCGACCGCGATGCGGGTCAGCCGCTTGCCGATCGCCTGCTTGGTGCGGCGGCGTGCGCGCGAGTCGATGGGATCGCCCCTCGTGTCCGCTATCCGGCCCCAGGAGGCGCGGGCCGCGGCGATGGCGTCGTCGACGTCGCTCATCGGTTCCGCCTCATAGCGCTTCTAGCCGATACTGGTCGCCCGGCCCCTTGATCGCGTTCTGCGTCGCGCCCTGAGCGCGTGCGATATAGCCCTTCGACTTTTCGACCTCGCTGCCGAGCGCGGTGACGGTGGTCTTCATCGAATCGAGCGCCTTCAGCTTGAAACTGTCGATCGCGTCCATCGTGTCGTAGATGTTCTGGAACGCGCGCTGCAGCGTTTC
>NZ_CAXTEM010000082.1:0-9304 GCF_964243315.1 uncultured Sphingomonas sp. | reverse complement strand
CAGCAGGACGGCTTCCTGCCCTATGTCGAGGACGGCACCGTCACCCTGGTCGGCGCGACCACCGAGAACCCGTCCTTCGAACTTAACGCCGCGCTGCTCAGCCGGGCGCAGGTGCTGATCCTGGAGCGGCTCGGCCGCACCGCGCTGGAGCAACTGCTCGACCGCGCCGACGCCGTGATGGGCCGCACGCTGCCGCTGACGCCGCCCGCGCGCGACGCGTTGATCGCGAGCGCCGATGGCGACGGACGCTTCCTGCTCAATCAGGCCGAGACTCTGTTTTCGGTCGACCTTCCCGAGCCACTCGATCCGGCGGGGCTGTCCGCCTTCCTCCAGCGCCGCGTCGCGGTCTACGACAAGGATCGCGAAGGGCACTACAACCTCATCTCGGCGCTTCACAAATCGATCCGCGGCAGCGATCCTCAGGCGGCGCTCTATTATCTCGCGCGAATGCTGACCGCGGGCGAGGAACCGCTCTATTTGCTCCGCCGGCTCACCCGCGCGGCAGTCGAGGACATCGGGCTCGCCGACCCGCAGGCGCTGGTGCAGTGTATCGCCGCCAAGGACACCTACGACTTCCTCGGTAGTCCGGAGGGCGAACTCGCGATCGCGCAGGCGTGCGTCTATCTCGCTACCGCACCGAAATCGAACGCGGTCTACAAGGCGCAGAAGGCGGCGTGGCGGACCGCGAAGGAGACCGGATCGCTGATGCCGCCGATGAACATCCTCGGCGCGCCGACCAAGCTGATGCGCGACATTGGCTATGGCAAGGGATACGCCTACGATCACGACGAAGCGGACGGCTTTTCGGGGGCCAATTACTGGCCGGACGACTTGCCGCCGCAGCGTTTCTACGAACCCACCGACCGCGGTTACGAGAAGCGCGTGAGCGAGCGGCTGGCGTGGTGGGATGCTCGGCGTGGCGGCGGGGAACCAGACGATCGCGCCTGATCGCTTCACGCAGTTCGCCGCGATCGACTGGTCGGGCGCCAAGGGATCGCGGCACCGCGGCATCGCCGTGGCGATCTGCGGCGCCGGTGGAGCGGCGCCGGTGCTGGTCGATCCGCCAGCCGGCCTATGGTCGCGGCGCGAGGTTCTGGACTGGCTGATCGAGCGCCGGGACGCGCAATTGCTGGTCGGTTTCGATTTCAGCTTCTCCGCACCTTTCGCAGAACGCGGCGCGCATCTTCCAGGCGAGCCCGCGACCCCGAACGCCCGCGCCTTGTGGGCGATGGTCGATGTCGAGTGCGACGATGCCGATCTAGGCGCCGCCTCCTTCATCGATCGCCGGCGAGGTATCCATTTCTACCTCGGCAAGGCCGACGGCGTGAAGGCGGACTTCCTGCACTACCGCGTGTGCGAACGGGCGGGAAAGCCGTCGACCGTGTACGACGCGATCGGCGCGGCGCAGGTCGCCAAGGCGTCGTTCGCCGGCATGCGCCTGCTCCACCAACTGAACGGACGAATACCGGTCTGGCCCTTCGACCCGCTGCCCGCCAAAGGCGCAACGATCGTCGAGATCTACACCGCCATCGCCGCGCGTTCAGCCGGCATGCGCAAGGGGCTCAGCAAGATTCGCGATGCCGACGCGCTCGACACCGCGTTGGCGGCGCTCGGGAGCGGACCGCATGCTACCCTGCCGCGCTACGACGATCACGCCACCGATGCGGTACTGACTGCGGCATGGCTTCGCGCCAGTGTCGACCGTGCCGAGCTCTGGCACCCGAACGCACTCACCCCCGACATCGCGGCCACCGAGGGCTGGACCTTCGGCGTCACCTGACGCATGGAGCGCGCGAAGCCGGTTTAGCTCAGTTGGTAGAGCGCCAGTTTTGTAAACTGGATGTCGCGGGTTCGATTCCTGCAACCGGCACCACCGCTCCCACCCGGCGTTCAATCACGATCAGGCATGAAAAAGGCCGCCTCCCGCTTTGAGGAAGACGGCCCTTCAAACCCGTCGATCGACAGGCGAGCAGTGTTACTTGCCGTCGGTCGCGTTGGCGACTGCTCCGCCGGCAGAATTCACATCTTCCTTCGCGCCCTGCACGGTGTTGCACGCGCCCAGAACGAGCGTGGCCGACAGCAGCGCGGCGGTGAGGATCTTGCTAACCATGATAGTCTCCCATGTAGATAGCATCGCAATGTTCGCGGCGAGCATGGGTTCCGCGTGTCGTGCCGAAGTCCACCCACAAGATCCGCACCCTGCCGCGCCCGCATACCCGGCGCCCGCCCTATAATCCACGGGGCGGTGGCGGGAGAGAGCGTTGCGGACGGGCGGGGCTGCATCGATCGACGCGTCCAGAGGCATCGCCACCCTGCTGGTGTTGCTGCACCACGCGATCGCTGCGGAACCGGTGCTTTCCGCCAGCACCTTCGCTGCGGTGAACGATGCGCTCGGTCTGGTACGGATGCCGCTGTTCATGATCGTCACCGGCTGTCTGCTGGGTGCGCGTCCACCGGGCGGTGGGGGCGAGCGATTGTACCGTTTGCGCAAGGCGATCGTGCGGCTCGTCTGGCCGATGATCATGGTCGCGCTGACGGGCGTCTTGCTGTTACGCGGGCAGGGCGTCGACTGGCCGATCGCTTCGGCGCTGCTGCTGGGATCGTGGCACCTCTGGTACCTCCAGGCGCTGATCTGGCTGAAGCTCGCTTACGCTTCGCTCGATACGGTGTGGCGACCGTCCGCGGACCAGCTGATCGCGCTCTCGCTCGCAGCGTCGCTAGTCGCGCAGATCGACGTCGCGACCGGGATGGTGCTGTTCTCGCTTGGCCGTGCAGTCGAGTTGCTGCCCTTCCTGTTGTTCGGCGCGTGGGTCGGTCGCAAGCCGTCGGTGCTGGACGCTCGGGCGCTCCCCTACCTGCTCTACGCCGTGGCGCTTTCGGCGCTGGTCGTGCGGTTCGCAGGCCACGGGGCGGCCCCGCCATTGGCGCGGACCTCATGGATGGCGATGCTGGCGGGTGCGGGATCGGGGCTGTGGCTGCTCCGCCACGCGCCGCGGTTCGCAGCGCTGGAACTGGTCGGGCGCTACGCCTTTCCGATCTTCCTGTGGCATCTGCCCTGGTTCGCGGCGGCCGATCTCCTCCTGCTCGGACCCTGCCACATCGCGGGCGCGCTCGCCGTCGCGATCCGCGTCGCCGTCGGCCTGCTGCTGCCGGCGCTGGTCGTGCGCGGCGTGCTCGCCTCGGGCGTGGTGCCGATCGTCCTGATCGGGGATGCGGCGCCGAGGCGAGCGCCGCAGAAGTTGCCCCAAACGCCCGCCGCGGGATACCGGAGCGCGCTGCGACGTTTCGCACCGGGAATGAACCATCCATGCTGAAGGTCGCGAGCTACAACATGCGCAAGGGGATCGGCACCGACCGCCGACGCAACCCCGATCGCATCCTCGAGGTACTGCGCGAGATCGACGCCGATGTCGTCGCGCTGCAGGAGGCGGACCGGCGATTCGGTGCGCGCGAATGCGTGCTGACGCCGCATCTGCTCGACGAACATAGCGACTGGCAGGCGGTCGCGGTCGGCCTCCGCGCCGCCAGCATGGGCTGGCACGGCAACGCGCTGCTGGTGCGCAAATCGGCGCAGATCGTCGATTGTGAGGCGATCCACCTCCCCGCGCTCGAACCACGCGGCGCGGTGATGGCGGACGTCCGCACTGCCAGCGGCGTGATCCGCGTCGTCGGCATGCACCTCGATCTGTCCGGGCTGTGGCGGCGGCGGCAGGCGGCGGCGATCATGGCGCATGTCGAAAGCTGCACGCAGCGCTATCCGACGGTGCTGATGGGCGACCTCAACGAATGGACCCGCGGCTCCGGCTGCCTGCGCGATTTCGCGCGCGACTACGCCTTTGCGGCGACCGGCCCGAGCTTCCACGCGCGACGGCCGGTCGGCCGGCTCGACCGGATCATGGTGTCGCGCGACTGGCGGATCGAGGCGTGCGGCGTCCACGCCAGCGCCACCGCGCGCAAGGCATCGGACCATCTGCCGATCTGGGCGACGCTGGTCCCCGCCTGATGCGCGAGAAGGAGCTCCGCCTTGCGCTGGTCTGCTATGGCGGCATCAGTCTCGCGGTCTACATGCACGGCATCACCAAGGAGATCTGGCGGCTGGTGCGCGCCAGCCGGGCATTCCACGACCGCGACGAAGCGTCCGAGGGGATCATGGCGGTGTACCGCGCGCTGCTCGAGGAGATCGAGCGGGAGGCGGGCGTGCGGGTGCGGGTGATCGCCGACATCGTCGCTGGGGCGAGCGCGGGCGGGATCAACGGCATCTTCCTGGGTCAGGCGATCGCGACCGGGCAGTCGCTCGATCCGCTAACGGCGCTATGGCTCGATTCGGCGGATGTCGAGGCGCTGATCGCTCCCGACGCGGCGCCCCATTCGCGCTTCTCGAAGGTGTGGGCGCTGCCGATCGCATGGATGGCCGCGGGTCGCAGCACCGACAAGGTCGAGGAACTGGACGAAGCGACCCGTGACGAGGTCCGCGCGAAGCTGTCGCACTTCGTCCGCTCGCGCTGGTTCGAGCCGCCGTTCGGCGGCGCGACCTTCACCAATCTGTTGATGGACGCGTTCGACGCCATGGCCGCGAGCGAGCGCGGGCCGCGCCTGTTGCCCCCCGATCAGCCGCTCGACCTATTCGTCACCGTCACGGATTTCACCGGCCATCCCGAACGCCTGACGCTCAACTCGCCGCCCGAAGTGCTCGAGACCGAACACCGGCTGATCATCGACTTCAGCGATCACGGCCAGCCATGCGAGACCTTGGCCGATATTCCCGAACTGGTGTTCAGCGCGCGCGCCACGTCGAGCTTCCCCGGCGCGTTCCCGCCGTTCCGGGTCGGCGAGCTGGACGAGGTGCTGGCCGCCCGCGCCGTCGACTGGGCCGGGCGGACCGACTTCCTGAAGCGGGTCCTGCCGCGACAGTTTGCGGTCAAGCAGGCCGAACAAGCGGTACTGATCGACGGATCGGTGCTGGCCAACGCACCGTTCCGTCCCGCGATCGACGCACTGAAGGAACGCCCCGCACGCCGCGAGATCGACCGCCGCTTCGTCTATATCGACCCCTCGCCTGGCACCAAGATCCACGTTGCCAGCAAGGATGCGAGCCCGGGCTTCTTCCAGACCATTCTCGGCGCGCTCAGCGACCTGCCGCGGCAACAGCCGATCCGCGACAATCTGGAAGCGATAGCGGCCCGATCCGCGCGGATCGACCGGATGCGCGGGATCGTCACCGCACTACGGCCCGAGGTGGAGAGCGAGATCGAGCGGCTGTTCGGCCACACGCTGTTCCTCGATCGCCCGACCGCGGCACGGCTGATCGGCTGGCGACGGCGCGCGCAAACCGCCGCAGCGGACAAGGCCGGCTATGCTTATGGGGCGTATGGCCATCTCAAGCTGACCGGGGTCGTCGAGACGATCACCGCATTGCTCTATCATGCCGGCGGCGAGCCCGGGCAAACCCGTTGGCGGCGGATCCGCGCCGCGATCCAATCCGCGATCGCCGCGCGCGGCTTCGGCGAGCTGGGCCCGTCCTTCACCGGCAAGCAGAGCGCCGCATCGATCGATTTCCTGCGGACCTACGACATCGGCTTCCGGATCAGGCGATTGCGACTGATGGCCCGGCGACTCACCCAGTTGGAAAGCGACGGCACCGATCTCGCCGCAATGCGCGACGCCGTGTACGAATCGCTCGCCACTTATCTCCAGCGCCAGCGCGCCGACGACCACCGGCATCTGCGCACGCAGGTCCGGTCGCTGCGCGGCGATGCGGCGCCGCTGCTCGACGCTCTTGCGGCAGCGCTCGACCTGCCGGCGCTCGACGCGGCGACCGACGCGCGTCTCGCCGGGGCGTTCGCGGCGCTTGCCCGCGAGCCGCGCCGTGCGATGCTCCTCACCTATCTCGGCTTCCCGTTCTTCGACACCGCCACCCTGCCGCTGCTCCAGGGCGAGGGGCTCGACGAATTCGATCCGATCAAGGTGGATCGCGTCGCCCCCGACGACGCCACCGCGATCCGGTCCGGCGGCGCGGAGGCGACGTTGAAGGGCATCCAATTCGGCAAGTTCGGCGCCTTCTTCAGCCGCGCCTACCGCGAGAACGACTATCTATGGGGTCGCCTTCACGGTGCGGAGCGGATGATCGACATCGTCGTGTCGACCCTGCCGAGCGCCACCCGCATGCGCGCCGGCCGCGTCGCCGCGATCAAGCGCGACGCGTTCCGCGCGATCCTCGACGAGGAGGAGCCGCGCCTGACCGCGATCGCACCGCTCTTCGCAACGCTCAGGACCGAGATCGGCTGAAGATCTTCTTGGAAACGCGCTGTAGCACGTTTCGCGGTGCCAGCCCGCTCTTCCGCGAGTTTTCAAGCAACCTCTGAGAGGCTGGCCATCGCCTTTCCCGTTGTATAGCCTTGGCGTTCAGGGAGAGTCCGCGATGCAGTTCCTCAAGATCCTCTTCTGGTGCCTGCTGGCGTTCGTCGCCGCGCTGTTCACCTATGGCAACTGGACCTCGGTGCCGCTGCAATTGTGGAGCGGGATGGAGGCGCTGGTGAAGCTGCCCTTCCTGCTGATGATCGCGTTCCTGCTCGGCTTCCTGCCGACCTACGTCTATAATCGGGCGGTGCGATGGCGGCTGCGCCAGCGTCTGACGACGGTGGAGCGGTCGCTTGCCGAGGCGCGCGCCGTCGTCACGGCGCCCACCCCGGCCTATGCGCCGACCCCCGCCTATCCGGGCCCGGCGACCAGCCACGATCCGGTCCCGCCCCTCGATCCAGTTCCGCCTGTGCCCGAGGGCCGGCTGGTATGAGCAACCGGATCTATGTCGCAATCGACACCCCTGACCTCGCCCGCGCGAGGGCGATCGTCGAGCGCGTCCGCCATCATGTCGGCGGGATCAAGCTGGGCCTCGAATTCTTTGCCGCGCACGGCCAGCCGGGCATTCGCGAAATGGCCGAGCTCGGGCTGCCGGTGTTCCTCGACCTCAAGCTCCACGACATCCCCAACACCGTCGCCAAGGCGGTGATGGCGCTCGCCCCGCTCGAACCCGCGATCCTGACGGTGCATGCGAGCGGCGGCCGCGCGATGCTCGAAGACGCGAAGGCCGCCGCGCCGGCGCACACCAAGGTCGTCGCGGTGACGATGCTGACGAGCCTCGACGCCGACGACCTTGCCTCGACCGGTGTCGTCGGTTCGGCGCATGACCAGGTCGTCCGGCTGACCGATCTCGCGCGGGTCGCGGGGCTGGACGGGATCGTGTGTTCGGGCGCGGAGGTCGCGGCGGCGAAGGCCGCATGGCCGAAGGGCTTCTTCGTGGTTCCCGGCGTGCGCCCCGCCGACGGCCCGGTCGGCGACCAGAAACGCGTCGTCACCCCACGCGCCGCGATCGACGCGGGCGCCTCGATCCTGGTGGTCGGTCGCCCGATCACCCAAGCCGAAGACCCCGACGCCGCCGCCCGCGCGATCGGCGCGACGCTGTAGCGGCTGCTCTCGCCAGAAGGTATGTGCTCCCGCGAAGGCGGGAGCCCAGGGTTACACACAACACCAGCAGTTGCTTTGCTCGGCCCCGATCCCCGCCTACGCGGGGAAACAAGGTTGTTGCGATGCTCCGGTCAGTCCGGGATAGGGCGGCACGGCATATGCCTCGACGGCCCCAGAAAGCTACCCTCTCATGACCACCGCCAAGATCTGCGGCCTATCCACCCCTGAGACTCTCGACTCGGCGCTGCGCCACGGCGCGAGCCATGTCGGCCTGGTCTTCTTTCCCCCCTCCCCCCGCCACCTAGATTTCGACCGCGCAGCCCAACTCGCCGAGCGCGTTCCCGCGCACGTCACCACGGTCGGCGTGTTCGTCGACCCCAGCGACGAGTTGCTCGACCGCGCGATCGAAGCCGGCCGGCTCGACACGCTCCAGCTCCACAAGACCACCCCTACCCGCACCGCGGCGATCCGCGCGCGCTTCGGCCGCGAGATCTGGGCGGCGGTCGCCGTCAAGACTCGCGCCGATCTCGACGCTGCGCGCAGCTTCGCAGGCGCCGCCGACCGCATCCTCTACGACGCCAAGACGCCTGTCGGCGCAAGCCTGCCGGGCGGGATGGGTCAGCGCTTCGACTGGGCGCTGCTCGACGGTTTCCGCCACCCCCTGCCCTGGGCGCTGTCCGGCGGGCTTGATCCGGCCAACGTCGCAGAGGCGATCGCGCGCACCCGCGCCGAACTGGTCGACGTGTCCTCGGGCGTCGAGACTGCGCCGGGCACCAAGGACGAGGCGAGGATCGCCGCATTCCTGTCGGCCGTCGCGCAAGCCTGATGCGGGCGCAACAAGGGGTGACACGCTACCCCGGAGTGCTAAACGCGCGGTCATGAACGCCCCCATTCCCGCTCCGAACTCCTTTCGTGCGCAACCCGACGAGCGCGGCCATTTCGGCCAGTTCGGCGGGCGCTATGTTGCCGAGACGTTGATGCCGCTCGTGCTGGAACTCGACGCCGCCTATCGCGCAGCCAAGCAAGATCCGGCATTCCAGGCGCAGTTCGACGATCTGCTGGAACATTATGTCGGTCGGCCGAGCCCGCTCTATTATGCCGAGCGCCTGACCGAGACGCTGCGCGCCTCTGCGCCCGAGGGGATGGGTGCGCAGGTCTGGTTCAAGCGCGACGAGCTCAACCACACCGGTGCGCACAAGATCAACAATTGCATCGGGCAGATCCTGCTCGCGATGCGGATGGGCAAGACCCGGATCATCGCCGAGACCGGCGCCGGCCAGCACGGCGTCGCCACCGCGACGGTTTGCGCGCGCTTCGGCCTGCCCTGCGTGATCTACATGGGCGCGCGCGACATCGAGCGGCAGCAGCCCAACGTGTTCCGCATGAAGCTGCTCGGCGCAGAGGTCCGCCCGGTGACGAGCGGCGCGCACACGCTGAAGGACGCGATGAACGAGGGCATGCGCGACTGGGTCGCGAACGTGCACGACACCTTCTACATCATCGGCACCGCGGCGGGCCCGCACCCCTATCCCGAACTGGTCCGCGACTTCCAGTCGGTGATCGGCCGTGAGGCGCGCGAACAGATGCTGGCCCGGGTCGGCCGGCTTCCGGATCTGCTGGTCGCCGCGATCGGCGGCGGATCGAACGCGATCGGCCTGTTCCACCCGTTCCTCGACGACTCCGACGTGGCGATGCTCGGCGTCGAGGCGGCGGGCCACGGGCTCGACAAGCAGCATGCCGCGAGCCTCGCGGGCGGCTTCCCCGGCGTGCTCCACGGCAACAAGACCTATCTGCTACAGGACGAGGACGGGCAGATCACCGAGGCGCACTCGATCTCCGCCGG
>NZ_CAXTEM010000081.1:0-9420 GCF_964243315.1 uncultured Sphingomonas sp. | reverse complement strand
CGCCATAGACGAAGATCGACGGCACGTTCAGCCGCAGCATCGCCATCATCATGCCCGGCAGCGACTTGTCGCACCCCGCGAACCCGACCAGCGCGTCATAGCAATGGCCGCGCACCGACAGCTCGACCGAATCTGCGATCACCTCGCGGCTGACCAGCGAGGATTTCATTCCCTGATGGCCCATCGCGATGCCGTCGGTCACCGTGATCGTGTTGAAACGCCGCGGCATGCCGCCGCCATGGATCACGCCCGCCTGCGCCGCGTCCGCCTGCGCATCGAGCGTGGTGTTGCACGGTGCCGAATTATTACCGGCGGACGCCAATGCGACGAACGGCTTGGCGATATCCTCCTCGGAGATCCCCATCGCATAGTAATAGCTGCGGTGCGGCGCCCTTTCGGGCCCGACCGATACGTGGCGGCTCGGCAGGCGAGACTTGTCGAACTGGGTCATGGCGACACGCTATTGCGTCGGGCAGCCGTCCCACGCAAGCATCTAAGCGCCACGATCAGGAGGCGTCGGCGACTACCAGGCTGTCGAGCGCCTTCGCGACGCCATCCATCGTGAACGGCTTTTGCAGCCGCGGACGATCGCGGAAGCGCTCGTCGACGCTGTCATCGCCGCCACCGGTCGCGAACACGAACGGGATGTTCTTGGCCGCCAGTGCTTCGGCGATCGCGGTGCTCTTCTCGCCGCCACGCAGGTTCACGTCGAGGATCGCGGCGTCGATGTCGCCCTGGGCGACCCGCGCGAGTGCATCGGCGACGCTGTCGACGATCCCGGCTGCCTCCTTCTCAAGAACCTCGAGGAAATCCTCGAGCATCATCGCGATCAGTGGTTCGTCCTCGACGATGAGGATCTGCCTGGGTCCTGTCATGCGCCGGCCTTAACCCGGAAAATCGCTGGTTGCCAGCCGGATCAGCGGTTCGCCAGCACGTCGCGCGCCGCCTCCGCCAGTTGCTGGACCGAGAAGGGTTTGGGCAGGAACGCGACCCGGTCCAGATCGATCGAACGCCGCAATTGTTCCTCGGCATAGCCCGACATGAAGATGATCGGCAGGTCGGGATACTTCTCGCGCGCATGCCTGACCATCGTCGGTCCATCCATCAACGGCATGACCACGTCGCTGATCAGCAGATCGGGCCGCTCGGTCTTGTCGAGGATCTGCAGCGCGACCTCGCCATTCTCCGCGGTCAGCACCGTATAACCCTGCCGCGTCAGTGCGCGTTCGGCCACCGCGCGGACCATGTCCTCGTCCTCGACCAGCAGGATCGTGCCCGTTCCCCACATCTCCGCGGGCTTCACCGACGAACGCGGCGCCGCCAGCCGTGCGGGGGCGGGCGCCGTGCTCGCGGTATGCACCGGCAGGTACAGCGTGAAGCTCGACCCCTGCCCCGGCTTCGAATCCGCAAAGATGTAGCCGCCCGATTGCTTGACGATGCCGTACACCGTGGAAAGCCCCAGGCCGGTGCCCTTGCCGACCTCCTTGGTGGTGAAGAACGGCTCGAAGATCTTCGGCAACACCTCGGGCGGAATCCCCGTCCCCGTGTCGCTGACGATCAGCGTCGTATAATCCGCCACCGGCAAGATGTCGTAGCCGAGCGCACGCACCTGCGCCGCGGGCAACGCGCGCGTCTGGATCGTCAGCGTGCCACCCCCGCGCGGGTTCGCCGCCATGATCGCATCGCGCGCATTCACCGCGAGGTTGACCACCACCTGCTCCAGCTGCCCCGGATCCGCGCGCACCGCGCCAAGCCCGCGGCCATGGCTGACGTCGAGCCGCACCGTCTCGCCCATCAGCCGCTTCAGCAGGTTCGACACCTCGGACACGACGTCGGGAAGCTGCAATACCTGCGGCCGCAGCGTTTGCTGCCGCGAAAAGGCGAGCAATTGTCGCGTCAGGCTGGCGGCACGGTTCGAATTGGTCCGGATCTGCTGGATGTCGTCATAATCGCTGTCGCCGGGCGAATGACGCATCATCATCAGGTCGCAATGCCCGATGATCGCGGTCAGGATGTTGTTGAAATCATGCGCGACGCCGCCCGCGAGCTGGCCCACCGCCTGCATCTTGGTCGCCTGCGCGACCTGCCGCTTGAGACGCGTCTCCTCGGTATTGTCCTTCAGGCTCAGGAACACCGCGGCGTCGCCCAGCCCGCGCGCACCCGCGATCGTCAGCGCGACCGGCTCATCGGGATGATCCTTCAGCCGCACCGCCATGTCGGTCGAATGCGTCGCCCCCCCGGCGAAGCGCCGGATCGCGTCGGCGACCGCGCCCTTGTCCTCGCGCACCACCAAGTCGCCCGGGTAGAGCGGCGGCGCCTCCGCATCGACCGCGGCGGCGCGCACGAACGAATCGTTCATCTGCAGGAACCGCCCCTCGCGGTCGACCAGCGCCATCCCGAACGGCATCAGGCTGACCAGGCTGCGGACGTGCGCCGATGCGCTGGCGCCGATCGCGGGCGCGGTATCCTCGTCGTCGAGCATTGCCACCAGCACCGGCGCATGATCGCCGTCTATGAACGGAATCTGCAGCACCCGCAGCGGCGTCCCGTCCAGTCCCTCGCGCTCGAATCGCACCAGCCCGCGGCTGTCGGTGATCAGCAAGCGCGCGAAGTCCCGCCCTTCGATCGCGCCGTCGCCGCCCAGCGCGCGCGCCGCGAACACCCGGTTCGCCGCCCGGATCCGCCCGTCCGACGCGATCAGCGCCGCCATCACCCCCGCGCCACCGAGCCGGTCGCCGGGATGCCCCGCGATCATCGCCTCGGTCGATGCCGCAAGATCCTCCTCGTGCAACACGGTGAACGACCAGACCAGCATGTCCGCCTCGTCGCCGGCGCGCGCCACGCGTCCAGACAGGCGCTTGCCGTCGATCGAAAGCCCCGCGGCATAGCCGCTGCCGTCGCGCCAGCCATGCCGCCCCGCCGCGCTCAGTCGCTCCACGCCGTCCTCGTCGAGCGGCAGGCCCGGCGGCGTCGGAAAGCCCGCGAAAAGCGCCTCGAACGCGTCGTTGGCGCAGATCAGCCGCCCCGCCCGGTCGGTCACGGCGACCGCATCGCTGCTTGCCTCCGCTAGCTTCCGGGTGAAATCCCAGTCGATCGTCCGCTGCTCGACCCGCGCCTGCGGCCCCAGCAATCGCCACGCGAACACCGCGCCGCCGGTGACGAGCCCCATCGCAAGGAAGCCGACCGCCGCGACGAGGCTGTTCGCCAGCAGCAACACCAGCGCAGCCGCAAGGACGGTGGTGCCTATCGCGACCAGCGCCGCGGTCTTGATCGGGGACGATCCGGATGGGAGGGGGAGCGAGGCCACGGCCCGTCTTCTGGTCAGCCGTACCGCGCCGTCAAGCGATCAGTGCCGCTGATCGCGACGATGCCGCCATTTCCGTGCGATCCACAGCCGCCAGCCGAGCGCCGACAGCAGGAACCCGCCGATCGCCGACACCGCGGTGATGATCAGCAAGCCGATCGCGGTCGCGGGCCCGGCTTCCGACAACAGCCACTGGACCCAGCCGAGATTGGCGGCGTCCGCGACCGGCGCACCCGGCAGATGATCGTCGAGGTGGAGGATCCACCGCCCGATCCAATAAGCCGCGACCCACAAGGGCGGGGTCGTCAGCGGGTTGGTGATCAGCGTCGTCATCGCCGCGGTCGGCACGTTGGCGCGGACCGGCAGGGCCAGCACCGCCGACAGTGGGATCTGCGCGACCGGGCAGAGGATGCCCGTGACCATGCCCAATGCGACGCCGCGCGGCACCGACCGGCGCGTGAACCGCCAAAGCTCGGGAGCGAGCACCCGGTGCGCGACCGGGCGCAGCAGACGGTTCTGCTCCATCGATTCGCGGGTCGGCAGGTTGCGCCGGCCCCAGGCGGCGACACGCTGCCACCAGGTCGGGGCCGCGCTCGCCATCAGCCGCGATCGCGCAGCACGCGCCCGGCCTCGCGCTTCCATTCGCGTTCCTTGATCGCCTCGCGCTTGTCGTGGTCCTTGCGACCCTTGGCCAATGCCAGTTCCACCTTCGCGCGTCCCTTGGAGTTGAAATAAACCGATAGCGGGACGAGCGTCATCCCCTGCCGCGCCACCGCCCCGTGGAGCTTGTTTATCTCGCGCTCGTGAAGGAGCAATTTACGTGGCCGCTTGGCTTCGTGGTTGAAGCGATTGCCATGGCTGAATTCGGGCACGTTGGCGTTGATCAGCCAGACCTGCTCGTCCTTCACCTCGGCATAGCTCTCCGCGATCGATCCCTGCCCGAACCGAAGCGACTTCACCTCGGTCCCGGTCAGCGCGATCCCCGCCTCGTAGACGGTATCGATCGAATATTCGAACCGCGCGCGCCGGTTCTCGGCGACGATCTTGGTTTTTTCGAAAACGGGAGGTTTGGGGCGGGCCATCGACCCGCGATGTAGGAGCTACCAAGCGCCGAGGGAAGCCGCCCGCGACGATCCGCCCCATCGGCGGGGTTGCCACGATCTGGCAGGCCGCCTTCTGCTGTGGCTACCGTCCTCCTGCGAAAGCAGGAGCCCAGGGCAACGAAGCGCATCGTTCATGACCCTGGACTCCTGCGTTCGCAGGAGAACCAGAAGAGGAAGGAAGCACACCCAACCCGCGTCCACGCCGAACGCCCATCGTTGCAAAGTTGGAGAAAGCCGAGCAGCCCTCGTCCAAGGCTCTTTCTCATCGTCCGATCGAAACCAATCCCACCCGCGCGCCTGCGCGTATGGTGTGACTCTTGGGACTTTTCGCGCCCGCCCTCACCCCAGCCCGGCATGCTCCAGCGCCGCATCCACCAACCGCTGCGACTCCGCCGACGGCCACGTCATCGGCAGCCTGATACCGACCGGGAAATCGGGCCGAACTCGCGACAGCGCATATTTGACCGGGCCCGGCGACGCATCGCTGAACAGCGCATCGTGCAACGGGTAGAGCCGATCCTGCAACGCCAGCGCCGCCGCATAATCGCCCGCCGCACACGCCGCCTGGAAATCCGCGCACAACCGCGGGGCGACGTTGGCGGAAACCGAGATGCACCCGACGCCGCCCATCGCGTTGAACGCGAGCGCCATATCGTCGTTGCCCGACAGCTGCGCGAACCCCGCCCCGCAGCTCGCGCGGTGCTGCGACACCCGCGCGATCGCCCCGCTGGCGTCTTTCACCGCCACGAAGATCTGCGGGAACGCCGCCACGATCCGCGCCAGCGTTGCGGGAAGTATATCGGTCACGGTCCGCGCGGGCACGTTGTAGAGCACGATCGGCAGCTCGGCCTGTTCCGCGAGCGCCGCGAAGTGACGGAAGATGCCCTCCTGGCTCGGTCGATTGTAGTAGGGCGGCACCATCAAGGCTGCGTCCGCTCCCGCCTGCTTCGCCCGGCGCAGATTATCGGCAGCGACGCGGGTGTCGTTCGATCCGGCGCCCGCGATCACCGGCACCCGGCCGGCGACTTGATCGGCGCATACCCGCACCGCGGCAAAATGCTCTTCCGCCGATAATGTCGCGGCCTCACCGGTCGTGCCGCACGGCACCAGGGCGGACGACCCTTCGTCGATCTGCCAGTCGATCAGTGCCCGATAGGCCTCCTCGTCGACCGCACCATCGGCAGCGAACGGCGTGACGAGCGCCGGGATCGATCCTGAAAACATGGGATATGCGCTCCTGTTGCGCCGCTTGGGTCGTTTTGTTCAGGACAGATACGGGTAGGATACGTATCCTGTCCACATGAACGCAACCAGCCTCCGCACCGGCATGATCATCGCGCTGCTCGCAGGCGGCACCTCTACCGTCGCTCAGGACCAGCTCGACCGTTACCAGACCCAATTGGCGAACCGCAGCACCCAGCCTGCCGCCGCCCCGGCCGACGGCGCGATCGCCGCGACGATCGCCCAGTGGCGCGCGCTCCAGCAAACCGACGCGCTGCCGTTCGACAGCTATGCCGGCTTCATCACCGCGCACCCCGGCTGGCCCGGTCAGGCTGCGAACCGCCGCGCCGCCGAACGGCAGGCCGGCACCGCGTCGCCGTCCTCGGTCATCGCCTTTTTCCAGCGCTTCCCACCGCAGTCCTCCGCCGGTTCGGTCGCGCACGCCCGTGCGCTCCGCGCCCTCGGCCGTACCGCGGAGGCAGATGCTGCGGCCCGCAACGCCTGGCGGATGGGCTCGTTGTCGGCAGCCGACGAGAGCCTGATCCTCACCAGCTTCGCCGGCGCGCTGACGACCGAAGATCATGACGCCAGGATGGACGCGCTGCTTTGGCAGGGCTCGACCGGAACGGCGGCGCGACAGATAGCCTATACCAGCGCCGCGCGCCGCCCCGCGTTCGCCGCTCGCCTGTCGTTCCGCACCAATGCCGCCGACGCCGCGACGCTCGCGATGACGACCCAGACGCTTTACGCCGACGATCCCGGCTACATCGCCGATCGCGCGGTTTGGCTCCGCGACAGCGGCGCGGGCCCGACCGCGCGCACCTGGCTGGCGCAGACCCGGTCGCTCGCCCGCCGGCCCGCGAATGTCGAGAAATGGTACGAGGTGCTGCTCACCAACGCGCGCGCCGCCAGCGCCGATGCGCAGTATCAGCTCGCCTACGACATCGCTCGCCAGGTCGACGACGCCTACCCGGCCGGCACCGACGTCGCCGCCAAGCCCTATGGCGAGCGCGACGACTATACAAGCCTCGCCTGGCTCGCCGGGCAGGTCGCGCTGAAGCAACTCGCGCGCCCCGCCGATGCGATGACGATGTTCGATCGCTACGGACGCGGCAGCCAGGCGCCGCAGACCCGCGCCAAGGGCTTCTATTGGGCCGGTCGCGCCGCCGAAGCCGCGGGCAAATCGGTCGACGCCGCCGCCTTCTACGCCCGCGCCGCAGGGTATCGCGATCAGTTCTACGGCCAGCTAGCGCTCGAACGCACCGGCAAGCCGCTGGTCGCGCCCACTACGCTCGCCGCCCCGGTGATCGATCCCGCCACCCGCGCCGCGTTCGACGCACGCGAGACGGTCCGCGCGGTCAAGTTCCTCGGCCAGATCGCGGACTGGCAGGACCAGACCGCCTTCGTTCGCCAGATCGCCGCCGACGCGACCACCAGCACCGATCACATCCTCGTCGCCGAACTGTCGCGGACCATCAACCGCCCAGATCTCGCGGTGATGGTCGGTCGCAACGCGATGCAGAACGGGCTTACCGATCACGCGGCCACCGCCTTCCCGACCGTGCCGGTGCCCGCCGGGTACGAGAATAATTGGACGATCATCCACGCCATCGCGCGCCAGGAAAGCCAGTTCGACAAGACCGCGGTGAGCAGCGCCGGCGCCCGCGGCCTGATGCAGTTGATGCCCGCCACCGCGCGCGAGCAGTCGGGCAAGATCGGCCTCGCCTACCAGCCCGCGGCACTGACCAGCGATCCCAACCTCTCGATCATGCTCGGGTCGAGCTACTTCCAGCGCATCTATGCCAACTACAGCAGCTATCCGCTTGCGATCGCTGCCTATAATGCCGGGGGTGGCAACGTGAACAAGTGGCTGCGCGCGAACGGCGACCCGCGTACCGGTGCGGTCGATATGGTCGACTGGATCGAGATGATCCCGTTCCAGGAAACCCGCAACTACGTCCAGCGAGTGATCGAGAACGCGGTCGTCTACGACCTGATGAACCCGGTCCGCGCCAAGAGCACCGGCACGGCGCGGCTCAGCTGGTATCTCGGCAAGTCGCGGCCGGGCTGATCGTTGGACGCGCCGAACTACATCTCGCCTGCCGGCTATGCGGCGTTGCGCGCCGAATACGAACAGCTCTTCGCCACCGAACGCCCGGCGCTGGTCGAAACGATCTCCTGGGCGGCGGGCAATGGCGACCGGTCCGAAAACGGCGACTACATCTACGGCAAAAGGCGCCTGCGCGAGATCGACCGGCGGCTCGGCTGGCTGTCGCGGAGGATGAAGGCGGCGAAGGTCGTCGATCCCGCCGCGCAGGAGGACCGCACCCGCATCTGGTTCGGCGCGACCGTGACGATCGTCGACGATGACGATCAGGAGCGCGTCCTGACGCTGGTCGGCGACGACGAGACCGACACTGCGCGCGGCCGGATTGGCTGGAACGCTCCGATCGCTCGCGCCCTGCGCGGCGCCGCGGTCGGTGATTCCCGTCGCGTCTTGCTCCCTGCTGGCGAACGCGAATACGAGGTCGTCGCGATCACCTATGGTTGACCCGCACCGATGCGGGAGCGAGGGTGGCGAGATGACCGAACAGACGCCCACCCGCAACATCGCCCTGCTCATCGATGCCGACAACGCGTCTGCGGCCACGCTCGACCCGGTGCTGACGGTCCTCGCCGAACTCGGCACCGTCAACGTCCGCCGGGTCTATGGCAACTGGACCAAGCCCGGCCTCAAGCCATGGCGAGACATGTCGATCAAGCACGGCATCGAACCACAGCAGCAGTTCGACCTGACCAAGGGCAAGAACGCGACCGACATGAAGATGACTATTGACGCGATGGACCTGCTGTTCCGCGGCCGCGTCGAGGGCTTCGGGATCATGTCCTCGGACAGCGACTTCATGCCGCTGGCGATGCGCATCCGCCAGGACGGCCTCCCGGTCTACGGCTTCGGCGCCAGCAAGACGCCCGAGGCGTTCAAGCAGGCCTGCACCCGCTTCATCGACGTCGGCGCGCTGACATCCGCCGCAACCGCCATCTCCCCCGCCGGACCGCCCAGCGCCGAGATCCCGATCGATCAGGTCCTGCCCCCCGCAATCGCCGGCGCGGTCCGCACCAAGGCTAAGGCTCCCGTCGGCCCCGAACTCCTCAAGCTGCTGGTCGACGCCTACGACGCCTCGAAACGCGACGAACGCGGTTACGTCAGCCTGTCGGCGATGGGTCAGTTAGCCGCCAACCGCTCCAGCTTCGACGCACGCAACTATGGCTACAACCGCCTTTCCGACCTGATGGAAGCCGTCCCCAACTTCCAGATCGAACGCCGCGAAGGCGGCCGATCATTCGTCAAGCGGCTGCGCTAGTCTGAGCTGGAGGTACAGGTGAGTACCGATCGGCACTGAGACTACGACCAGCGACCTAGCATCGACCAGGAACCGCCGCTCACGCTCGACATGCGAGTATTTGTGAGCGGCTAGTTCCTCGTCGAGGCTGAAGATCACCGCGTCAGCTTCTTGTACGCCAGTCGCGTCGGCCGATCGGCAGCATCACCCAGACGGCGGCGCTTGTCCTCTTCATAGGCTTCGTAGTTCCCCTCGAACCACTCGACATGGCTGTCACCTTCGAACGCCAGGATGTGCGTGCACAGCCGGTCGAGGAAGAAGCGGTCATGGCTGATCACCACCGCGCAGCCCGCGAAGGTCTCCAGCGCCTCCTCCAGCGCGCGCAGCGTCTCGACGTCGAGATCGTTGGTCGGCTCGTCGAGCAGCAGGACGTTGCCGCCCTCCTTCAGCA
>NZ_CAXTEM010000080.1:0-9829 GCF_964243315.1 uncultured Sphingomonas sp. | reverse complement strand
AGGGCATCCGCAATGCCAACGACGGCATCTCGATGATCCAGACCGCGGACGGCGCGCTCGACGAAGTCACCAACATGATCCAGCGCATGCGCGAACTCGCGGTGCAGGCCGGCAACGGCACCTATTCGGAAGACGATCGCAAGAACATCAAGGAAGAGATGGACGCGCTCGGCATGCAGATCGACAGCACGCTGACCAACACCACGTTCAACAGCGTCGAGCTGTTCCCGGCCACCGCCGCTACCGTGAAGGTACAGGCCGGCGCGGTGAAAGCCGACGCGGTCGAGATCAGCTTCGGCGGCGTCACGGTTTCCGGCGTCGCCACCTCGACGGGTTCGACGATCGACGTGTCGGCTGCCGACTACGAGTTCGACGAGGCCGATTTCGACGAAGCGCTGACCAACGTCACCACGGCACGCGCAAAGCTCGGCGCTTCGCAGAACCGGCTGCAGTCGGCGGTCACCAACCTGACCTCGAACGCGACCAACCTGTCGGACGCCAAGAGCCGCATCGAAGACGCCGACTTCTCGGCTGAATCGACCGCGCTCGCCAAGGCATCGATCCTGAGCCAGGCATCGACCGCGATGCTCGCTCAGGCGAACCAGAGCCAGCAGAGCGTGCTCCAGCTCCTGAAGTAATACGGCGTTTCCGCCGCCGACACCGCCCCCCAAGGGTGACGGTGGCGGACCACAGCGAACCCCGGTGGCGATCACGCCGCCGGGGTTTTGCGTGTGTAAGGGTAGTGATGCAGTTCGCGGAGGTGGCCGGCAACCTCCCTCCGTCAGCCTGACGGCTGCCACGACCCCTCGACAGGGCGGAAGCAGAGCTGGACGACTTCGGGTTGCACCAGCCACCTTGTCCGTCATCCCCGCGCAGGCGGGGATGACGGATGGGTCAACGCGATGTCGTCTTGCTCTAGGTAGAGTGTCCCGATCCTTCCTCGCCAGGGCGGTGGCTCGGCGTCGCTGTGACGGAGAGAGATAAGCGAGACGCTCGTGTCATCCACCGCATCGCAGGGCGGAGCGCCGGGCGTCAGAAGGAGAAGGAGCTGAGGATCAGGATGCCGCTCTGCGCGGTCTCCTTGTAGCGGATCTCGGTTTCGCCCGGCGGCAGCGGCGCATCGGCCGTCAGGCCGTCGCCGAGCACACGAGTATTCGGGTCGACGACATAGCCGAAGCCAAGATTGAAACTCTGGCCGCTGTCGCCGCGGCGCAGTCCGATCATCACGCCCATTCCGATCGCTTCGATCACCTCGTCGCTGCCGGGCTGAATCGCAACGAAGGGCCCTATGCCCCAGCGCGCCGGCCTGACGGTCGGGTCGGCGGGGTTGTTGCCGCCGACGCCCGGCGTCAGGAAATAATGCGATTCGAGCATGACGCGGGCGCGATTGTTGTTCTGGTCGTCCACCCGCACCAGACCATTGACCAGAACGGCGTTGCCGATGCGGTCGCGCTCTCCGCGATCGATGGTGAAGGAAAGGCCGACGCCAAGCTCGAGGCCGGCAAAGGCACGGTTCCCTTCCTTGATGGCCTCCTGCTTTGTCTTGAAGTCCGCTGCCTCGTCCGCGATCGCGGCTGGTTTCGGCGGTCCGCTGTCCTGGGCTTGACTCGTAGCGGGAAACACCGCGATCGCGATTGCGGCGGTGATTGCAGTCAACCTGTCGATCATACCAACCCCCGTTAGCTATTGGGAGCGTCGAGGGTCAGGTCGATCGGTGCTGCGGTCCAGCGAAGATGGATCGGTATCGGTGCGAACTAGATTCGGCGAGCGAGCGCTCGCTTGAGCTTGGCGTGGGCGGCGCCCTTGATCTGACAGACCCGTGCGGAGCCGACGCCGAGCACCAGTCCGATCTCCTCGAGGTTCAGTTCGTCGACATAATAGAGTTGGATTACCTGCGCTTCGCGTTCGGGCAGCGCGCCGATCGCGGCGATCAGCGTATGGCGCAGGTCGCTGTCGGCGAGCTGTTCGAACGCGTCGGGCGTGTCGTCCGCGAACCACGGCAGATCGTCGGCATAGACGTCGTCGATCGGTTCGAAACGGATCGCATCGGCGGTGACATAGTCGGCGCGCAGCTTCTCGATCGTGACGCCGAGGTGGTTGGCGAGCATGGCTTCTCCCGGGGCGGTGCCCGTCGACGAGGTAAGGGTGGCGACGGCGGTGGCGTATTGACGTCGCCGACGCATCGCGCCGCGGGTCGTGGTCGCTTGGCGGCGAAGTTCGTCGATCATCGCGCCGCGCAGACGGGTCTGCAGGTAGCTGCGAAAGCTGGCGCCCTGTTCCTCCGCCGCGGTGGTGGCCTCGACCAGCGCGACCAGGCCGACCTGGACGAGATCCTCGACCTCGACGATCGAGCTCATCGATCCATGCACGTGCCACGCGATCTTGCGGACCAGCGGCAGATGCTGGCGGACAAGAGCCTCGGCACTGCCGCCGGGGCGTTGCTTGGGCGAGTAGGTCAGCGGCTGGGCCGCGGCGAACGCGCTCTTCATCGGCTCGGCGCTCATGCCGCAAGCGCCGGCTGCGCGGCGCCGATCACCGCGACGACCTCGACCGACTTCTCCTCGGGTACTTCGAAGAACGACAGCACCGGGGTGTCGGGCAAGCAGGTCTTGACGAGCTTCCGGATCGCGATCCGGATCGCCGGCTGGACGACCAGCGCGAACGGCTTGGCTTCGGCGACCAGCGGCGCGGCGGCGCGTTGCAGCGCCTCGACGATCCGGCGGCCGAGGTCGGGTTCGATGACGTGGCGTCGCGAGCTATCGGCACGGATCGCCTGCCCGAGCAGCCCTTCGAGCTGGCCCTCCAGGGTCATCACGCGGAGCGGTTCGCGCACGCCGCACAGCTTCTGAATGATCAACGCGCCGAGTTCGGGACGGATCATCTCGATGATCTCCTCGGCATCCTGTGAGCGCTGCGCGGCGACGGTGATCGCCTGCGCGATGCGGCGGAATTCCTTCAGCGGGATGTTCTCGGCGAGCAGGCCCTTCAGCACCTGGGTCAGCGTCGTCAGCGACAGCGGCTGCGGGGTGAGCGAGGCGACCAGATGCCCGGCGCGCTCCTTCAACCCGTCGAGCAGCGCCTGGACCTCGTCGGGGCCGAGCAGGTCGGTGGCGTTCTGGCCGAGCAGGTGGTTGAGATGCGTCGCCATCACCGTGCCCGCATCGACCACGAGATAGCCCGCGCCGGTCGCGGCATCGGCATCGCCGGGTGCGATCCAGGTCGCGTCGAGCCCGAAGGTCGGGTCCTTGGCGGTCTTGCCCGACAGCGCGCCATAGGCCTGGCCGGTGTCGAGCGCGAGCATGTCGTCGGGCGACACCTGATCCTCGCCGACGATCACGCCGTTGACGAGAATGCGGTAGGTATAGGGCGCGAGGTTGATGTCGTCGCGGACCCGGCATTGCGGCACCACGAAGCCCAACTCCTTCGACAGCTGCCGCCGAACGCCGGTGATCCGCCCCATCAGCGGCGCGCCGCGGCGCTCGTCGACCAGCGGCACCAGGCCGTAGCCGATGTCGAGATTGACCTGCATGCCATCGGACACCTCGTCCCAGCCGATCCGCGACTGGTCGACGGTCTCGACAGGCACTTCGACCACCGGCGGCGGGCGGCGCTCGATCTGGCGCAGCTTCCACGCGGCGAAGCCGGCGACCGCGGCGGCGGTGAGGATCACCAGGTGCGGCATGCCGGGGAAGACGCCGAGCAGGCCGAGGATGCAGGCGACCGGCATCCAGGTCTTGGACGCGCCGAACTGGCTGCCGATCTGGCCGGCGAGGTCCTTGTCGGAATTGACGCGGGTGACGATCGCGGCGGCGGCGATCGACAGCATCAGCGAGGGCAGCTGCGCAACCAGCGCGTCGCCGATCGCGAGCAGGATGTAGTTATGCGCGGCATCCGCGATCGACATGCCGTGGCTGACCGGGCCGAGGATCAGCCCGCCGACGATGTTGGCGGCGAGGATCAGCAGCGCGGCGACCGCATCGCCCTTCACGAACTTCGACGAACCGTCCATCGAGCCGTAGAAATCGGCTTCGGTCGAGACCTCGACGCGGCGCGCCTTGGCCTCGTCGGGGGTGATCAGCCCGGCGTTAAGATCGGCGTCGATCGCCATCTGCTTGCCGGGCAACGCATCGAGCGTGAAGCGAGCCGAGACTTCCGACACGCGGCCCGCGCCCTTAGTGACGACGATCAGGTTGATGATCATCAAGATCGCGAACACGAAGATGCCGACGACATAGTCGCCGCCGATCAGAAAGGTGCCGAACGCCTCGATGACATGCCCCGCGGCGGCTTCGCCCTCATGGCCGTGGACCAGCACGATGCGGGTCGAGGCGACGTTTAGGCCGAGGCGGAACAGCGTCGCGAACAGCAGCACGGTCGGGAAGGCGGAGAAATCGAGTGGCTTCTGCGCGTTGAGTGCGACCATCAGCACCGCGAGGCTGATCGCGATGTTGGCGACGAAGAAGATGTCGAGCAGCGCCGCCGGGATCGGCACGACCATGACGACGACCAGCAGCAGGATCGCGAGCGGCAGCGCGGCGGCACGGCCGTTGGAGAGCAGCTTGTTCAGCATCTCAGCCTCCCATCCGCGCGAGCATCATGTACGCCAGCCGCGCGGTGTCGGGCGTCGGGCGCAACAGGCTCGCGCTCGCGACCTGAGCATCGCCCTTGAACCGCCCCATCGCCGCGGTCGCCCAGCTGAGCGCGTCCTCCGCGCTCTGGTTGCTGCCCGTGATCACGGTCGATCCCTCGACGTCGAGCGCCTGTGCGGCGTAGTTCGCGTTAGCGGTGCCGGCAGCGGGTTCGGCACCCGCGCTGGCGCTGGCATTGCCGAGCTTGGTCGCGAACCGATCGTAGATCTGCGACAGCGAGCGTGGTTGGCCGTTCGACGCGTAGAAGATGTTGCGGTTGGCGCCGGCGGCGGCCGGGAAGAGCGACGACGCGCTCGCGCCGGGATCGTTCTGCATCGCCGACAGGAACTTCTTGGCGCCGCCTAGCCCGAGGAAATGCGCCATGTAGAGATCGGTGCCGTTCGCGGGCCGGCCGAGCTTGTCTTCGAGCGCGGTCTTGTTGTCGGCCGCGTGCTCGGCCGCCATCAGCGAGGCGGCGGCGGGATCGTTGCGGAGCGCGAGGATCGCCTGGCGGGTGCCTCCGTCGGCGACGGTGTAGCGACCGCCGTTGGTCTGGCCGATGCTATCGGCGGCCCACGCCATGCCGTTCTCGGCGCCGTGTTTCTTGACGACTGCGAGCCAGCTCTGTTCGATGAACTGGTACAGCCCCGATGCCGACGAGGTGCCCGCACGCGCGGAGGCGTTGAGCCCGCTCTCGAGCTTGGCCTGGCCGAGCAGGTACGAGAAGTCGACGCCGGTCCGGCTGCTCGCCTGGGCGATCGCCGAATGGATCCGGCCACTGGTGATGGAATTGACGGTCATGCTGGCCGGTGATCAGCAAGACGCGTGCCAGAATGTCGGGATCGTATGTGGGGCGCTACTCAGGGCCCACGGAAAAGGGGCGGGCGTGCCTTACGCGTAGGCGCCGGCAAGCGTCGGCCGGTAGCCGGCACCGCTTTCGCCGGTCAGAACCTGCAGGCGGCGGCGAACATTTGCCGCCATCAGGTTGACGTAGATCCGGCTGGTCTCGTTGAGGCGGTTGGCCTCGTCGGCGAGTTCGCGCAGATCGGGGCCCGCAGGGCCGGTGCCGAGCAAGGCGATCGCCTCGATCCCGGCCAGCTTGTCCGCGGTCGCGCGTTCCAGAGCGTGGACGTCATTCGTCTTCAACGCCGCGATTTCGGCGTGCAGCGCGTCGATCACGCGGATCAGGGCCTCACGCTTCGCCATTGGGCGCCCATTCCAGACGGAGGGCGAGCAGGCGATCCGCGATCGTCGACGGCAGGATCGGGAAGGATCCATCCGCGATCGCGCGCTTGATCGCGGCGACGCGTTCCATGTCGACCGGGGGCGATGACGAGAGTTGCCGGGCAACGTCCGCCGCCCGGCTATCGATCGGTGACGACGATGCCGAAAAAGGGGCCGAAGAAGACGGCGCGGCAACCGCGGCGGCATTCGCCGCCGGCGCGGCAGGCGCGGTCGTGGCGATGCGCGTGATGCCTCGCTCCCCTCCTACTGCCTTGATCCCGATCGCTTCCATCATGTCCGCACCCTTCTGGTCTGGCTGACACGTGGATAAACGGCCTGTCGCGAGCGAAGTTTAGCGAAAAAGATTCACTCGCCCCAACCCGGCAGAGTGGCGCGACCGCCGGCGACCGCGATCGCCTGGACCGGCTGCCGGGAATCGTCGACGCGGACCAGGAAACGCGCGCCCTGCTGGGCATCCGCGAGCGCGACGCCTTCGCGGCTGATCGCGAAGCCGGCCGAGCCTGCCTCGATCACCACCGGATCGCCGCGCTTGATGATCGGATCGAGCTTCACCGGCCTGGCATAGGCGGCGGGCTGGACGCGCGCGGCGGTGGCGTTCGCCGCCATCGTGACCGGCACGTAGATCCGCCAGTCCGGCCCCGCGCAGCTGACCACCACCGCGTCGTGCGCCTCGGTGCGCCACGACAGCGCGACGGTCGCGCAGGCGGCAAGCCGCAGCCGGGTATCGATCGGGGTGCGGGCGCCGCCCTCCGCGCCCAGCGGCCGGCCGGTAAAGGCCGACACCGCGCGGTCCAGCGAGCGGGTGTCCTGAAACACCGGGGCGGCGGCGAGAAGAAGCGCGACGATCATGGACGGTCCTTGCGCTCGCCGGCGAAGGCGAGAGTGACCAGCGCGGCACGGCGGCCCGGCGTCTGGCTGGTGGTGATGGCGATCCGCGCCTTGGTGGTGACGGCGAGTGCGGCGGCGACGGCTCGGGCGCGGTCGGCCGCGAGCAGCGCGGCGCTGCCGGTGGCGGGGTCGATGTCGGCGGGAGTGCCGTCCACGAAGCCGGTGACGGTGAGCATGACCCGTGGGTCGCGCGCGGCGTCGCTCGCCCACTGCGCGATCGCGGCGGTGGATCGGGGCAACGCCGCCGAGCCCGGCGCGAAATCGAACACGCCGTCCGCCGCTACCGGCAACGGTGCCGGATCGGGCGTGACGACGCCGAAGCCTTCGCGCAGCCCGCGCGCGAGCGCGCTACGATCGATGCCCTGATTGGCCTGGAGCAGCACGAAGAAGCCGACCAGCAGCAGCGCGAGATCGGCGAGCGTCACCAGCCACAAGGGCTTGCCCGCGGGCGGATCGGGATAGGCGATCGCGGTCATGCGGCGTTCTGCAGGGCCGTCGCGGGGGTGAGCGCGCGCGGCGTCTCGCGCGTTGCCAAGCGGGCGAGCGGGGCGGCAAGGCGTGCGCGTTCGAATGCCTCGGCGCGACCGGCCGCACGCAGCCGGCTGGCGACCGGCAGGAACACGAGATTGCCGAGCAGCGCGCCATAGAGCGTTGCGAGCAGCGCGACCGCCATCGCGGCGCCGATCACGCTGGGATCGCCCATCGCGGAGAACATCCGCGCCAGCCCGATCAGCGTGCCGATCATCCCCATCGCGGGCGCGGCCTCGGCAGCGGCGGCCCAGGCGTCGGCGGCGGCGACGTGGCGTTCGATGCGCGCGCGGCGGCGGTCGTCGACCAGGGCGGCGACCTCGTCCGCAGGCAGGCCGTCGACGATCGCGGCGATGCCTGCGGCGAGATCGGGATCGGTGATCACCGACTTGTCGAGCGTGATGACGCCGTGGCGCCTGGCGATCCGGGCAAGCGCGGCGAGTTGTTCGACCAGCGGCGTGGCGTCGAAGCGCCGGCGCGCGAGCGTGCGCGGCGCGGAGATCGCGCGACCGAGATCGCGCGCCGGGGTCCGCAGGCAGACCGCAAGCAGCGTGCCGCCGCCGACGATGGCGACCGCGGCGGGATCGAGGAGGAGAGCGACAGCATCCATGCGCGGGAGTTCTGCAAGGCGCGTGCCATGTGCAATCGCGTTCCCCGGCGAAGGCCGGGGCCCAGTTGCGGAGGTCAAGCGGTTCGAGAGCAGCGCTCGATTACCTGCTGCTTCCAACTGGGCCCGGGCTTCGCCGGGGAACGATGAAGAGCGGCAACGACGCGCTTGCCGCACCGGCAACATCTTGCCGTCGGCCTTGCCGGTCGTCGGCCACCTCCGGGCAAACCGTCGAATCCGACGCCTCCACCCGCGAATCCACAAACTGGCACGGCCATTGCTTAGTCCGTCCTGCGCACTCAAGCGCTGGAGATACGGCGATGGCCGGAGACACTCTGTTCGGGGTACATGGCGCGGCACTCGCGGTGCGCTCGCAGCGCATGGGCGTGCTGGCGTCGAACATCGCCAACGCCTCGACCCCCGGCTTCAAGGCACGCGACATCGACTTCAAGGCGGCGCTCGCGTCCGCCGAAGGCGGCAGCGCTGGCGGCAGCGCTGGCGGCAGTGCCGGGAGCATCGGGGCGGCGATGAAGTACCGCGTCCCGCTGCAGACCTCGATGGACGGCAACACCGTCGAACTGAGCCAGGAACAGACCGCCTTTGCCGAGAACGCGGTCCAGTATCAGACCACCTTGTCGTTCCTCAACGGCCGCATCGGGCAGATCACCCGCGCGCTGAAGGGCGAATAACATGGCCGATCCCCTTTCCATCTTCCAGGTCGCCGGCCGCGCGATGACCGCGCAGCTGGTGCGGATGAACACCACCGCGTCGAACCTCGCCAACGTCGGCGGCACCGCCGGATCGGCGGAAGCCGCGTACAAGACGATGAAGCCGGTGTTCCGCACCAGCTTCGACGCCGCAACGGGCATGTCCACGGTCGACGTCGAGAAGGTCGTCAGCGCGGGCGAGGAGCCGACCAAGCGCTACGATCCGTCCAACCCGCTCGCCGACAAGGACGGCAACGTCTTCGCCGCGGCGGTCGACGAAACCCGCGAGCTGGTCGACATGATGGAGACCGCGCGCTCGTACCAGAACAATGTCGAAGTGATGCAGACCGCCAAGTCGCTGATCATCGACACCCTCAAATTGGGCCGCTGATCATGGCAAGTTCCTTCGACACCACGCTCGCCAATCTCGGCATCACCCGCACCTCGA
Source organism: uncultured Sphingomonas sp. (assembly GCF_964243315.1). Lineage (GTDB taxonomy): Bacteria > Pseudomonadota > Alphaproteobacteria > Sphingomonadales > Sphingomonadaceae > Sphingomonas. Next base: position 778 of record NZ_CAXTEM010000080.1, on the reverse strand, counting down.
ACCCCGGGACCGCCAAGGCGTCCGGCGCGTCGACGCTCGGCCAGAACGACTTCCTGAAGCTGATGACCGCGCAGATGAAGAACCAGGATCCGTTCAGCCCGGTCGACAACACCCAGATGGTCGCGCAGATGGCGCAGTTCTCGTCGCTCGCCGGCATCTCCGAGATGTCGTCGACGCTGAAGTCGATTTCGGAACGGCTCGGCGGCACCACCACCGCGGATGCGGTCTCCTACATCGGCAAGACCGTGCTGACCGCCGGCACCACCGCCTACGCGCGCAGCTCGGGTGGGATATCGGGCGCGGTCGAGGTATCGGCCGCCGCTTCCGACGTCCGCGTCACCATCGCCGACGGCAACGGCGCGGTGTTGAAGACGATCGCGCTCGGCAAGCAGGCGCAGGGCACGACCAGCTTCGACTGGGACGGCAAGACCGCCTCGGGCGAGCCGGCGGGTACCGGACCCTATACCGTCAGCGTTTCTGCGCAGAACGACGGCAAGACCGTCGGCGCCACCGGCCTCGTCTGGGCGCCCGTCGAGTCGGTCTCGACCGCATCGGGTGCCGCCACGCTCACCTTGCCCGGCATCGGCCAGATCCCCGTCACCGCCGTCCGTTCGATCGGCTGAAGCCCCTTTTCAGGAGTAACCTCGCATGTCCTTCTATACCTCGCTTTCGGGCCTCCAGGCCTCGCAGACCGAAATGTCGACGATCTCGCACAACCTGGCGAACGTCGCGACCAACGGCTTCAAGAAGAGCCGCACCGAATTCGCCGACGTGATCG
>NZ_CAXTEM010000079.1:0-10160 GCF_964243315.1 uncultured Sphingomonas sp. | reverse complement strand
TGGCCGGTGCCGCCCGCCGCGCCGATCTTGCCGATGATCGACAGGATCACGTCCTTGGCGCTGACCCCGAAGCCGAGTGTGCCGTCGACCCGCACTTCCATGGTCTTCGATGGCGACAGCAACAGCGTCTGGGTGGCGAGCACATGCTCGACCTCGCTGGTGCCGATCCCGAACGCGAGCGCCCCGAGTGCGCCATGCGCCGAGGTATGACTGTCGCCGCACACCAGGGTCGTCCCCGGCAGGGTGAAGCCCAGCTCCGGCCCGATGACGTGGACGATTCCCTGCTCGGGCGCATTGGCATCGATATAGTCGATTCCAAATTCGCGCGTATTCTGCCTCAGCGCGTCGAGCTGCTGCGCGCTCTCCGGATCGGCGATCGGCAATGCCCGCCCCGCGGCGTCGGTGCGCCGCGTCGTCGGCAGATTGTGATCGGGCACCGCCAGCGTCAGATCCGGCCGCCGCACCCGTCGCCCTGCCGCACGCAATCCCTCGAACGCCTGCGGGCTGGTGACTTCGTGTACGAGATGCCGGTCGATATAGATCAGGCATGTCCCGTCATCGCGACGCTCGACGACGTGCGCGTGCCAGATCTTCTCGTACAGGGTGAGGGGACGGCTTGCCATGATCGGGCGCTATTAACCTAGATGGGCACCAAGCGAAACCGGTTCGCGCGGGAGCCGCCTCCACCTCGGAATGTCGCCGCCGCCGGTCATTCAGCTATCATACGCCGCCGTCGTCTTCGACGCCACCTCGTCCGCGGTCACGCCCGGCGCCAGCTCGATCAGCTTGAACCGCGATGCGTGGTCGGGCCGCTGGAACACCGCCAAATCGGTGACGATCATGTCGACGACGTTCTTGCCGGTCAGTGGCAGCGTGCAGGCGGGGATGAACTTGGGGCTGCCGTCCTTGGCGTTGTGGTCCATCACCACGATGATCTGCTTGACGCCCGCGACCAGATCCATCGCGCCGCCCATGCCCTTGATCATCTTGCCCGGGATCATCCAGTTGGCGATGTCGCCGCCCTCGCTCACCTCCATCGCGCCGAGCACGGTGAGGTCGATATGCCCGCCGCGGATCATCGCGAAGCTCTGTTCGCTGCCGAAATAGGCGCTCTGTGGCAGCTCGCTGATCGTCTGCTTGCCTGCATTGATCAGGTCCGGATCCTCCTCGCCCGCATAGGGGAAGGGCCCGATGCCGAGCATGCCGTTCTCCGACTGCAAGGTCACCGTCATCCCCGCAGGGATATTGTTAGCGACCAGCGTCGGGATGCCGATGCCGAGGTTGACGTAATACCCGTCGCGCAGCTCCTGCGCGGCACGCGCGGCCATCTGGTTGCGGTCCCACGCCATCAATTCGCTCCACCAGTGGGTTGCAGCCCACAGAACAAACTTCCGTCAGCCATCGCCTGCTTCATTTCGTCCATGCGCTTCGTCTTATCGACTTTGGACAGGTCTGCCTGACCCGCCTTGGTCATGACCGACGTAAGCACCAGCGCCGCCGCCTCTTTCAACACCGGTTCGCTGGCGAGTTGCATCGCGGATCCGATCGCGCTCAAATGCGGCAACAGCAGTGGACTACCATTCGTCGCCCCCCCAGCCGCCGCGGCAGCAAGCGTGTCCTTGGGCACGGTCGTCCGGTACGCCTGGATCAAATTGGCGCGCCAGCGGGGGAGTTCGGTCTGCACCGCCTGTTCGAACGCCGGCCGGGTCACGGCACATGCTTCAGGAATCCCCAGCGTAAACGCCCCCATCGCCATGGTCTGGGTGGAGAACACCGTCCGCGCAAGCATGCCGCGAAGTTGCGCCTCGGGCAGTGCGATCGCAGCGATCGCATCGTCGGTAGGTTCCTGTGCCGGCGCGCTCGTCGGCGCCTGCATCATGATGGCGAGAGTCATCGCGGCTGCAAACATCACGCGACCTCCCGTTCGCGCACGGTGCGGAACTCGATCTTCTTGTCGTACGGCGCGCCAAGAATCATCCGCTTCACATAGATGCCCGGCAGGTGGATCTGGTCAGGGTCGAGCGAACCCACGGGCACCACCTCCTCGACCTCGGCGACGCAGATGCGCCCGGCGGTCGCCATCGGCTGGTTGAAGTTGCGGGCGGTCTTGCGGAAGATGAGGTTGCCGCTCTCGTCGGCCTTCCAGCCCTTGATGATCGACAGGTCGGCACGGATGCCGCGTTCGAGGATATAGTCCTCGCCGTCGAACGCCTTCACTTCCTTGCCCTCGGCAACCTGGGTGCCGACCCCGGTCTTGGTATAGAAGCCCGGGATCCCCGCCCCGCCAGCGCGGCAGCGTTCGGCGAGCGTTCCCTGCGGGCAGAACTCGACCTCGAGCTCGCCCGACAGATATTGCCGCTCGAACTCCTTGTTCTCGCCCACATAGCTCGAGATCATCTTCTTGACCTGGCGACTGCGCAGCAGCTTGCCGAGGCCCTCGTTGTCGATCCCCGCATTGTTGCTGGCGATCGTCAGGTCGCGCGTGCCCGCGGCCTGGATCGCGTCGATCAGCCGCTCGGGAATCCCGCACAAGCCGAACCCGCCCGCGCAGATCGTCATCCCGTCGAACAACACGCCGTCGAGCGCGGCGGCGGCATCGGCATAGAGCTTCTTCATACGGGCCTTCTCCTGCGTTGCCGCGGCGATAGCCAGCGGCGAGCGCCGGGGTCAACCGTGACGGCCGGCGCCGAAGTCGATCAGTAGGCGAGCGCCAGCCCCGGCCGCGCCCACCGGGTCTTCACCAGCCGTCCGCTGCCCGACAGCGTGATGTACGCGTCCATCATGTCCACCCCGCCCCAGCAGATGTTGGTGGTGAAGACGTCGGGCGTCGCGACGAACTCCACCAGCTTGCCCTCGGGCGAGACGACGCTGATCCCGCTTTCGCCGATCGTCGCGACGCAGATGTTGCCGCCCGCCTCGACCCCGAGCGAATCGAAGAACTTGTACCCGGCGGGCCGGTAGAGCGGCGTGCCCGGCCCGCCCAGCCCGGCGGTGGCATCCACCTCGCCCGGCGCGGTGATCGCGAACTTCATCAGCCGGCAGGTATAGGTCTCGGCCGCATAGAGCGTGCGCCGGTCCGGCGACAGGCCGACGCCGTTGGGGTTCTCGCTCGGGAACACGATTTCCGCGAGATGGCTACCGTCCGCCTTCGCATAGAAGATGCCGGTGACGTCACGCTCGCGCGCCCGGGTCTTGCCGTGATCGGTGAACCAGAAGCCGCCTTCTCCGTCGAACACGATGTCATTCGGGCCGCGCAGCGCGCACCCGAAATCGCCGTCGGCGTAGAGCGTCTCGACCTCACCCGTGACGAGGTCGATGCGTTCGATCCGCCCGCCGCTATAATCGTCGGCTTGCCCATGGGGCGCGAGAAAGCCGCCCGCCTCGTGCCAGTTGAAGCCGCCATTGTTGCAGCAATAAAGCTTGCCATCCGGCCCCATCGCCAGCCCGTTGGGCCCGCCGCCGGGCTGCGCCACCACGAATCTGCTGCCGTCGGCCGCGATCCGCGTGATCCGGCCGGCCGCGATCTCGACCAGCACGATGCTGCCATCGGGCAGCCACACCGGGCCTTCGGGAAAGCGCAGTCCGTCCGCGACGGTGATGAAGTCGGCCATCTCGCTCTCCCGATCGTGTTTGCGCCACTCTGCCGAAAAGCGACCCTGCCGCAATCGACTTCGCGTCGGCGGACGGGCAAAAGGTCGGGATGATCAATCCCCGCACCGGCGGTCGCATCCTCGTCGACCAGCTTCTCGCGCAAGGCTGCGAGCGCATCTTCACCGTGCCCGGCGAGAGCTTCCTCGCGGTACTCGACGCGCTGCACGACACCCCGGCGATCGACCTCGTCGTCTGCCGGCAGGAGGGCGGAGTCGCGTTCATGGCGTGCGCGGACGGCGCGATGACGCATCGCCCGGGGGTCGCCTTCGTCACTCGCGGACCGGGCGCGACCAACGCCTCGATCGGGGTGCATGTCGCGATGCAGGATTCGCAGCCGATGATCCTGTTCATCGGCGACGTCGATCGCGGCACGCGCGACCGCGAGGCGTTCCAGGAGATCGACTTCGCGGCGATGTTCGCGCCCGTGGCGAAATGGGCGGCACGGATCGACGATGCCGCGCGCATCCCCGAATATGTCACGAGGGCCTATGCCGTCGCCACCAGTGGCCGGCCCGGCCCGGTCGTGCTCGCGCTACCCGAAGACATGCTGCTCGATCAGGTCGCAGCGGTCGATCGCCCGCGAGTCGCGCCGGTCGCACAGGGGTGCGACGCCGATGCGATGGAGCATCTCGCGGATCTGCTCGCGACCGCTGAACGCCCGGTGGCGATCGTCGGTGGCGCAGGCTGGGGCCTGGTCGCGTCGCAGGATTTCGCGAGCTGGGCCGATCGCACCGGCATCCCCGTCGCCGCCGCATTCCGCCGCCAGGATGCCATCCCCAACGATTGTCCGGCCTATGCCGGCAACCTCGGCTACGGCCCCAATCCCAAGCTGGTAGCGCGGATCAAGGACGCGGATCTGCTGCTGGTGGTCGGCCCGCGGCTCGGCGAGGCGACCACCGACGGCTATACGCTGATCACCCCGGACCATCCCGGCCAGCGCCTCGTCCACGTCCATCCCGACCCGAACGAGCTGGGGATGACCTACCGCACCGATCTTGCGATCTGCGCCGACATGATCTCGTTCGCCGAGGCGCTGACCACGATCGAGGGCCCGCCGCACGCCGCGGGGGCGGAGGCGCATGCCGATTGGCTCGCCTGGTCGACGCCGCAGCCGCGCGATCTGGCGACGGACCTCGGCCCCTGCGTCGCAACGATGCGCGAGTTGCTGCCCGCCGACACGATCATCTGCAACGGCGCCGGTAATTATTCGGGCTGGTGGCACCGCTACTGGCCCTATGCCGGGCCGGGCACCCAGCTGGCGCCCACCGCAGGTGCGATGGGATACGGCGTCCCCGCCGCGGTCGCCGCGTCGCTGCGCCACCCGGAACGGATGGTGGTCGCGCTGGCGGGCGACGGCTGTTTCCTGATGAACGGGCAGGAACTGGCCACCGCGGTCCAGCACGGGGCGACCATGCTCGTGATCGTTGTGGACAACGGCGCCTACGGCACGATCCGCATGCATCAGGAACGCGAGTTCCCGCGCCGCGTCGCGGGCACCGGCCTGACCAACCCCGATTTCGCGGCGCTCGCGAGAGCCTATGGCTGCTGGGCGGCGACCGTCGAGCGAACCGAGGAGTTCCAGCCGCGCCTGCGCGAGGCGCTGGCGGTGCCGGGAGTTCGCCTGCTCCACGTCAAGACGGATGTAGAGGCGATCAGCGCCGCGACGACGCTGTCGAAGCTACGCGGCGACTAGCGCTACGCTGACAGGACACCAGCTCGCGAGACTACGACGATCCCCGCGATCTCGCGCGCGAACCGCTCCAGGATCGACACCAGCTCGGGCGAGCGCAACGATCGGGGCTCGGGATCGATCGCGCACAGCGTGCCGAAGAACTGCCCATCTTCGAGCGTGATCGGGAACGAAGCATAGCTCTCAAAGCCATATAGCATCGGGATGGGGTGCGTCCGCCAGTTCGGCTCGTCACCGACATGATCGATGATCACTGCCTTTCCGCTCGCGCGGATGTCGTTGCAGATCGTTGTCTTGAGCACGAGTTCGTCGCCGGGCTGAAGGCCAAATTCGATGCGGTCCGCGACCTGGCACGCGACCCAACGCTCGTCGGTCACCCGCGCCACCGCCGCAAATCCCATACGCGTAATACGGCAGACTTCGTCGAGTATCGCCGCGATCCGCGGGATGTCGCGCAACGCCCTGACATCGCGATCGGTGTCGCGTGGGGAGATTGGCTCGTCGATCACCTCCACATCTTACCGCGGAACCATTCCGGTGCAAAGATGATGCCCGTGCGCGGTCGCCGGGTGAGGCTCGGTACGCAAAACGGGCGCTCCGACCTCTCCCTGCAGCCAAAGCCGCAAGGGAAAGACGGAACGCCCGCTGTCTAGGTCTTTAGCCGGTCCGGTCTACCGAACCCAATGAGCAGTCAGATGTCGTCGCCGAGTGCGCCCTTGATCTTGCCGCCGAGCTGCTGGGCCTTACCCGTGCCCTCTTGCTCCGCACCTTCGGCACGCGTGTCGGGGTTGTCGCTGTTCTGCTTGGCCTTGCCGACGGCTTCGTTGACGTTGCCTTTGATCTTGTCGATTAGCTCGCCCATGATGTTCTCCATCGCGGTGGCGGCGGCCCGGGTTCGGTCCGTCGTATATCGCGGATGTAAAACGGACCGCGAGCAAACCGGTTCCATGTTAATGCTTTAGATCAACCCCGCGAGCGGGCTCGACGGGTCCGCGTAGCGGCGCTGCGCCATTCGTCCCGCGCGATAGGCGAGCCGCCCGCTTTCGACGGCGGCGCGCATCGCGCTCGCCATCATCACCGGGTCCTTGGCCTCGGCGATCGCGGTGTTCATCAGCACGCCGTCGCAGCCCAGCTCCATCGCTACCGCAGCGTCGGACGCGGTGCCGACGCCCGCATCGACCAGCACTGGCACCCCGGCGCCTTCCACGATCAGGCGGATCGTCACCTTGTTCTGGATCCCCAGCCCCGATCCGATCGGCGCACCCAGCGGCATGATCGCGACCGCGCCCGCATTCTCCAGCCGCTTCGCCGCGATCGGATCGTCGACGCAATAGACCATCGGCAGGAAGCCTTCGTTGGCGAGCACCTCGGTCGCGCGCAGCGTCTCGACCATGTCGGGGTAGAGCGTCTTCGCCTCGCCCAGCACCTCCAGCTTGACGAGGTCCCAGCCCCCCGCCTCTCGCGCGAGGCGCAGCGTACGGATCGCGCTGTCCGCATCGAAACAGCCCGCGGTGTTGGGCAGGTACGTCACCTTCTTCGGATCGATATAGTCGGTCAGCATCGGCGCGCTGCGATCGGACACGTTGACCCGCCGCACCGCGACCGTGACGATCTCCGCCCCCGACGCCTCCAGCGCGGCGGCGTTCTGCGCGAAATCCTTGTACTTGCCGGTGCCGACGATCAGCCGCGAGCGAAAGCTGCGCCCCGCCACCGTCCAGCGATCCTCGTCGATCGCACGGACATGATCGCCGCCGCCGACGAAGTGGACGATCTCCAGATCGTCGCCATCGTCGACGATCACCTCGCCCAGCGTCGATCGCGGCACGACCTCCAGATTGCGCTCCACCGCGATCTTCTCCGGCACCAGCCCGAGTTCGCTCGCGAGCGCGGCGATCGTCATGCCCGCGGCGACGCGCTTGTGCTCGCCATTGACGGTGATCGAGACGGTTCCATCGGCATGCGGCATCGGGATCTCACCATTGATGTATGTGGCGGGCTCGTGCCTCGACTTCCCGGGACACCAGCTTGTATGGGACCCGAGCCATATAGGGGGCCACCGCCAAGCCCCGCAACCGGGAGGTGCCGCGTGTCCGACATGATCATGGTCCTCAACGGCCCCAATCTGAACCTGCTCGGCGTCCGCGAGCCCGAGATCTACGGCCACGACACGCTCGACGACATCGCCGGGCAGCTCGACGATCGCGCCCGCGAACTCGGGCTTGAGATCGACCTGCGCCAATCGAACCACGAGGGACATCTGGTCGATTGGCTGCATGAGGCGCAAGCGCGGTCCTGCAGGGCGGTGCTGCTCAACGCCGGCGGTTTCACGCATACCTCGGTCGCGATCCACGACGCGATCAGGGGTGTGAAGACCCCGGTGATCGAGGTCCACCTTTCAAACCCGCACACGCGTGAGGCGTTTCGCCACGTCAGCCTGGTCGGACAGGCCGCACGCGGAACGATCGCGGGTTTCGGTGCGCTTTCCTATCTGCTCGCGCTTGAAGCAGCCGCACGCTTCTGACAGGAGGCTGGTCCATGACCGATACCAAAGAGGGCTCCATGCAGGTCGATGTCGAGCTCGTCCGCCAGCTCGCCGAACTGCTCGACTCCACCCAGCTGACCGAGATCGAAGTCGAGGACGGCGATCGCAAGATCCGCGTCGCGCGCAAGGCCGCCGCGATCTCGGCACCCGCGCATTATGCGCCCGCCCCGCCGCCGGCCCCTATGGCCGCACCGACCGCGACCGCTTCCGTCGCGGCCGAGGTCGGCGCGTCGGCGCCAGCGCTGGCCGCTAATGCGGTCAAGTCGCCGATGGTCGGCACCGTGTACCTCTCCGCCGAACCCGGCGCGAAGGCGTTCGTCGGCATCGGCCAGTCGGTCGCCGCTGGCGACACGCTGGTGATCGTCGAAGCGATGAAGGTGATGAACCCGATCGTCGCCCCGGCGGCAGGCGTGGTCCGCGCGGTGCTGGTCGAGAACGGCCAGCCGGTCGAATTCGATCAGCCGCTCGTGGTGGTCGAGTAGCTTCATGCCCCAGATCAAGAAGCTGCTGATCGCCAATCGCGGCGAGATCGCATTGCGCATCCATCGCGCCTGCCACGAGATGGGAATCAAGACCGTCGCGGTGCACTCCACCGCCGACGCCGACGCGATGCACGTTCGTCTGGCCGACGAGGCGATCTGCATCGGGCCGCCCGCCGCGACCGACAGCTACCTCAACATTCCGAACATCATCTCCGCTGCCGAGATCAGCGGGGCGGACGCGATCCACCCGGGCTACGGCTTCCTCAGCGAGAATGCGCGGTTCGCCGAGATCGTCGAGCTCCACAACATCATTTTCGTCGGGCCGAAGCCCGAACACATCCGCACCATGGGCGACAAGGTCGAGGCCAAGCGCACCGCGGGCGCGCTCGGGCTGCCGCTGGTCCCCGGGTCCGACGGCGCGATCTCGGACATTGCGGAGGCGAAGCGGCTCGCCGAGGACATCGGCTATCCGGTGATCATCAAGGCGGCATCCGGCGGCGGCGGTCGTGGCATGAAGGTGTGCACGTCGGAAGATCAGCTCGAAACGCTGATGCAGCAGGCCGGCACCGAGGCAAAGGCGGCGTTCGGCGACGCCACCGTCTACATGGAAAAATACCTCGGCAACCCGCGCCACATCGAGTTCCAGGTATTCGGCGACGGCGAGGGCAACGCGATCCACCTCGGCGAGCGCGACTGCTCGCTCCAGCGCCGCCATCAGAAGGTGCTGGAAGAGGCCCCCTCCCCGATCATCACGCCCGAAGAGCGCGACCGCATGGGCGGGATCGTCGCGAAGGCGATGGCCGACATGGGCTATCGCGGTGCCGGCACGATCGAGTTCCTGTGGGAAGACGGTGAGTTCTACTTCATCGAGATGAACACGCGTCTCCAAGTCGAGCACCCGGTGACCGAGATGATCACCGGCCTCGACCTGGTGCGCGAACAGATCCGCGTCGCCGAAGGCCATCCCCTCACGCTGCGCCAACAGGACGTCCAGTTCCGCGGCCATGCCATCGAATGTCGCATCAACGCCGAGGACCCGCGCACCTTCTCGCCCTCGCCGGGCCTGGTGAAGCTGTTCCATGCCCCCGGCGGCATGCACGTCCGGGTCGACAGCGGGCTCTACGCCGGTTACCGGGTGCCGCCCTATTACGACAGCATGATCGCGAAGCTGATCGTCTACGGAACCACCCGCAACGGCGCGCTCCGCCGCTTGCGCCGCGCGCTCGAAGAGTTCGTGATCGAAGGCGTCACCACGACGATTCCGCTCCACCGCGCACTGGTCGACGATCCTGAGTTCCAGGACGGTGCGTACACGATCAAGTGGCTCGAGGAATGGCTGGCCAAGCAGGACTGACATCAATCCTCCCCAGCACGGGAAGGTGGCGCCGCGCAGCGGTGACGGAGGGGGGCCTCCCCAAGCGGAGCGTCCGCGGCGATCCCCCTCCACCACTCGGCTGAAGCCGAGCGGTCCCCCTCCCCGTTCCGGGGAGGAATGGCTTGACCAGGTCGCATCCACACTACCTCTGCACCACAAGCAGGCAGCACCCTCGATCTGCCCGATTCGCGGGCAGCAAAATCATCTAAATCACGTGTTGCCCGAAGGGGCGGGTGCTGGCACGCTTGGTGCAAGGCGCCCGTGGGGCGTCGCTCTGACGCAAGGGGGCACATCAGTCGTGAAGAAGGTCGAAGCCATCATCAAGCCGTTCAAGCTGGATGAGGTGAAGGAAGCACTCCACGAGATCGGCGTGTCCGGCATCACCGTCACCGAGGCCAAGGGCTTCGGCCGGCAGAAGGG
>NZ_CAXTEM010000078.1:0-10291 GCF_964243315.1 uncultured Sphingomonas sp. | reverse complement strand
GGCAAGACGCCGGTGCCGATCTACGCCAAGCTGGCCGCCGCCAAGCTCGACTGGAAGCGGGTGACGATCGTGCCGACCGACGAGCGGGTGGTGCCGCTCGGCGATCCGCTGTCGAACGTGACGATGATCGCCAAGGCGTTCATTCCCAAGGGCGCGCGGGTGATGCCGATCGTCCCGACCGCGACCGCGGACTACAAGGCCGCGGGCCGATCGGCGGACGCGCTGATGCAGGACCTGCACTGGCCGCTCGACCTGTGCCTGCTCGGCGTCGGCGGCGACGGGCACACCGCGTCGATCTTCCCCGGGCCGGACCTCGACGAGGCGCTGGCCGGCCCGCGCGAGCGTCGCGCCCTCGGCGTCATGCCCGATCCCCTGCCGCCCGAGGCGCCGGTGCCGCGGGTCACGCTGAGCCGCGAAGGCATCGTCACCGCACGCGCGCTGCTGATCGCGGTGACCGGCGCGGAGAAGCGCAAGGTGATCGAGGCCGCGATCAAGCAGGGCGCGGGATCGGCTTACCCGATCGGGCGCGTGCTGGCGGACGTCGAGCTGCCGGTCGACATCCACTGGGCGGCCTGACGACGATGCCGATGAACCCCGACGTCGTCGCGGTCACCGACCGGATCATCGAACGGTCGCGCGATAGCCGCGCGGCCTATCTCGCGCTGATCGGGCGCGAGCGCGAGAACGGCGCGCGGCGGCCATCGCTCGGCTGCGCGAACCTCGCCCATGCTTATGCGGGGACCGAGGAAGATCGCGACACGATGAAGGCCGGTGCCGGCATGAACATCGGCATCGTCACCGCCTATAACGACATGCTGTCGGCGCATGCGGTCTATTACCGCTATCCCGAGCTGATGAAGGTGTGGGCGCGCGAGGCCGGCGCCACCGCACAGGTCGCGGGCGGCGTGCCGGCGATGTGCGATGGGGTGACCCAAGGCTATCCGGGCATGGAGCTGTCGCTGTTCAGCCGCGACACGATCGCGCTGTCGACCGCGATCGCGCTGAGCCACGGCACATTCGAGGGCGCGGCGCTGCTCGGCATCTGCGACAAGATCGTGCCGGGCCTGCTGATGGGCGCGCTGCGCTTCGGGCATCTGCCGATGGTGCTGATCCCCGGTGGGCCGATGCCGACCGGCCTGCCCAACAAGGCGAAGGCCGCGGTCCGCGAACGCTATGCCGAGGGTCTTGCAGAGCGCGAGGAACTGCTCGACGCGGAGATCGCGGCCTATCATTCGAAGGGCACCTGCACCTTCTACGGCACCGCAAACACCAACCAGATGATGATGGAGGTGATGGGCCTGCACATGCCGGGCGCAGCATTCGTCAATCCGGGCACCAAGCTGCGCCAGGAACTGACCCGCGCGGCGGTCCACCGGCTCGCCGAGATCGGCTGGCACGGCAACGACTATCGCCCGCTCGGCCACTGCGTCGACGAGCGCGCGATCGTCAACGCCGCGGTCGGGCTGCTCGCGACCGGCGGATCGACCAACCATCTGCTCCACGTCCCTGCCATCGCGCGGGCGGCGGGGATCGTGATCGATTGGGAGGATTTCGACCGGCTGTCGCGCGCGGTTCCGCTGATCGCACGGGTCTATCCCAACGGATCCGCCGACGTGAACGCGTTCGAGGCGGCGGGCGGCATGCCCTATGTCGTTCGCGAGCTCATCGCCGGCGGCTATCTCCACCGTGACATCATGACGATCGCGCGCGACGATCTCTCCGCGTTCGCCGAAAAGCCGGTGATCGAGGGCGACCGCCTGGCGTGGCAGCCGGTCGGCGACAGCGGCGACGAGACTATCCTGCGGTCGGTCGATGCGCCCTTCTCCGCCGATGGCGGCATGCGCATCCTCGCCGGTAACATCGGGCGGTCGTGCATCAAGGTGTCGGCGGTCGAGCAGGAACGCTGGGTGATCGAGGCACCCGCGAAGGTGTTCGACGACCAGCTCGACGTGATCGAGGCGTTCCGGCGCGGTGAACTGGAACGCGACGTCGTCGTGGTGGTGCGGTTCCAGGGTCCGCGCGCCAACGGCATGCCCGAGCTTCACAAGCTGACCCCGCCGCTCGGGGTGCTCCAGAACCGCGGCTTCAAGGTCGCGCTGGTCACCGACGGGCGGATGTCGGGCGCGAGCGGCAAGGTGCCCTGCGCGATCCATTGCTCGCCCGAGGCCCTGGGCGGCGGCGCCATCGGCAAGATCCGCGATGGCGACCTGATCAGGGTCGACGCGGTCAACGGCATCTTGGAGGCGCTGGTCGATGAGGCCGAATGGGCCGCACGACCGCTGGCTGCCGATCCGCCGGCCGCGATCGGGATGGGCCGGGAATTGTTCGGGATGTTCCGCGGCCTGGCCGACGAGGCCGAAAAGGGCGCGTCGGCGATGCTGGCGGGGGCCGGACTCTGACGGCGCATCGGCCGGACTGACGAACGAAATCTGGAGAGCAACATGCAAGTCGTCTGCGCCGATATCGGCGGAACCCATGCCCGCTTCGCGATCGCGGAGGTCGAGGGTGGGCGCGTCGTGTCGCTCGGCGAACCGGTGACCCAGAAGACCGCGGATCATGCGAGCTTGCAGACCGCGTGGCAGGCGTTCGAGAAGATCTATGGCAAGCCCCTGCCCCGCTGCGCCGCGATCTCGGTCGCGTCACCGATCGCGGGCGACGTGATCCGGCTGACCAACAATCCCTGGATCATCCGCCAATCTCTGATCCCCGAGCGGCTCGGCGCCGACACCTATACCGTGATCAACGATTTCGGCGCGGTCGGCCATGCGGTCGCGCAGCTGCCGGAGGAGCATTTCGTGCATCTCTGCGGGCCTGATACCCCGCTACCGGCGGTCGGCGTCACCACGGTCTGCGGCCCGGGCACCGGGCTCGGCGTCGCGCAGGTGCTGAAGACCGCGGATCGCTATCACGTGCTGTCGACGGAGGGCGGGCATATCGATTATGCGCCGCTCGACGGGATCGAGGATGCGTTCGTGCAGCGGTTGCGCCGCACCTTCACCCGCGTGTCGACCGAGCGGATCTGCTCGGGACCTGGCATCGTCGCGATCTACGAGACGCTGGCGACGATGGAGGGTCGGCCGATGGCGACGCATGACGATCGCACGATCTGGACCGAAGCTCTTGAAGGCACGGATTCGATCGCGCTGGCCGCGCTTGACCGCTTCTGCCTGGCGCTCGGCGCGGTGGCGGGCGATCTGGCGCTGGCGCACGGCGCCATGGGCGTGGTCATCGCGGGCGGGCTAGGCCTGCGGATCAAGGACCGCCTGCTACGGTCGGGCTTCGACCAGCGTTTCGTCGCGAAAGGCCGGTTCCAGTCGCTGATGGCGGCGATGCCGGTCAAGCTCATCACCCATCCCCAGCCCGGCCTGTTCGGCGCCGCGGCCGCCTTCGCCCAGGAGCATTCATGACCGACATCGCCGACATCATGCAGACCAGCGCCGTCATCCCGGTACTGGTGATCGACGACGCTGCCACCGCGCTGCCGCTAGCGCAGGCGCTGGTCGCGGGCGGGCTGCGCGTGCTGGAGGTAACGATGCGAACCCCCGCGGCGATCGACGCGATCATCGAGATGAAGAAGGTGCCGGGCGCGATCGTCGGCGCCGGCACGGTGGTGAACACCGATCAGTTCGCCGCGGTGATGGACGCGGGCGCGGAGTTCATCGTCTCGCCGGGGCTGAGCGACCGATTGGCTACGCCGATCCTGGAAAGCGGCGTGCCGTTTCTGCCGGGCATCGCCAATGCGGGCGACATCATGCGCGGGCTCGACCTCGGGCTGACGCATTTCAAATTCTTTCCCGCCGAGGCGAGTGGCGGCTTGAAGGCGCTGAAGGCGCTCGCGGCGCCGTTCTACCAGTGCAAATTCTGCCCGACCGGCGGCATCACCGAAGCGAGCGCGCCCGAATGGCTGTCGTTCAAGCCGGTGCTGTGCGTCGGCGGCAGCTGGGTGACCGGTGGCACGATGGCCGAGGTGGAGATGAAAGCGCGGGCGGCGAACGCGTTGCGGGGGTGATCTGAAAGGGCGTGCGGTTCTCAACCGCCGCACCGTGCTCCTGCGAACGCGGGAGCTCAGGGCCATGCAGGGTACGCTTTTAACTCTGGGTTCCTGCGTTCGCAGCAACACCGGAGCTCCCAATCACATCTCGCCGCGGCTGCGCCTGATCGCGTACCATTTCTTCACGTTGGCGTTGTGCTGTTCCAGCGTGTCGGCGAACACATGCCCACCGGTGCCGTTCGCCACGAAGTAGAGCGCCTTGCTGGCAGCCGGCGACAGCACCGCATCGATCGCGGCGCGGCCGGGGTTGGCGATCGGGCCCGCGGGCAGGCCCCGCTCGGCATAGGTGTTATAGCCGTTCTTCGCAGTGAGTTCGGAGCGCAAAATACGGCGGCCGAGCGGCTTGCCCTTGGTGATCGGGTAGATCACCGTCGGATCGGCCTGAAGCGGCATGCCGACGCGCAGGCGATTGCCGTACACTGCCGCCACGGTCGTGCGCTCGGCGGGCTTACCGGTTTCCTTCTCGACGATCGAGGCGAGGATGATCGCCTCGCGCGGGGAAGTCACGACGATGCCCGGTTTGCGCTTGGCCCAGGCGGCCGCGAGGTAATCGCGCATCGCCTTCTGCATCCGCGCGACCAACGCCGCGCGGGTGTCGCCGCGCTGGAACGCGTAGCCGTCGGGCAGCACCGATCCTTCTGCGATCGGCGGGACCGGACCGGCGAGACCGTCGGTACGCGCGAGCATCTCGCCGACCATCACCGACGGATAGCCCTCGGGCACGACGACCAGCCGTTGTCGAAC
Organism: uncultured Sphingomonas sp.; assembly: GCF_964243315.1. Lineage (GTDB taxonomy): Bacteria > Pseudomonadota > Alphaproteobacteria > Sphingomonadales > Sphingomonadaceae > Sphingomonas. The sequence goes on along the minus strand of NZ_CAXTEM010000078.1, from coordinate 5,496 downwards.
CTTGCCGCCCTGGAGCATCGCGAGGATCTCGGCCGGGCTCGCCTTCGCCGGAATGCCGTATTCGCCTGCCTTGATCGGCTCGCCCGAGCCGAGGAACCGCGCATAAAGGCGGAAGCGACGTGCCGATCCGATCGCACCTGCGCGCTCGAGCTCGGTCGCAGCGCCGGCGAGGCTGCTGCCCTCGGCGATCTGCACCGACAGCGGCCGCACCGCCGGGCCTGCCCCGCGCCAGTCGCGCCACGCGAACAGCGCCGCCGCGATCGCGACGAGGCCGATGATCAGGATGAGGCAGCCCGGCTTGCGCATGCGCCGGCGCTATACCGCGCGCATCACCAGCGAGGCGTTGGTGCCGCCGAAGCCGAAGCTGTTGTTGAGCACCGCCTTCACCTCGCGCTTGCGGGCGGTGTGCGGCACCAGATCGACGCCTTCGGTCCCCTCGTCCGGGTTGTCGAGGTTGAGCGTCGGCGGCACGATCTGGTCGCGGATCGCCAGGATGCAGAAGATGCTCTCGACCGCACCCGCGCCGCCGAGCAGATGCCCGATCGCCGACTTCGTGCTCGACATCGACGCGCCCGACAGATCGTCGCCGAACACCCGCTTCGCCGCCGCCAGCTCGATCGTATCGGCCATCGTCGAAGTGCCATGAGCATTGATATAGTCGATGTCCGACGGCTCCATCCCCGCCTTGCGCAGCGCCATCCGCATCGCGAGTTCGGCGCCCTTGCCGTCGGGATGCGGCGCGGTGACGTGATAGGCGTCGCCCGACAGGCCATAGCCGACGACCTCGGCATAGATCTTCGCGCCGCGTGCCTTCGCGTGCTCATATTCCTCGAGCACGACGACGCCGGCGCCCTCGCCCATCACGAAGCCGTCGCGATCCTTGTCATAGGGCCGGCTGGCTTCGGTGGGACGATCGTTCATGCTCATGTTGAGCGCGCGCGCCTGCGCGAACCCCGCCACACCGAGCGGGTTGACCGTGCTCTCGGCACCGCCCGCCAGCATGATGTCCGCGTCGTCGTCCTTGATCATCCGCGCCGCATCGCCGATCGAATGCGCGCCCGTCGAACAGGCGGTAACGACCGCGTGATTGGGACCCATCAGGCCGTATTTGATCGAAACCTGCCCGCTGATCAGGTTGATCAGGCGACCATGGACGAAATGCGGGCTGACCCGGCCGGGACCGCGTTCGTGCAAGTTGATCGATTCGATCTCGATGCCCGGCAAGCCACCGATGCCCGAGCCGATCGAGACGCCGGTGCGCAGCTTGAGCGCCTCGTCCATGTCCTCGAGACCCGCATCCTCGAGCGCTTGCCCGGCGGCATCGATGCCGTAGATGATGAAGGGATCAACCTGGCGCTGGACCTTGTGGTCGACGCGCTTGTCGGGATCGAAGCCGTATTCATGATCCTTTGGCTTCACCTCGCACGCGATCCTGCACTTCTGGTTGCTAGCGTCGAAATGCGTGATCGGGCCAGCGCCCGACTTGCTGGCGAGGATGTTCGCCCACACGGTCTCGACGTCCGCGCCGAGTGGCGTGACCATCCCCAATCCGGTTACGACAACGCGCCGCATGCAAAGCTCCTAAACTCAGGTCTTCCTACGAAAAACGGCTCCCCGCCCTCGATCACGGGGACGGAAAGCCGTTCATATCCTGCCCTTACGGGCGGGCCCAGGCGCTGGTCCTCAGGCCCCGGCCCTTACGCCTTATGCTCGTCGATATAGGTGATCGCGTCCTTCACGGTCGCGATCTTCTCGGCGGCGTCGTCGGGAATCTCTACCCCGAACTCTTCCTCGAACGCCATGACGAGCTCGACGATGTCGAGGCTGTCTGCGCCGAGATCGTCGATGAAGCTGGCATCCTCGGTCACCTTGTCGGCTTCGACGCCGAGATGCTCGACGACGATCTTCTTCACGCGGTCGGCGGTCTCGCTCATGTCATTCCCTCTTTCGATCTTGGGGTTTGGAATTCCTGAACGCACGTAGAACGGGGTCGTTCACGTGGCAAGTATCAGATGGTCCCGTCAGATCATCGCCATGCCGCCATTCACGTGCAGCGTCTGGCCGGTGACGTAGCCGGCCTCGCGGCTCGCCAGATAGACGACCGCGGCGCCGATGTCGTCGGGGCTGCCCAGATCGCCCGCCGGTATGCGCCCGAGCAACGCCGCCTTCTGCGCCTCGGGCAGGACGTCGGTCATCGCCGAGCGGATGAAGCCCGGCGCGACGCAGTTCACGGTGATGTTGCGGCTGGCGAGTTCCTGCGCGAGCGCCTTGGACATGCCGACCAACCCCGCCTTGGACGCGGCGTAATTGGCCTGGCCGGGGTTGCCGGTCTGCCCGACTACGGAGGTGACGGAGACGATCCGTCCGAAGCGTGCCTTCATCATCGGCTTGGCGGCAGCACGGACGAGGCGGAACGCGGCTTCGAGGTTGACGCGGATGACGCTGTCCCACTCTTCGTCCTTCATCCGCATCACCAGATTGTCGCGGGTGACGCCGGCATTGTTGACGAGGATATCGAGCCGCCCGCCAAGCGCCGCCACCGCCGCAGGCACCAGCCCATCGACCGCAGCGCCGTCGGACAGGTCGCAAGGCACCGCGACGTGATCGCCCGGCAGGCTCGCGCGGAATTGCTCCAGCTTGTCCTGGTTGGATCCGGAGACCGCCAGCCGCGCGCCCTGCTTTGCCAGCGCCTGCGCGATCGCCGAACCGATACCGCCGGAGGCGCCGGTGACGAGGGCGGTCATGCCTGTGAGATCGAACATGTTGGTCTCCATTAGAGTTTGTTCACGCGGAGGCGCGGAGACGCGGAGGGGCGGTAGTCGTTGACGATCCTTCGCAATCCCTCCTTCAGCGTTGCGCCGCCGAAGTTGATGAGCAGCCCGACGGGCAGCCCGGTGAGACGGAGATAGGTCAGTAACTGCTTGCCATGCGCAGTACTCAACATCTCCACTGACTTAATTTCGATGATCAAGCGTCCATCTACCAAAAGATCGATCCTGAACGCAGCATCGAAGCGCATGCCTTCGAAAGAGATGTCTACCGGTCGCTGCCGGCAGACCTCGTACCCCATCGACGCGAGTTTTCCGGCAAGCACGGTCTCATAGACGCTCTCGAGCAAGCCGGGCCCGAGATCGCGGTGCAATCGCAAGGCGACATCGACCACGTCGCCACTGATCTCGTCGATGTCTCTCACTTCTTCTCCGCGTCTCCGCGTCTCCGCGCGAACCAACCTTCTCCACGCCTTTGCGTGGACTAAAGGTCCCGAACGAGCGCCTCGATGTCGTCCATCGTCACGACGCTGATCGCATCCACATCGGGCGCGATGCGCTTGACCATGGGGCCGAGAACCTTGCCGCCGAGCTCGACGAAGCGCTCCACCCCGGCCGATTGCATCGCCAGCACCGATTCGCGCCACCGCACCATGCCGGTGACCTGGTCGACCAGCAGGCGGCGGATCGTGTCCGGGTCGGTGACCGGTTCCGCGGTGACGTTGGCGTAGACCGGCACCAGTGGCGCATCGATCCGCGCTTCGTCGAGCGCCGCCGCCATCGCATCCGCGGCGGGCTGCATCAGCGGGCAGTGGAATGGCGCGGAGACCGGCAGCGCGATCGCGCGCTTCGCCCCGTGATCCTTGGCGAGCGCGATCGCGCGGTCGATCGCGGCCTTGCTGCCGGAGATCACCACCTGCGTCGGATCATTGTCGTTGGCGACGGTGCAGACCTCGCCCTCCGCCGCGGCTTCGGCAATCATCTGGGCGATCCGCAGATCGGCCCCGAGCAGTGCGGCCATCCCGCCCTGCCCGACCGGCACCGCCGCCTGCATCGCCAGCCCGCGCAGCTTGAGCAGTCGCGCGGTCGTCGCGAGATCAATCGCACCCGCCGCACACAGCGCGGTGTATTCGCCGAGGCTGTGCCCCGCGACATAATCCGCCTTGTCGGCCAGGCGGATGCCGCCCTCGCGCTCGATCACGCGCAGCGTCGCGATCGCGTTCGCCATGATCGCGGGCTGCGCGTTCTGGGTCAGGGTGAGTTCGTCGGGCGGGCCTTCGCCCATGATCCGGAACAGCCGCTGGCCGAGTGCATCGTCAACCTCCTGGAACACTTCGCGCGCGGTAGGGCTGGCGGCGGCGAGTGCCTGGCCCATGCCGACCGATTGGCTCCCCTGACCGGGAAAGATGAAGGCGCGCATAGTACCTCTCCGTCATGATCCGCCCTGCGGCGACTGGGCGCGCGGAGTAGGCAGCCCGCCGCGGCGATGCAACCTGAACGAAGCGGACGGCGTTGCGACAAGTCGCGACTATTTGGCCCAATGATCGGGACGGGTTCGCGACAGTCGACGCCTAGATATGGCTTCGACGCCGCGATGCCGGCGCCGTACGACACGGGAGAAAATATTATGAAGAAGTTGATCCTCAGCGCGATCGCAGCGACCCTGATCGCCAGCCCGCTCGCGGTCTCCGCCGCCGAAGCAGCGCCGCAGCGCGATCGCGAGACCACCGTGATCCGCCAGAAGGCGAACGGTCGCACCGTCGTCACCCAGCGCCGCGTCGTCCGCCAGCCGGAATATCGCAACTGGCGCAAGGGCCAGCGCTTCGACCAGCGGTATGCGCGCAACTATCGGCAGATCGATTACCGCCAGTATCGCGGCCTGCGCGCGCCGCCCCGCGGTTATCGCTACGTACGCTCGGGCAACGACGCGGTGCTGGTCGGCGGCAACGGCAACGTGATCGCCCAGGTCTTCTCGGGCATCTTCCGATAAGCGGAACAGGTTGCAAATTGCGCGGAAACGGGTAAGACGATCACATCGAGAGCGGAAGGGCGCGAGCCTTTCCGCTTTTGTGTGTTGAACGACAGCCGGAGGGGCGACCGCACGGGGCGGCGTCAGCGATCGGCCAATTAAGGAAGCAGCATGGCTCTTTACGAGCACGTGTTCCTTGCGCGCCAGGATTTGGCACAGGCGCAAGTGGACGCGCTGGCGGAAGCCGCCACCAGAATCGTCGAGGATAACCAGGGCAAGGTCGTCAAGACCGAGTCATGGGGTCTTCGCAGCCTCGCCTATCGGATCGCGAAGAACCGCAAGGCACATTACGTGATGCTCGAGATCGAAGCACCGGGCAGCGTGATCCTGGAGCTGGAGCGCCAGACCCAGATCAACGAGGACGTGATCCGCTACATGACCGTCAAGGTCGATGAGCTGGAGCAGGGCCCGACCGTGATGATGCGCAAGCAGGAGCGCGATCGCGAGCGCCGCGGCGACCGTGAAGGTGGTCGTGAAGGCCGGGGCGATCGTCCCGACCGTGGTGACCGTCCGCGCCGTGACCGTGACGAAGCATTCGCTGGGGAGCAGAACTGATGGCCCGCCCGTTTTTCCGCCGCCGCAAGAGCTGCCCGTTCTCGGCCAAGGATGCCCCCCGGATCGACTATAAGGACGTCCGGTTGCTCCAGGGCTTCGTGTCCGAGCGTGGCAAGATCGTCCCCTCGCGCATCACCTCGGTGA
>NZ_CAXTEM010000077.1:0-10317 GCF_964243315.1 uncultured Sphingomonas sp. | reverse complement strand
AGCTCGACAATTTCGGGCGCTTCCTGAGCCTGGTCGTCGAGCACAAGCACAAGATTGGCTTCACCGGCACGATCCTGATCGAGCCGAAGCCGCACGAGCCGACCAAGCATCAGTACGATTTCGATACCGCGACGGTGTACGGCTTCCTGAAGCGCTACGGCCTGGAGAACGAGGTCAAGGTCAACATCGAGGCGAACCACGCCACGCTGTCCGGCCACACGTTCGAGCACGAGATCGCGACTGCCCGCGCACTCGGTATCTTCGGGTCGATCGACGCCAACCGCGGCGACCCGCAGAATGGCTGGGACACCGACCAGTTCCCGAACTCGGTCGAGGAGCTGACGCTGGCGATGCTCGAGATCGTTCGTGCGGGTGGCTTCACCACCGGCGGCTTCAACTTCGACGCCAAGGTTCGCCGCCAGAGCATGGATCCGGCCGATCTGTTCTACGGCCATGTCGGCGGCATCGACGTCGTCGCCAAGGGCCTGCTCAACGCCGCTGCGATTATCGAGGACGGGCGCCTCGATAAGATCCGGACCGATCGTTACGCGGGCTGGGACGGCGAGATCGGTGCGGCGGTCGCCGAGCGCGACCTTGCCGGCATCGCCGACCTGGTCGTTGAGCGCAATTTCGATCCGCAGCCTCGTTCGGGGCAGCAGGAGCGCATCGAGAATCTGATCAACCGCTTCCTCTGATTCCGTTTTTCCGACTTCCACCTCTCCCCTGGCCGGCTGCGTCTTCCTCGCAGCCGGCAATTTTTTTGGGAGGAGGGGTTTGGCGGAGCAGCAGTTAACCCACCACCCCGGCGGAGGCCGGGGCCCAGGTACGCGGCGCTACTTGGCGGGCGCTTCGCTTCCTTACATCCACCTTCGCAACTGGGCCCCGGCCTCCGCCGGGGTGGTTTGGAAGGCGAGCGCCGGTGACGGGTTCGCCTACCGCTCATCCGCATAGGTCACGATCTTCACCAGTTCTCCCGCGCGGATCGGCTCGCCCTCGTCGCGGCCGTTGAGCATGAGGAACAGTGCGCGCGGTGCCGGGTCGGCCATGCGGCGCGACAGGGTGTCGACGGTGTCGCCCGCCCCTGCCCTCACCGTCCGGATGACGCGCGGGCGGAGTTGCGCGACTTCGGCGTCGGAGAGCGGGCGGAATGAGGCGAACAGGGTGCGCAGTGCCGATGCGCTCGCGTCCGCGGGGGGCGATACCATGATGAAGTGGTACGCGCGGCCACCGCCGCCGTCGTAGACCGCGATCGAAAGCGGCACGGTCCCTTGCTGTACCGCGAGGCGGAGCTGCATGATCACCGCGGGCAGCCCGTTGATCGTGACGCGGTCCGCCGCGACCATGTCAGCCTGCCCCTTGCCGACGACGTGGCGCGCGAGCAGCTCGGCATAACCCGCGATGCCGCCCGGCGGCAGCGTGCCGCCGCCGAACTCGCCGGCGACGCCGTTCGGGCCGCTCAGGCGGATCGCCTGCGGGCTGTTGGTCAGCGAGAAGCCCTCGGGCGCGGCGAAGAAGATTCGCATCACCGGATGCGCGAAGCTGCGGCCGAGCACGAAGCCCTGTTCCGGATCGTCGCCATAGAGCAGCCCGTCGACCTCGGCGAGGAACGGCGCCGCCTTTTCCGGCAGCGCGTCGTCGGCGAGCCCGGTGGCTTCGGCAGCGGCACGCGCGCGTTCGATGCGGTGTTCGGTCAGCGGATGGCTCAACGTCCATTCGGGGATGCTGCGCGCCTCGTCCCGGCCGTTGGTGCTGAGCATGAAGCGCTGCTGACGGCCGAGCGCGCCGAGCATGTCGGCGGCGGCATAGACGTCGTAGCCGCTCGCGCGGAGATAGCGAACGCCGAGATCGTCGGCTTCGTACTCCTGGTTTCGCGAATAGCGCAGCGTGAAATATTGCGCGGCCTGGCCGGCTAGGCGGGTCAGGCGATCCGACCCGGTCAGCCCGACCGCGATCACGCCGAGCCGCCGCCACAGCGATCGGCGCTGCTGGCGCTGCGAATGGCTGGCGACGATGTGCCCGACCTCGTGTCCGATCACCGAGGCGAGTTCGGCCTCGCTGGTCACTACGGCGAACAGGCCGCGGGTGACGTAGATGTAGCAGCCGGGCACCGCGAAGGCGTTGACGACATCGCTGTTGACCAGCGTGAAGGTGCATCGCCCCGGTAGCCCCGCAGCATCGGCAAGCCGGCTGCCGATCGCGGCGACGTAGCGCGATTCCTCGCCGGCATAGGCGCCGCCGAACTCCGCAAGCAGCTTCGGATGCTGTTCGGCGCCGAGCGCGCGGTCCTCAGCGGTGATCTGCGGCGGCGCAGAGTCGGGCGCAGGCTCGCCGCAGCCCGCCAGCAGCAAGATCGCGGCGAACCCGAGCCGGGCGGATCGAGCGATCATGCGCTCAGCCGGTAGAGCCCGGCACCGTGCGGCGCGATGCGCTGGCCCAGCCGTTCCGTGACCCGACCGATCGATCGGTCGCTCCACAGGTCGCGCGCTTCGACGGCGCCGGCGATGCCGAGATCGCGCAGCGGCATCGCGACCGCGCGCGGCTTGTCGCCGGTGTTGAACAGCGCGACGTAGCGGTCGCCGTTCGCGGCGCGGGCCGACCAGACTCGGGTGCCGTCCTCGACATAATGCGGACGATTGTCGGTGCTCCCCTGGTTGACCGCAATCACCGCGCGATTGGTGAGCAGCGCCAGCGTCGCCGCATCCAGATGGCGCAGGTCGCCACCCATGATCAGCGGCGATCGCGCGATTGACCACAAGGTCATCAGCGTGCGCTGTTCGTCGGGCGTGAACTTTGTGTCGCGCTTGCCGAGCGCGAGGCGCCCGAGCGGGAGCATGTCCGCATCGGGCCACGCACCCGGGCGGCGTTCGGCGTTCCAGTTTTCGAGACGCACGAACTGCGCCTCCAGCAACGGCCATTCGTCCCAGAAATCGTCGGAGATCCGCCACATCTGCGCATGGCGACGGACGTGATCGGCGCGGGGCACGGGTGTCTCGCCTGGTGACAGGCTGAGCATCATCGGACGGCCCGACGCGACGATCGCGTGGTGCGCCGCCTCGATCTCCGGCGCGTGCGCGTCATAGGGGCGGCTCATGTCGTCCATCTTGACGAAGTCGACGCCCCACGACGCGTAGAGCGCGAAGACGCTGTCGTAATAGGCCTGAGCGCCGGGCTTGCGCATGTCGACGCCGTACATGTCGGGGTTCCACGAACAGACGCTGGCGGTGTCGGCGATGTCGGCGGCGTGATAGCGGGTGCCGAACACCGGCAGGTTACGCTGGACCGCGAGGCGCGGGATTCCCCGCATCAGGTGGATGCCGAACTTCAGCCCGAGCGCGTGGACATCGGCGGCGAGCGGCGCGAACCCGCGGCCGCCTGCGCTCGACGGGAAGCGGTTCGGCGCGGGCAGCAGCCGGCCATAGCCGTCCATCGCCGGCTTGGGATCGCGATTATAGTCGTAGCTCGACGCCTCGGGCTCGTACCATTGGATGTCGACGGTGAAGACGTCGTAGCCGAACGGCAGCAGCCGATCCGCCATGATCCGCGCGGTCTCGCGTGCCTGTGCCTCGGTGATCGTGGTGGCGAAGCTGTTCCAGCTGTTCCACCCCATCGGCGGCGTCGGCGCGAGCGGCAGCCGCTTGACCTTGGTCATCGCCGCGGCGGGTGCGGCTAGCGTCCCTGCGAGACCCGCGGCGAGGATCGTGCGCCGGTCGACGATGTCGGTCACTGCTCAGGCTTCGGCGGGGAAGAAGCGCTGGACGATATCGCGTGCCAGGCGCGCCGGCCGCAGGGTGGCGGCGTCGACGCAGCACCAGCTGGATTTCACCTCCGCGAGCACTTCTTCGCCGCGCTTGATGATCGTCTCGTAAAACGCGCGTGCGCCCTGGACTCGTTCGAGCAGCACCGTCGCGATCACGTCGTCGCCGAGGAAGGTCGGCTTGCGATAAGTAATCTCGTGCTTCAGCGCGATCCACAGATGCTGCGCGACCGCATCGGCGGGCGCGAGGGTGCGCCAATGATCGATCACCGCGGCCTGCACCCATTTCAGGTAGCTGGCGTTGTTGACGTGGCCCATGAAGTCGATGTCCGCGGGATCGACGCCGATCGGGTAAAGGTGCGCGCGGGCGTTGGTCTCAACCATGTCAGTCCAGCATCCCGTTCGAATCATCCACTTACCCTATCATAGCCGAGTCGGTGGCATTTGCGTGTTGCGAAACGTGACGCTGGTCAGTCGAGCGTCATGACCCCGAGGTAGATCGGGTCCTCCATCGCCAGCCCGGCGCCAGTGGCGACACAGGTCAGCGCGTTTTCGGCGACGATCACCGGCAGTCCGGTCGCGCGCGCAAGCACAGCGTCGAGCTGCGACAGCAACGCGCCGCCGCCGGTCATGACGATGCCCTGGTCGCAGATGTCGGCGGCAAGCTCCGGCTCGGTATGTTCGAGCGCGGTCAGCACCGTCTCGACGATCTGACCGACGAGATCGGCGAGCGCGATCGCGATATCGGCCTGGCTGACCTCGATTTCCTTGGGCACGCCCGCGCGCAGATCGCGGCCACGGACGGGCAGGATGATGCCGCGGCCGTCCTCGGGCGCGCGGGCTACCCCGATGGCGAGCTTGACCCGCTCCGCCGTCGCTTCGCCGATGATGAGGTTGTACTTGCGGCGGATCGCGGACGCGATCGCGTCGTCCATCTTGTCACCGCCGACCCGCGCCGAGGTGCTGTACGCCAACCCGCGCAGCGACAGCACCGCGACCTCGGTGGTGCCGCCGCCGATATCGACGACCATCGCGCCGACCGGCTGGGTCACCGGCAGCCCCGCGCCAATGGCGGCGGCCATCGGTTCCTCGATCAGGTGGACGCGGTGGGCGCCAGCGGCGGTCGCGGCCTGGCGGATCGCGCGGCGTTCGACCGGGGTTGCGCCGGAGGGAATGCAGATCGCGACCTCGGGCCGGCGCGGCAGGCGGCTGGGCCCGCCATGCGCCTTGTCGATGAAGAACTTGATCATCTGTTCGGCGACGTCGAGGTCGGCGATCACGCCGTCGCGCATCGGCCGCACCGTGACGATGCCTTCGGGCGTCTTGCCCATCATCAGCTTGGCCTCGGCGCCGACCGCGCGGACGCGCTTAACCCCGTCGCGCGTCTCGATCGCCACCACCGATGGCTCGTTGAGGACGATACCGCGGCCGCGGAGGTAGACGACGGTATTAACGGTGCCGAGGTCGATCGCGATGTCGCTCGACGGCAGGGAGAAGAATCGGGGGAAGCGCATGGTCGGCGGAACACTCGGTAACGGGCGTCGGCACGCTGCCGTCGCGAGCCCGATGCTGTCGAGCGAAAATGCGCGACGTCAACCGGCCTGCGCCGTGCCGCCCGACACCGGCGACGGTGTTAGAGCGGATTAGCATCGCGTTGACCCATGCCGTCATCCCCGCGCAGGCGAGGATGACGACCAGGGTGGCTTATTCTGCTCGAAGTCATCTAGCTCTAGTAGGTCGCGGTCCAGTCGAAGCGGTCGGCGGGCACCGCGGGCGAGAACAGGAAGCCCTGCGCCATGCTGCATCCGCCGCGGCGCAGATAATCGAGCTGTTCGGCGGTCTCGACGCCCTCGGCCACGCACTGGGTCTCGAGGGCGGCGGACAGCAGCAGCACTGCTTCCACGACCGCGCGGTCGGTGCGGTTCGACAGGCCGGCGACGAAGGTCCGGTCGATCTTGATCGCGTCCATCGGGTAGCGCGACAGATGCGACAGCGACGAGAAGCCGGTGCCGAAATCGTCGAGCGCGATCGTCACGCCCGCGGCGCGCAGGATCGCCAGTTCCGCGACCGCGCCCTCCACGCCAGCGCCGAACAGCGCGGTCTCCGTCACCTCGACCTCGAGCGCGGACGCCGGGACGCCGTGCATCGCCATCGATCCGAGCAACCGTTCCGCATAGCCGCGCGCCGCGATCTCGCGCGGCGACGCATTGATCGCGACCCGGCCGATCGGCACGCCCGCATCGATCCAGCCGCGAATGTCGGTCAGCACCGCGGCGATCATCACGCCGGCGACGATCGAGGCGAGCTCGGGATCGTCGAACGCCGCGGCGATGCTCCCGGCGAGCTGGATACCATGGCGTGGATGATGCCAGCGCAGCAGGGCCTCGGCCCCGATGACCCCCATCGTCCGCAGGCAGATCTTGGGCTGGTAGAAGGCTGTGATCGAGCCCCGCGCGATCGCCTCACGCGCCAGCCGGAGCATCGACACCTGCCCCTGCAATCCGGCACGCATCGCCGAGGCGAACGGCATCACCGCGTGGCGACCCGCGGCCTTGGCCGAATAGAGCGCGATGTCCGCCGCCTGGAGCAGGGTCGACGCATCGCCGCCATCGCGGGGGTAGGTGGAGACGCCGACGCTGGCGCGGACATCGACGGTGCGCTCGCCCAGCTCGCACGGCGTCTGCAGCCGTGTCAGGATCGATTCGCCGAGCCGGACCGCCCCGACGTTGTCGATGCCGGGCAGGGTCAGCACGAATTCGTCGCCGCCGAACCGCGCCACCGTGGCGTCGGCGGGCAGATCGAGCGTCAACCGCGACGCCACCTCGACGAGCAGCGCGTCGCCGGCCTGGTGGCCGAGCGTGTCGTTGACGAGCTTGAAGTCGTCGAGGTCGACCAGCAACAACGACGACGGTGCGGTCGACGAGGAGACCAGCTCCTCCAGCACGCGCTGGAACGCCGCCTTGTTGGGCAGCCCGGTGAGCGCGTCGTGGGTCGCCGCCCAGGCGACCGTGTCCTGCGCCAGCTTTTCCTCGGTGACGTCGCGCACGGTGATGAGCACGCGCAGGACGCTGGCGTCGGGCGCGCGGATGACGTGCCCCCCTGTAGCGATCCAGCGGAGCGCGCCGTCGTTCTGGCGTAGGATCCTACGGAGGCCCTGAAAGCCGTGCCGGAAATCGCCTGCCACCGCGCGGCGGTGCTGGTCCTCGGCTTCGGGCCGGTCGTCGGGGTGGAGGATCGCGAAATAGGTTTCCGGTCCCGCGGGCGTGGTCGCGTCGACGCCGAAGATGCGGCGTAGTTCGGACGACCAATGCTCGCGCCCGTCGACCACCGAGAAGTCGGAGATGCCGAGCCCGGCCGCCGCGGTCGCGAGCCGTAGGCGTTCCTCGCTCAGCCGGAGCTCGGCCTCGGTCTGCCGCCGATCGCTGAGATCGAGCATTGCGCCGATCGCGCGGGTGACGGCACCCTTGTCGTCGCGCAGCAGCGATCCGCAATCGAGCACCTGCGCATAGGTGCCGTCGCCGCGGCGGAAACGATATTCGCAGGTCCAGCGCGCATCGCCCTCGCCCACCGCGCGGTCGAGGCTATCCACCACACGGTCACGGTCCTGCGGATGGATATGGGCCTTCCAGAAGCCGCCGACGTCGGTATCGTCGTTGATCACGTGGCCGAAAGTGTCGCTCATGCCCTCCGACCACATGATCTTGTCCTTCACCAGATCATGGTCCCAGAACACGTCACGAGTGGCGAGTGCCGCGAAACGATAGCGTTCCTCGGCCTGCGCAAGCTCCGCTTCGGCGATCACTGCATCGTGAATGTCCTCGGTCGACCCGTACCAGCGGACGATCGCGCCGACATCATCGTGCCGAGCATAGGCGCGCGACCGGACCCAGCGCTCGGTGCCGTCATGCGTCTGCACCCGAAAGCGCACGTCGAGCGGGGTGCCGGTGGTCAGCGAGGTTTCCACCGCCTTCAGCACACCGGGCAGATCGTCGTGATTGGCGATGCCGAACCAGCCCTTCGCCAGCGCTTGTTCCGTGGTCTGCCCGGTGAAGCGGCACCAGCGATCGTTGAAGTGGAGGATGCGGCCGTGCGGATCGGCGATCCACGGCATTTGCGGGTTGAGTTCGACGGCGTGACGGTAATGCGCTTCGCTGTCGCGAAGCTGGCGTTCAGCGGTAAAGCGCGCGGTAAGATCGGTGACGACTTCGATCGCGCCGATCAGCGCGCCGGCAGGATCGAACAACGGGGTCGCATCGGAGGCGAAGTAGATCTCGCCGCCGTCCGCACGCCGCGCCAACGCCTCGATGCCGTGCACCGCTTCGCAGGTAGCCAGAGCGCGGGCCAGCGCGGTGTCGCCCGGCGCGAGCGCGCCGCCGTGAGCATCGGTGATCGGCCAGATCGACGCGTGCGGATCGCCCAGCCCCGGCGTGCGGCCCCAAAGCGCGACCGCGGCGTCGTTGAAGAAGGTCAGTCGACCCTCGGCATCGGTCATGCATAGCGCGACCGGCACGATCGCGAGCAACGCCGTGCCCGACAGCGCCGCCGTCGGATCGGCACTCGCCAGATACCGCCACGCGGCCGGCATCGCCGGCGGGGCCGCAGGGCGCGCGTGCGGATCGCTATCGAAGTCGGTCGAGTGCAGCACCGTGAAGAGAGACCTTGTTAGCGAAGGCGTCGTCGCCGGACCGGGCGACGGGGCCGAGATCGATCGGCCCGCACACGGTCTAAGCCACGCATCTTAAACATAGGTTTAGTGATTACCATCTGCTTGCGACCCAGTTTGCGATCGCTCAGGCGGCAGTGATCGGGTCGCCTATCTTCAGTGTCTCGCCGCGGGTGACGATGACCTTGTCCCCGAGCTTCACCGCCGCGAACAGCTTGCGTGCGAAGGCGACGGGGATCCCGACGCAGCCATGCGTGACATAGCCGTCGGCGACGTCGCTGCCGTGGATGGAAATGCCGTCGTTGGTCAGCCTCAGCATGTACGGCATCGGCGCGCCGCCATAGATCGTCGACCGGTGGGTCGCGTCCTTCTGCGTAATCGGGAAGATGCCGAGCGGAGTGGGCTTCTCCTCCGCCCCGAAGATGATCACCGCGGTGCCGATCTCGTACCCTGCGCGGAACACCGACAGCACGCGCGCGGCGAGATCGACCGTCACGACGATCTGCCCCGCGGGCGCGCCGCTCTCGTCCCAATAATGATCCCCGATCCGCATCGGGCTGCGCACCGACAGGATGTGCTTGACCACGAAGCGCGGGTCCGGAGTGGGTGCGGGTGCGGGTGCGGGTGCGGGTGCGACCGCCATGATCGGCGGCGGCACGCTTCTGCTCACCACCGGCGCGGGCGGCCGGTTCAGGACCAGCGCAACCGCCGCCGCCAGCAACGCCGCGACCAGCACGGCCACCGCAACCATGCGGGCGAACGACGCGGGGGCGGGTGCGTGGCGGCTCATCGAGCGGCTATTCGGGCAAAGCACGCCGGGCCGCCAGCCCCGCATTCCGGGCGTGCCGGGGCGGGACGGACGGTCGCCGCGTTTACCAGCCGGTCGGCTTGCCCTTGTTCTGCTGATCGAGCCACTTCTTCAGCGGCGCGAAATAGTCGACCAGCGCCTTGCCGGACATCTCGCGACGGCCGGTCATCGCCTGCAGCGCGTCGGGCCAGGGCTTCGACTGCCCCATGCTCAGCATCGCGTTGAGCCGGTCGCCGACTGCCTTGTTGCCGTAGAACGAACAGCGGTGCAACGGCCCCTTCCAGCCTGCCTGGTCGCACGCCGCCTTGTAGAATTGGAACTGCAGCACGCGCGCGAGGAAGTAGCGGGTGTAGGGCACGGTCGCCGGAATGTGGTATTTCGCGCCGGCGTCGAACTTGCTCTCGTCACGCGCGACCGGCGGCTTGATCCCCTGATATTGCAGGCGCAGCGCGTCCCAACCCTTCTGGTAATCCCCCTCCGCGATCTGGCCGGAGAACACGCTCCAGCGCCATTTGTCGATCAGCAGCCCGAACGGCAGGAACGCGACCTTGTCCATCGCCTGGCGCAGCAGCAAGCCGATGTCCTTGTCCGCGCTCGGCACCTGCGCAGGGGCGAGCAGACCGATCTTCACGAGATAATCGGGCGTGATCGACAGCGCGACGGTGTCGCCGATCGCCTCGTGGAAGCCGTCATTGGCGCCGTTCTTGTAGAGGAACGGCTGGCCCTTATAGGCGCGCTGATAGTAATTGTGGCCGAGTTCGTGGTGGATGGTGACGAAGTCGTCGCCGTTCACCTTGGTGCACATCTTGATCCGGATGTCGTCGAGATTGTCGATGTCCCAGGCCGATGCGTGGCAGATCACCTCGCGGTCGGCGGGCTTGACGATCTGCGACCGCGCCCAGAACGTCTCCGGCAGAGGCGCGAAGCCGAGCGAGGAGTAGAAGGCCTCGCCCTGGCGGACCATCTTGACCGGGTCGTAGCCCTTGGCCTTCAGCAACTCACCGGTATCGTAGCCGACGTCGCCCGCACCCTTCGGGGCGACGATGTCGTAGATGTTGCCCCATTCCTGCGCCCACATGTTGCCGAGCAGGT
>NZ_CAXTEM010000076.1:0-10856 GCF_964243315.1 uncultured Sphingomonas sp. | reverse complement strand
CTTGCACGGGCAGATTTACAGTCTGCTGCCTTTAACCACTCGGCCACCTGTCCAGATGGGCCGCTTTTCAGAGCGAGGCGGCTCCATGGCGAAGCGGGACGCGGCTGTCAACGCGGGTCAGCGTCGCGGCACTGCTTGCGCGCGGTGGGCGGCACCCGTAGCAACACGGTCGATATCGTATTGAAGGGGGTCCCATGCGCCGTTTCCTGCTCGCCGCCACTGCGGCGGTCGCTCTCATGCCGTACCATGTGGGTGCGCAGGATAAGGCATCGGCCAACCGGATCATCGACGAGGGCACGAACCACAGCCAGGTGATGGTCACCGCGCAACACCTGACGGACGTGATTGGCCCGCGGCTGACCAACTCGCCGGGAATGCGCAAGGCGGAAGGCTGGACCGCGGCGAAGTTCACCGAATGGGGGCTGAAGAACGTCCACAAGGAAGGCTTCGCGTTCGGGCGCGGGTGGACGATCGAGCGTGCATCGGTGCGGATGCTGACCCCCCGCGCGGTGCAGCTGACCGCGATCCCTATTGCTTGGACGCCGCCGACCAATGGCGCACTGACCGCGCCGATCGTCGTCGCGCCGATGAAACGCGAGCGTGACTTCGACAAATGGCGCGGGCAGCTGCGCGGCAAGATGGTGATGACGACGCTGCCGGTCGCTGCGCGCGAATCGACCGAGCCGGTGTTCCAACGGCTATCCAACGAGGAGCTGTCGAAGCTAGACCAGTTCCAGCAGCCGGTGAACGATCCCGATGCCGCCGATCGGCGGCTGAAGCGGCTTGATTTCGCGGCCAAGCTCGACGCGTTTCTGAAGGCGGAGGGCGCGGTCGCGATGGCGACGATGGCGTATCGCGACGGCAACCTAGTCAGCGGCGAGGGCTATCTGTTCGGCACCGGCGCGACGGCCGCCCTGCCCGCGGTACAGATCGGGCAGGAGGATTATCTGCGGCTCGCCCGGCTGGCCAGATCGGGCACCGCGCCGACGCTGGAGATCGTCAGCGACGTGCGGTTCGACGATACCGACGAGCAGGCTTACAACATCATTGCGGAGATCCCCGGCACCGACCCAAAGGCGGGTTACGTGATGGCCGGTGCACATCTCGACAGCTGGGTGGCGGGCGACGGCGCTGCGGATAATGGCGCGGGCAGCGCGATGATCATGGAAGCCGCGCGGATCATCGCCGCGACCGGGATCAAGCCGAAACGCACGATCCGCTTCGCGCTGTGGACCGGCGAGGAGCAAGGGTTGCTCGGGTCGATGGCCTATGTCGAGAAGCATCTCGCGACCCGCGGCGCCCCCGGCGGCACCGCCGACACGGGGCTAAAGCGCTTTTACGGCTGGACCAACCGGTGGCCGGTCACGCCGCAGCCGGGCTATGGCGACCTTGCCGCCTATTTCAACATCGACAATGGCTCGGGCAAGCTGCGCGGGCTCTATGCGGAGCGCAATCCCGCGGTGGTGCCGATCTTCCGCGAATGGCTCGCGCCGTTCGCCGCGATGGGCGCGAACACCGTAGCGCTGCGGCCGACCGGCGGCACCGATCACGTGTTCATGCAGGCGATCGGCGTACCCGGCTTTCAGTTCATCCAGGATCCGCTCGATTACGACAGCCGGGTGCATCACAGCGGAGTTGATACGTTCGATCACCTGAAGGCCGACGACATGCGCCAGGGATCGATCGTGCTCGCATCGGTGCTGGTTTCGGCCGCGAATGCCGAAAAAGCCTTGCCGCGTCCGCCGCTGCCGACCAAGCCCGCGGTGACCGATCCCTTCGCATATCCGGACGACGACGACTGATGGCCAAACGAGGACACCGCCCGAGCACGGGCACCGCGGGACGCCCGCGCTTCTGGGGACGCCATGCGGTCACCGCCGCGCTCGCCAACCCCGAGCGCATCGTTCGCAAGCTGTGGGGCACGCGCGAGGCGCTGGCGGCGCTTGATCTGCCGCCGGTGCTGCCGGTAACGTTTGCCGACGTCGCCGATCTCGGCCGGCTGGTTCCCGCCGACGCACCGCACCAGGGGCTCGTCGCGGAGGTCGATCCGCTCGAGGACATGTGGCTGGGCGATCTGCTGGCGCAGGGCCGCGACGATCGCCGGCCGCTGGTGGTGCTCGACCAGGTCACCGATCCGCACAACGTCGGCGCGATCCTGCGCTCCGCGGCGGCGTTCGATGCGCTCGGCATCGTCACGCAGGACCGCCATTCGCCGCCCGAATCGGGGACTGTCGCGCGGGCCGCGTCGGGTGCGCTGGAGACCACGCCCTGGGTCCGCGTCGTGAATCTGGCGCGTGCGCTGGAGGAGATCGCGGAGGCGGGGTTCTGGCGAATCGGCCTCACCGGCCACGCGACGCAGACTCTTGCGCAGGCGATGGGCGAGCAGCGGATCGCCATCGTGCTCGGCGCCGAGGGTGAAGGCATGCGGCAGAACACCGAGATGCATTGCGACGAACTCGCCAAGCTGCCGATCAGCGGCAAGGTCGAAAGCCTCAACGTGTCCAACGCGGCAGCGGTCGCGCTCTACGCGGTCGCCGCGCGCGGCTGAGGCATACCGGCGATGACCGCCTTCATCCTCGATCTGATCGCGGCGGGCGGGTATTTCGGCATCTTCCTGCTGATGGCCTTGGAGAATGTCGTCCCGCCGATCCCGTCCGAGGTGATCATGGGGCTCGGCGGCATGGCGGTCGCGCGCGGCGACATGGCGCTGGTACCGCTGGTGCTGATCGCGACCGCGGGCACCACCGCGGGCAATTGCTTCTGGTACGTGGTCGGTCGTCGGCTGGGCTACGAACGATTGCGCCCGTTCGTCGATCGCCACGGCCGGTGGCTCACGTTGGAATGGAGCGATGTCGAACGACTCCACCGTTTCTTCGAACGCAATGGCGGCTGGGTGATCTTCGTGTTCCGCTTCATGCCGACCTTCCGGACGATGATCTCTCTGCCCGCCGGGATGACGCGGATGCCGGTATGGCGCTTCCTCGCCTGGACCTACGCGGGCAGCCTGATCTGGAACACATTGCTCGCTTGGGCGGGAATCTGGTTCGGTTCGCGGTTCGAACGGCTCCAGGATTATGTCGGCCCGGTGGTGATCGGGATCAGCGTCCTCATGGTCGCGGCCTATGTGTGGCGCGTTGCGACCTGGCGGCCGCACCGCTGAAGTCTACGCCCGCGGGTGGGCGTTGCGATAGACGTCCAGGATGTGCGCGGCATCCACCGCGGTGTAGATCTGGGTCGAACTCAGCGACGCGTGGCCGAGCAGTTCCTGCAACATGCGAAGATCCGCGCCGCGCCCCAGCAGATGCGTCGCGAAGCTGTGCCGCAGCGCATGCGGCGTCGTGCGCGCCGACAACCCAAGCCGCGCCCTTGCCGCCCGGACGGATCGACGGATCACGCCCGGCGACAGCGGCCCGCCCCGCGCACCGCGAAACAACGGCGCCGACCGATCGGCCGGCCATGGCGATTGCGCGACATAGGTCTCGATCGCGGTGCGTACCGGCGGCAGTAGCGGAACGATGCGGGTCTTGTCGCGCTTGCCGGTGACGACCAGCGTGACGCCGAGCGGCAGCGCGCGCCCGGTCAACGCCAGCGCCTCGCCGATCCGCAGGCCGGCGCCGTAGAGCAGCATCAGCAGCGCCCAGTCGCGCGCGCCGATCCACGGCTCGGCGGCGTCTTCGGCGACATCGTCCGCCAGAGCCACCGCCTCGTCGGGCGAGATCGGACGCGGTAGGCCCTTCTTCACCCGCGGACCACGCAGCCGGGGCAGATCGGCGTCGGGCACCGCCCAGGCAAGGAAGGCACGGACCGCGGATAGCTCGCGCGCCGCCGATGCATTGGTCAGCCCCTCCCCGCGCCGCCGCGCGAGATAGGCGCGAAGGTCGGCCGCGGACACCCTCGCCAGTGTCGATCGATCATCCGTCGCATCCCCCAAATGCTCTCCGAGAAACTCGATCAGCCGTTCCGCGGTCGCGCGATAGGCGCGCGCGGTGTGCACCGATCGCCGGCGGTCGCGCGACAGGTGCTGGGCGAACAGGATGGGCAGCGGGGTGGTCACCCGCCGACGCTAGGGTCGATCGCAGCCAAAAGCGATCCATTCTCGGTTTCTACTTACTCCCGTGAACTTCTTGGATATGATCGGATATATGCTGCCCATCTCCGCTCGAATGTTCGACACCGATGAAGGTCGCCGACTGGCGGCGCTCTACGCGCTCGACCTGCTCGACACGCCGCCGGAGGCGGAGTTCGACGCAGTCGTGAGCCTCGCCGCGCACCTGCTCGGCAAGCAGACCGCGGTGCTGTCGCTGATCGATCAGGATCGTCACTGGATCAAGGCGTGCAGCGATACGGCGTCCGGCGGATCGTCGGGGCTCCACATCCTGTGCGAGGACTTGATCCGCGGGCAGGAGATTACGGTAATTGAGGATGCAGCGGCCGATCCGCGGTTCCACGGCGATCCGCTGGTGATGGAGGATGGCATCCGCTTCTATGCGGGCGTTCCGCTCTACGCACCCGGCGCCGACGGCAGCGTCCAGGCGGTCGGCACCTTGTGCGTGGCCGACCCGCAGCCGGGGCGCCTGACCGTCGAACAGATCCTGGCGCTCCGCAATCTCGCCAAATTGGCGCAATCCCTGCTCGCCGCCCGCCTCGCCGCACGGTCCGCGCTCGACCTCGCCTCGCTTGCCAAGCAGCAGGCGGCGGACCTGTTGCGCAACGACCAGACGTTCCGCCAGGCCGAGCGCATGGCGAGGATCGGATCCTGGCGCTACCTGCCCGCGACCGACGAGATCCAGTGGTCGGACGGCGTGTTCCACATTCACGGGCTCGCTGTGGGTGATCGCACGGCTATCGACCGGTTGCTGGCGCGATATCCCGTCAATCTGCGGCGGCTGATCTATCGCTCGTCGCAGCGGTCGCTACGCACCGGCGAGCCGTTCCAGATCGAAGTCGACTTCATCGATGCCGGGGGCGACCGTCGTCGCATTTGCGCGATCGGGGCGCCCGAGATTACCGACGGCGGCGCGATCGCACTGATCGGATTGTTGCAGGATATCACCGACCGACACCGGATGGAGGAACGGCTCCGCCGGTCCGCGGATTGCGACGATCTGACCGGGATCGCCAATCGTGCGGCGTTCGACCGTGTGCTGGGCACCGCGATCGCCAACCCGCTGTCCGAGCGCCGGCCATTGATGCTCGCGATCGTCGACCTCGATTGCTTCAAAGAGGTCAACGATACGCTCGGCCATCGCGCCGGCGACGACGTGCTGCGCGCCGTCGGGCGGCGGCTGCGCGACCCGTGGCTGCGGGGCAGCTACGCCGCGCGCATCGGCGGCGACGAATTCGCGCTGATCGTCGAGCACCCCGAACTGATCGCCGACCCCGTCGCCTTCACGCACCGGCTGCAGCATGAACTCTGCGTGCCGGTGACCGCGGGCAGCATGACGATCGCCACATCGGGCACGGTCGGCACCGCGATGCTGACCGATCACGACAACGTCCGCGACTTCGTCCACGCCGCCGACACCCAGCTATATACCGCCAAGCGGTCGCGGATCGGCAACCGGCGGCGGACCGATCGCGACAGCGGGCCGCCGCCGCGGGGGATCGCCGCCGAATAGCGGTTCACCCGCGGCCTGCCGCGCCCCATATGGACGGCAATGTCACGCGCCCGCGTCCTCGTCCTGAACTCCGCCCTCGGCCCGCTCGATTACCGCGTCCCGCACGGCATGACCGTCGAACCGGGATCGATCGTGGTCGCGCCGCTCGGCCCCCGGCAACTGCTCGGCGTGGTGTGGGAGCCCGAATACATGCCCTCGGAGACCGAGGTCGGCGACAACCGGCTGCGGCCCCTGCTCGCGGTCGCGGACGTGCCGCCCCTCGGGGGCGCGCTGCGGCGGCTGGTCGAATGGACCGCCGACTATTATCTCGCGCCGCCCGCTAGCGTGGTCCGGATGAGCCTCGCCTCGACCTCGGCGCTGGAGGGCGCGCGCACCGTCACCGAATACCGGATCGGCGGCACCGTGCCGGCGAGGCTCACCCCGCAACGCGAACAGGCGCTGGAGCGGATCGGCGACCGCCAGGGGCTGATCCGCGAACTCGCCACCGCCGCCGACGTCTCCGACGCGGTGATCCGCGGGCTGGTGAAGTGCGGTGCGATCGAGGCAGTGGAGGTCGACATCGACAGCCCCTACCCGCGCCCCGACCCCGGGTTCGGCGCGCCGACGCTCTCCGAGGAACAGAGCGCGGCGGCGGAAACGCTGGTCGCGGCGGTGGCGGCGCGCGCGTTCCAACCGACCCTGCTCGACGGCGTTACTGGCTCGGGCAAGACCGAAGTCTATTTCGAGGCGATCGCCGAGGCGATCCGCGCCGGGCGCCAGACGATCGTGCTGCTCCCCGAGATCGCGCTCACCGAGCCCTTTCTGAAGCGCTTTCACGATCGCTTCGGCTGCGAGCCGGTGGCGTGGCATTCGGGGCTGCGATCCACCCAGCGGCGTCGTGCCTGGCGCGCGATCGCGAGCGGCGAGGCGCTGGTCACGGTCGGCGCGCGATCGGCCTTGTTCCTGCCCTATCGCAACCTCGGCCTGATCGTCGTCGACGAAGCGCACGAGACCAGCTTCAAGCAGGAAGACGGGGTGCATTACCACGCCCGTGACGTCGCGGTGATGCGCGGCAAGTTCGAGGCGTGCCCGGTAATCCTCGCCTCCGCGACGCCCGCGATCGAAACCCGTCAGCAGGTCGCGCTCGGTCGCTATGCCGAACTGAAGTTGCCCGCGCGCTTCGGCACCGCAGAGCTGCCGACGATCGAGCCGATCGACCTGATCGAGCACCCGCCCGAACGCGGCCGCTGGCTCGCGCCGAAGCTAGTCGCCGCGCTGGAGGAAACCCTGGAGCGGCGCGAGCAGGCGCTGCTGTTCCTGAACCGCCGCGGCTATGCGCCGCTGACGCTGTGCCGGACCTGCGGGCATCGCTTCCAATGCCCCAATTGCACCGCGTGGATGGTCGAACACCGGCTGACGCGGCGGCTCGCCTGCCATCATTGCGGGCATATCGAGCCGGTCCCGCGGCTCTGCCCCGAATGCAAGAACGAGGACACGCTCGTGGCCTGTGGGCCCGGTGTCGAGCGCATCGCCGACGAGGTGACCGCGCTGTTCCCGGCCGCCAAGGTCGCGGTGGTCACCTCCGACACGATCTGGTCGCCGGCCAAGGCCGCGGAGTTCGTCGGGCGGATGGAAGCAGGCGACATCGACATCGTCGTCGGCACGCAGCTTGTGACCAAAGGCTACCACTTTCCCAACCTGACTCTGGTCGGGGTGGTCGACGCCGATCTTGGACTGGAGGGCGGCGACCTCCGCGCGGCGGAGCGGACGTTCCAGCAGATCCGCCAGGTGTCGGGGCGTGCCGGGCGCGGCGAGAAGCCGGGCCACGTCTATATCCAGACCCACAGCCCCAAGGCGCAGGTGATGCAGGCGCTGATCACCGGCGATGCCGACGCCTTCTACGAAGCCGAGACCGACGCCCGCAAGGACGCCGGCGCGCCACCGTTCGGCCGCTACGCCGCGATCGTGGTATCGTCGGAGGATCAGGCCTGCGCGCACGACACCGCCAAGCTGGTCGGCCGCTCTGCCCCGCTGGTGGACGGCATGGCGGTATACGGCCCCGCCCCGGCCCCGCTGGCGATGCTGCGCGGCCGCCACCGCTACCGGCTACTGGTCCACGCGCGCCGCGCGCTCGACGTGCAAGACGTCATTCGCGACTGGCTCGGCGCACTGGACTGGCCGAGCAAGGTGCGGGTCACGGTCGATGTGGATCCGTACAGCTTTTTGTAGTGGGTGGCGGGCTAGATGCCATCTGGCCTGCCTCTTGAGGTCCGACCACCATTTCTACCCGGTCAACCCCCCTCCTGTTTTCCCGCGAAGGCGGGAATCCAGGGTCGAGCAGAACAACAGCCGTTATCTGACGTGACACTGGGCTCCCGCCTTCACGGGAGCACAACGCGGGTAAGCTCCGACTGCCGTTATCCGCCTACTTGTTGGAAGCCGACAGTACCGTGAACATCCAAGGTGACGAAGCTGGCCAGCGGAGTTGCCGGCTACCTCCCCGGCGAAGGCCGGGGCCCAGTTGGGAGACGATGGTTACCCAGCGATACGCGCCGTTACTCCGGCCTTTCCAACTGGGCCCCGGCCTTCGCCGCGGTGGTTAAAGGGTCACGCGCGCCGAAACTAAAGCGCCGTTGCATCCCAACTACCGCCCAGCGTCAGTCCGCCTGCTCGGCCAGCACCGTCAGACCGGCCGCATTCACCTCGGCGAAGCCGCCCTGGATCGCGATCGTCTCGGGCGTGGCGTTCTGCGTGCGATAGATCGACAGCGCGCCGTCGCGCACCGTCGACATCACCGGCGCATGCCCCTCGAGCACGCCGAAGTCGCCCTCGGCCCCGGGCACGACGACCATGTAGACCTCTTCCGAGCGCACCAGGCGCTCGGGGGTCACCAGCTCGAAGCGCAGCATTACGCTTCCTGCGCCAGCTTCTCGGCCTTGGCGATCACTTCGTCGATGCCGCCGACCATGTAGAACGCGCTCTCCGGCAGATGATCATATTCGCCGTCGACCACCGCCTTGAACGACTTCACGGTATCCTCGACCGAGACGAACTTGCCGCTGATGCCGGTGAAGACCTCGGCGACGTGGAACGGCTGCGACAGGAACTTCTGGATCTTGCGCGCGCGCGTCACCGTCAGCTTATCTTCCTCCGACAGCTCGTCCATGCCGAGGATGGCGATGATGTCCTGCAACGACTTGTAGCGCTGGAGCAGTGATTGGACCGCACGCGCGGTGTCGTAATGCTCCTGACCGACGACCCGCGGCTCGAGCACGCGCGACGTGGAGTCGAGCGGGTCGACCGCCGGGTAGATGCCCAGCTCCGAGATCGCGCGGTTGAGCACGGTGGTCGCGTCCAAATGCGCGAACGAGGTCGCCGGCGCCGGATCGGTAAGATCGTCCGCGGGCACGTACACCGCCTGCACCGAGGTGATCGACCCCTTGTTGGTCGAGGTGATCCGCTCCTGCAACGCGCCCATGTCGGTCGACAGCGTCGGCTGATAGCCCACCGCCGACGGGATGCGGCCGAGCAGTGCCGAAACTTCGGCGCCCGCCTGGGTGAAGCGGAAGATGTTGTCGACGAAGAACAGCACGTCCTGGCCTTCGACGTCGCGGAAATATTCCGCGATCGTCAGGCCCGACAGCGCGACGCGAGCACGTGCCCCCGGGGGCTCGTTCATCTGGCCGAACACCAGCGCGACCTTCGAACCCTCAGACTGCGGGTTGCCGTCGGCATCCTTGGCGATGACGCCCGCGTCGAGGAACTCGTGGTACAGATCGTTACCCTCGCGGGTCCGCTCGCCGACGCCCGCGAACACCGACGTGCCGCCATGCCCCTTGGCGATGTTGTTGATCAGTTCCTGGATGAGCACGGTCTTGCCGACGCCGGCGCCGCCGAACAGGCCGATCTTGCCGCCCTTCGCGTAAGGCGCGAGCAGATCGATGACCTTGATGCCGGTGACCAGGATCGAGCTTTCGGTCGACTGGTCGACGAACAACGGCGCGGCCGCGTGGATCGGCGACGTCGTCTCGGCATTGACCGGACCACGCTCGTCGATCGGCTCGCCGATCACGTTGAGGATGCGCCCCAGCGTCATCGGGCCGACCGGCACGCGGATCTGCGAACCGGTGTCGCGAACGTTCTGCCCACGGGTCAGACCCTCGGTCGCGTCCATCGCGATCGTGCGGACGGTGTTCTCACCCAGATGCTGCGCGACCTCGAGGACGAGGCGGTTGCCGTTGTTATCGGTCTCGAGTGCCGACAAGATCGCGGGCAAATTATCCGGGAAATGCACGTCGACGACCGCGCCGATCACCTGGGCGATGGTGCCGATGTTGTTGGTCATGCCCTCGGTCGGGCGGATGTCTTCAGCGGCGGTTGCCATTGCGGTTCTTCCTGCTTTTCGAATTTAGAGGGCTTCGGCGCCCGAGATGATCTCGACCAGCTCGGTGGTGATCGCGGCCTGGCGGGTACGGTTATATTCGATCGACAGGCGGTTGATCATGTCGCCCGCGTTGCGCGTCGCATTGTCCATCGCGTTCATCCGGCTGCCCTGCTCCGACGCGGCGTTCTCCAGCATCGCGCGGAAGATCTGGATCGCGACGTTGCGCGGCAACAGGTCGGCGAGGATGGTCTCCTCGTCGGGCTCGTATTCGACCGCGGCGACGTTGCCGCCGGCGGGCGCCGCATCGACCGGCAACGCAACCGGGATGATCTGCATGCCGGTCGGCTCCTGCACCAGCGCCGAGACGAACTTGGCGTAGAATAGGTGCGCGACGTCGAACTCGCCGGCGTCGAACCGCGCGACCAGATCCTGGGCCAGACCCTGCGCATCGCTGAACGCGATCTTCTTGATCCCGCCTAGTTCGTAATCGTTGGCGACCTGGGTCGGGTAGAAGCGCTTGAGAACGCGACCCTTCTTGCCCGCGAGATAGAAGCGCACGGTCTTGCCCGCGGCTTCCAGTTCCTCGGCCTTCTTGCGCGCGGCGCGGACGATGTTGGTGTTGAACGCGCCCGCCAAGCCGCGCTCGGACGTCGCGACCACGATCAGGTGGACCTGATCCTTGCCGGTGCCCGCGAGCAGCTTGGGGCTGCTCTCGCTGACCGTGACGGTGGAGGCGAGGCTCGCCATCACCCGCTCGAGCCGCTCCGCATACGGTCGACCGGCGACCGCCGCCTCCTGCGCACGACGCAGCTTCGCCGCAGCGACCATCTTCATCGCCTTGGTGATCTTCTGCGTCGACTTCACCGAGCCGATGC
>NZ_CAXTEM010000075.1:0-11226 GCF_964243315.1 uncultured Sphingomonas sp. | reverse complement strand
ATCGCATAGTCGAGATAGCTCGACTTCATCTCGTCGACGATCGAGATCGTCGAAATGTCGGAGGGTTCGGCGAGCAGGGTCTCGTCGGCCAAGTTTCACGCTTTCAGGTTGTTACGGGAACGGGCTCTATCTAGGCCTTCGTCACGCGAATGTCACGCGCGGGTGGGGCTATAGAGGCGAGGAGCACCGCCCCATTTGTGCTCCCGCGAAGGCGGGAGCCCAGTACTGGGTCCCCGCCTTCGCGGGGACACACGGTGGGTAGATGGAGAGCGGGCGACCACGATGCCTGCTCCCTACGGGATGATCTCGACGCCCTCTTGATCGAAGACCTTGCCGCTGTCCGTCATCTTCAGCCCGTCGATCACGTCGAGCAACTGCATCGCCGCGCGATCGGGCGTGAACAGCGTTCCGGGGCGGACGTTCGCCTGGAACGGCTTCGACAGCGCGGTGTCGACCGTACCCGGATGCAGCCCGACCACGATCGAGCGATCGTTGCGGCGGCGTTCCTCGATCGCGAGGGTGCGGATCAGCTGGTTGAGCGCGGCCTTGGCAGCGCGGTAGCCGTACCAGCCGCCGAGCCGGTTATCGCCGATGCTGCCGATCCGTGCGGAGAGCGCGGCGAAGACGCTGCGGTCGCCGCGCGGCATCAGCGGCAGGAAGTGCTTGGCGACCAGCGCCGGACCGATCGCGTTGACCGCATATTGGCGCGCGAGCCATGCCGCGTCGAGCTCGGCGAAGGCTTTCTCCGGGCCGCGGCCGTCCTCGTGGAGCAGGCCGGTCGCGACGATCACCAGGGCCGGCTTGGCACCCGCTGCGACCCGCGCCGCCGCCGCAGCGATGGTCGCCTCGTCGGACACGTCGATGTGATCCGCTCCCGACGCGGAGCGGGCGAATCGATAGACCGGGCTGGCGGTGCCCTCGTCGTCGAGCGCATCGGCGAGCGCTCGCCCGATCCCGCCCGACGCGCCGATCACGACCGCGCTGGTGGTCATCGCACGAACCTCAAATGATCGTCCGAACTCGCGCCCGGATCGAACCGATAGCCGTCTGTGTCGAAGCCGTGCAGCCCGTCGACATCCTCGATCCGGTGCTCGATCACCCAACGCGCCATCATGCCGCGCGCCTGTTTGGCGTGGAAGCTGACGAACCGCGCATCGGCGCCCTCGCGGAAGTCGACCGCGACGGTGCGGACATGCGCAGGCAGCCGGCCATCGACCGCGGCCCAATATTCCTGGCTCGCCAGATTGAGCACGACATCGGACCCCGCCGCGGCGAGATCCTCGACCAGCGCCGCCGCGATGCGATTACCCCACCAGTCGGTCAGCTTCTTGCGCCGCGGTGCCCAATGCGTGCCCATCTCCAGCCGATAAGGACGCATCAGGTCGAGCGGGCGGAGCAGGCCGTAGAGACCGGACAGCATCCGCAGATGGTCCTGCGCATAGTCGATCCCGGCCTCGTCCAGCGTCGCCGCGTCGAGCCCGGTATAGACGTCGCCCGCAAAGGCGAACATCGCCGGGCGCTCGGGCTGCGTCGCGAAGTGGCCGAACCGACCGGCGTTCAGCTTGGCGAGCGCGGGCGAGATGTGCATCAACTCGCGCAGCCTTTTCTGCGAAAGATTGGCCGCCGACCGCGCGAGCGACAGTGCCTCGTCGGCGAAGCGGGCCTGGGTCGGCTCGATCGCGGGGAGCTGGCTCTCGTAGTCGAGCGTCTTGGCGGGTGAGATGACGGCGATCATCGGTGGCGGGTAGCCGCGCACCGGCGGCCGTTCAATCGCTGTTCAGCGCATGTCGGACATCGCACGCCGGTGCGGCGGATCGCTTGAACGTGGTGATCGGGAGCTTTAGGGCCCGCGCGAAGGTTTAGGCAGCGATGCCCCATCAGGAGATACTCGGTATGAAGATCCTCTCGAAGCTAGCGGTTGCCGCGCTGCTGACCACCAGCGTCGGCGGCCTGACCGTCGCGGCGCCCGCCGTGGCGCAGAAGAAGGACGAGCAGAAGGGCGGCCTGAAGCTCAGCAAGCCGGTCGCCGCGATCGCCAAGTCGGCGCAGGATGCGATCGCCGCGAAGAACTTCGCGGTCGCCGATCCGATCCTGGTGCAGGTCGAGACGCTCGCGACGACCGACGACGACAAGTATATCGCCGCCGCGCTGCGCTACGATTACGAGAACCAGAAGCTTGCCGCCGCGCAGGCCGCCAACCCCAAGGCGCCGCTCGACCAGACTTCGCTCGCCAAGCCGCTCGACGCGCTGATCGCGGCCAAGAATACGCCGGCCGCGGATCGCGGCAAGTACCTCTACCGTCGCGGCCAGCTCGCCTCGATCGGGGGCCAGTTCCAGGTCGCGACGCAATATTATCAGCAGGCGAAGGCTGCGGGCTACAACGATCCCGAATTCGAGCTGCAGCTGATCAAGACCAAGTTCCAGTCGGGCGACGTTACCGGCGGTCTCACCGATCTGGAGGCCGAGGTGAACAAGCAGGAAGCAGCGGGCACCAAGGCGCCCGAGGCCTATTACCGCTACGCGATCGCCCAGGCGAACCAGAAGCAGCTGAAGCCGCAGACGATGACGTGGCTGAAGAAGTATATCACCGCCTATCCGACGACCGCCAATTGGCGCGCGATCCTGATCACCTACGGCTTGCAGCCGACCAGCGTCGTCAAGCTCGACAAGAGCCAGTCGATCGATCTGTTCCGCCTGCTGCGAGCATCGGGGTCGCTGGCCGACCAGGCGCTGTACGAGGAATATGCGCAGAGCGTGTACGATCGCGGTCTGCCGTACGAGGCGCAGGCGGTGGTCCGCGAGGGGCAGGCATCGGGCAAGCTGCCCGCGACCAGCTCGTCGGCCAAGGCGATCGCCACCGATTCGGCGACCGCGATCCGCGAGGAAGGCTCGCTGACCGCCCAGGAGAAAAAGGCGGCATTGGCCAAGGACGGCAAGCTCGCCTCGCAGGTCGGCGATGCGTATCTCGGCCAGGGCAACTACGCGAAGGCGATCGAGCTGTACCGCTCGGCGCTGACCAAGGGCGGCGTCGCCACGGACGAGGTGAACACCCATCTCGGCATCGCGCTCGCGCGGTCGGGCGACAAGGCGGGCGCGACGACCGCCTTCGCCTCGGTCACGACGGAGCCACGTGCCGGAATCGCGCAGCTGTGGTCGACCTATGTGACGGTCGGCTCGACGCCGTCGGCACCGGGCGCGCCGTCGTAAAATGAGAGGGGGAGGGGCGTGGGAACGCCTCTCCTCCGCTTCTCGCGGGTGGGTCTAGGGCGGAGAGGCGGCTCGCTAGCGCTGGCGATCTCTACGCGACCTGTTTGTGCTCCCGCGAAGGCGGGAGCCCAGTACTGGGTCCCCGCCTTCGCGGGGACACAAGCGGCAATTCTCGAAACGGAATAAGCACCGATCAGGTCCGGGTTGACAGAGGGAGAGAGAAGCGCGGAGCTTCATCAATCCAAACAGCTCCACGGCTACCGGCTTTGCGCCAGCACCTCATACGCCATCACCGCCGTCGCCACTGCGGCATTAAGGCTGTCCGCCTTCCCCAGCATCGGGATCTTGACCAGCAGGTCGCACGCCGCCGCATATTCCGCGGGCATCCCCTGCGCTTCGTTGCCCGTCAGCAGGAACGTCGGCGCGGCGTACCGCGCGCTGCGATAATCGGCCTCGGTGTCCAGGCTCAGCCCGACCAACTGCCCCGGTCCGCCTCGCAACCATTCGTGGAACGGCGCCCACTCCGTCTTCACCACCGGCACGGTGAACAACGCGCCCATGCTGGCGCGGACCGCCTCGACCGAGAACGGATCGACCGACTCGCCGATCAGGATCAGCCCGCCCGCGCCGACCGCATCGCCGGTGCGCAGGATGGTACCGAGATTGCCGGGATCGCGCAGCCGTTCGGCGACCAGCCAGATCGACGCGCTCGACCGATCGAGATCCTCCAGCGTCGTGGTCAGCTCGTCATAGACGCCGACGACGGTCTGCGGGTTGTCCTTGCCCGATAGCTTGGCGAGGATGTCGGGCGTGGTCTCGATCACCTCGCCGCCAGCCGCCTCCACCGCGCGAACCAGGTCCCAGACCAACGCGTGCGATGCGCTTGCCGCGGCGTAGAACAGCAGGCGCGGCAGGCGCCCCATGTCCTTGGCCTCGGTCAGGATGCGCAGCCCCTCGGCGAGGAACTGGCGCGCGGCGCGGCGGTGGCGCTTGTCGCGAAGGTCGCGGACCTGCTTGATCAGGGGATTGGAATAGGCGGTGATCTCGCGCGGCATCAGTCCTCGCCGAACTTGGCCTCGACGAGGTCGCAGAGCGCGGTGACCGCGAGTCCGGCGCCCGCGCCGCTCGCGCTGATCGTGATCTCGTCGCCCATCGCCGCGCCGAGCATCATCAGCCCCATGATCGAGGTGCCGGTGACCGTGCCCGCGCCGGCCTTGGTCACTGCGACCTCGCAAGGCTGGGTGGAGGCGAGGGTGACGAACTTGGCGCTGGCGCGCGCATGCAGGCCGCGCTTGTTGGGGACCGTGACGGTGCGCGAGACCTCGCTCACGCGGCCGCCTCGCCAAGGACTTCCGACGCTACGGAAATATACTTGCGCCCCGCCTCGCGCGCGGCGGCGACTGCCGCGACCACGGTCATCGACTTGCGCGCCGAGCCCAGCCGGATCAGCATCGGCAGGTTCATGCCCGCGATCACCTCTACCTGCCCGCGCTGCATCAACGAGATCGCGAGGTTGGAGGGCGTGCCGCCGAACAGGTCGGTGAGGACGATCACGCCGCGCCCGGAATCGACCTGCTGGATCGCGGCGGCGATGTCCGCGCGGCGTTCCTCCATATCGTCGTCGGGGCCGATCGCGATCGTCGCGACACGCTCCTGCGGGCCGACGACGTGCACCATCGCGGTCACGAACTCCTCCGCGAGGCGTCCGTGCGTCACCAGAACGAGGCCAATCATCTCAGGCGCTTCACCACTCATTTGCTCGCCGGGGACCCTTCGAGCGAGTCCTGCGGTGCGGCCCCCAGGTCGCGATGACTGATGGTGGGCGAAAAACCGTCCGCGCGCAACCGTGCGCCGATCCGTTCGGCGACATGGACCGACCGATGTCTCCCTCCGGTACAGCCGATCGCGATCGTCACATAGGCCTTCCCCTCCGCGCGATAGCGGGGGACGAGCAACGCCAGCAATGTCTCGATCTGAGCCAACGCAGCCTCATAGGCAGGGTCGGCGGCGACATAGGCGGCGACATCGGGGTCCAGGCCGGTGCCGGGCCTCAGCACCGGGTCCCAATGCGGGTTCCGCAGGAAGCGCATGTCGAACACGAGGTCGGCATTGCGCGGCAGTCCGCGCGCGAAGCCGAACGACATCACCGACAGCACGGGGGCGTTCGCGTCGGCACCGTCGAAGGTCGCGCGTACCTGTTGCGCGAGTTCGTTGGCGGTCATGCTGGTGGTGTCGATCAGCCGGTTCGCCCAATCGCGCAGCGGCATTAGCAGTTCGCGTTCGCGGGCGATGCCGTCCCCGGCTGGTCGGTCGAGTGCCAGCGGATGCCGACGCCGGGTCTCGGAATAGCGGCGTTCTAGCTCGCCGCCGGCACAGTCCAGGAACAGCATGCCGACGTCGTGGCCGTGACGTTCGCGCAGCGTGCTGATCCGCTCGATGATCCGCCCCGGATCGAAGTCGCGGGTGCGTGCGCCGATGCCGATCGCGAGCGGGTGTTCGCCGCCCTCGGCACCAGCGGGCAGGGGCGAATCGAGCAGGCGATCGAGCAGCCGCAGCGGGAGGTTGTCCACCGTCTCCCAACCGAGATCCTCGAGCGTCTTGAGCACGGTCGACTTGCCCGCGCCCGACAGGCCGGTGACGATCAGGATCTCTTTGCGCGCACCGGTCACGATGGCGTGTCAACGGGCTGGCGGAGCGCGAGTTCAACCTTGATCGCCGCCGAAGCGTGGAAAGCGTCGAACGCTACCTCGCGTACGGGCACTCCCGCGATCCGCCGTACCCGCCGATCGGGCATCCGCATCGTCTCGACACCCAGCCGCACTACCAGCCCGACGGGCACGTCGGCGACATGCGGCAGCGCGAGGATGCCGATCCCGCGAACCTCGATCCGGCCCCCCATCGCGCCGGGATTGCGCGCGAGCAGCGCCTCGCCCGATCGCACCAGCAACGTATAGTCGTCGCTGATCAGCGTCGCGCCGCGATCGATCAGCCGCAGCGCCAAGTCCGACTTGCCGGTCCCGGAGAGCCCTTCGAGCAGGACCGCGCGACCGTCGATCGCGACGGCGGTGGCGTGCAGGGTTTCGGACGAGATGAGCGGCATGGGATCCTGTCTGGAGCGGGTCAGCGGCGATCCGCGAGCGGCAGGCGGACGACGAAGCGCGCGCCGCTCAGCCGATCCTCGCGCGACTCGACGACGATCGACCCCTGATGCCCTTCGACGATGGTGCGCGCAATGGCGAGACCCAGCCCGGAATGCTGGCCGAACGCCTCCGCCTCCGGCCGAACCGACTGGAAGCGCCTGAAGATCGATTCGCGCGACTCCTCGGGAACGCCGGGCCCTTCGTCGTCGACGCGGATCACCAACTCGTCCTGTTCGACGAAGGCGGCGATCGCGATCAGGCCGCGGTCGGGGGAGAAGGACAGCGCGTTGTCGATCAGGTTCTCGAACACGCGTTCGAGCCGTGCGCCCTCGCCGAGCACGATCGGTGCCTCCGCGGCGGTGGAATCGAAATGCAGCCGGATACCGCGCTCGATGCCGCGCGCGCGGCGCTGATCGAGCAGTCCGATGATCATCCGTGCCATATCGACCGGCTCGAACTTCGCGCGGCTGAGCTGCGCGTCGAGCCGCGAGGCTTCGGAGATGTCGGTGATCAGCCGGTCCATGCGGTGAACGTCGTCACGCACGATCGCGAGCAGACGCGCGCGTAGTTCCTCGTCCTTCACCGTCTCCAGCCCGTCGACCGCGCTGCGCAGCGAAGCGAGGGGGTTCTTCATCTCGTGGGTGATGTCCGCGGCGAACGCTTCGGTGGCGTCGATCCGTGCGCGGAGCGCCAGGCTCATGTCCGACAGAGCGCGCGCGAGTGAGCCGATCTCGTCGCGGCGCGAGGGCAGGCGAGGCACCACGACCTCTCGCGCGCGGCCGAGGCGGACGCGGATCGCGGCGCGCGCGAGGCGGCGGAGCGGTCGGACGATGGTCCGCGCCAGGAACAGCGACAGCAGCACCGACACGATCGTGACCAGCAACAGCACCAGGCTCAGCCGGAAGCGTTCGATGCGCACCGTCTGGGTGATGTCGCGGGCGTTGATCGTGGTCATGACGACGCCGCCATCCGCCAGCGAGGCGGCAGCGGTGATCACCGGCGTCCGATCCGGCGCGCGCCACACGGTCGCCGCGATCGGCTGTCCTGATTGGACAGCGGCGACATCGGGCCAGCGCCGCCCGTCGGTGCGCTCGCGGTAGAGTGGCGGCCGCGGCGCGCCGACCACGGTGTCGATCACCGCATCGAGGAAGCGGGCGCTGGACTGGTCCCATGCCTGTTTGTCGGGGTCGCTGAGCACGACGTTGCGCAGGCCCAGCGCGCGGCTGTCGAGCATCGTCCGGCCCGCGGCATCGAACAGCCGCAGCCGCGCGCCGGTGTCGGCCGCGAGCCGCAGGGCGAGCGCGGTGCGCCGCTCGCCCTCCACCGTCGCGATCGCTTCCCCGATCAGCCGCGCCTCGCGCCCCGCCTGCGCGACGCGGCTGTCTACGATCCGGCTGCGGTACGAATCGAGGTAGAAGAACCCGCCCGCCAGCATCAGCAGCGCGATGATGTTGACCGCCAGGATCCGCCGCGTGAGCGAGATCTGGCCCGACCAGCGCAGCGCGAGATCGGGACCGTCAGTCCTCTGCGAATCGATAACCGGCGCCATACAGGGTTTCGATGGAGTCGAAGTCGGGATCGACCTGACGGAATTTGCGCCGGAGCCGCTTGATGTGGCTGTCGATCGTGCGATCGTCGACGTAGATGTCGTCCTGATACGCCGCATCCATCAGCTGGTTGCGGGTCTTCACGATGCCGGGACGTTGCGCGAGCGTCTCCAGGATCAGGAACTCGGTCACCGTCAGCGTCACCGGCTCGCCCATCCAGCTGGTGCGATGGCGCGCCGGGTCCATCGTCAGCCGGCCGCGCTCGATCGGCCCCAGCGCCTCGGCATCATCCTGGCCCTCGGTCGCGTGCACGACCTCGGCGCGGCGCAGGATTGCGCGGATTCGTGCGATCAGCAGCCGCTGCGAAAATGGCTTGGCGATATAGTCGTCGGCGCCCATCGCGAGCCCGAGCGCCTCATCGAGCTCGTCGTCCTTGCTGGTCAGGAAAATCACCGGGATCTGGCTCTTCTCGCGCAAACGGCGAAGCAGTTCGAGCCCGTCCATCCGCGGCATCTTGATGTCGAAGATCGCGAGGTCGGGCGGATTGTCGATCAGCGCCTTCAACGCGGTGTCGCCGTCCGAATAGACCCGCGTCACGAACCCCTCGGTCTGGAGTGCGATCGATACCGAGGTCAGGATGTTGCGGTCGTCGTCGACCAGCGCGATCGTCGCGGTCATCGGTACGGCGGAGCCCAGCGGAACATCGCGACGGGGTAGTGCAAAGGCGGGACAGGCTCAAGCGCGCGCGGGCGACGCATGGTTTGACCCGCGCGGCGCCGCTGTCCTATGCGCTTCCTACAAACGTATGCGCCAAAGAGCGCGACGTACCTGGGGAAAGGAAGCATGATGAACGAGCGGATACCTGAACGAGGCCTGGAAACGCAGTCGATCGAGACGCGGGCCGATGTCCACTGGAACCTCACCACGGCGCGGCTCGTCGAAGTCGCGGTCGCGCGCGGCGAGGGCAAGCTCTCCGCGGACGGACCGCTTGTCGTCGAGACGGGCGCGCATACCGGGCGATCGGCGCAGGACAAGTTCATCGTCCGCGATGCGGAGACCGAGAATTCGGTCTGGTGGGGCAAGTCGAACAAGTCGATCGACCCCGCGCAGTTTGCCGCGCTGAAGGCGGACTTCATGTCGGCGCTGCGCCACAAGGAGGACCTTTACGTCCAGGACCTTTATGGCGGATCGCAGCCCGAGCACCGCGTCCGCGTGCGGGTCATCACCGAACTCGCCTGGCACAATCTGTTCATCCGCACGATGCTGGTGCGCCCCGAAGAGCATGAGCTGAAGTCGTTCGACGCCGAATACACGATCATCGACCTGCCGAGCTTCCGCGCCGATCCCGCGCGCCACGGCTGCCGCAGCGAGACCGTAATCGCGGTGAACTTCACCGAGAAGCTGATCCTGATCGGCGGCACGCGCTACGCGGGCGAGATGAAGAAGTCGGTGTTCGGCCTGCTCAACTATCTGCTGCCGCCGACCGGCGTGATGCCGATGCATTGTTCCGCGAACATGGGCGCGGACGGATCGACCGCGGTGTTCTTCGGGCTGTCGGGCACCGGCAAGACGACGCTCAGCGCCGACGCCAGCCGTACCCTGATCGGCGACGACGAGCATGGCTGGTCCGACACCGCGGTCTTCAATTTCGAAGGCGGTTGCTACGCCAAGATGATCCGCCTGTCCGCCGATGCCGAGCCGGAGATCTTCGCGACCACCAAGCGCTTCGGCACCGTACTCGAGAATGTGGTGATGGATCCGGTCACGCGACAGCTCGACCTCAACGACAACAGCCTGGCCGAGAACAGCCGCGGCGCCTATCCGATCGACTTCATCCCCAACGCCTCCGACGAAAATATGGGCGGGGTGCCGCGCAACATCGTCATGCTGACCGCGGACGCGTACGGCGTCCTGCCGCCGATCGCCAAGCTGACGCCCGACCAGGCGATGTACCATTTCCTGTCCGGCTATACCGCGCGGGTCGCGGGTACCGAGATCGGCGTGACCGAGCCGGATGCCACCTTCTCGACCTGCTTCGGCGCGCCCTTCATGCCGCGGCATCCCTCGGTCTACGGCAATCTGCTGAAGGCGCGGATCGCGAAGGGCGGGGTGGACTGCTGGCTGGTCAACACCGGCTGGACCGGCGGTAAATACGGCATCGGCAACCGCATGCCGATCAAGGCGACCCGCGCGCTGCTCAACGCCGCGCTCGACGGCAGCCTCAACCATGTCGAGTTCCGGACCGACCCGAACTTCGGCTTCCAGGTGCCGGTGAGCGTGCCGGGGGTCGATGCCGCGATCCTCGACCCGCGGCTGACCTGGGCGGACAAGGCCGAATACGACGCGACGGCGAAGAAACTGGTCGGCCTGTTCGTGGAGAACTTCGCGCAGTTCGCGGATCATGTCGACGAGGGTGTTCGGCAGGCAGCGCCGGTGGTCGCTCGCGCGGCTTAGCGCCCGGGAGGTGAGTGGCGGCGCTTCTTCGCTGGTCGCCACCCTTGTTTTCACCACCCCGGCGGAGGCCGGGGCCCAGGTGGGAAGGCGGAGGTAACGGAGCACGCCCTCCGTCACAGCCACCTGTCTACCTGGGCCCCGGCCTCCGCCGGGGTGGTGGTGAAGGGAGCATTCGTCGGCCGAACGGCGAACTCAGCCCTCGCGATCGCGGCCAGGCACCACCGGCTCCACCACGACCACCCCGTCCGACACCGCCAAGATCCGCACATCGGCGCCGACCACGAGATCGGCCCCACGCGCCGGCCAGCTACCGTCGCCAACCCGCACCCGGCCCTCGCCGTTGGTCGTCACCACCTCCACGCGGGCGACCTGCCCGATCATCCGCGCCGCGCGGTCGTTGAGGAGGGGGTCGGCCGCGGCGACCGGATAGTCGCTGTACCAGCGCCGCCCGATCATCACCGTCGCCGCACTCCAGGCGGCGAAAGACGCGAGTTGCGCCGCCAGCGGCAGGTCGGCAAGCACCAGCACCGCGACGCCGGTCATCGCCGCGGCGATCGCGAGGAACACCAGGAACACCCCCGGCGCCGCGAGTTCGGCGATACCGAGTACCAGCGCAGCGATCAGCCACGCGCCCGCCGCACCGCCGACCGGATCGAGGTTCACGGCTTCGGCAGCTCGAACGGCCCGCGCTTTGGTTCGGGCTTTGGCGCTGCCGCGGTCGGCGACATCCGGTCGCCGAGCGCATCCTTCGCGAGTTCGCCGATCCCGCCGAGCGTGCCCATCAGCTGGGTAGCCTCGACCGGGAACAGGATGGTCTTGGCATTGGGGCTGGTCGCGAACTTGCCGATCGCCTCGACATATTTCTGCGCGATGAAATA
>NZ_CAXTEM010000074.1:0-11383 GCF_964243315.1 uncultured Sphingomonas sp. | reverse complement strand
GCTCGGCGAGCGGCGCGTAGATATCCATCGTCTCGCGCGCGATCCGGCGGCGCTTGTCGGGCTTCGCGATGTGATGCAGCGTCCGCATGTTGTGCAGCCGGTCCGCCAGCTTCACCAGCAACACGCGAATGTCGTCGGACATCGCCAGCAGGAACTTGCGGAGGTTCTCCGCGGCGCGCTCGTTCTCGGTCTGCGCCTCGATTTTGCTGAGCTTGGTCACCCCGTCGACGAGCCGCGCGACCGAGCCGCCGAACAGCCGCTCGATCTCCTCGGGCGTAGCGACCGTATCCTCGATCGTGTCGTGAAGGATGGCGGTGGCGATCGTCTCCGCATCGAGATGGAGATCGGTCAGGATGCCGGCCACCTCGATCGGATGGCTGAAATAGGGATCGCCCGACGCGCGCTTCTGTGAGCCATGCGCGTGCATCGAGAAGACATAGGCCCGGTTCAGCAAGGCCTCGTCGGCGTCTGGATCATATTCCAGGACCCGGTCGACAAGCTCGTATTGGCGCAGCACGCGACCTCAATGGGGCCGCGTGCTGCTGCTTTGCAACAAAAAGCGTATCAACGGGCAACCATCTGTGCCGGCGCGGGCTTTACATGCGCGTTGCACTTGGCGAGCTGGTCCGCGTCATAGGCTTGGCCCTTCACCGCAAAGCTGCTGAGACCGCCGACGCGATCCGCGACCAGCTGGCATAGGATCTGGGGACGTTCGGGTGCCTGCGCCGCGACGAAGGCGCCGCCACGCCGCGACCAAGCGGTGCTGCGCGTGACGAGGCTGGTCTTGGCGACCGGAGCAGCCGGAACCGCGACATAGTAGCCGGTCGGAGCCTGTGCCTGGCCGGCAGTAGCCGACAACAGCGTACCGGAAACGCACAGTGCGGCGGCGAGCGAGACGAGATGCTTCATGGGAAGGCTCCGAGCAACGGGTTGCATATCGCTACCTATCCCACTAGGTTTCTAGTTGCAACTAGAAACCGATAAATTGTTCCGCGAGCGGGATTTTTGCGGTAGGTTGCCCTCCAGAGGATGCGACGATGGCCAAATTGCGCGAACCATTGCTCGAATGCAGTCTCCCCGCGGCGCTCGAGTCGATGGGCGAGCGCTGGTCGTTCCTGATCATTCGCGCCGCGTTCAACGGCCTGCACCATTTCGAGGAATTCCAGTCGGAACTCGGCATCGCGCGCAACATCCTCGCCAATCGGCTCGGCCGGCTGGTCGAACATGGCATTCTCGGGCGCGAGGCGATGCCCGCCGACCGCCGCAAGATCCAGTACGCGCTGACCGAGAAGGGCGCCGCGCTGCTCCCGACGATGATCGCACTGCGGCAATGGGGAGAACGCTGGGAGACGTGCGTGCCGGCCTTCCCGATCCTGGTCGACGCGCGCGACCGGCGCCCGATCGAGCCGATCTCGGTGATGTCGCACGACGGCCGCGTGCTCACCAAGCACGACCTGATCTGGGCGCTACCGGGTGATGTCGCACAGGACCCGGATCGGATGGAGGCGGCGGAATAGGGGGTCGCCCTCATCGCTACCTACTCGTGCTTGTCCCCTTTTCTTCCACCCCGGCGAAGGCCGGGGCCCAGTAGCGAAGGTGGACCTTACGACGCGCAGCATTCCCTTACGGCGACCTATCGACCTGGGCCCCGGCCTTCGCCGGGGTGGGCTCTGTGCGAGGGAAGGGGCTGCCAACGACGTGTCCCCGCGGAGGCGGGGACCCAGTACTGGGCTCCCGCCTTCGCGGGAGCACAAGCGAAGTGTGAGCAGCGCCCGTTATCCGCCGACCAACCCTTCCAGAAACGCCCGCACCTCGGCCCCCAGCGGCGCGGGGCGCCCGGTCGGCAGGTGCACGTTGACGCTCACCATCGTGATCACCGTGTGCAGTTCGCCGGTGACCGAATGCGCCAGTTCGAAGCGCTTGGTGATGCTCGACGTGCCGATCCGCTCGATCCTGACCGACGCCTCGATCGTGTCGCCGAGCACGAAGGGCTTCAGATAGTCGATCTCGCTGCGGCGGACGTGGAACTCGGTGTCGTGCCAGATCGCGCCCAGCGCCGCGTCGATCCCGGTCCATTCCCAAAAATCGGTGACCGCGACGTCGGCATATTCCAAGTAGCGCGAGTTGAAGACGACCTTCTGCCCGTCGATCT
The DNA here is from genome assembly GCF_964243315.1 of uncultured Sphingomonas sp. GTDB lineage: Bacteria > Pseudomonadota > Alphaproteobacteria > Sphingomonadales > Sphingomonadaceae > Sphingomonas. The sequence continues at coordinate 9,231 of NZ_CAXTEM010000074.1, read as the reverse complement.
CGGCATAGCGCACGCGAAAGCGCGTCGAGAAGCTGAAGCCCTCCCTCATGCGACCGGCACCACCCCTTCACCCAATTGGTTGGGCGAGACCGGATCGGGGCGATGTCCCCAGCGGACCAGCGACCAGGCGCGTTCGTGGAAATAGAAGAGCAGGATCTTGGTCACGACCTCGGTCCCTGCGATCGACCCGGCGATCTTGGCGTTGCCGCTGGTGAACAACATGCCGAGGATGAAGGTGTCGATCGACCCCACGGTCCGCCACGACACTGCCTTCAGGAACGATCGCGGATGGCTTTCCAGCCCGCGGAAGAGAAGCATCAGCCCGCCTTCTGGCCCATGCCGGGCGTGTTGACGCCCATGCTGGCGAGGTAGCGCTTCACGTTGCGCGCGGCCTGGCGGAGGCGCTGCTCGTTCTCGACCAGCGCGATCCGCACGAAGCCCTCGCCATTCTCGCCGTAGCCGACCCCCGGCGCGACGGCGACGTGCGCGTGGGTCAGCATCTGCTTGGAGAATTCGAGGCTGCCGAGATGCGCGACGGCGGGCGGCAGCGGCGCCCAGGCGAACATCGACGCGCGCGGCGAGGGGATGTCCCAGCCGGCGCGCGCGAAGCTTTCGACCAGCACGTCGCGGCGCTTGTGGTAGAGCAGACGGTTCTTCTCGACGATATCCTGCGGGCCGTTGAGCGCGGCGCACGCCGCCGCCTGGATCGGGGTGAACGCGCCGTAGTCGAGGTACGACTTCACCCGCGTCATTGCCGCGATCAACTTGGCGTTGCCGACCGCGAAGCCGATCCGCCAGCCCGCCATGCTGTACGTCTTGCTGAGCGACGTGAATTCGACCGCCACGTCCTTGGCGCCCTTCACCTGCAGGATCGAAGGCGTCGGATTGCCGTCATAATAAAGCTCGGAATAGGCGAGGTCGGAGATGATCCAGACCTTGTTCTCCTTCGCCCATGCCACCAGCCGTTCGTAGAAGGCGAGATCGACCGCTTCCGCGGTAGGGTTCGACGGATAATTGACCACCAGCACGCTCGGCCGCGGTACGGTGAACGCCATCGCCCGTTCGAGGCTCTCGAAATACGCCTCGTCGGGAGTCGTCGGCACCGCGCGGATCGTCGCGCCGGCGATGATGAAGCCGAACGTGTGGATCGGGTAGCTCGGATTGGGCGCGAGCACGACGTCGCCCGGCGCGGTGATCGCAGTGGCGAGGCTGGCGAGCCCCTCCTTCGATCCCATCGTCACCACGACTTCGGTTTCGGGATCGAGATCGACGCCGAACCGCCGGCCATAGTAATTTGCCTGGGCGCGGCGCAGCCCGGGAATGCCCTTCGACTGCGAATAGCCGTGCGCGTCGGGCTTGCGCGTCACCTCGATCAATTTCTCGATGACGTGCTCGGGCGGCGGCAGGTCCGGGTTGCCCATGCCGAGATCGATGATGTCCTCGCCGCCCGCGCGCGCCGCGGCCCGCATGCCGTTCACTTCGGCAATGACGTAGGGCGGCAGGCGTTTGATGCGGTAGAAGTCGTCGGACATAGCGGTCGCGGTTCCCGGCAGTGAGGCCGACCCATAGTCGATCCGACGCCGCGCCGAAACGGGCTTGGCTCCCAGTGCGTCCTTTCGCGCCTCTCGACGGTTGATCTGATCCGGGGAGGGGGTGAACATCCTTCGCCCGGGCGCTAGAACAAGCGAAACGCGAGAGGATGCCATGGCCGACTCCGAAGCCGCCCCAACGCCGTCGCTCGGCGATCTCCAGCACTGGACCTGGGTGATGGGCCGTGCGCAGCAGATGATGATGGAGCAGGGGCTCGCCGCGGTGAACAGCGGCGCGGTGCCGGTGGTGCCCGGCATCAACGATCCCGCGACGATCGAGCGCGCGCGCGATTTCTGGACCGACAGCCTGACGCTGTGGCAGCGCTTCCTCGATCCCGCCAAGGCTACGCCCGCTACGGAGCCGGAGGCGCATGCCCGCGACAAGCGCTTCAAGGCCGCGGCGTGGCGGGAGAACCCGATCTATGACTGGACCCGGCAGAGTTACCTGCTGATCGCGGACCATATGCTCCGCAGCGTCGATGCGCTCGAGGGGGTCGACCCCAAGCAGAAGGAGACGCTGCGCTTCGCCGCCAAGGGGCTGGTCGACGCGATGAGCCCGAGCAACTTCGCGCTGACCAATCCCGAGGTCATGGAAAAGGCGATCGAGACCAAGGGCGAGAGCCTGTTGAAGGGTCTCCAGAACATGCTCGCCGATCTCGGCAAGGGGCAGCTGACGCATACCGATCCGGCCGCGTTCGAGGTCGGCCGCAACCTCGCGATGACGCCGGGCAAGGTGGTCAAGCGCACCCCGCTCTACGAATTGATCCAGTATACGCCGACCACGGACACCGTGCTGGCGACGCCGCTGGTGATCTTCCCGCCCTGGATCAACCGTTTCTATATTCTCGATCTGACCCCCGAGAAGAGCTTCATCCGCTGGTGCGTCGACCAGGGGATCACCGTGTTCATGGTATCGTGGCGGTCCGCCGATGCGACAATGAAGGACGTGATCTGGGACGATTACGCAATGGCGCAGGTCGAGGCGATCGACACGATCCGCGCGCTGCTCGACGTGCCCGCGGTCCATACCATCGGCTATTGCGTGGCGGGGACGACGCTGGCCGCGACGCTGGCGATGCTCACCGCGCGGGGGCAGGCGGACAAGGTGGCGAGCGCGACCTTCTTCACCGCGCAGGTCGATTTCGCGTCGGCGGGCGAGCTCCAGCATTTCGTCAGCGACGAACAGCTGCAGATCATCGACGGTCTGTCGAAGGAAGGGTTCCTCGACGGCCGCTACATGGCGTTGACCTTCAACCTGCTGCGCGGGCGCGACCTGATCTGGAACTACGTCACCAACAATTATCTGCTGGGTGCGGACTATACGCCGTTCGATCTGCTCCATTGGAACGGCGACACCACCAACCTGCCCGCCAAATGGCACCAGGCGTATCTGACCGATCTCTACCGCGACAATCGGCTGGTCGATCACGGCACCATGTCGATCGACGGCACCCCGATCGATCTGCGCCTGGTGGAGACACCCGCCTATATCCAGGCCGGGCGCGAGGACCATATCGCGCCCGCGGAAAGCGTCTGGCGGATCACCGACCTGTTCCGCGGACCCATGCGCTTCGTACTTGCCGGGTCCGGTCACATCGCCGGCGTGGTAAACCCGCCGGCAGCGGGCAAATATCAGTATTGGACCAACGACGAACCCGCCGTTTCGCTCGATGCCTTCGTCGCCGGCGCGACCGAGACAAAGGGCAGCTGGTGGCCCGACTGGCTCGCCTGGCTCCGTGGCCATGGCGACACGGTGGTCGCCGCGACGGGTGCGCGGGTGCCCGGCGGCGGCGAGGTCCCTTCCTTGGGCGACGCCCCCGGCGACTATGTGCGCGCTCGTTAAACGTTAATAACAAAAACGTTTTTTGATTTTGCTGCACTGCAACAAACTAGTTGCATATCGTCCGAAGTCGTCATATTGTGCGCCGCAGCATAAGCCTGGAGACGCGCGAATGGATCGGAAAGCGAAGCCTGTGGCGACCCCGGTCGTTCCTGTTGCCGCCGCACCCGTGTCGGTAGCCGCAAAGCCTGTCGTACCCGAAGTTTCGGCGCCGGTCGCCAAGCAAGCCGAGCCCCAATCAAAGCTCCAGCCGGTCGTACCGGCAGCAAAGCCGGTCGCCAAGAAGCCGGTCCCCGCCAAGGCGCCTGTACGCGACGAAAAGCCAACTCCGGCGCGCATCGCGCAGCCAACCCCCGCGCGCATTGCGCAGCCGATCAACGCCGTTCCGACGGCCACCGCAGCAAAGGATGTCACGATGGACACGATCAAGACCATGACCGAGAAGACCCAGGCGATGTTCGCCGGTGCCGATGCCAAGGGCGCGATGGAGAAGGGCCAGAAGATGTTCGACGAGATGAACAGCTTCTCGAAGGGCAACATCGAGGCGATCGTCGAATCGACCAAGATCGCCGCGAAGGGCTTCGAGTCGCTCGGCCAGGACGTCGTCGCCTACGCCAAGAAGTCGTTCGAGGAGGCCACCACCGCCGCCAAGACGATGGCGTCGGTCAAGTCGCCGACCGAGTTCATGAAGCTCCAGTCGGACTATGTCCGCAGCGCGTTCGACATGATGGTCGCCGAGACCTCGCGCTCGACCGAGACCATGCTGAAGTTGGCCGGCGAGGTCGCTCAGCCGATCTCGAACCGCGTCGCCATCGCAGCGGAAAAGGTCAAGATCGCCGCGTAACCGCGATCTTGTTCGTAGTGTAAGGGGCGGTCGCAGCGATGCGGCCGCCCTTTTCGCGTCGGCGGACCTTTTGCCGGCTTCGTGGCTTTTCCCCCTATAGGCCCCGGTTTGGCCCTTGCTCCTGACGCGGGGGATGCCATATTTTCGGAACCGACATGCAGATCCCACTCACATCCATGGCCGACCGTCGCGACGACCGCGGCAATGACGGTGCCGGGGACGGCGCCGGGAACGACACCGGCACCGGTCTCGCGACCAAGACTCGCACCCGCACCAAGCAGCCGACGCCGTACCGGGTGCTGATGCTCAACGACGATTACACCCCGATGGAATTTGTCGTCCTCTGCCTACAGCGCTTCTTCCGCATGGACATGGAGGCCGCGACCCGGGTAATGCTCCACGTCCACCAGAAGGGGGTCGGGGTGTGCGGCGTGTTCAGCTATGAGGTCGCCGAAACCAAAGTCGGCCAGGTCATCGACTTCGCCCGCCAGAACCAGCACCCGCTGCAATGCACGCTCGAAAAGGCGTGACGACGGGACGTCTCTAGACCTCCCATTCCCGTCACCCCGGACTTGGTCCGGGTCCCGCTATTCAGCGATCCGGTAAAAAGTTTTCCGTTCGTGCTGAGTAGAGACCGAGTAGCTCCCGCCAGGGAGCGTATCGAGGGCTCGTATCGAAGCACAGGTTCCGCGCGCCAACCTGTCCTTCGATACGGGCTCTCGATACGCTGCTTCGCAGCTACTCGATCCCTACTCAGGACGAACGGGGTGGAGGCTGATGACCCAGGTCCGGATGCAACCACTCCGCGTCCTCCGCGTGTCCGCGCGAAAACACTTCTGCCTGCCGAGCCCCACCCTTGCGCCGTGCCCCGCGCGCGCTAGACCGCGGCGATGGACCGTATTCTCATTCGTGGCGGCAACCGCCTGACCGGCCGCCTGCCGATCTCCGGCGCGAAGAACGCCGCGCTGACCCTGATGCCTTGCGCGCTGCTCACCGACGAACCGGTGACGCTGCGCAACCTGCCGCGTCTCGCCGATGTCGACGGCTTCGGCCACCTGCTCAACCAGCTCGGCGCATCGACCTCGATCGAGGGCACCCGGCCCGAGGATTTCGGCCGGGTCATGACGATCCGCGCCGGCAAGCTCACCTCGCATGAGGCGCCCTACGACATCGTCCGCAAGATGCGCGCGTCGATCCTGGTGCTCGGCCCGATCCTGGCGCGCGCCGGAGTCGCCACCGTGTCGCTGCCCGGCGGCTGCGCGATCGGCAACCGCCCGATCGATCTCCATCTGAAAGCGCTCGAGGCGATCGGCGCGGAGATCGAGATGGCGGCGGGGTATGTCCGCGCGTCGGCTGCCGGCGGGCGGCTCGCGGGCGGGCGCTTCAGCTTCCCGATCGTGTCGGTCGGCGCCACCGAGAACGTCGTCATGGCCGCGGTCACCGCGCGCGGCACCTCGGTGATCGAGAATGCGGCGCGCGAGCCGGAGATCGTCGACCTGTGCAATTGCCTGGTCGCGATGGGCGCGCATATCGACGGCATCGGCACCGAACGGCTGGAGATCGAGGGGGTCGATCGGCTCCACGGCGCCACCTACGCGGTGATGCCCGACCGGATCGAGGCGGGCAGCTACGCCTGCGCCGCCGCGATCACCGGCGGCAGCCTGGAACTCGTCGGCGTGAAGGCCGCCGACATGCGCGCCACGATCGACGCGCTGGTCGAGGCCGGCGTGACCGTGGCGGAAACCAAGGACGGCATCCAGGTCAGCGCCGACGGCCGGCTGCGCCCGCTGACGCTGTCGACCGCGCCTTATCCGGGCTTCGCCACCGACATGCAGGCGCAATTCATGGCGATGCTGTGCCGCGCCGATGGCGCCAGCGTGCTGACCGAGACGATCTTCGAGAACCGCTACATGCACGTTCCCGAACTCGCGCGGATGGGCGCGGACATCCAGGTCCGTGGGCGCACCGCGGTGGTCCGCGGTGTCGATCGGATGGCCGGCGCCCAGGTGATGGCGACCGACCTGCGCGCGTCGATGAGCCTGATCCTCGCCGGCCTCGCCGCGGAGGGCGAGACCCAGGTCAGCCGCGTCTATCATCTCGATCGCGGTTACGAGCGGCTGGAGGAAAAGCTCCAGGCGGTCGGCGCCGACATCGAACGCGCCAGCGACGGGTAGAGTCGTGCGACCGCCCGCCCTCTTGTGCTCCCGCGAAGGCGGGAGCACAAGATCAAGCAGAATTACGGACCGTGATTTGCTCGACTCTGGGTTCCCGCTTTCGCGGGAACACGAAAGGGCGTGGCCCTCGCGCCTTAACCGATTCGCTCCGGCACCGCCGCCGCATCGTCCGCCAGCGATGTCGCGGGCGCGACGGCTTCCCACGGGAACACGAACCAGTCCTTGGTGACCGTTCGGTCGATCGTCCGCGCACTGTAATCGACCCGCTCCGCCGAGCTGACATTGTCGATCAGCGTCGCGAACCGGATGCTGCCCGGCACTGCCCCCGCTGCCGCCAGCGCGCCGCGCAGATGCGTGATCGTGCGCCCCGAATCGTTGATATCGTCGAGGAACAACAGCCGCTCGCCCTCGCGCGTCCGTGCCGCGAGCCTCACCAGCGGCTCGTCCGCGAAATCCTTCACCTGGCTCGAAAAGTCGACCGACAGCATCGGCAGCCCCGCGGCATGGCTGAGGAACACCGCCGGCGTCAGCCCGCCCCGGCCGATGCCGATGATGAAATCGGGCGTCCAGTCCGCCGTGGCGGCCAATTGCGCGGCGATGTCGCGGATCGCGGCGACGAACTCGTCCTGTGTGATATCGGTGAAGACCGGCATCACTGCGCCCCGACATAGGCGTCGAGCGCGGCTAGATGGGTCGCGACGACATCGTCCGGCAGGAACGATCCGAGGAAGCTGTTGCGCGCCAGCATTGCCAAATCGCGCCGGTCGAGCCCGCGCGCGGCGGCGGCAGCGCGGTAATTGTCCGCGATGTAGCCGCCGAAATACGCCGGATCGTCCGAGTTGATCGTCGCGCGCAGCCCCTCGCGCAGCATCCGGTCGATCGGATGGTCGGCCATGTCGTCGACCACGCAGAGCTTGAGGTTCGACAGCGGGCAGACCGTCAGCGTCATCCCTGTCCGCGCCAGCCGCGCCACCAGGATCGGATCCTCCAGGCTGCGATTGCCATGATCGAGCCGGTCGACCCCGAGCAGGTCGAGCGCCTGGTAGACGTAATCGGGCGGCCCCTCCTCGCCGGCATGCGCGACTCGCCGCAACCCGAGTTCGTGCGCCGCCGCGAACACCCGCGCGAACTTCTCGGGCGGATGGCCGAGCTCCGACGAATCGAGCCCGACCGCGGTGATCTCGTCGATCCACGGCCGCGCCATCTCCAGCGTCGCGAACGCGTCTTCCTCGTCGAGATGCCGGAGGAAGCACAGGATCAGCCGCGACGTCATCCCATCCGCCGCCTCCGCCGCGGCCATTCCCGACAGCAATCCCTTGATCACCGTGTCGAAGCTCACTCCGCGCGCGGTGTGGGTCTGCGGGTCGAACATGATCTCGGCATGAACGACTCCGTCCGCCGCGGCGCGATCGAAATAGGCGACCGCGAGATCATGGAAATCGGCCTCGGTGCGCAGCACGTCGGCGCCCTTGTAGTAGATGTCGAGAAAGTCCTGGAGCCGCGAAAAGCTGTACGCCGCGCGCACCTCCTCGACGCTCGCGAACGGGATCGCCACGCCGTTGCGCTCGGCCAGCGCGAACATCAGTTCGGGTTCGAGACTGCCTTCGATGTGCAGGTGCAGCTCGGCCTTGGGCAGGCCCGCGATGAAGTCGTGATCGGTCATGCGGGTTTAATCGCCGGAAGTGGCGATCGGGGCAAGCGCTGGGGGTGGGGGGCTTGAAGGGGAATGCAGTCTCCCACTCCCTTCTACCACCCCGGCGAAGGCCGGGGCCCAGGTGGGAAGGCTCCGGTGACGTGCGTTGCGCCCCGTTACCAACTTCTCCCGACTGGGCCCCGGCCTTCGCCGGGGTGGTAGGAAGGTGGGTTGCGCTGGCAGCACCTCACCCACCACCCCCACCCCTCAGATCGCGTCCAGCGCCTGCGTGAAGTCCGCGATCAGGTCGTCCGCGTCCTCAACCCCGATCGATATCCGCACGAGATTGTCGGTGATACCCAACGCCTGCTTGCGGGCGTCGGGCACCGACAGATGCGTCATCCCCGCGGGGTGGCTCGCCAGCGTCTCGGTGCCGCCCAGGCTGACCGCCAGCTTGGCGATCTTCAGCGCGTCGAGGAACGCGAAGCTCTCCCGCTCGCCGCCCTTCAGGTACAGCGAGAAGGTCGATCCGCCGCCGGTGCAATGCCGGCGATAGATGTCGGCCTGCCGCTCCATGCCGGGCTCGTCCTCCAGAAAGCCGAGATAGGCGACGCGCTCGACCTTCGGATGATGGCGCAGATAGCCGCACACCTTCACCGCATTCTCGCCCGCGCGGCTCATCCGCAGTTCGAGCGTCTCCAGGCTGCGCAGCAGCATCCACGCGGTGTTGGGATCCGTGATCGTCCCGATCGTGTTGCGCATCGATCGGATCACGTTGATATGCTCCTTCGATCCGAGCACCCCGCCAGCGACCAGATCCGAATGCCCGCCGGCATATTTGGTCAGCGAATAGACTACGATATCGGCGCCATGCTTCAGCGGCTGGTGCCACAATGGCCCAAGGAAGGTGTTGTCGATCGCGATCGGCGGCTTCGTCTCGCCGAAGATCGCGTCGCGGCTCGCGGCGACCGCCTGCACGTCGACCAGTGCGTTGGTCGGGTTGGCGGGTGATTCGAGGTAGATCAGCGCGACGCTGCCCTTCGCGGCCTCGGTCATCACCGCGTCGATCTCTTCACGGGTCGCGCCGGCGGGGAAGTCGAGCCACTTGACCCCGAACTTGCCGAGCACGCGGCCGATCAGCGTCTCGGTCG
>NZ_CAXTEM010000073.1:0-11580 GCF_964243315.1 uncultured Sphingomonas sp. | reverse complement strand
GCATCGGCACGTTGAGCGAGGTGTCGCCGCCCATCGCCATGCGGCGGTTCATGCTGACCACGTCGTGCTCGGCGACGCCGAGATCGGTCGCGATCTTGGTGACGTCCTCGGGCTTCAGATCGCCGTCCTCGAACGCGTCGAGCTTGGACTTCATTCGGCGCAGGTTGAAGAACAGCTTCTTCTGCGCGGCGGTGGTGCCCATCTTCACCAGGCTCCACGAGCGCAGGATATATTCCTGGATCGAGGCGCGGATCCACCACATCGCGTAGGTGGCGAGGCGGAAGCCGCGATCGGGCTCGAACTTCTTCACGCCCTGCATCAGGCCGATGTTGCCTTCGGAGATCAGCTCCGACGTCGGCAGGCCGTAGCCGCGATAGCCCATCGCGATCTTCGCAACGAGGCGAAGGTGCGAGGTGACGAGCTGCGCCGCCGCATCGGTGTCGCCATGTTCCTGGAACCGCTTGGCGAGCATATATTCCTGCTCGGGTTGCAGGATCGGGAATTTCTTGATCTCCGCCAGATAGCGGTTCAGCCCAGCTTCGCTGCCGAGCGTCGGGATCGTCGCGGGGACGTTGCTGCGGGCTGCCATGATCGATCTTCCCTTTCCTGAGGGCGCGGGTGCCGCATTGCAGCGCGTCGCGTCTGACTTACCTATACGTGAAGCTGACTGAACAGTTCCTGCATGTCGGCAGGCATTGCGCTTTGGAACGACAAAGCGTTGCTATCGACGGGATGGATGAACCCCAGGTGCGCCGCGTGCAAGGCTTGCCGCCTGAAACCTAGGGTTTCCAGCAGCCCTTTGCGGCCACCCTTTGTTCTACCATAGACCGGGTCGCCCAACAAGGGATGGCCGATCGACGCCATGTGTACGCGAACCTGATGGGTCCGGCCGGTTTCCAGGCGACATTCGATCAACGCCGCATCGCGTAATGGCTGCACGGTCGAGAAGTGCGTCACCGCGCGTTTGCCGCCGGCGACGATCGCGATCTTCTTGCGGTTTTGCGGGCTGCGCGCGAGCGGCGCGTCGACCGTGCCCGCAGCCGGTCGGGGTATGCCGTCAACGATCGCGCGATAGCGCCGATCGATGCTGTGGTCGTGGAACTGCCGGGCGAGGCCTTCGTGCGCGCGATCGGTCTTCGCCGCGACCATCAGGCCCGACGTATCCTTGTCGATGCGGTGGACGATGCCCGGCCGAGCGACGCCACCGATCCCCGAAAGCGATCCGCCGCAATGATGAAGCAGCGCATTGACCAGCGTGCCGTCGAAATTGCCCGCCGCGGGGTGCGCGACCAGCCCTGCGGGCTTGTCGATCACGATCAGGTGCTCGTCCTCATAGGCGACCACCAGCGGGATGTCCTGCGGCTCGTTATGCGCCGGGACCGGATCGGGGACCGCGATCGTAAAGACCTCGCCCGCCGCAGCGCGCTTCGCCGGATCGCGCACCGCCGTCTCGCCGCGCAGCACCGCGCCCGACGAGATCAGCGCCTTCAGCCGTTCGCGCGACAAGCGCGGCGCGGCGTCGGCGAGCGCGCGGTCGAGGCGCCAGCCATCCGCCGCCGGCGCGATCGTCGCTTCGATGATGGAAACCCCCCGGTTCATGTTCTACCGAAATGGGCATGGTGTTGGACATTTCAAGCGCGGTCGTCGCGCACATCCTGGCCGCCGCCGCTGAGTCATCCGACCGCGAAGTCTGCGGCCTGTTGTTCGGCACCGCCGCCCGCGTCGAGGCAGCTGAGGCGTGCCGCAACGTGGCGGCCCAGCCCGCGCGGCGGTTCGAGCTCGACCCGGTCGCGCTGCTCGCCGCGCATCGGGCCGCCAGGGCGGGCGGGCCCGCCATCGTCGGCCATTACCATTCGCACCCCTCGGGCTCGGCGGTGCCGTCGACCTGCGATGCCGAGGCGGCGGCGAAGGACGGCGCGATCTGGCTGATCGTCGCAGGCGGCGAGCTTCGCGGGTGGCGAGCGGTCACGGAAGGCGCGATCCATGGCCGCTTCGATCCGGTGACCCTGCGCACTTCCTGATCGGCGCCGCACCCAGGCGGGTTGCACGGCTCGCCCGCGTCGGTCAGAGAGACCGGCATTAACCAGGGGATCACCATGACTGTCAGCCCGGTCGAATTTGCGAGCCTGTTGTGCTCGCGACTGTGCCACGACCTTCTCTCGCCGGTCGGCGCGCTCAACAACGGGCTCGAATTGCTCGCGGACGAGACCGATCCCGAGATGCGTCAACGGGTGCTCGACCTGCTCAGCGAGAGCGCACGGGCGTCGGCGAACAAGCTGAAGTTCTTCCGGCTCGCCTTCGGAGCGGCGGGCGGCTTCGGCGAACAGGTCGATGCGCGGGAGGCGAAGACCGCGATCGAGGGGCTGCTGATCGACAACAAGCGGACCGAGCTCAACTGGGTAGTCGAGGCGGCGACGCTACCCAAGCCAGCGATCAAGGTCCTGCTCAACCTGGCGATGATCGCTAGCGAGGCGCTGGTGCGTGGCGGCAAGATCGATGTCGGCGGCGAGGAGACCGGCGGGCAGCTGGAGATCGTCGTCAAGATCGAGGGCCCGCGCATCATTCTCGATCCCGAGCTGCGCGCGACGTTGGTGAGTGGCGAAGGCGAGGGCGGGGTGACCCCGCGCGCGGCGGCGGCGTACCTGGTGCACACGCTGGCGACCGGTGCCGGCGGGGCGGTGCTGGTCAGCGAGCCGGCCGACAACGTCATGGTGTTCGGCGCGGTGTTCAACGCGCGGTAAACTGGGCCTTAACCTTCATCGGCCATGACCGTCCTCGAAATCGACGGGGACCCATGGACGACCTGCTTCAGGAATTCATCGCGGAGACGCGCGAAACGCTCGAAGCGCTTTCGGGCGAGATCGTCGCGTGGGAAGCGGATCCGGCGGATCGCGCGCGGCTCGATGCGATCTTCCGCTTCGTGCACACCGTGAAGGGCAGCTGCGGCTTTCTCGATCTGCCTCGCCTCGCTTTATTAAGCCATGCTGCGGAAGACGTGCTCGCCGCGGTGCGCGAGGGCAAGCGCACTCCGGACACAGCGCTGGTGACTGCAGTGCTGGCGGTGGTCGATCGGATCGGCGAGATCGTCGAGGCGATCGACGCGGGCGGGTCGCTGGACGATTCGGCGGAGGAATTGCTGATCGCCGCGCTGGCGGAGGACGCCGTGCCCGTCGCGCAGATCGCACCGACGACGATCCAGCGTACCAACGCGCGGTCGGTACGGCTGAACGTCGACCTGCTCGACCGGATGATGAGCGGCATGTCCGAAATGGTGCTGGCGCGCAACGAACTTGCCCGCCGCCTGCGCGACGAGCAGATCGATCCCCGCATCGAAGCGTCGCTCGAGCGGCTGTCGCTGACGGTCGCCGAGATGCGCGACACCGTCACCCGCACGCGCATGCAGAAGATCGAGGCGTTGTTTTCCGCGCTGCCGCGGATGGTGCGCGATACCGCCGCCGAAGTCGGCAAGGCGGTAAGCCTGACGCTCGACGGCGCTGATGTCGAACTCGACCGCGAAATGATCGAGCTGATGCGCGATCCGCTGGTCCACATCATTCGCAACGCGGTCGATCACGGGATCGAGACGCCCGCCGACCGCAAGCGCCTCGGCAAGCCGATCACCGGCAAGCTGACCGTGTCGGCACGTCAATCGGGCAACCAGATCCTTATCGAGGTCGCCGACGACGGCGCCGGCATCGACACCGAACGACTGGTCGCCAAGGCGCGAAAGCAACGATTGCTGTCGGACACCGAGATCCAGGCGCTGGATCCCGCGGGTCGGCTCGACCTGATCTTCCATGCCGGGCTGTCGAGCCGCGACACCGTGACCGCGATCTCCGGACGCGGCGTGGGCATGGACGTGGTCCGCGCCAACATCGAACAGATCGGCGGGCGCATCGTCCTGCTCAACCAGCCCGGCAAGGGGCTGACCATCGTCATCCACGTGCCGCTGACCCTGTCGATCATCTCGACGATCGTCGTCGCGGTCGCCGACCAGCGATTCGCGTTGCCGCGCCAATCGGTCGAGGAGATCGTCAGGGTGCGCGGCGAGGCCGTGCGCATCGACATGGTCGGCGACACCGCGGTGGTCGCGGTTCGCGGCCGGCGGCTGCCGCTGGTCCGGCTCGGTGCGCTGCTCGGGCTGGCGGATCATGCGCCGACGACGCTCGCGATCATCTCGACCCGCGACGGGGACTATGCACTGGCGATCGACGAGGTGCTCGATACCGAGGAACTGGTGGTCAAGCCGGCGGCGCCGCTGGTGATGGCAACCGGACTGTATGCCGGACAGACGCTGCCCGACAGCGGACTGCCGATGTTGCTGCTCGACGGATCGGGCATCGCCGCCGCCGCGGGGCTGCGGTTCAACCGCATCGCACAGGCGGCGGAGGCGGACGTTGCGGAGGCCGCGCCTGGCATTCCCGCGCTGTTGTTCGACGATCTCGACGGTCGCCGCCGTGCGCTGGCGCTCGCGGTCATCGACCGGGTCGAGACGGTCCCGATCGCGGCGATCCGCCTGTCGGGCGGGCGTTTGCGCCTCACCATCGGCGGCGGCACCGTGCCGCTGCACTGCGCCGCGGACCTCGACGACCGGCGCGATGTGCCCGTGCTGCGCCTGACCGATGGCGAGATCGAGGTCGCCTATGCGATCGCCGAACCGATCGAGATCGTCACGCTGCCGACCGAGATCGCCGCGGCGACCGGGGCAGGACCGATCGCAGGCGTCGTCATCATCGACGATGAGCAGGTCGAGCTGATCGACGCGCATGCACTGTTTGCGGGCGAAGCCGCACCGATCGCGGCGCAACCGGTGTGCCTGCTGCATTGCGACGGATCGGGGTGGATGGAATCATTCCTCAAGCCGACGCTGGAAGCTGCGGGCTATCGCTGCGTCACCGGCCTCCACGACGGCGAGAACGCGTCGGTCGCACTCGCGATGGATGGGTCGCCGATCGCGGGCAACGCGGTCAAGACGCCCGTCGTGCGTCTGCGTCGCGAGCGGGCGGGGCAGAAGGACGATGGCAGCGTCTACCGCTACGATCGACCTGCGCTGATCGCCGCACTCGCCGCCAGCCTGGGAGGCCGCTGATGGAATTGTTCCTGATCGCTCATATCGCGGGACGCGGCGTCGCGATCGAGACCGCACAGGTCGAATCGGTCGTCGATATCGCCGAGATCGTCGTGGTGCCACGTGCGGAGACCACGGTCCGCGGGCTGGTCGCGCTGCGCAGCCGGGTGGTGACGGTGATCGACACCGGCACCGCACTGGGGATCGAACCGACCCCCGACCATAGCCGCCGCGCGGTGATCACCCGCATCGACGGGCATCATTATGCCATCCTGGTCGATTCGCTCGAGGACGTCGCGCCGTTCGACCGGCTGCCGCTGTCGTCGGGGCTCGCACTCGACAATGGCTGGGCGGCGGCAGGCACCGGCATCGTCGAACGCAGCGGCGAACCGATGCTGATCATCGACCTCGCGGCGCTGATCCCCGCACACGCCTTCGCTGCCTGATCCACATTCCGCGCCGGCACTTAACCCGCCGCTTACGCTTTGCTGCCACAAGAAGGGCGGCGCTACCGCTCGAAAAGGCCTATCCATGAAGACCTGTCTTGTCGTCGACGATTCGAAAGTGATCCGCAAGGTCGCCCGGCACATATTGGAAACGCTGAACTTCGAGGTGAGTGAGGCCTGCGACGGTCGCGAGGCACTCGACGCCTGCCTGGCGAAGGCGCCCGACGTCATCCTGCTCGACTGGAACATGCCGGTGATGAGCGGGATGGATTTCCTGCGGGCGCTGCGCGAGTCGAGCATCGCAACGCGTCCCAAGGTGGTGTTCTGCACGACCGAGAACGGCATGGCCTATATCCGTGCCGCGATCGAAGCGGGCGCCGACGAATATGTCATGAAGCCGTTCGATCGCGACACGCTGGAATCCAAGCTGCAAATCGTCGGCATGGCCTGAGCCGTCCGTCGGCCCGATGTCCAGTTTCGACTCCGCTCTCGCCGTTCTCAGTGTCGATCATTCCCGTGTCCTGATCGTCGATGATTCGGCGGTCGCGCGCGCGGTGATGGCGCGGATGATCGATGCCAACGATGATTTCGTCGTCGCGCGCACCGTTGCCAACGTCCGTGCCGCGCTGGATTTCCTGGCGATCGAGCGGGTCGAGTTCATCCTGCTCGACATCCAGATGCCCGGCATCGACGGCATCACCGCGCTGCCCGACATCATCGCCGCCGGGCGCGGCGCACGCGTGTTGATCGTCTCGTCATCGGCTACCGAGGGTGCGGCCAACACGGTGCAGGCGCTCGCGCTGGGAGCGGCGGACACGCTGGTCAAGCCCGGCACCGGCGACCTATCCTCGCGGTTCGCAGAAGCGTTGATCGACAAGCTGCGCCGCCTCACCGGGTCGACGCCGCCGCCGGCCGTCTTGGTGAACCCGGCTCCCGCGACTACGGCGCCCGTTTCGACGATCGTGCCTCTGCCGGCGCGGCCTCGGCCGGTCGGCGACAGCTACGATATCGTCGCGATCGGCGCCTCGACCGGCGGCATTCACGCGCTGAGCCAGATGCTGCGGGCGATCCCGACCAGCTTCACGCTGCCGATCCTGGTCACCCAGCATCTGCCGGCATCGTTCATGCCTTATTTCGCCGCGCAGCTTGCGGTGATCGCCGGGCGTCCCGCCGAAGTGGCGGTCGACCGGCTGCGGATCCGACCGGGCCGGATCATCGTCGCCCCCGGCGACGCGCACATGCGCTGCGTGTCATTGGGCGATGGCAGCGCGGCGATCCGTCTCACCCACGAGGCACGGCCGAGCGGCTGCATGCCGTCGGTCGATTCGATGCTGACGTCGATGGTCGACATCTATGGCGCGCGCATGCTGGCGGTTGTCCTCAGCGGCATGGGTCGCGACGGTGCCGACGGCGCGGGGCTGGTACATGCGGCGGGCGGGTGCGTCGTCGTCCAGGATCAGGCGAGTTCGGTAATCTGGGGCATGCCCGGATCGGTCGCAACGGCGGGCAATGCCGACGCGATCCTCGATCCCGAAGCGATCGGTCGCATGGCGACATCGAGACGCCGGCCATGATGCATCAACCGATCGGCACCCTGCCGGGCGTATCGCAGGTCGCGCTCAACGTCCTCAGCGCGCTGCTCGAGGCGCGCACCGGCCAGCAGGTCGCAGCGTATCGATCATGGCGCATCGATACCGCCTTGAAGCCACTCCTCCGCGAGCGGGGGTTCGATACGCTCGACCGGCTCGTCACTCACCTGCTCGAAGGGCATGATACCATGATCGGTGACCAGATCGTCGACGCGCTCGTCAATCAGGAAAGCTCGTTTTTCCGCGACGCCCCGGTGTTCGACATGATCGTCGAGGCGGTTGAAGCCGCCGAGGCGGAGGGCCGGCGCGCGCGGATCTGGTGCGCGGGCTGCTCGACGGGGCAAGAACCGCTATCGCTCGCGATGCTGTTCGCGGAACGCCAGGCGCCCTCGCCGGAGATCGTCGCCACCGACGTGTCGGAGGCCGCGATCGCGCGGGCGCGGGCAGGGCGCTACACCCAGTTCGAGATCCAGCGCGGCCTGCCGATCCGGCGGATGATGCGCTGGTTCGATGCCGCCGGCAGCGATTGGGTGGCGAAGCCCGAGTTGGTGAAGGCGGTCGCGTTCCGTCGCCACAACATGGTCGCGGATCGCGCGCCGCCGGGCCAGTTCGACGTCGTGCTCTGCCGCAATGTGCTGCTCTACCTCGCGACACCGACCAAGATCGAGGTGTTCGACCGGATCGCCACAGCGCTTCGCCCGGGGGGCATGCTGGTGCTGGGCGCGGGGGAGACGGTGATCGGCCAGACCCGGCTGTTCGAACCGAGCAAGCTCTTCCGCGGCTTCTACGAATTGGCCGACGCGCAGCGGGTACGCGCCGCAGCCTGATCTTCCTTCTCTCACCTCTGTACGCCGCGAACCTTTGTCGGCTAGGGGTGGGCTATGACGATCATCGACACGCCCTCGCCGAACTTCGACGAGCGGACGCTGCCGATCAGTATGATCGTGCTCCATTATACCGGCATGCAGGATAGCGCTTCGGCGATCGCGCGGCTGTGCGATGCGGAGGCGAAGGTCTCGTCGCATTATGTCGTGGATGAGGACGGCACGGTGCTGCGGCTGGTTCCCGAGGACAAGCGTGCCTGGCACGCCGGGCGTTCACACTGGCGCGGCACCACCGATATCAATTCGGCGAGCGTCGGGATCGAGATCGTCAATCCGGGGCATGAATTCGGCTATCGCCCGTTCGCCGGGCCCCAGATCGACGCGGTTATCCGCCTGGTCGCCGCGATCAAGGAACGCCACGCGATTACGCGCGGCAACGTCGTCGGGCATTCGGACATCGCGCCGACCCGCAAGCGCGATCCGGGCGAGCTGTTCCCGTGGAGCAAACTCGCCAAGCTCCGCCTCGCCCTGCCGCGCCCGACCCGCAACCTGATGGACCCGATGTGGACCGAGGGCGGCTTCCTGCTCGCACTCGAACGCTTCGGTTACGAGGTAATCGAGCCGATGGCAGCGATCATGGCGTTTCAGCGGCGGTTCCGCCCGGAACTGATCGACGGTGAAGTCGACGCCGAATGCCGCATGATCTTGCTGGCGCTGCTATTGCCGAAGCCGCAGGGCGACGATGATTAATCGCTGTGTCGTCGACAATCGGGTGATTCGTACAGTCTGCGACTTCTAGAAGATCAGACGCTCGCCGTTGCTATGCTTGCGCCGGAAGCAGGCGTACCCCGATGATGTGGTAAACGGCAATGCTCGCGCATCTTTGACTTGACCGAATCTAGAAGAACAGGCTCATTGTCCGCAAGGCGACCAACAGGGTGGTTGCCGACGGGGGGATTGTTCATGAAAGTCATATGTTGCGCGCTCGCGAGCGCGTCGTTTTTCGTTGCGTCCGGTGCGGCGGCGCAGGCCGTCGTTCAGCCGGCCGCGATGGTCGCCACGCCGATCGCTGCCGGCGCGGGCGACACCGGTGTGCTGCGTGCGGGCACCAGCGTGCCGTTGCGGATGGCCGAAGCGCTCACCACCAACGGCAAGAAGCTGAAGGTGGGGCAGCGTTTCCAGCTCGAGACCGCCGAGCCGATCACCATTGGCGGAATGACCGTGATCCCGATCGGCAGCCCGGCGACCGGCGAAGTCACCGAAGTGCGCAACAAGGGCATGTGGGGCAAATCGGGCCGGATCAACGGGCGGGTGCTCTATGTTCGCGCCAATGGACGTCAGATCCGGATGTCGGGGCAGCTCGACGACAAGGGCACCACGGGAACTGCAGGCGTCGTCGGCGCGATCGCGGTGCTGCCGATCGCGGGGTTCTTCGTGACCGGGACGAGCGCCAACATCCCGCTCGGCGCGCCGGTGACCGCGTTCATCGACGAGGACGTGCCGGTGAGCTTCGTTAGCGGTGCACCAAGCGCGATGGCGGTTCCAGCACCGGTAGCGGTGGTGGCGCCCGCCGCCAGCGTGGGAGTCGCTCCGGCCGCTGCCAAATAGGCGCGGACGAGGACGCCGCGTCGGCGACGTTGCCGACGCGGCGTTTTGCACCTAAGGCCGCCCTGCCAGAGGGTCGGGCGACCGCGTCATGCGAAAGCATGCCGAGGAAAGTCCGGGCTCCACGTAACAACGGTGCCGGGTAACGCCCGGCGGGGGCGACCCCAGGGAAAGTGCCACAGAGAGCAGACGACGTGTGACTTCGGCTCAGGCCTGGGTCCAATGCTTCGGCAGCGTCACGGTGAAAGGGTGCGGCAAGAGCGCACCGCGCGCCTGGTAACAGGGGCGGCACGGCAAACCCCACCGGGAGCAAGACCGAATAGGGGCGGCATGGGGCTCACGCCCCGGGGCTCGTTGCAGCTCGTCGCCCGGGTTGGTTGCTTGAGGCGGCGCGCGAGCGTCGTCCTAGAGGAATGGTCGCCCAGTCCCCGCAAGGGGATGGACAGAACCCGGCTTACAGACCCTCTGGCACTTCTCGGCTTTGGGCCGGGCTTAAACCCGCCCCCGGCTGCCGATGCTATCGACACAAGTGGACGGTGCCAGGCGCGCCTGAGGCTGCTTGAAAACTCGCGAAAGAGCGAGTTTTGCAAGCGGTGTCGGCCCGCTCCTCCTCCCGACCTCCATCAGGATACCGAGTGGGAGGCGGGGCGGGGGGAGCGGGCCGGCACCGCGAAACGCGCCACAACGCGTTTCCAAACGGACGCTTAGATCAGCACCTTCTCCGGCCGGCCGACCTCGTCGAGCGTTGTAGTGCTATCGATCTCCATCAGCGGTTTGATGTGGCCGTCGCGGATGTCATAGACCCAGCCGTGGAGCCACAGCTCCTGATCGCGAGCGAAGGCGCGCTGGACGGTGTCGGTGCGGGCGAGGCGGACGAGCTGATCGCGGACGTTGACCTCGACCAGGCGGTTGACCTTGGCATCGTCGTCGCGCTGCGACTCGATCTCTTCGGCATGTTCGGACAGCACTTGGCGCGCGGTGTCGAGCCAGCGGTCGACCGGTCCCTCGGTGCCGCCCTGCAGCGTCGCCTTGATCCCGCCGCAGCCATGATGGCCGCAGACGACGATGTGGCGCACGCCGAGCACGTCGACCGCATATTGCAGGACCGACATCAGGTTGAGGTCGTCGTGGTTGACCAGGTTGGCGATGTTGCGGTGGATGAACATGCCACCCGGCTGAGTCATCGTCATCTGTTCGGGATTCACCCGGCTGTCCGAACAGCCGATCCACAGAAACTCGGGCTTCTGACCCACGGCCTGGCGGCTGAAGAAGTCGGGATTCTCGTCGGTTAGCTCGGCCGCCCAAGCCTTGTTGGCGAGCAGGAGCTGCTTGTACTGCCTCATGCGTAGCGTACCTCGGTGGATGGGGCGTTGATCAGCTGCGCGCGCTTGCCGGCGATGTCGCCGCGGACGAGCACCTTGATGCCGCGATACTGCGCGCCTTTGATGAACGCGTTTATGATGTCGACATTGTCGAGGTCGACATAATTGGTCGAGGACAGATCGATCAGCAGATTGGCTTCGTCCGGCACCCGCATCAGCGACTTCTGCAGCTCGTACTTGTGGATGAAGTAGAGGTTGCGACGCGCGCGTATCAGGCAGTCGCCATCGTCGCATGCGAAGGTGATCGCGGGGCGGAAGTTACGCGCGATGACGAAGATGAAGCCAACCACCAGCCCGATCACGATGCCCTCGAGCAGGTCGGTGAACAGGATCGCGGCGACCGTCACGACGAACGGCGCGAACTGGGTCCAGCCTTGCTTGTAGCGGTCGGTGAACAGCTTCGGCTTGGTGAGCTTGTACCCGGTCGCGATCAGCACCGCGGCGAGCGCCGACAGCGGGATTAGGTTGAGCACAGCCGGGATCAACGCGACGCTGAGCAGCAGCCAGAAGCCGTGCAGGATCGTCGACAGCTTGCTCTCCGCGCCCGAATCGACGTTGGCGGACGAACGCACGATAACTGAGGTCACGGGCAGGCCGCCGATCATCCCCGCGACGATGTTGCCGCCGCCCTGCGCCATCAGCTCCCAATTCTTGTCGGTGGTGCGG
>NZ_CAXTEM010000072.1:0-11656 GCF_964243315.1 uncultured Sphingomonas sp. | reverse complement strand
ATCGACGAGCTGATCGTGTCGCAGCCCGACACCGGCGAACAGGCGCTCGAGATCGTCGACACGCTGGTCCGGTCGAATGCGATCGACGTGCTGGTGATCGACTCGGTCGCCGCGCTCGTCCCGCGGGCTGAGATCGAGGGCGAGATGGGCGACAGCCATGTCGGCTTGCAGGCGCGATTGATGTCGCAATCGCTGCGCAAGCTGACCGGCTCGATCAGCCGGTCGCGCTGCATGGTGATCTTCATCAACCAGCTGCGCATGAAGATCGGCGTGATGTACGGCAATCCGGAAACCACGACCGGCGGCAACGCGCTGAAATTCTACGCCAGCGTCCGCCTCGACATCCGCCGCACCGGCCAGATCAAGGACCGCGAGGAGATCATCGGCAACACCACCCGCGTGAAGGTGGTGAAGAACAAGGTCGCGCCGCCGTTCAAGCAGGTCGAATTCGACATCATGTACGGGCAGGGGGTGTCGAAGCTCGGCGAGATCCTCGATCTCGGCGTGAAGGCCGGGATCGTCGAGAAATCGGGCGCCTGGTTCAGCTACGACAGCGTTCGCCTCGGCCAGGGTCGCGAGAATTCGAAGACCTTCCTGAAGGACAATCCGGACATGGCCGACCGCCTCGAAAAGGCGATCCGCGCGCGCACCGACAAGGTCGCCGAGGAAATGATGGCCGGCCCCGACGCGGACGACGATCTCTGATCGCGCGATCGGTCGTCGGAAACGAAAGGCCCGCCAGCAATGGCGGGCCTTTTGCGTTTGAGGCCGGTGCTCGCGCGCGTGTGGGTGCGACTCTTGAGACTCTTGCGGTGGTGGCTCCCTCTCAAACTTCGTGTCCCCGCGAAGGCGGGGACCCAGTACTGGGCTCCCGCCTTCGCGGGAGCACAAGGGGAGCAGCAGCCACCACAATCCTCCCCTGCAAGGGGAGGGGGACCGTCGAAGACGGTGGAGGGGACTCACCCAGCAAGGCACCGCCACGTTCTCAGCGCCGCCACCACCCGTTGGATCCCCGCGAAAACAATGGCGACGCCGGCCTCATCAAGCATCACGACAGGAGACCCCAATGACCAACGCCGCTGAATGGTCCGGCCCCGTCGGCGACGCCTGGGCGCAGGAATGGCGGCGCACCGACCGCATGTTCTCCGGTCTCGCGCCCTATCTCGACGCCGCGATCCTCGCAGCCGCACCACCGACCGGAGGCAAAGCCCTAGACATCGGCTGCGGCGCCGGCAGCACCAGCCTCGCCTTGGCCAGCGCCCGCCCCGACCTGACGGTGACCGGCATCGACGTCTCCCCCGAACTCGTCGCCGTCGCGCAAGCGCGGGCGCAAGCATCACCCAACTGCACCTTCCTCACCGCCGATCTCGATCACGACACCCTGATCGCCGACGCCAATTCGGTCGACCTGTTCGTCTCGCGTCACGGCGTCATGTTCTTCGCGGATCCCGCGGCAACCTTCGCCCGTCTTCGAGCCGCCGCCCGCCCCGGCGCCGCGATGGTCTTCTCCTGCTTCCGCGCTGCAGCCGCCAACTTCTGGGCATCGACCCTGGTCGCCGATGTCACCGGCACTGCGCCCGCCGCCACTGCTGGCTACGCCCCGGGCCCGTTCGGGTTCGCCGATCCTGCGATCCCCACCGCCTTCCTGACCGCCGCAGGCTGGCAGCCAGCCGAGCCCGAGCCGATCGACTTCACCTACATCGCCGGCGATGGGACCGATCCGCTCGCCGAAGCGGTGGCGCTGCTCCGCCGCATCGGTCCCATCGCGAGTGCGATCCGCACCGCCGCCGAACCGTACGCGATGGTCGATCGGCTTGCCACGATGCTGGAGCGCTATAGGACGGGCGACCTGATCGCCTTTCCCGCGGCCGCATGGCTCTGGCGGGCAACGGCTTAGGCGACAGCAGGGGAGCTTGCCGATGATCACCGTCCACCATCTCGAGAATTCACGGTCGCAGCGCATCCTGTGGATGCTCGAGGAACTCGGCCTGCCGTACGAGATCAAGCGCTACGAACGCGACAAGGCGACGATGCTCGCGCCGCCCGAGCTCCGCCGAGTCCACCCGCTCGGCAAGTCGCCGGTGATCGACGATGACGGGCTGGTGATCGCCGAAACCGGCGCCATCGTCGAATATCTGGTCGAAAAGGCCGACGGCCGGCTCGGCGCGCCAGCGCACCGCGAGGCGGCGCTGCGCTATCGGTTCTGGCTACATTATGCCGAAGGATCGATGATGCCGCCGCTCGTGCTCAAACTGATCCTCGGCCGCATCCCGCTGCTCGGCAAATCGTCGGAGAAGCGGATCCAGCCGATGATCGAAAACCATCTGAACTATGTCGAGGCGGAACTCGCGACTCGGCCCTGGTTTGCGGGCGATCAGATGACCGCCGCCGACATCATGATGAGCTTCCCGCTCGAAGCCGCGCGCAGCCGCGCCGGCCTCGACGACTCGCGGCCGGCGACGATCGCCTGGCTGGCAAAGGTCCATGCCCTCCCGGCCTACCGGACCGCGCTGGAGAAGGGCGGCCCCTATGCCTATGCCAAATAGCTAGGCGACGCCGCGGCTCGGCGCGTGGGGCGGCTCGACGTCGACCGGCTCGATCGGGTCGAGCGTGCCTTCCCACCGAGCGACCACGCTCGCGGCGACCGCGTTGCCGATCACGTTGGTCGCCGATCGGCCCATGTCGAGAAAATGGTCGACGGCCAGGATCAGCAGCAGCCCCGCCTCCGGTATCTTGAACAGCGGCAGCGTCGCCGCGATCACCACCAGGCTGGCGCGCGGCACCCCGGCGATGCCCTTGGATGTCACCATCAACACTAGCAGCATAATCACCATCTGCCCGAGCGACAGGTCGATGCCGTAAGCCTGGGCGATGAACAACGACGCGAAGGTCATGTAGATCATCGATCCGTCGAGATTGAACGAGTAACCGAGCGGCAGCACGAAGCTGGAGATCTTGGGCGGCACCCCGAACCGATCCAGCGCCTCCAGCGTCCGCGGATACGCCGCTTCCGACGAGGCGGTCGTGAACGCCAGCAGCAACGGCTCGCGGATATATCGGACCA
Organism: uncultured Sphingomonas sp.; assembly: GCF_964243315.1. GTDB lineage: Bacteria > Pseudomonadota > Alphaproteobacteria > Sphingomonadales > Sphingomonadaceae > Sphingomonas. The sequence goes on along the minus strand of NZ_CAXTEM010000072.1, from coordinate 8,592 downwards.
GCAAGCCCATCCGCTTGCCGATGAACAGGAATCCGAACCCGATCAGCATCGCCCACAGCGTCGCCAACCCGATATAGAAGGTCAGCATGAAGTAACCGAGATCGCCGATCACCCCGGGCCCACGCTCCGCCAGCGTGCTCGTCACCGCGGCGAACACCGCGATCGGGGCGAAGCGCATCACATAGTTGGTGATCTGCAACATCACCGCCGCAAGCGCTTCGGTCGCCTTCACCAGCGGCGCCGCCTTTTCGCCGACCGCGGTGATCGCGACGCCGACGAATAGCGAGAAGATCACGATCTGGAGGATCTCGTTCTGCGCCATCGCGTCGATCATCGATGCGGGGACGACATGGGTGACGAACTTGGCGATGTCGAACGCCGCCTGGTCGACCCCGCTGGTCGCGGTCACCGGCGGCAGCGGCAGGTTCAGCCCGACGCCCGGCTGGAACAGGTTGACGAGGATGAGCCCCAGGGTCAGCGACAACAGGCTGGCGGACAAAAACCAGCCCACCGCGCGCAGCCCGACCCGACCGAGCGCTCCGGTGTCGCCCATATGCGCGATCCCGACGACCAGTGTGGAGAATACCAACGGCGCGATGATCATCTTGATCAGCCGCAGGAACAGCGTCGTCAGAATCGAGAAATAACCGGCGATCTTGGTCAGCGTCGCGGCCGACGACGGCGTGCCGTCGTCGATCGCGAGGTGCAGCCCCCAACCGACGATCAGCCCGAGCACCAACCCGACGATAATGAAGAAGGTCAGCCGCTTGGCCATGCAGTCGCTCCCGATACCAGTGCGCCTAGGGAGGGGATTGCGGGCGCGGGGTCAAGGACCGTATCGCTGTCCGATGTCCTACTCGCCCTCCCGCCGCGACCTCATCCGCACCGCCGCCGCGCTCCCGTTGCTGTCGAGCGCGGCCATCCTCCGCGCTGCCGCGCCCGATCTCTCGACCCTTGCCCCGATCACTGGCGCCGCCCGTCCGATCGACAAGGCGGAGCATGCCGCCCGGGTGGCCCGCGCACAGGCGGCGATGAAGACGCTGGGGATCGGCTCCATCCTCATCGAACCGGGTTCGTCTATGACCTACTTCACCGGGGTGCGGTGGGGGCGGAGCGAACGCACCACCGTCGCGATCATCCCCGCCGAGGGTGAGGCTTGCATCGTCACTCCCTTCTTCGAAGAGCCGTCGGTTCGGCAGACGCTGGCGATCCCCGCCGAGGTCCGCGTCTGGCAGGAGGACGAGTGCCCGTTCGCAGTGGTCGCCGGCTTCGTCCGCGAACGCGGCGCCGCCAGCCGACCGATCGGGATCGAGGAAACCGTCCGGTTCTTCGTCGAGGACGGTGTCGCCCGCGCCTTGCCCGGCACCCGCATGATCAAAGCCGATCCGGTGGTTCGCGGCATCCGGATGATCAAGACCGCGCCGGAACTGGCGCTGATGCAACTTGCGACGGACGTGACGATCGCCGCCTATCGCTGGACCCACCGACGCGTGGAAACCGGCATGACCGGTGCAGAGATCGGCGCACTGATGACCGCCGCGACCGAGAAGCTCGGTGGCGAGCCCGAATTTTCGATGGCGCTGATCGGCCCAGCCGCCGCACTGCCGCACGGCAGCCGTGAGGTGGCGAGGCTCGCCAGGGGGGACATCCTGCTGATGGACTGCGGCTGTACCGTTGGGGGATATCAGTCCGACGTGTCGCGCACCTGGGTTCATGGCGGCGCGGCGTCGAAGGAGCAGCGCACCGTCTGGAACCACGTCGCCGAGGGCCAGCGGATCACCTTCGCCGCCGCCCGCATCGGGGCGCCCGCGGGCAGCATCGACGATGCGGTGCGCCGCCGTTACGCTGCGCTCGGCTATGGGCCCGGCTACCGCTTGCCCGGCCTGTCGCATCGTACCGGCCACGGCATCGGCATGGACGGTCACGAGCCGGTCAATTTCGTCCACGGTGAAGCCACGCCACTCGCGGCCGGTATGTGCTTCTCCAATGAACCCGGCCTGTATCTGCCCGGCAAGTTCGGCGTTCGCCTGGAGGATTGCTTTCACATGACCGCCGCGGGCCCGCGCTGGTTCAGCGAGCCGCCCCGCTCGATCGACTCGCCGGTGTAAGGAGGCGTGCGAGGGGGCGGTGTAAACGGCCGGGCTTGAGGGCGGTGATCCTCTCGCCTAAGTCGCTCTCCCATGACCTCCACCAATGACATCCGCCGCGGCTTCCTCGATTTCTTCGCGTCGCAGGGCCACCAGATCGTACCGTCGTCGCCGCTGGTGCCGCAGAACGACCCGACGCTGATGTTCGTCAATGCGGGGATGGTCCCGTTCAAGAACGTGTTCACCGGCCTGGAATCGCGCCCTTATTCGACTGCGACGTCGAGCCAGAAATGCGTTCGTGCGGGCGGCAAGCATAACGACCTCGACAATGTCGGCTACACCGCGCGGCACCACACCTTCTTTGAAATGCTCGGCAATTTCTCGTTCGGCGACTATTTCAAGGAACAGGCGATCCTCAACGCCTGGACGTTGCTGACCCGCGAATGGGGCCTGTCGCCCGATCGGCTGACCGTCACCGTCTACCATAACGACGATCAGGCGTTCGACCTGTGGCGGGAGATCGCGGGGCTTCCCGACGAACGGATCATCCGTATCGCGACCAAGGACAATTTCTGGGCGATGGGCGCCGACGGCCCGTGCGGTCCCTGTTCGGAGATCTTCTTCGATCACGGCGATCACATCCCCGGCGGCCCCCCCGGTTCGCCCGACGAGGATGGCGATCGCTTCGTCGAAATCTGGAACCTGGTCTTCATGCAGTTCCTGCAGGAAGCCGACACCATCGTCGGCGATCTGCCGAAGCCGAGCATCGACACCGGCATGGGGCTGGAGCGCATCGCCGCGGTGATGCAGGGCGTGCCCGACAATTACGACACCGACACCTTCAGGGCGCTGATCGCCGCGTCGACCGCGCTGACCCATACTGCCGCCGAAGGGCCGACCAAGGCGAGCCACCGTGTCATCGCCGACCACCTCCGCTCCGCCGGCTTCCTTGTCGCGGATGGCGTGCTGCCCGCGAACGAGGGGCGGGGCTATGTGCTGCGTCGGATCATGCGCCGGGCGATGCGCCACGCCCATCTGCTCGGGGCGAAAGAGCCGCTGATGCACCGCCTGGTGCCCGCGCTCGTTGCGGAGATGGGGGCGGCCTATCCCGAGCTCGTCCGCGCGCAGCCGCTGATCGAGGCGACCTTGCAGCAGGAAGAGACGCGCTTTCGCCAAACCCTCGACAAGGGGCTGAAGCTGCTCGACGAGGCCACCGCGTCGATGCGCCCCGGCGACACGCTGGCGGGCGAGACCGCGTTCAAGCTCTACGACACGTTCGGCTTCCCCTACGACCTCACCGAAGACGCTTTGCGAGCGCAGAACCTCCAGGTCGATCGTGCGGGTTTCGACACCGCGATGGCCGAACAGAAGCGGGCCGCTCGCGCTGCTTGGAAGGGATCGGGCGCCAAGGCCTCCGACGACCTGTGGTTTGACATCGCGGAGGAGAGCGGTTCGACCGAATTTACCGGCTATGCCGCCGATACCGGAGAGGGCGAGGTCGTTGCGCTGGTCAGGGACGGCGTTCGCGTCACCGAGGCGGGTGTCGGCGATGCAGTTTCCATCGTCGTCAATCAGACACCCTTCTACGGCGAAAGCGGCGGTCAGGTCGGTGACACCGGTACGATTTCCAGTGACGCCGGGCTCGCGGCGACGGTGACCGATACCTCCAAGCAGCTGGGCCGGGTGTTCGTGCATCATGCCGTGATCGACGCGGGCACGCTGAAGGTCGGCGACCCGGTGAAGCTGCGGATAGACGTCGCGCGACGGGCCCAGATCCGCGCCAACCATTCCGCGACGCATCTGCTGCACGAGGCGCTGCGCCAGCGGCTCGGCACCCATGTCGCGCAGAAGGGCTCGCTGGTCGCACCGGATCGGCTCCGCTTCGACGTGTCGCATCCGGTCGCGATGAGCCCCGCCGAGCTTGCCGATGCAGAACTGGCCGTCAACGCGCAGATCCGCGGCAACGGGCCGGTGGTGACCCGCTTGATGACCCCCGACGAGGCGATCGAGATGGGCGCGACGGCGTTGTTCGGCGAGAAATATGGCGACGAGGTCCGCGTCGTGTCGATGGGAGAGGACGCGGACGGGACCTATTCGATCGAGCTATGCGGCGGGACCCATGTCGGCGCACTCGGCGACATTGGTCTGTTCAAGGTCGTCGGAGAAGGCGCGGTGTCGTCGGGTATCCGCCGGGTAGAGGCGCTGACGGGCGAGGCCGCGCGGGCGTATCTGACCGTGCGTGACGACAAGCTGCGCGAAGCTGCTGCGACGCTCAAGTCGTCGCCCGACGAGGTTCCCGCACGCGTCGCTGCGTTGATCGAGGATCGCCGGCGGCTGGAGCGCGAACTCGCCGACGCGAAGAAGGCACTTGCCCTGGGCGGCAGCGCCAGCGCATCGGCAGGTCCTGAAGACATCGGCGGCGTCGCTTTTATCGGCCAAGTCCTGAACGACTTCGAGGCCAAGGGCCTGCGCGGTGCGGTCGACGAAGCAAAACAGCGGATCGGCTCCGGCATCGCGGCGATGGTGGCGATCAACGAAGGCCGCGCTTCAATCGCGGTCGGGGTGAGCGAGGATCTCGTCGCACGCTACAATGCGGTCGATCTACTGCGCCGCGCGGTCGGCGTGTTGGGCGGGCAGGGCGGCGGCGGACGGCCCGACATGGCCCAGGGCGGTGGGCCAGACGGCGATAAGGCGGACGACGCTATCGCCGCAATCCGTGCTGCCATCGCCGGTTAAGTAACCCCCTCCCCCGCGGGGGAGGGGCCGGATCATCAACGGGGTGCTGCAGCCGGCTTCGCGGTTGCGGCGGACGTCGCGCCTGCTGCAGGTGCTGCGGCAGAAGCGCCGCCGAGTGCGGCGTCAAACTGTGCTGCGGTCATGCCCATGATGACGTTGCCCGACGGCCCGGCAGCGAAACCGGCGACCGGGAGTTTGACGTCGCCCTTGGCAGTCGTCAGCGTCACGAACTCCGCATCGGCGGACTTGATCGTGCCGAGCGTCGCAGCCCCATCGACGCTGCCTACCGGGGTTCCGGCAACAAGCTTGCTCGCCAACTGACCAGTAGCCGCGTTCTTGGCCTGCGCGGCTGCGGCGTCGAGGTCGGCCTTCGTCATCGCAATTGCCAGGCCCTTGGTGCCCTGGCCGATCGACGTCGCCGGCAGGCTCAGCTTGCCGGTCGGCGATGCGACCACGACCGCGCCGTTAGCGACGCTTTCGACCTTGCCGATCTCGACGCCCGCGGAGTCGAACACGGATGCGCCGACGGTCGGGGTGACGGCCGCAGCGGGCGCTGCGGCGGTCGGGGCGGCCTGTTGTGCCTGGAGCGATGCGGGTGCCAACGCGATCGCGGCGAGAGCGATGATCGATGTCCGGGTCATGGATATGGTTCTCCTGGAATTGCGGTGGATCAACGTGAAGATAATGCGCCGGGTTCCTTTCGTCACTGCGGCTTACCCCCGTATAGGGGCGGTCGGTCTTGCCAGCGCGGTCACACCGTGCCCGGTCGGCGGATGCGCCGGATCCTTGGTTCGCGGTTGAGATCGGCTTCGCGGCGGATCGTCTGGCGCAACTCGTCGCGCTTGTCGTGGATCGACGCGATCACCGGCCCCATCGCCACGCCGAGGTCGACGAGCACCGCCTCCGACAATTGCAGCGAGCTCTCCAGCGTCTCGGGCACCGCGTCCGTCACGCCGGCACGGTAGAGCTCGATGGCGTGCTTCGGATCGCGCGCACGGGCGATTATCGGCAGGTCGGCGGAAAGCGCACGCAGCCGGCGCGTGACGCGGACGGTCAAGACCGGGTCGTCCATCGTCAGGATGACGGCGCGGGCGTTCGCCAGATCGAGCCGGTCGTCCATCTCCGCACGCGCGATGTCGCCGAACAGCACCGGGTAACCCGCCCGCCGCGCCGCGCCGACCGCGTCGATGTCCGCCTCGACCGACACGAAGCGCTGGTCGTGCACCGTCAACATGTCCGCGACCATCCGCCCGACCCGGCCGAAGCCGATCACCACCGTACCCGGCGCCTGCACCGTCTCGATCGCGCCGCCGTCCTCATGGCTGCTCGCGGCCTCGATGCGGCGTGACGCGACCCGCCCGAGCTTGGCGAGCAGCGGCGTGATCGTCAGCCCGATCGCGGTCACCGTCTGCCAGAACGCGGCGGTCGACGGCAGGATCAGTTGCGCCTGCGCCGCCGTGCCTAGCACGATCAGCGTGGTTTCCGACGGGCTCCCCATCAGCAACCCGGTCTCCGCCGCCGGACCGCGCCTGGTCTGCGCCACCCGCAGCAGCAGATAAGTGACGATCGCCTTCACCGCGACCACGCCCGCGACCGCGCCGAGCAAGGCGGGCCAGTTCGCCAGGATCGATCGCACGTCGAGGCTCATGCCGACCGTGATCAGGAACACGCCTAGCGCCAGCCCCTTGAACGGCGCGGTGATCAGCTCGACCTCGCTATGGTATTCGGTCTCGGCGATCAGCAACCCGGCGAGCAGCGCGCCGACGATCGGCGACAGTCCGGCAGCGGTGGTGGCGACGCTGGCGACGATCACGACCAGCAGCGAGGCCGCCAGGAACAGCTCGGGACTCTTGGTCCGCGCTGCCTGGGCGAACAGCCGCGGCAGCACGATCCTCCCGCCGATATACATCACGACTACGGTCAACGCACCGTTCAGCGCCACGCCGGCGAGATTGCCCCAACCCTCGGCACTCGCGGTCGGCGCCATTGCCCCGAGCGCGAAGATGATCGGCACCAGCGCCAGATCCTCAAACAACAGCATCGCGAACGCCCCGCGTCCGACCGGGCTCGTCGTTCCCACCAGCGGCAGCACCAGCGCGGTGGAGGACAGCGCGAGTGCGAGCCCGAGCCCGGCCGCGCCTGACCAGTCCTGACCGACCCAATGCAACGCCACCGCTATCAGCGTCGCCGATCCGATCAGCTCGGCCGCACCGGTGCCGAAAACGAGCCGCCGCATCGACCAGATCCGGCGGAACGACAGCTCCAGCCCGATCGAGAAGAGCAGCAGGATGATCCCGAACTCGGCGAACGGCTCGATCGCCTCCGGGTTCGAAATCGTGACGTAGTAGAGCCACGGAAATTGCGCGGAGAGCGAGCCGAGCCCTGCCGGGCCGACCAGCAGACCGACCAGGATGAACCCGATGACCGGGGTCACGCGGAAGCGGGCGAAGGCCGGGATCACCAGGCCGGCGGCGCCCAGGATCACCAGGGCGTCGCTGAAACCTTCATTGTCGAGATGCAATGCCATCCGCGCACGTTAGCCATGTCGAACGCGATCCGTCACCCGTTTCGCACGCGACATGGCGGTGCGCGTTCAGCCCGCCATTGCGGTTTCGAGGTTAACGCGAACCTGCTCGAAGAACTGCTCGGTCGTCATCCACGGCTGGTCGGGCCCGATCAGGATCGCGAGATCCTTGGTCATATGGCCGTTCTCGACGGTCTGCACGCAGACCCGCTCCAGCGTCTCGGCGAAGCGCGTGACGTCGGGCGTGTCGTCGAACTTGCCGCGGTACTTGAGCCCACCGGTCCAGGCGAAGATCGACGCGATCGGGTTGGTCGAGGTCGCCTTGCCCTGCTGATGCTGGCGATAATGGCGCGTGACGGTGCCGTGTGCGGCCTCTGCCTCGACAGTCTTGCCGTCCGGGGTGAGCAATACCGACGTCATCAGCCCGAGCGATCCGAATCCCTGCGCAACCTGATCCGACTGGACGTCGCCGTCATAGTTCTTGCAGGCCCAGACGAACTCGCCGTTCCACTTCAGCGCCGATGCGACCATGTCGTCGATCAGACGATGTTCGTAGACGATGCCGGCTTCCTTGAACTTATCCTTGAATTCGGCTTCGAAAATCTCGGCGAACAGGTCCTTGAAGCGGCCGTCATAGGCCTTCAGAATCGTGTTCTTGGTCGACAGGTACACCGGCCATTTCAAGTTCAGGCCATAGTGCATCGACGCGCGCGCGAAATCGCGGATCGAATCGTCGAGATTGTACATCGCCATCGCGACGCCGGCGGCGGGGAACTGGAACACCTCGCGGTCGATGACCTGGCCATCGTCGCCTTCGAAGACGAGCCGGAGCTTGCCCGCACCGGGGACCAGGAAGTCGGTCGCGCGATACTGGTCGCCGAATGCATGGCGGCCGACGACGATCGGGTGCGTCCAGCCGGGGATTAGGCGAGGCACGTTCTTGATGACGATTGGTTCGCGGAAGATCGTGCCGCCGAGGATGTTGCGGATCGTGCCGTTCGGCGATTTCCACATCTTCTTCAGCTTGAACTCCTCGACGCGCTGCTCGTCGGGAGTGATCGTCGCGCACTTCACCGCGACGCCGTATTTCTGCGTGGCGCGTGCTGAGTCGACCGTGACCTTGTCGTCGGTCGCGTCGCGATGCTCGATACTGAGATCGTAATAATCGAGATCGATCTCGAGGTACGGCTTGATCAGGCGCTCGCGGATCCATTCCCAGATGATCCGCGTCATCTCGTCGCCGTC
>NZ_CAXTEM010000071.1:0-11902 GCF_964243315.1 uncultured Sphingomonas sp. | reverse complement strand
CGTGGTCAAGCAGATCATCATCGCCTCGCTCCACGGCCATCCGCAGCCGCTGGTGATCGAGGCCGCGCGATCGGGCATCGCGCACAAGAACCAGCCGGGCTTCGCCGAAGTCTTCGACGGCCTGCGCGGCAAGTAAGACGACGGACCGACGATCATGGCCGCACGCGCACCCCATGGCACCAACCAGCCACCCAAGATCATCGTCAAGAAGATCTATATCGAAGGGCATGGCGGCCATCATGGCGGCGCCTGGAAGGTGGCCTATGCCGATTTCGTGACCGCGATGATGGCGTTCTTCCTGCTGCTCTGGCTGCTCGGCGCGACCACCGAGAAGCAGCGCAAAGGCATCGCCGATTACTTCGCGCCGACGCTGATCGATACGCATGCGGTCGGCATGGGCGGGTCCGGCGTGCTCGGTGGCGAATCGATCATGAGCAACAACAAGACCGGGCCGCGCGCCGCGGCGGCGCGGATCGCCTCGGTCGGCCTACCCTCGCCACCCGCCGACGGGCCGATGGACGGCACCGGCAAGAAGGGCTCGCTCCGCAGCAGCACCGCGATGGCGGCCGAGGACAAGAAGAATTTCGAGAGCATCCGCCGCCAGCTCAGTCGCGAGATCGCGACCTCGGCCAAGCTCGCGCGGCTCGCCAGCCATGTCCGCTTCGTGCCGACGCATGACGGCTTGCGGATCGATCTGGTCGACGACGCGGACTATTCGATGTTCGCGCTCGGCACCACGACGCTCGCGCCGGAGGCCGCCGACCTGATCGGGCTGATCGCCGGATCGGTCCAGGGTATGAGGAACGCGCTGATGATCCGCGGTCACACCGACAGCGTTCCCTATGGCGATCCGCGCGCGATGAACAACTGGATGCTGTCGTCGGGCCGCGCCGAAGCGACCCGCCGTCGCCTGGCCCAGGGGGGCCTGCCCGAGGTCCGGTTCGAACGCATCGAGGGCGTCGCCGACCGCGAACCGATGATCGAGGGCAATCGCCTCGACCCCCGCAATCGCCGCGTCGCGATCACGCTGCTGTACCAACGCGGTAGCGGCGCGATGACGAGCAAGGCTGGGCGCGAGTAGGGCTTCCGATATCCATCGTTCCCCGGCGTAGGCCCGGGTCCAGTTTCGATGGTTTAGCGCGGACAGGTCAGCCCATCGTGACCAGCGACTTTCGACCTGTGCTCCGGCCTTCGCTGGGGAACGGCTTGGCGAGATCGCTTCCCGAATGCGGCAGCCTACTCCCCAAGGAAAAGGCCCGTTCGCCACAAGACGAACGAGCCGTTTCTCAACGCCGCGAAACTGCGCCGCCGGTTATTCCGGCGCGTCGGTCTTGCGCTTGCGGCCGGCGGGGGCTGCTTCGGGCTTGCGGGCGCCGGGCTTGCGACCGAGGCCGATCTTCTTGGCCATCGCACGGCGGCTTTCCGAATAGGTCTCGGCGACCATCGGATAGTCGGCCTTCAAGCCGTAGCGCTCGCGATATTCGACCGGGGTCATGCCGTGGGTCGCGAGATGGCGACGCAGCGTCTTGTACGGCTTGCCGTCGATCATCGAGATGATGTGATCCTTGGACGCTAGCGACTTCCGCACCGACACGGCGGGCGTGTATTCGGTCGCGGCGGGCGCATCGGCGGCGGGTGCGCTCGACCCGAGCAGCGCCGACACGGTGTCGTGCATCTTGCCGAGGAACGCCGGAACGTCTTCGGCCGAACTGCGAGTGTTGGGATTACCCAACCAAGCAATGGTCAGCTCCGTTGCCAGCTCAACGGCATTCATATCGGTATTGTCGTCAGTCATCGTTCGCTCCTTTGACTGAATACAGCCCTAGACCGCTTCGGACTATCGTCAAGCCCCTCCTGCCGCAAATCTGCATGCAACGCCCGTTTAATCAGAACCGGCAGATGATTGCGGGGACCAACAAGAATAGACACATGTTGCGATGATGAACGGCAATGATGCGACGAGCTTCCTGTATTTGGCGGATATTGTGTCGTGATATGCCGAACCGAACCTTGACCTTATATGGCCGTCGAGAGTCGATTTCACGACCGCGGCGGGTGACGGATCCCAAATTGCGACGGTTGTCGGTTGCAGCGCTGCGGCTGCTGGCGCTGTCGCCGGCCCCCCGGTAGAGCGTCGTCGATGGCGAGGATCGACAGACGGAGCATCTTGGTGGGCGGGGGCGCCGGCCTCGGGCTCGTCGTCGCCTGGGCGCTGTGGCCGCGCAGCTACCGTGAGACGCTGGTCGCCCAGCCGGACGAGAGGGTGTTGGGCGCCTGGTTGAAGATCGGGCTGGACGGGCACGTCACCGTCGCGGTGCCGCAGCTCGAACATGGCCAAGGGGTCTATACGTCGCTGCCGCAGATCGTCGCCGACGAACTCGGTGCCGATTGGCGTACGGTCGGGGTCGAGCCCGCGCCACTGAGCCCGCTCTACGCCAATCCGCTGGCGCTCGACGAGCTGTTCGACGGCGCCTTCGCCGGCCTTCCCGCAGGGGTACGGGCGACGCTCGCCGAGCGATCGGCGCTGATGCTGACCGGCGGATCGACCTCGATCCGGATGTTCGAGGATGCGTGCCGCACCGCAGGCGCCGCCGCTCGCGCGCTGCTGTGCCAGGCGGCGGCGGCGCGATGGGACGTGGCGTGGACCGATTGCGCGGTTGGCAAGGGCTTTGTCACCAATGCCGGCAAGCGCATCCGCTTCGCCAACCTCGCCGACAGCGCCGCGGCGCTCGACATGCCCGATCCCTTTCCGATCGGGGTACAGGGCGCGGGCTCGCTGATCGGCCGGTCGGTGCCGCGGCTCGATACGCCGGCGAAGGTCGACGGCTCCGCCAATTTCGCGGGCGACATCCGCCTGCCCGACATGGTCCACGCCGCGATCCGCCAGGCGCCGATCGGCGGGCGGCTGATCGCGGTCGATCGCGCCGCCGCGGACCGTGTCTTCGGGGTCCTACAGATCGTCGAGCAACCCGGCTGGGTGGCCGCGATCGCCACGACCTGGTGGGCGGCCGCCAAGGCGCTCGACGCGATGCGTCCGCGCTTCGCGACACCGGTCGACCGGCTGATCGACAGCGCCGGCATCGACCGCGCCCTCGCTGCAGCGCTCGAATCGCCCGGCGCGCGGATCGCGTCGGCAGGTGACCTGGCCGCGGTCTTCGGCGGCGCGCAGGTCGTCACCGCCGACTATGAGGTTGCGCCAGCCGCGCATGCCGCGGTGGAAACCATGAGCGCCACCGCCGCCTATCGCGGCGGTCGGCTCGAGCTATGGATGCCGACGGCCGCCCCCGGTCTCGCGCGCGACGCTGCGGCGCGCGCCAGCGGCATCGCGCCGAGCGACGTCATCGTTCACCCGATGCTCGCCGGCGGTTCGTTCGGCGCCAATCTGGAAGCCGAGGCGGGCGCACAGGCGGCGGTGCTCGCGGTGACGCTGAAGCGCCCGGTGGCGCTGGTCTGGTCGCGCGGCGAGGATTCGCTCCACGACCGCATCCGGCCCCCCGCCCGCGCGCGGATGGCGGCGCGGCTCGGCAGCAGCGGCGCGATCCTCGGCTGGAGCGCGAAGATCGCCGCGCCCGCGACAGGACGCGAGCTCGCCGACCGGATCATGCCCGGTGCGCTGTCGGCGGCGGCGGGGATCGCCACCAGCGGCGATCGCTATGCGGTCGCCGGCGCGCTGCCGGCCTATCGGGTCCCGGCCTATGCGATCGATCATCACCATGCGGAGATCGGCCTGCCGACCGGGCATCTGCGCGGCGGGGCGCATGGCTACACCGCCTTCTTTACCGAATGCTTCATCGACGAACTCGCACAGGCGGCGTCGGCCGAGCCGCTCTCCTACCGGATCGGCATGCTCGGCGGGCAGGTCAGGCTCGCGCGGTGCCTCTCGACCGCGGCGGCGCTGGGCGGATGGGATGGCGGGGTGCGGGGCAGCGCGCAGGGCATCGCCTGCCACGCGTTTCGCGGCAGCTACATCGCGGTGCTGGCGGAGGCGCAGGTCGGCGACGGCGGACGCATGAAGGTCGACCGGCTGGTCGCCGCGGTCGATTGCGGGCGAATGATCAACCCCGACCTGGTCCGCCAGCAGATCGAGGGCGGGCTGTTGTTCGGCATGGCCGCCGCACTCGGCGCCTCGACCGCAGTCGCGCGCAACCTGCCGACCACGCGCGGATTCGCGGGACTCGACCTGCCGCTGCTCGATGACACGCCCGACATCACGGTCGAGTTCCTCCGCAGCGATGACGCACCCGGCGGAGTCGGCGATCTCGGCGTTCCCGCGGTCGCGCCCGCGATCGCCAACGCGCTGCAATCCGCGACCGGGCGGCGGATCAGGCGATTGCCGCTGCGGGTCGGTTGAGGCGCCGCCGATCATCGCCTAGGCCGGGACGATGATCCCGCCTGCAAACCATCCGCCCATCGTACCGCCGCGCATCGGCGTGCTGCTGATCAACCTCGGCACCCCCGACGGTCCCGATGCCCGATCGGTCAAACGCTATCTTGGCGAATTCCTGTCCGACCGCCGAGTGGTCGAGCTTCCCGCGATCGCGTGGCAGCCGATCCTGCGCGGGATCATCCTCAACACTCGCCCCAAGAAATCGGCGCACGCGTACGGCCTGGTCTGGCGCGAGGACGGCTCGCCGCTCGCTGCGATCACCCGCGCGCAGAGCGAGGCGCTGCAAGGCGCGTTCGGCGCGGGCGTCACGGTCGACTGGGCGATGCGCTACGGCAATCCGTCGATCCCCGATCGGCTCGCGGCGATGAAGGCAGCAGGATGCGACCGCATCCTGCTGGCGCCGCTTTATCCGCAATATTGCGCGGCGACGACAGCGACCGCCAACGACAAGGCCTTCGCGGTGCTCGCCGGAATGCGCTGGCAGCCCGCGATCCGGACGCTGCCGCCTTACCACGACGACGCCGGCTATATCGACGCGCTGAAGACTTCGCTCGAGGCCGGCCTCGCGACGCTCGATTTCGAACCCGATGCGATCGTCGCCAGCTTCCACGGCATGCCCAAGCGGACGCTGCAGCTGGGCGACCCCTATCATTGCCACTGCCAGAAGACCGCCCGACTGCTCGGCGAGGCGATGGGCCGCGATCTGGTGATCGCCTTCCAGTCGCGCTTCGGCCCCGCGAAGTGGCTCGGCCCCGCGACCGACGAGACGCTGGAAGAGCTGGCGCGCAGCGGCAAGAAGAAGGTCGTGGTGATCGCGCCCGGCTTCTCCGCCGACTGCCTCGAAACGCTGGAGGAGCTCGCGATTCGCGGGCGCGAATCGTTCGTCGACGCGGGCGGCATCGACTTCGCTTACCTGCCTTGCCTCAACGACAGCGAACCGGGAATGACGATGTTGAGACGATTGCTCGCACGCGAGCTTGAAGGCTGGGTGCGCTCCGCCTAGCCTGCGGCAAAACGACGTCAGGAGAGTATGCATGGCACGGGTCGCAATCGTTACGGGTGGTACACGCGGGATCGGCGAGGCGATCAGCCTGGCGCTGCACGAGGCCGGCATGACCGTCGCCGCCAATTATGCCGGCAACGACGAACGCGCCAAGGCCTTCACCGATCGCACCGGCATTCGTGCCTTCAAATGGGACGTCGCCGATTACGACGCGTGCCAGGCGGGGTGCGTGCAGGTCGCTGCAGAGCTCGGGCCGATCGACGTGGTCGTCAACAACGCGGGCATCACCCGCGACGGCACCATCATGAAGCTGACCTACGAAGCGTGGAAGGAAGTGATCGACACCAATCTGGGCGGCTGCTTCAACATGGCGAAGGCGACCTTCCCCGGCATGCGCGAGCGCAAATGGGGGCGGATCGTCAATATCGGATCGATCAACGGCCAGGCCGGGCAATATGGACAGGTCAATTACGCCGCCGCGAAATCGGGCATCCACGGCTTCACCAAGGCTTTGGCGCAGGAAGGCGCAAAGACCGGCGTCACCGTGAACGCGATCGCGCCGGGCTATATCGACACCGACATGGTTGCCGCGGTGCCCGCCGACGTACTGGAGAAGATCGTCGCCAAGATTCCGGTCGGCCGCCTTGGCCAGGCCTCGGAAATCGCCCGCGGCGTCGCGTTCCTGTGTTCGGAAGAGGCGGGTTTCGTGACCGGGTCGACGCTGAGCATCAACGGCGGGCAGCACATGTACTGACGGGCGCAGGCGCGTCTACGCGCCGGTGCGCAGCAGCGCCCGGCACGGCCGGCGGGCGGCCCAGCCGACCCGACCGACGGCGGCTTAGCCGTCGTCGCGTCTGTGATGTAAGACTAGACAGCCTCCGCGTTCGCAAGGTCGGCAATCAATCAGCCACCATGGCGAAGCCGCGGTCTCGTCGGACGGTCGTGCCGACCGCCGGCCGGTCCGCTTCGGTGCAGCGGCTTCGCCGCTCTCCGCAAACGGACGAAAAGGAGGGCCGGCCCTTTCGGACCGACCCTCCACCCTCGATACGCAACGTGAGGGATACTCAACTGCCGCCGATCAGCGGCAGTATCCGCGATTACCCGACTTATCGATCGCCCGGCCGGCGAGTGCGCCGCCGGCGCCGCCGATCACCGTGCCGAGAAGCTTGTCACCACGACCTGCGACGGTGTTGCCGAGCAGGCCACCCGCGATCGCGCCGATTACCGTGCCGCCGTCGCCGTTACTGCAGCCGCGGTTACGGTTGCTGCGGTTGTAGCGGCGGTCGTCATAGCCACGCCGATCGTCGTAGCGGCGATTGTCGTAGCCGCGACGTTCGTAGCTGCGCTCGTAACGGTCGCCGTAATAGCCGCCGCGCTGGGCGAGCGACGGGGTCGCGGGGACGATGGCGGCGGCGCCCATGGCGAGAGCGGCACCGGCGAGGGACAGTTTCTTGAACATCGGTCTTCTCCCTTGGAAAATCCGGGTGGCGCTGGTTCCGAAGAACCCGGCGATCACCGTCGATGGAGAGCTTTTGCCCGAGTCGCATTGAGCCGACCCTGAATGCGCTCGTTATCGTTGGTTCATGCTGTCGCCCGCGGCGATCCACCTTATGAGGCGGCGTGCGAATCCTCTTCGTCATCCTGTGCGTGCTGCTGATCGTGCCCGGCTGGACCGGCGAGGAGCGCATCGCCTCCTATCCCGCTCGCGTTGCGGTGAGCACGTCGCCCGCCCGGCTCGATCCGCACGATCCCGGCCGCGTCCGCGTCGGTGCCATGACCTTCCTCGGCGGGATCAGCCTGTCGAGCCGGGTACGCGGGTTCGGCGGCTTCTCGGCGATCGCGGTTGCGGGCGATCGGTTCACCCTGCTCAGCGACAGCGGCAACCTGCTGCGGTTCCGGTTGGGACGCGACTGGCGTCTCCATGATGTGGTCGGCGCAGATCTGCCGGCGGGCCCAGGCACCGGTTGGGACAAGCGGGAGCGCGACAGCGAATCGCTTATCGTCGATCCCGCGCGCGACAAGCTGTGGGTCGGATTCGAGCGCGCCAACCAAATTTGGCGCTACTCCGCCGACCTCGCCCATACCGACGGCCGAGTCGCGCCCCCCGCGATGCGGGGCTGGCCGTCGAACGGCGGTGCCGAAGCCATGGCGATGCTGCCCGACGGACGCTTCGTCGCGATCAGCGAGGAGGCGCGGGTGCCACGCCGATCGTGGTCGGGTAGCGCCGCCGCCAGGAAGAACAGTCGTGAAGGCTTGATCTTCGCGCGCGATCCGCTCGAGGGGATCGTACCGCGGCGCTTCACCTACATGGTGCATCGCGACTTCGATGTGGCCGACGCGGTGGCGCTACCCGGCGGCGACCTGCTCGTGCTGGAGCGCCGCTTCACGCTGCCGTTCCGGTTCACGACGATCGTCACGCGGGTCGCCGCCGCGGACCTGCGCAGCGGCGCGGTGGCACGACCGACGATCGTCGCCACGCTCGCGGCGCCGCTCATCCACGACAATTTCGAAGGTATCGCGGTCACCCGCGAGGGTTCGTCGACGATCCTCTGGCTAGTGTCGGACGACAACCAGTCCCTGCTCGAGCGCAGCCTGCTGCTGAAGTTTCGCCTGGAGCGGAGACCATAGAAACGCCGACGGCTCGCCGCCCCGGATGGAGCGGCGAGCCGAACGATCCGCAGTCGAACCGCTTATGCGGCGGCGACCGTGCGCTTCTTCACGATGTCGCGCTTCAGGCGGCGGCAGCGCAGCGACAGCTTGTCGTCGCTGGTCTTCACCAGCCAATTGTCGAGACCGCCATTATGCTCGACCGAACGCAGGCCGTGGGTCGAGACCCGCAAGCGAACGCTCGTCTCGAGCGAATCGGAGATCAGCGTCACGTTCTGCAAGTTCGGCAGAAACGCCCGCTTGGTCTTGTTGTTGGCGTGGGAAACATTGTGACCCACCTGCCGGCCCTTGCCGGTCAGCTCGCAAATGCGCGACATGCGTTTTATCCTGAGTTTCGGTTGCCCGGAAAGTGGGCGCCGATAACGACTGACCTGCCCGCCGTCAACCTTTCGGTCGAGCTTCGGGCCGAGCTGTGCGTCGACGGGGCCGGTGCAACCGCGTAGCACCGGCGGCGTTGTTACGATCACGAATCGGTTTCGCAAAGGGGATAAACATCATGCGCTCGCTTCTCGCCCTGCTCGGGGTCGCGGCACTTGTCGTGGTCGCGCTCATGTATTTCGGCCTGATCAACATCGATCAGACCAGTCCCGGCGTCGTCCAGGCGCCGACCTTCAAGGCCGATGTCGCACGCGTATCGGTCGGTCGCGAAGACAAGACGGTGTCGGTCCCGACCGTCAACGTCGAACGCCCGGGCAACGCCCAATAGACTTTACCGCCCGCACCCGCCGGGGCAGGGCGAGGCATGTTCGCGCTGCCCCCTCCCATGCGCGCCGCCCTCGACGCGGCGCGTGACGCCGCTGCGGCGGGCGAGGTGCCGGTCGGCGCAGTGATCGTCTTGGCGGGACGGATCGTCGCCCAGGCGGGCAATGCGCCCCGCCGTCTCGCCGATCCCACCGCCCACGCCGAGATGCGCGTGATCCGCGAGGCGGCGGCGACGCTGGGGCGCGATCGGCTGGAGGATTGCGACCTGTGGGTGACGCTCGAGCCCTGCGCGATGTGCGCCGGCGCGATCGCGCATGCCCGGATCGCCCGCGTCTACTATGGCGCGCCCGATCCCAAGGGCGGCGCGGTCGAACACGGCCCGCGCTTCTTCGCGCAACCGACCTGCCACCACCGCCCGGAAGTCTATCCCGGAATCGGCGAAGGCGAGGCGGCTGGCCTGTTGCGCGATTTCTTTGCTGGGCGGCGTTAGCGTGACGTCAGACTTATACCGTTCGTCCCGAGTAGCCGTCGAGTAGCCCGCAGGGCGTATCGAGATGGCGTATCGAACGACAGGTTGGTACGCGGAACCTGTACCTCAATACGGGCTCTCGATACGCTCCTCGCAGGAGCTACTCGATCCCTACTCGGCACGAACGATTGAAGTCGATGTCACATTCTCAGCCGCGCCGTTAGCTACGCATGTCGTTCTGCGTGATCGGGACGATCTTCACCTCGACGCGGCGGTTGGCGGCGCGGCCGGCATCGGTGTCGTTCGACGCGATCGGCTGGGTCTCGCCATAGCCGCGGGTGCCGATCCGCGCGGTCTGGACCCCGCGGCTCGACAGATAATCCGCGACCGCGGTGGCGCGTCGGTCCGACAGGGTCTGGTTGTAGCTGTCGCTCCCGGTCGAATCGGTATGGCCGTACACGTCGATATAGGTCTGGTTGTACTGCGACAGCGTGCTCGCGACCTGGTCCAGCGTGCGCTGGAACTGCGGCTGCACGTCGGCGCTATCATAGGCGAAGGTGATGCCCGACGGGATGTTGAGCACGAGGTTGTCGCCCTCTCGCGTCACCTGCACGTCGGTGCCTGCGGTGCGCGCGCGAAGCTCGCGCTCCTGCTTGTCCATATAGGCGCCGATTCCGGCGCCGGCGAGCCCACCGATCCCCGCGCCGAGGATCTTCTCGGTCCGGTCGCGACGACCGCCGACGAGATCGCCGAGCAGGTAACCGCCAAGCGCACCGCCGATGCCGCCGAGCGCAGTCTTGGAGATGCGGCGCTGACCGGTCTCCGGATCGGTGGTGCAGGCCGACGTCGTGACCAGCGCGCCGAGCGCGGCTGCGGCCAGGATCCTGGATTTCAACATCATCAAAAACTCTCCCTTTGCTACTGGCGGATCAAACCCGCGCTGGCGGCGGGTTGTTCCGCCTCCGCACTGAACCGGGGATGAGCGGTGCGACCCGGATTCGCGCAGGTTAGCGACTGAGTTGTTGTCGCGGCGGTCGTTGTGCGGCAAAGCGGGCGCGCGCCGATGGCACCGCTTCCCCCCTTCCCCTGGATCGACGTCCTGATCATCCTCGCGTTGGTCGCGCTCAACGGCGTGTTCGCGATGAGCGAACTGGCGATCGTGTCGTCGCGCAAGGCGCGGCTGGAGGCGATGGCGCGGACCGGGCGCAAGGGCGCGAGCGCGGCGATCCTGCTCGCCGCCGATCCCGGCAAGTTCCTGTCGACGGTCCAGATCGGGATCACGTTGATCGGCATCGTCGCGGGCGCCTATTCGGGGTCCAGCCTCGGCATGCCCACCGCGCTGCGACTGGAAGCCGCGGGGCTGGCGCCGGAAACCGCGCGATCGATCGGGTTCGCGGTGGTGATCGGGCTGACGACCTACGCGTCGCTGATCATCGGCGAACTCGTCCCCAAGCAGTTCGCGCTGCGCAAGCCGGAGGCGATCGCGGCTTTGGTCGCCCGGCCGATGCAGTGGCTCGCGATCGGCACCGCGCCGCTCGGCTGGCTGCTCGACCGCACCAGCGCGCTCATCTTCAAGCTGCTCCGCCTCGATCGCGAGACCCAGGAACACGTCACCGCGGAAGAACTCCACCTGATCGTCGCGGAGGCGTCGAAATCGGGCGTGATCGAGGAACATGAGCGCACGATCATCTCGGGCGTGGTGCGGCTCGCCGACCGCCCCGTCCGCGAGGTCATGACCCCGCGCACCGAGGTCGATTGGCTCGATTGCTCGCTCGACGCCGACGGCATCCGCGACAAATTGCTGGCGACACCGCACACCCGCCTGCCGGTCGCCGACGGATCGGTCGACGCGGTAATCGGCGTGGTCCAGTCGCGCGACATCGCTGCGGCGCTGTTCCGTGGCCAGGCGCTCGACCTGCGCGCGTTGATGCGTAAGGCTCCGGTGGTGATCGACCAGATCGACGCGATGGACGCGCTGATCGCGCTTCGCGAAGCCGAGGTGCCGATGGCGCTAATCCATGACGAATACGGCCATTTCGAAGGCATCGTCACCCCCGCCGACCTGCTCGCCGCAATCGCCGGCGAGTTCGCGTCGGACACCGATCCCGACGACGCCCCCTCGGTGGTGGTGCGCGAGGACGGATCGCTGCTCGTCGCGGGGACGATGGCCGCCGACACCCTCGCCGAACGCCTCGGCATCGACCTGCCCGAAGACCGCGACTACGCCACCGTCGCCGGCCTCGCCTTGGCCGCGTTCCGGCATCTGCCCGGCGAGGGCGAGAGCTTCACCGAACAGGGCTGGCGCTTCGAGGTCGTCGATCTCGACGGCCGCCGCATCGACAAGCTGCTGGTCAGCGAGACCTGAGCGAGCACGCCTCGAGCGCACCCTAGCCTGATCGTTCTCCCGCGTTCCTTCGAGCGTGATGGCATCTACTTCACCCGTTCGTGCCGAGTAGAGATCGAGTAGCTCCTGCAAGGAGCGTATCGAGAGCTCGTATCGAGGTACAGGTTCCGCGCACCAACCTGTCCTTCGATACGTCATCTCGACACGCCCTGCGGGCTACTCGATGGCTACTCGGGACGAACGGACTTGTTTAGGCTGACGTCATCATGCTCCTGAGAAGTCCTTCCAGTCGTCCGCGGATGCCGGCGTCAGTGCGGCGACCGCGGCGGC
>NZ_CAXTEM010000070.1:0-11945 GCF_964243315.1 uncultured Sphingomonas sp. | reverse complement strand
GCGGAGATCGCCGCGATCGAGATCGGACGCCCGCGCATCGATCCCGAATTGTCGATCAGCAGCGTTACCACCGTGTCGCGGAAGTCGGTCTCGCGCTCGATCTTGTAGCTGAGCGACTGGGTCGGGTTCACCACCACCCGCGCCAATCGCGCCGCATCGAGCATGCCTTCGTCCTGGTCGAAATCCCACGACCGCGACTGCTGCGCCATCAACCGCCGCTGCAGCCGGTTGGCGAGCTTCGACACCGCCGATTGCAGATGCACCAGCTGCTGGTCGAGGTAGCCGCGCAGCCGCGCCAACTCGTCGGCGTCGCACAGCTCGGTCGCGGCGACGACCTCGTCGAACTGGGTCGTCCATGCCTTGTAGTCGAACTGCGCGTTCAGATCGGCGAACGGGCGGTTGGGGCGGACCGGCTGCATCCCCTCCTCGCCATCGTCGCCGGGCTCGCCGTCCATGTCGTCGAGCTCGCTCTCGCCCTGCTCCTGCCCTTCGCCTTCGTCGTTCTCGGCCTCGCGCTGTTCGCCGCGCGCCTCGACTTCGCCCTCGCCCTCGCCGCCATCCTGGTCGCCGTCGTCGCTCTCGTCCTCCTGGCTTTCCTGGTCGGTACCCTCTTCCTCGCCGCCGTCATCCTCGCTGTCCTCGGGGACTCGATCGCCCTCGACGAGGTCGAGCTGCTCGAGCATCTTCATGGCAAGGCTCTGGAACGCGCGCTGATCGTCGAGCGCGAGGCTCAGGGCGTCGAGGTCGGTCTTCTCCTCGATCCAGCCCCTGACCAGCGCGATCCCCCCCTCCGCCGCGACCGGCGGCACCACGCCGGTCAGCTTCTCGCGGACCAGCAGCGCCAGCGCGGTCGACAGCGGCACCTCTTCGCGAGTCCGCGCCCGCGTGATCGGATCGGAGCGCAACCGCACGTCGAGCGCACTCGCCAGATTGCCGGTGATCCCCGCGAAACCACGCGATCCCAGTGCCTCCACCCGCGCGGTCTCGACCGCATCGAACACCGCCCGCGCGACGGCCTCGCCCGGTGCGCCCCTGGCGTGGAGCGCGGTGTCGTGGAGCCGCATCCGCAGCGCGAACCCATCCGCAAAGCCGCGCGCCTCGGCGACCTGGTCGACGGGCAGTTGTCGCGCCGGCATCGGCACCTTGATATGCTTGCCCGACTGCACCGGTGCATCCGCGGTATAGGCGAGTTCGACCTCCGGCTCCTCCGCGATCGCGCGCGCCGTGCCGGCGAGAACGGCCTTGAACCGGTCGAGAGGTGTTTCGTTCGCCATCAGTTTTCCAATGCGCGGGCAGCGGCTTGCCGAAGCACGGGCAAGCTCGTCTGAGCGGTACGCAGCAACAGCGCCGGATCGATGTTACGATAATCGTGCCGGAGGCGATTGCCGAAATCGCGTATGTTCTTGACGGGGAGGTCCGTCCCGATCCGTGCCATGTCGTCTGGTCCGATCTGGATGACTGCCTCGGTGATCCGCTGGAACAGCCGCTCGACGGCTAGCAAGGTACGCTCATCGTTCGTAAACATTTCGACATCCATTCCGTCGATGAACGACGTGACCCGGTCGGCGTCATCGACGATGTCGGCAAGCGACAGCCGAACGCGATCAGAATACATGAACGCGGTCGCGATCGATTTCTGCCTGTAGCCGCGGTTTGCGGGTCGGTTCGGTCACAAGATCGACCTTGGTGCCCAGCATTGCGGCGATCTGATCCTCAATGCCGAAGAACCCGAACGGCCCGAGCTTTTCCACCTGGTCATAATCCAAGATCGCAACCAGATCGACATCCGACTCCGAACGCTGCTCGCCGCGCGCGGTCGATCCGAAAATCGACAATTGAATGATCCCGAGCTGGCGCAGCTCGGGTTCGCAGGCGCGCAGGCGGGCAAGGGCGTCGGCCTTCGTCATCATCTCGATCTAGTCACCGGGCATTAGATGCGCCAGCTTCAAGCCTTCCCCACCACGCTCTCCGGCAGATCCTTCCCGAACACGCGCTGGTAGTATTCCGCGACCAGCGGCCGCTCCGCCTCGTCGCACTTGTTGAGGAAGCTCAACCGGAACGCGAAGCCGACATCGCCGAAGATCAGCGCGTTCTGCGCCCAGGTGATCACCGTGCGCGGGCTCATCACCGTCGAGATGTCGCCGTTGACGAAGCCCTTGCGCGTCATGTCGGCGACGCGGACCATCTGCTCGACCACCTTCTTGCCGTCGGGCTTGTCATATTCGCCCGACTTGGCGAGCACGATCTGCGCCTCGACCGCCGCGGGCAGATAGTTGAGCGTGACCACGATGTTCCAGCGGTCCATCTGGCCCTGGTTGATCTGCTGGGTGCCATGATACAGTCCGCTGGTGTCGCCTAGCCCCACCGTGTTGGCGGTCGCGAACAGCCGGAACCACGGGTTGGGGCGGATCACGCGGTTCTGGTCGAGCAGCGTCAGCTTTCCCTCGGTCTCCAGCACGCGCTGGATCACGAACATCACATCGGGACGCCCGGCGTCATATTCGTCGAACACCAACGCGGTCGGGGTCTGCAAAGCCCACGGTAGCAGCCCTTCGCGGAACTCGGTGACCTGCTGGCCGTCCTTCAGCACGATCGCGTCGCGCCCGACCAGGTCGATGCGGCTGATGTGCGCATCGAGATTGATCCGGATGCACGGCCAGTTGAGCCGCGCCGCGACCTGTTCGATGTGCGTCGACTTGCCGGTGCCGTGATAGCCCTGGACCATCACCCGGCGATTGTGCGCGAACCCCGCTAGCACCGCCAGGGTGGTGTCCGCGTCGAACACATAGGCCGGATCGAGATCGGGCACGCGTTCGTCCGCCTCGCTGAACGCCGGCACCTCCATGTCGAGGTCGAGCCCGAACACGTCGCGGACCTTCACCATCTTGTCGGGGGCGTCGAGCAACGTGGTCTCGCGGCTGTCGGGTTGGGTATTCGGGATATCGGTCATCTGGGCCTCATGTTCGTCGAACGCATTAGGCGAACCTTCGGTCCTTACTCAACCATTCACCGCAGGTGCGATCTTCGCAGGGAGCGCGAATAGCGCGATGAACCGCGCCGCGAGCGCCCGATCGCCCGTGAAGCGCAGCACCCCCGCCGCCTCGGCCTCCGCGATAGGCCATTTTCCGTAGACCATACGCACCAAGGTCGTCGGATCGCACGCGAACACCAGATCGGCGGCATCCACCTCGCCCCGCTCGATCTCCAGCGCCTCGCGTGTCAGCCGCGCCACGAACGCATCGGTGGCGAAGCGGAACGCGATCGTCAGCGTGAGGTCCTCCCGTTCGGCCGCGATCATCGTCCGCAGCGACATCATCGCCGACGCCGGGGACAGCGGCAGCATCGGATCGTGCGCCGGCGATCGCGTCGCCCACCGCCCCATCTCTTGGAAGATCGGCTCGCTTTCCAGTCCCCAGGGGGTCAGCTCGTACACCTGCACCGACGCCGGCGGCGGCAGCCTGCGCCGCACCAGAATGCCGGCGCGCTCCAGTCCTTCGAGCCGCTGCGTCAGCACATTGGCGCTGATCCCGACGAGGTTCGCCTTGATCTCGCCGAACCGCCGCGGCCCGTACATCAGCTCGCGCACCACCAGCAACGCCCAGCGCTCTCCCACCAGCTCGAGCGCCAGCGCAGTTCCGCACGCATCGTCATACCAACGCTTGGTCACATTTTCTAACTTCATAGTTGCTTTAGATAACTATCCGGGGCATCGATTGCAAATGACGAGTCGGAATAGGAGTGTTTCCCGATGCCGAAGATGATCTTCGTGAACCTGCCGGTCGCCGATGTGGCAGCCTCCACCGCCTTCTACGCCGCGCTAGGGTTCGAGCGTGACGCCCGCTTCAGCAACGAACACGCGTCCGCGATGGCATGGTCGGACACGATCACGATCATGATCCTCGCGCATGATTTCTACCGCACTTTCACGACCAAGCAGATCGCCGACACCCATGCGACCAGCGCCGCGCTGCTGTGCCTCTCGTTCGACGATCGCGCGGGGGTCGACCGCATCACCGAGGCGGCGATCGCCGGCGGGGGTCGCGAGACCCGCGACAGGCAGGATCACGGCTACATGTACGGTCGCGCCTTCGAGGATCTCGACGGCCATGTCTTCGAACCGATGTACATGGACGTCGACGCCGCGCTCGCCGCCTTCGCGGCGTCTCCCGCAGCCGAAGCCGCCTGATCGTGGTGCGGATCCGGCGCGATCTTGTCGCGGCGTTCGCCGCCTTCGCCCTGACCGCGGTGCTGATCGCGGTTCGCGCCGCCTATCCCTAGGCTGAACCCCTGAGCAAACGGAGACGAGCATGTCCGATCTTCCGCGCATCACCACCTTCGCCTGGGTCCCGCCGTTCGCGCGCGGCTTCGTCCGCGATCTCCGCGCGCGCTGGGCGTTCGAAGAGGTCGGACAGGCCTATGCCGTCGACCTGATCGACGCACCCTATGCGAAATCCCCCGCGCACCGCCGCTTCCAGCCCTTCGGGCAGGTCCCGACCTATTCGGACGCCGACGTCGAGATCTTCGAATCGGGCGCGATCGCGCTGCACATCTGCGAGACCGGTGGTGCGTTGATCCCCGCCGACCCCGCCGCGAAGATCCGCGCCGTGCAGTGGCTGATCGCCGCCCTCAACTCGGTCGAGCCGTTCGTGATGAGCCTCGCCGTCAACGACGTGTTCGAGGCGGACCGCGCCTGGTCGGCGATGCGGCGTCCCAAGGTGATCGAGGATCTCGACGCCCGCCTCCACGATCTCGCCGCCGCGCTCGGCGACCGGACTTGGCTCGACGGCGACGATTTCACGGTCGGCGACCTGATGATGGTGTCGGTCCTCGGCGGCCTGCGCGGGACGGGCGTGCTCGACACCTGGCCGATCCTCGCCGCCTATGTCGCCCGCGGCGAAGCCCGCCCCGCGCACCGCAAGGCGATGGCCGACCACCTCGCCGTCTACACCGATCAAGCGGCCGCCTGAGCCGCCAGCAGGAGAGCAACGATCATGACCTATGTCGACGGCTTCGTCGCCGCAGTGCCCGCGGCGAACAAGAACGCGTACCTCCAGCACGCGCGCGACGCGTTGCCGCTCTTCAAGGAATATGGCGCCACCCGGATGGTCGAGGCCTGGGGCGACGACGTCCCCGACGGCAAGCTCACCGACTTCCGCCGCGCCGTGCAGGCGGAGGCGAGCGAGGTCGTGGTGTTCTCCTGGGTGGAATATCCGGACAAGGCCGCGCGCGATGCCGCCAACGAAAAGCTGATGAGCGATCCCCGGCTCGAGGCGATCGCGGGTTCGATGCCGTTCGACGGCAAGCGGATGATCTATGCGGGGTTCGAGTCGATCGTCGAGGCCGGCGCCGGCGGCGCGATGGGCTATGCCGACGGCTTCCTCGTCCCCGTCCGCCACGATCGTCGCGACGCGTACCGCGCGATAGCGGAACATGCCGCGATCGTGTTCCAGGACCACGGCGCCACCCGGGTCGTCGAAGCGTGGGGCAGCGACGTGCCCGACGGCACCATCACCGACTGTAAACGCGCGGTGCAGGCGGAGACCGACGAAACCACCGTCTTCTCCTGGGTGGAATGGCCCTCCAAGGCGGCACGCGACACCGGCTGGGCGGCCGTCATGGCGGACGACCGCATGAAGACCCCGCCCGAAGACATGCCCTTCGACGGCAAGCGCATGATCTATGGCGGCTTCGCCCCGATCCTCGACGCCTGACGAGGGAAGGAAGACTCGGCTGGACGTCGGGACGAGACGAGCTTCCTACGAGCGCCCCCTCAAACGAAGGCGGGCGCCTGCCGCAGTTGCTGATACGCCGCGATCACCTTCTGCAGCATCGCCTCGTGGCTCCGGTCGCCGCCGTTGCGGTCCGGGTGATACTTCCGCACCAGCTCCGAATAGCGCTTCCTGAGCGCGCCGCGGTCCGCGTCCGCTGCCAGGCCCAGCACCTTCAGGCTCGCGCGGTCCTGCCCCGACAGCGGCTTGCCGTCGTTGCGTTCGGGCGCGACCTCGCGGCGGAAGCGCGCTGCGATCGCATCGAGCGGGTCCGAGAAGTCGCTCCATTTTGGCGGCTTGTCGCCCCCGGCATGCGCGAACGCACGCGTCTCGCGTTCCCACCCCGCGAGCGGGCGTTGCGCGTGGTGGATCTCGTCCGCTGTCATCCCGTCAAAGAAATTATACCGCGAATTGAACGCCCGCACATGATCGAGGCAGAACCAGCGGAACGGCGGCGGCCCCGGCGAATCGCTCGCGCCCTCCAGCGGCGGCGCGCGAAATTCGCCGGCCTCTTCGCAGCCTGGCTCCATGCACGCGCGTCCCGTTCCCGCCACGCGCCCATGAAAGCGCGGCGAAGGTTTCTCGCGTTTGTCGTTCGTCCCGGCCACCGGCTCCCCGCATTTGCCAAAACGGGCTATATAGGGTCGATGAACGACCTCGCCACCGGCCCCGTCGCCGAACAAATCACCGCCCGACTCACCGATGCGCTCGCCCCGTCCCACCTCGTCGTCGCCAACGAAAGCGCGATGCATGCCGGGCACATGGGCGACGACGGCACCGGCGAGACCCATTTTCGCGTCGACATCGAAAGCACCGCCTTTTCAGGGCTTTCCCGCGTCGCACGTCAGCGGCTCGTCAACCACGCCCTCGCCGACCTGCTCGCCACCCGCATCCACGCGCTCGCGATCCGCGCCGCCGCGCCCGGCGAATGACGCGCCGTCTCCGGCCCGCTGCGCGCATCCTGCTGGTCGATGCCGCGGGACGCGTGCTGCTGTTCCGCTTCACCCCCACCGATCGCCCGCCGCTCTGGTGCACCCCCGGCGGCGCGGTCGATCCCGGCGAGAGCTTCGCCGCCGCCGCCCGCCGCGAGTTGTGGGAGGAAGTCGGCCTCGATCTCGATTGCGGCCCGGAGGTCGCGCAACGCACCGTCGATTTCCTTACCTTCGAAGGCGTGGAGGTCACCGCCGACGAGCGCTACTTCCGCGTCGACGTCGACGCGTGCGAGGTCGTCCCCGGCGGGCTGACCGATCTCGAAAAGCGCGTGCTCGACGGCTGGCAGTGGTTCGCTCGCGATCAACTGGCCGCGTTCGAAGAAACCTATTATCCCGCTGATCTCGCTACCTTACTCGCCCAGACGGACCCGCTTCATGCTCGATGACTTCGTTCTCCAGACGATCACCCCGGTCACCCACGACCTCGGCGGCTTCAAGGTCCACCGCACCCTCCCCAGCAAGGCGCGGACGATGGTCGGTCCGTTCCTGTTCTTCGACCAGATGGGCCCGGCGCACCTGCCCCAGGGCGGCGGCATCGACGTCCGCCCGCATCCGCACATCAACCTCGCGACCGTCACCTACCTGTTCGACGGCGCGATCGACCATCGCGACTCGCTCGGCACCCGCCAGCGGATCGAGCCCGGCGCGGTCAATCTGATGACCGCGGGCCACGGCATCGTCCATTCCGAACGCTCGCCCGGCGACGAGCGCGCCGCGGGGCCTGACCTGTCGGGCATCCAGACCTGGCTCGCGCTGCCCGAGGCGCAGGAGGAGATCGATCCCGCCTTCGAACATGTCGCCAAGGCCGACCTGCCGATGCTGCAGGCGGAGGGCGTGACCGCCCGGATCATCATGGGCTCGCTCTGGGGCCGCACCGCGCCGACCACGACCTACGCCGGCACGATCTACGCCGACATCGTGCTGGAACCCGGCGCCAGCGTACCGATCGACGCCGCCGCGGAGGAACGCGCGGTCTACCTCGCGATGGGCGAGGCCACGCTGGAAGGCGTGCCGCTCGAACCGATGGTGCTCTACGTGCTCCGTCCCGGCATCGCCGCCACCCTGCGCTCGGCAAGCGGCGGCCGCGCGATGCTGTGCGGCGGCGACGCCTTCGCCACCCCGCGCCACGTCTGGTGGAACTTCGTCAGCTCCAGCCGCGATCGCATCAACGAAGCCAAGCGCGCCTGGATGGCCGGCAACTTCCCCCGCGTGCCCGGCGACGAACAGGAATGGATCCCGATTCCCGAGATGCCGAACACCGTAAGCTATCCGTAACTACTCCCCTCCCGCCTTGCGGGAGGGGCTGGGGGAGGGCATGTCACGCAGAACAACGCTGCGAGACGGACAGGCCCTCCCCTAGCCCCTCCCGCAAGCGGGAGGGGAACATCATGGAAGCTTTCGGTATCCACCGCGTCGCCCTGTCCACCGGCGTCGACCTCGACGTTGCGGTCGCCGGCGAGGGCGACGACGCCATAATCCTGCTCCACGGCTTCCCGGAATCGCACCGCACCTGGCGCCACGTCATACCCGACCTCGCGCGCGACCATTTCGTCCTCGCGCCCGACCAGCGCGGCTTCGCCCGCTCCTCCAAGCCCGAAGGCGTCGAAAGCTACACCCCCGACCACATGGTCGCGGACCTGCTCGCGCTCGCCGATAACTTCGGCATCGATCGCTTCACCCTGGTCGGCCACGACTGGGGCGGCGCGATCGCGTGGATGGCCGCGCTGCAGAACCCGCACCGCGTCGCACGGCTCGTCATCGTCAACGCGCCCCATCCCTTCGTCTTCCAGAAGACGCTGTTCGACGACATCGCCCAGCGCGAGGCCAGCCAGTACATCACCGCCTTCCGCAACCCGAATATCGAAGCGCACATCGCCAGCATCGGCATGTCCGCCTTCTTCGACGGCAGCTTCATGAAGCACACCGACTTCGAGAAGATCGCCGACGAGAAGCCGGTCTATCTCGACCAATGGGAACAACCCGGCGCGATGACCGCGATGCTCAACTGGTATCGCGCCAGCCCGATCATCGTCCCCGCGATGAACGAAACCCCCGATCGCCCAATCTGGCTCGACGGCTCGTTCCCCCCGATCACCCAGCCAACGCTCGTGATCTGGGGCTTGGGCGACAAGGCG
Organism: uncultured Sphingomonas sp.; assembly: GCF_964243315.1. Taxonomy (GTDB): domain Bacteria; phylum Pseudomonadota; class Alphaproteobacteria; order Sphingomonadales; family Sphingomonadaceae; genus Sphingomonas. The sequence goes on along the minus strand of NZ_CAXTEM010000070.1, from coordinate 3,050 downwards.
CTGCTGCCGAGCCAGCTCGCGGGGCTGGAGGATTATGTCCCCGACCTGCGCATCGAGAAGGTCGATGCGGGGCATTTCGTGCCGTGGGAGAACCCCGCGGCGGTGGTCAAGGCGATGCGCGACTGGGGAGTTTAGGCCTTCCTCCGTCACCCCGGACTTGATCCGGGGTCCCGCTAACGACGCCAAACAGCGACACCGGATCGCGTCGGGTTCTATCTCGTCGAGTGGATACGCTGTTTGCCACGCGCTCCTCGCAACCCTTTTGTGCTCCCGCGAAGGCGGGAGCCCAGTACTGGGTCCCCGCCTTCGCGGGGACACATGGTGCTACTGATCTCCCTCACCCCTCATAAGCCCCCCGCCGCATGACATAATCCCGCGTCTCGTACGGCGCCGCCTGCCCCTCCACCCACGCGCCATGCGCATGGGTCAAAGCTACCAGCTCCATCGGCCGTTCGCCCGGCCACCCCCGCACCCGCACCTCGTGGCGGTGGAGGTCGCGGTTCGGCTCCATCATCACCCAGCCGAGCGGCCGCTCCGCCGTCGCCCGCGCGCCCGCCGCGTCCATCGCCACCCGGATCCGCTCGCGGCGCTCGGCCGGGATATACTGCCACACCACCGAGTGCATCAGCACCCGCGTCACCCCCGCCGCCTGCGGCTCGGCGAGCCGCGCCTCGATCCAGTCCGCCGCATCCCCTGCCGCCAGCGAAACGCCGTGCTCGCGCACCAGCGCGATCGTCTGCGCCAACCGAGCCTGGCGCTCGACATTGTCGACCCACACATACGCCTCCAGCCGCGCCGCCTGCACTGGGTCGGTGACGTCGACCGGCGCGATATCGACCCCGCGCACCCCGACGATCTCGACCGGAGCGGCTGGAGGCGCCACCCCGCGCCACTCGGGCCGGATCGTTACCGTCGCATCAACGGGCCCGGCCGTGACCCCGCCCAGATCGAACCGATAGCGATCGATCAACAGGTTCAGCCCCGCGCTAGATCCGATCTCCAGCAGCTCCACCCGCGGCCCGAACCGCGCGCACGGATGCAGCAACCCCGTCATCAGCCCCGCCGATCGCCCGGCCTCGTTGGTCTGCGGCGGCCCGTCCAGCCACGGCAGCAGTGCCGCATCGTGCCGCACCAGCGCATCCTTCAGCACCGCCGCGACCTCACCCGGCCAGGTCACCTGCCCCGCGAACACCCGCGAGAGCGCCGCGTCAGCGCCCGCACGGTGCAGCGCATGCAGCCCGCCGATCAGCCGCAACGCCAGCGCATCCGCCACCGGCTCGCCCGCCCAGTCCAGCACCGCGCGCCCGGTTGCGGAGTCGCGGTCCAGCGCGGTCGCCAGCGCGTCCGAGATCCGCGTCGTCACCGGCGCGCCCATCGCACGGCAATAGCCCGCCTGGATCGTGAACGCCGCGCGGTTATCGGTCTCGCTCGCCATCGCCTCATACCCCCGTCGACTACCGCCGTCGGCCCGTGTTGCGCCCACCCGAGCGCCCAAGTAAAGCCCCGGCTCCTATGACCCGACCGATCATCATCGCCGTCCCAAAAGGGCGCATCCTCGCCGAGGCATTGCCCCTGCTCGCCGCGGCCGGGATCCACCCCGAGGCCGCGTTTTCGGACGAGGACAGCCGCGCGCTGCGCTTCGCGACCGACGATCCCGGCATCGAGCTGATCAGGGTGCGCGCGTTCGACGTCGCCACCTTCGTCGCGCACGGTGCCGCGCAGCTCGGCATCGTCGGGTCGGACGTGCTCGCCGAATTCGCCTATTCCGAACTTTACGCGCCGGTCGACCTCGGCATCGGCCATTGCCGCCTGTCGGTCGCCGAGCCCGCCGACATGGCCGCAACCGATGACCCCCGCGGCTGGAGCCACGTCCGCGTCGCCACCAAATACCCCCACGTCACCGCCGCGCATTTCGCCGCGCGCGGGGTGCAGGCCGAATGCGTCAAGCTCAACGGCGCGATGGAACTCGCCCCGACGCTGGGCCTCGCGCCGCGGATCGTCGATCTGGTCTCGTCGGGCCGGACGCTGAAGGAAAACGGCCTGGTCGAGGTCGAGGTGATTGCGGAGGTAACCAGCCGCCTCGCGGTGAACCGCGCCGCGATGAAGACCCGCGCCGAAGTCGTGCCGCTGGTCGAGGCGTTCAGGCGCGCTGCTACTATGTCGTCGGCTTCGCCTTCTTCCCCCCTCCCGCTCGCGGGAGGGGTCGGGGGAGGGCCTGTGGGTCTAACGCATCTGCATGACTCGCGGACAGCCCCTCCCCTAAGCCCTCCCGCAAGCGGGAGGGGGATGTGATCAAACTCACCACCACCCACCCAGACTTTGCCGCCGCCTTCACCGCGCTGGTGGAAGACCGCCGCGAGACCGACACCGACGTCGCCCGCGATGTCGCCGCAATCATCCGCCGCGTCCGCGACGAAGGCGAAGCCGGCATCCGCGCGCTGACCCGCGACCTCGACCGCCACGATCTCGACCAGACCGGCTGGGCGATCCCCGCCGAAACCTGTGCCGCCGCCTTCGCCGCGCTCGACCCGGACCTTCGCGCCGCGCTTGAACTCGCCGCCACCCGCATCCGCGCCTATCACGAGAAGCAGCGCCCCGAAGACAGCGCCTTCACCGACGCCGCCGGGGTCCGCCTCGGCGCCCGCTGGCGTGCGGTCGACGCCGCCGGCATCTACGTCCCCGGCGGCCGCGCGGCCTACCCGTCGTCGCTGCTGATGAACGCGATCCCCGCCAAAGTCGCAGGGGTCGAGCGGCTGGTGATGGTCACGCCCACCCCCGGCGGCGCGATCAGCCAGCTCGTCCTCGCCGCCGCGCATCTCGCCGGCGTCGACGAGGTCTGGCGCATCGGCGGCGCGCAGGCGATCGCCGCGCTTGCTTACGGTGCCGGCCGGATCGCGCCGGTCGACGTCATCACCGGCCCCGGCAACGCCTGGGTCGCGGAGGCCAAGCGCCAGGTCTACGGCGTCGTCGGCATCGACATGGTCGCCGGCCCGTCCGAGATCGTCGTCGTCGCCGACGCGGTCAACGATCCCGAATGGATCGCCGCCGAC
>NZ_CAXTEM010000069.1:0-11991 GCF_964243315.1 uncultured Sphingomonas sp. | reverse complement strand
TCGACATGAAATATGTCGAGGGCGCCGGGCTGGTGAAGTTCGACTTTCTCGGCCTGAAGACGCTGTCGGTCCTGCAAAAGGCGCTGAAGCTGCTCGCCAAGCGCGGCATCGTCGTCGATCTCGATGCGCTCGAATGGGAAGACGAGGGCGTCTATGCGCTGCTCCAGAAGGGCGACACCGTCGGCGTGTTCCAACTCGAATCCGAGGGCATGCGCCGCACGCTGGCGGCGGTCCGCCCTTCCAATTTTAACGACATCATCGCGCTCGTCTCGCTCTATCGCCCCGGCCCGATGGACAACATCCCCAGCTTCGGCCGCCGCAAGAACGGGCAGGAGCCGATCGCCTATCCGCACCGGCTGCTCGAACCGATTTTGGCCGAGACCTACGGGATCTTCGTCTATCAGGAACAGGTGATGCAGGCCGCGCAGGTGCTCGCCGGCTTCAGCCTGGGCGGCGCCGATCTGTTGCGCCGCGCGATGGGCAAGAAGGTGAAGGCGGAGATGGACGCCCAGCGCGCCGGCTTCGTCGAGGGATGTGCGACCGTCAACGGCATCAAGCCGGCCGAGGCGAACGCGCTGTTCGACCTGATCGACAAGTTTGCGGGCTACGGCTTCAACAAGAGCCACGCCGCCGCCTATGCGCTGCTCGCCTATCAGACCGCGTGGCTGAAGGCGCATCACCCGCACGAATTCTACGCCGCGTCGATGTGCTACGACATGGCGCAGACCGACAAGCTCGGCATCTTCGTCGACGACGCGCGCCGCATGGGGATCGCGCTGCTCGGCCCAGACATCAACGCCAGCGGCGCCGAGTTCGACGTCGAGGCCACCGGCCGCGATGAGGACGGGAACGAGTTGCTGGCCGTGCGCTACGCGCTTGCGGCGCTGAAGTCGGTCGGCGAGGGCGCGATGGACAAGCTGGTAGCAGAGCGCGACGCCAGCGGCTCCTTCCGCAGCCTCGACGATCTCGCCACCCGGGTCGATCCGCGGTTGATCAACAAGCGCCAGCTCGAGACCCTCGCCGCAGGCGGCGCGTTCGATTCGATCGACGCCAACCGTGCCGGCATCCATGCCACCGCCGAGACGATCCTCGCGGTCGCCGCACGCACCCATGAGGGCCGGACCAGCGGGCAGGGCGGGCTGTTCGGCGCGGCCGATGTCGCGGGCGACACGATCAAGCTGCCGCAATCGGTCCATTGGACGCTGGCGCAGCGGATGGAGCAAGAGAAGGAGGCGTTTGGCTTCTACTTCTCGTCGCATCCGGTCGATCGTCACGCCCATCTCGCGCGGATGCACGGCGCGCGGCAGTTCACCGCGCTCGGCGAGTTGCACATCCCCGACAACGGCACGCGCGCGGGCGCGATGATGGCGGTGCTGGTCGAGGATGCGCGCTGGCGCACCTCCGCGCGCGGGCGGCGTTACCTGATGGCGACGATGTCCGATGCCAGCGGCCAGTTCGTTGCGACCTGCTTCGACGATGCGGTCGCCAAGGACCTTGAGGACGCCGCACGAGCGGGTGGTTGCGGCCTTGCAACCGTCGAACTCGATCGCCGACCAGGCGAGGACACCCCGCGGGTGTCGATCAAGCGCATCCAGCCGTTCGAGAGCCTCGCCTCCACCGCGCGGTTCGTCGTCGAGATCGTCGTCCATGACGCCACCGCCTTTCCCGCGCTCGGCGGCCTGCTCGCAGACCACCGCGGCGCCCGGGGCGAGGTCCGCGTCCGCACCCGGCTGGCGGGGGGCGAGGCGACGATGCTGCTCGGCCGCGACTTCCTGCTCGACGGCGAGCTGGCGGGGCACCTCGAACGCCTGCCGGGCGTCGAAAGCGTGACGTTCAAGACATCGGAGACCCGCCTGCAATTGGTGGGATGAGCCCGGACGCCCCGCTCCCACCTCCACCCCGGCGAAGGCCGGGGCCCAGGTGGGAGACGCCGATTGGCGATTGCTGCGCTTCATTACAGCAACCTTCCCACCTGGGCCCCGGCCTACGCCGGGGTGGTAGCTAGCGAGGTTGGGCTCGCCGCCCACCACCGCAACATTTCCTCACACCCACGGGATTGCCCCCAGGCGTCACTCCCGCCATCCTGCATAGGGTAGGCGCAACAACGCGCCGCGAGAGGATGACCATGCTGGGCGGAATGCAGGATTTCGAACTTCGAGTACCCCGGCTGATCGATCACGCGGCGCGCGAGCACGGCCGGCGCGAGCTCGTCAGCCATTGGGCCGACGGTCGCCAGACCCGCACCGACTGGGCGGGCGTCGCGCGCGATTCGCGCAAGCTCGCCCAGGCGCTCGAACGGCTCGGCGTCCGTCCGGGCGACCGCGTCGCGACGCTGGCGATGAACCACGCGCACCATCTCGTCGCCTGGTACGGCGCGATCGGGATGGGCGGCGTCATCCACACCATCAACCCGCGGCTGTTCGACGAGCAACTGGTATACATCGCCAACCATGCCGAAGATCAGGTGCTGTTCTACGACGTCGCGTTCCAGCCGATCGTCGATCGGCTCCGGGCGCAATGGACGAGCATCCGCCACTTCGTCGCGTTCGACGATCTCGGCCCCGACGGCTTCGCCGCGCTGATCGACCGCGAGGACGGCGATTATGCCTGGGTCGAGGGCCCCGAGCGCGATCCGTGCATGCTCTGCTACACCAGCGGCACCACCGGCAATCCGAAGGGCGTGCTCTACGAACACCGCTCGACGATGATCCACGCGATGGCAGAGGTCGCGCCCTGGGTGTTCGACCTGTCGCCCTCCGCCGTGGTCCTGCCCGTGGTGCCGCTGTTCCACGCCGCCGCCTGGGGCCTGCCCTTCGCCTGCGCGCTCGCCGGTGCCAAGATCGTGTACTCCGCGGTCAACGACCCTGCGGTGCTGTGCCGCCTGATGAACGACGAGAAGGTCACCCACTCCGCGGGCGTGCCGACGGTATGGCTCGCGATGTTCGGCCATATCGACGCCACGGGCGATCAACCGCGCCACCTCCGCCAGGTTACGATCGGCGGCTCCGCGGCGCCCCGCGCGATGATCGAGCGGATCATGGGGATGGGCGCGACGGTCAAGCATCTCTGGGGCATGACCGAGACATCGCCGATCGGCACCGCGGGCTGCGAACCGCCGCATTGGCGCGACATGACGCATGACGAGCGGCTCGACCTGATCTGCAAGCAGGGCAGCGTCCCGTTCGGCATCGAATTGCGCATCGTCGATGACGAGGGAATCGTGTTGCCGCGCGACGGCGTCGCCGCGGGTCGCTTGCAGGTCCGCGGACCTTGGGTGGTGAAGCGCTATTTCGGCGCCGAGGCCGACGCAGTCGACGCCGATGGCTGGTTCGACACCGGCGACGTGTCGGTGCTCCATGCCGACGGCACGATGCAGATCACCGACCGGTCGAAGGACGTGATCAAGTCGGGCGGCGAATGGATCAGCTCGGTTGAACTGGAGAATGCCGCGATCGGGTGCGCCGGGGTCGCCGAAGCCGCCGCGATCGGCATCCGCCACCCCAAATGGGACGAGCGCCCGCTGCTGCTCGTCGTCCGTAAGCCCGGCGCGACCGTGACCCCGCAGGAGATCGTCGCGCACCTGTCGCAGCACGTCGCCAAATGGTGGTTGCCCGACGCGATCGAGTTCGTCGACACGCTACCGCATACTGCGACGGGCAAGCTGCTGAAGACAGCGCTTAGGGAGCGGTACAAGGATTTTCGGTTGGAGGCGGCATAGGGAGACCGTATCGGGCGGAACGGGAGCGCGCCCTAGTCGCCCGGTCAACCCGGACTGGGCCCTGGATCCCGCTAGCGGGGGGGGATCCGGAATCAAGTCAGCGCTCATTCTTGTGCGACGCATACCTCCTTGTGTCCCCGCGGAGGCGGGGACCCAGTACTGGGCTCCCGCCTTCGCGGGAGCACAAGCGGCGTTGCGCTGCACTATTCGCGTCGGAATGGCATGGAGTTTGGACGTGTCCCGCGTCACGAGTGGAGGATTTGACCTCTAAATGGACAACGTGCGGTGCACACCGCCTCACCAATCGCAAACCCTCAGTCCGCGCCCTTACCGCCCTCGGGATTACCGTCGACGCCCTCGTCACCGGCATCCGCTCCGCCGTCGTCACCGGCATCCGCCCCGCCCTGATACCCCGCATTGTTACCATAGCCCGCACCCGACTCCTCGGGTCCGCCCGTGCCATCCTCTTCGACGGTCTCCGGCTTGCTCGCGTCGTCCTCGCCCATCACTGTCTCCTCGTGCGATAACCGCACCGCACCCTGTCACCAACTCGCCGCACGCGACGACGATCCGCTAGAACAGCTCGCCCTGCGGTCCTTTCGGCGCGCGAAAAAGGTCGGTGCGCAGGTCCATCCGCATGCCATCGAAGCCATGTTTGCGGCACGCGATCCGGAACCGCGTCTTCAACAGCTCCGCCCACGGCCCGCTGCCGCGCATCCGCGAGAAGAAGTCGGGATCGTTGTCGCGCCCGCCGCGCAGCGATCGAATGATCGCCATCACCTTGCCGGCCCGATCGGGATAGTGTTCGTCGAGCCACGCCTTGAACAACGGCGCGACCTCGTGCGGCAGGCGTACGGGTATGTAGAACACGCCCCGCGCGCCCGCCGCCGCCGCGCGATCGACCAGCGCCTCCAGCTCGTGATCGGTGATCGCGGGGATCACGGGCGCGATCGACACGAAGGTCGGCACGCCCGCGTCCGCCAGACGACGTACCGCCGCCAGCCGTTTTTCCGGATGCGGCGCGCGTGGCTCGATCGTCCGCGCGACCAGCGGATCGAGAGAGGTTATCGACATCGCCACCGCCGCGAGCCCCTTCGCCGCCATCGGCGCGAGCAGGTCGATGTCGCGCACCACCCGGTCCGACTTGGTCGTGATCGTCAGCGGGTGGCCGACCTCCGCCAGCACCTCGACGATCGACCGGGTGATCCGCCATTCGCGCTCGATCGGCTGATACGGATCGGTGTTGGTGCCGAGCGCGATCGGTCGCACCACATAGCCGGGCTTGGCGAGCTCGGCGCGCAGCAGCGCCGCAGCGGACGGCTTGGCAAACAGCCGGCTTTCGAAGTCGAGCCCCGGCGACAGGTCCAGATACGCGTGTGTCGGCCGCGCGAAGCAATAGATGCAGCCATGCTCGCACCCCCGATATGGATTGATCGACCGGTCGAACCCGATGTCGGGCGACGCGTTGCGGCTGATGATCGTCCGCGGCGTCTCGGTCGTGACGGTCGTGCGCAGCCGCGGCGCCTCGCCGTCGATCAGGTCGCGTGCGTCGAGCCAGTCGCCATCGGCCTCGTCGTGCGGCAAGCCGAACCGGGCGCTTGCCAGGTTGATCGTCGCACCACGAACCGGACGGTTGGTCGCCATGCCGCCAAGTAACCGATCGATCGGAACATAGCAAGAACGAAGCTATAGATCAGCGTCGCCGCAATCGTCCCCGGAACAGCCCGCGCTTGCTCAGCCCCTCGAACATCTCCTCGGGACCTTCGGGGTCCAGCACCTCGTTATCCGCCAGCCACTTCTCGATTCCCGCGAGATCCTTCGGCTCGTAGGGCCGCAGCGAACGCCCGTCGCCGCGCAGCGACTCGACCGCGCGGATCAGCGAGCCTTGCGCCGCAATCGTTGCCGCGACCGTCTCCGGCGACACGTCGAGATGCTCGCCCAGCAACCGGTGCCGGACGTCGAGGATCGTCGTCGAGGTCGCCGCGTCGTCCGCCAGCACGATCAGGTCGCACTCGGTATCGAGTCGCAGTGACCGGTTGTTCATGTTCGCCGATCCAACGCGCAACTGCTTGTCGTCGACGATCGTCAGCTTGGCGTGAACGTAGATCGGCGTCCCGCCCGCGGTGAACGGATGATACATCCGCAGCCGTCCGTGACGGTCGCGCCGCTTCAGCGCCTCCATCAGCCGCGAACGCGCGGTGTCCATCGCCAGCGGCTCGAGCCAGCCCTGCGCGGTGACCGGATTGACGATCACGAATTCGGGCCCGTCTGGCTCATCCAGCCGCCGCGCGATCGCCTCGGCGATCCGCCGCGATGCGAAATACTGGCTCTCGCAATAGACGTGACGTCGGGCCGCGGCGATCTGGTCGAGGAACAGCGTCTCGATCTGGAGCAGCCCCGCCTCGGTCGGCATCTCAGGCCTAGTCTGCGCGATGCCGATCTCGATGTTCTCGAACATTGGGTCGAGCGCCGCCGGCCAGCAATTGCGCCCGGTGACGATCGGCGCGAGCGTCTCGCCGGTCCCGAGCAGCCAGCGCTCGCGGCAGATTTCCGCAAGCGCCGCAGCGGCCGGACCTGCAACCGCGGTGGTGGCGTCGTGCCACGGCTTGTGCGGCTTGCCGCTCGCGCTCAACCGGCGCGGGTCGTCGTCGCGGTGATCGCACGTGTCCCAGCGCTCGTCGGTCATGTCGATCCCACCGCAAAAGGCGAGGCAATCGTCGATGCACACGATCTTCTGGTGATGCGACGCACCGGTCGGGTGATGCCCGTCGAGCCGCACATGAATGCGCGGATGCCGCATCAGCTTCAGCAGCGAGATCATCGTGGTGCCGCGAAACAGCGACTTGATCGCGCCCAGGTCCCAGCGCAGCAGATAGAGGTTCAACTTGGGGTTGCGCTCGACCAGCCACAGCAGGAAGTCGCCGACCTTGATCGGACCCTCGGTCGCGTCGGCGTCGAGCACGATCCGCGCATCGAAATCCCAGCCGATCAGCATGATCCGCTGCTCCGCCTCGATCAGCGCCTGCCGTGCGACCGCGAAATAGCGCGCCGCGTCGACGATCACCGTCAGCTTGTCGGCACGCGCCACGGCCCGGCAATTCTCGTCGATACGCAGCATCGCCCGCTTCCTAACCTCGCTCAACGATTTAGGCGAGCCGGCAATTGTCGCCGGATCGGGACAGGTGGAGGAGGGGGGGTGGGTAGGGGTTTAACCGTCGACGGCGTCACCTGCCTGCCGAGCGCTTGCCGGCGTCACCTTTCTACCGTCCCGGCGTAGGCCGGGGCCCAGTTGGGAGACGAGCGTAGCCGGGGACGGCGTTCCGTTACCGACGCCCTCCCACCTGGGCCCCGGCCTACGCCGGGGTGGTGATCATACCGGGGTGGCTAGCGAGGCAGGGCGGCTAGCGTAGCGCGCAGCACCGCCGACTTGCCAGCGGAATTACCGCTCCATCAACCGCGGCATCAACTCCACGAAATTACACGGCCGGTGCCGGCTATCGAGCTGCTCGCGCAGGATCCCGTCCCAGCCATCCTTCACCGCGCCCGTCGACCCGGGCAGCGCGAACACATAGGTGCCCTCCGCCACGCACGCACAGGCGCGCGATTGGACGGTCGAGGTGCCGATCTTGGCGAAGCTGAGATACCGGAACAACTCGCCAAAGCCCGGGATCATCTTGGTCGCGACCTGCTCGACCGCTTCGGGCGTGACGTCGCGCCCGGTCACGCCGGTGCCGCCGGTGGTGATGACGCAGTCGATCGCAGGATCGGCGATCCATCCCTGGAGCCGCGCCACGATTCCAGCGACATCGTCACGCACGATAGCGCGGTCGGCGAGGACGTGACCCGCAGCCCCGAGCCGCTCGATCAGCGTATCGCCCGATCGATCCTCGGCAAGCCCGCGGGTGTCGGACACGGTGAGGACCGCGATCCGCACCGGCAGGAACACCGCATCGGGATCAATCGGCACGGACGGCGATCGCCTGGCTGGCGGTCGGTGCGGCGACCGTAGCGGTGCTCGCGCTCGCGCTGCCGCTCGGTCGCGCGTTCATCCGGATCGCACTCGCGCCGGGCAGGCCCGGGAAGCGCGGCCACATGCCCTGCGCCAGCGCGGTCCGGCTGGGCGACGCCTTCTTGCCGTTCTGCGCCTCGTACATCCAATAGTTGCGCAGCACCGTGGTGACGTAGCCGCGCGTCTCCCAATAGGGGATGCTCTCGATATAAAGCAGCGGATCGCCGCCATCGCGGACGATCGCGTTCCACTCGCCGACCGGCTTCGGCCCCGCATTATACGCCGCGATCACCTTGGGGAGCAGCCCGCCGGTCACGCCCGCCATGTCGCGCAGCCGTTCCAGATGCCGCTGGCCGATGTCCATGTTGACCGACGGCTTGGTCAGCGCCGACCGGTCCATCGCGCCGATCCCGCGTTCCCGCGCGAAATCGGTCGCTGCTGCTGGCATGATCTGCATGAGCCCGTACGCACCCGCCGGACTGACCACCTTGTTGCGGAACCCGCTTTCCTGAAGCGTGTGCGCATAGACCAGCGACTTGTCGATCCGCCAGCCGCTGTCGGGCGTCCAGTTTGGCGTCGGGTAACGCGTCTCGGCAGCCGGTATGACGCCTTGCGGGCAGTTATGCGCCAGCCAAACCGTCGTCGCGGGCAGGCTCAGCGCCTCGGCGACGCGGATCAGGCTGGCGAACTCTCGAGGATCGCCGATCCTGGCCTGCTGGCGGATCACGCTATCCGCGAGATCGGTCTCGCCGACCTCGACCAAAGCCGCCGCGACGCGAACATTGGGACGCTTGTCGATAGCCGCCCAATCGCCCGCGACGACGACCCCGCCGCGGCGCGGCTTGTCGCGCATCGCCAGCGTCTGGCGGGCGAGCTGGCCATAGAAGCTTTCGGAGAATTGCGCCGCGGTCTGCAGCCGCGCCTGGATCTTGTCGGGACGCCCGCAGGCCATGTCCGCGCGCGCCGCCCAATAAAGCGCCGCCGCGCGCAGATCGACGTCGCCGGCACGCGCCGCGACTCCCTCGAACCCGTTCTGCGACGCCGCACAGTCGTTCTGCCGCCATGCCGACAAGGCGGTCGTCCAGCGCCCCTGCACCGCCCACTCGCCCGCACCTTCGGCCGCGCGGCCACCGAGCAACCGCGCGCTCGCATCGTCGCCGGTCAGGAAATAGATCCACGCGATCTTCGCCTGCCACTCGGTCAGCGCCTCGGGCGACAGGTCCGGCGTCGCGTCGAGCAGCGCCTGCGCCTCGATCGCCATGTCCGCCTTCACGAAGGGTTGCATCTTCGCGGCGAGATCGGCCGCGACCAGGTCGCTCTTGATGCTCTTGGCGCGGACCCGGCGGGGGGCGCCGTCCTGCCAGATCAGCCGCTGCGCGACCGGCAGCGGCGGCAGGTCCATCGCACCGCGGCTAGCGGCGAGGCGGCTCAATTGCTCGGCTTCAGGCAGCTCGGGGGCTTCGTTGATCAGCTGGACGAGCGGTTCGAGCTCAACCTTGGGCGATCCCTTCGCGGTGAATAGCTCGGCACGCGCGATCGCGTGAAGCGGGCCCGGTTTCATCGCCGCCAGCCCGATCTGCGCATCGGTCCATGCGCCCGCCCGGATCGCCTGGAACACTGCGCGATATCCCTCGCGCTGAGTCGCATCGAGCTGGTCCGGAATGCGATCGCTCTTGATCGCGGGCGCCGCCTCGCCCGCAACGGGAGCGGGGGCAGGGGCCGGAGCAGGTTCGTCGCCGATCGGCGCGGCGAACGCCGGCAGCGGCAGGGCGAGCAGCAGCAGCGAAGCCATTCTGCGGGTCACGCGGACAATCCCCCGATCAGCAACTGCAGGTCCTTCCAGGCTTCGGCTTTCGCCGCGGGCTTCTCGATCAGGAAGCGCGGATGAAAGCTCGCGACCACCTCGGTTTGTCCACCCTTATGGTTAAGTCCGTGCAAACGGCCACGAATAGCTGCGGCATCTGCCCCGAGGATCGCACGGCTCGCCGCATTACCCATCAGCAGCAACCGCTTCGGCGCGACCAGCGCGACGTGGTGCAGCGCGATTGCCGCGAGCCGCGCCTCGACCTCGCCGGGCATCCGCCCGGCCACCGGTCGCTTGGCGCAGACCGCCGCGAGGTGCACCGTCGCCCGGTCCAGCCCAACCGCGGAAAGCATCCGGTCGAACAACCGCCCGACCTGTCCGCTCATCAACATGCCCCCGGCATCGTCGTCGCGATCCGGACAGTCGACAAGCACCATGACCGTAGCGTCATCCGGCCCAGTCGCGATGATCGAACCGCCGCGCCACGCCGCCTCAGGCGCCGCATCGCCGCACCGCCAGGCGAGGAATTCAGCGAGCGACAACGGCATTTCCGCCACCTCGGCCGCGAGTGTGGGCGCCGCCGTAGCAGGGTCCGGCGCGCGCATGGGCGCCGCGAACCAGTCGCGCGGGGCATCCTCGACGAGCGTGTCGACGCCCGCATCGTGCCACCAGTCGAGCGCGCTCGCCGCCGCGGCACCCCAGTCGATTTGTTGATCCGCCCCCACGCTGCCGGTGTCCGCGCAGTTGACGTGGCGGTCAACTTGTCGGATCGGCTTTCAGGACAAGACGTTGCCGGCTCGCGCCCGTCCGATCGCACCCGCGAATCGCGCCGCGCCGCCGGCTCGGGAGGATGTATGAGCGAACGTGAGTCGATGCCCTATGACGTGGTGATCGTCGGCGCCGGTCCGGCCGGCCTGTCGGCGGCGATCCGCCTCAAACAGGTTGCCGCCGAAAAGGGCGCGGAGATCGCTGTCTGCGTTCTGGAAAAGGGCTCCGAGGTCGGCGCGCACATCCTGTCGGGCGCGGTGATCGATCCGCGCGCACTCGACGAACTGCTGCCCGACTGGCGCACCGACGGTTGCCCGATGGCGGAGGTTCCGGTCACCGAGAACCTCCACTGGGTGCTCACGGCCAAGAAGAAGATGACGCTCCCGCATCTGTGGACGCCGCCCTTCCTCCACAACAAGAACACCTACACCGGCAGCCTGGGCAATCTCTGCCGCTGGCTCGCGAACAAGGCCGAGGAGCTTGGCGTCGAGATCTTCCCCGGCTTCGCGGCCGCCGAGATCCTGTTTGACGACGCCGGCCATGTGAAGGGCGTCGCGACCGGCGACATGGGGGTGGCGCGCGACGGCACCCGCAAGGCCGATTACACGCCGGGGCTCGAGATCCACGCTAAATACACCTTCTTCGCCGAAGGCGTTCGCGGACACCTCACCAAGGAGGTGATCCGCACCTTCGATCTGGCGAAGGACAGCCAACCCCAGGTCTACGGCATCGGCATCAAGGAATTGTGGGACATCGATCCCGCGCTCCACCATCCCGGCCGCGTCATCCACACGCAAGGCTGGCCGCTCACCGACGAGGCGAACGGCGGCAGCTGGCTCTACCACCAAGCGAACGGGCAGGTGTCGCTCGGCTTCGTGACGTGGCTCAACTACTCCAACCCCTATCTCTCGCCGTTCCACGAGATGCAGCGCTGGAAGACTCATCCGGAGATCGCCGCGATCCTGAAGGGCGGCAAGCGCGTCAGCTACGGCGCGCGCGCGATCAACGACGGCGGCTTGCAGTCGATCCCGAAGCTCGTCTTCCCCGGCGGCGCGCTGATCGGCTGTTCCGCGGGCTTCCTCAACGTGCCGCGGATCAAGGGCACGCATACCGCGATGAAGTCCGGCATGATGGCCGCCGAGGCCGCGGTCGACGCGATCCTCTCGCAGCGCGAGCATGACGAGCTCGCCGCCTATCCCGCGGAGTTCGAGACCAGCTGGGTCAAGAAGGAGCTGTCGATCGTCCGCAACGTCGTGCCGCTGGTCAAGAAGTTCGGCGATTTCGCCGGCTCGGCGCTCGCGGGCGTAACGATGTGGCTCGAATATCTCGGGCTCAAGATGCCGTTCACGATGAAGCATCACCCCGATCACACGACGTTGTGGCGCAAGGATCTCGTCAAGCCGATCGTCTACCCCAAGCCCGACGGCGTGCTGACCTTCGACCGGCTCTCCTCGGTGTTCCTGTCGAACACCAACCACGAGGAGGACCAGCCGGTCCACCTCACGCTGCGCGATCCCGACATCCCGATCGGCTACGACCTGCCGATGTACGACGAACCCGCGCAGCGTTACTGCCCGGCCGGCGTCTACGAGGTGGTCGGCGAGGATACCGGCGATCCCAAGTTCGTGATCAACGCGCAGAACTGCGTCCACTGCAAGACCTGCGACATCAAGGACCCGACCCAGAACATCA
>NZ_CAXTEM010000068.1:0-12843 GCF_964243315.1 uncultured Sphingomonas sp. | reverse complement strand
AGTCGCTGCGCATCTGCAGCTCGTCGTTCAGCGTCTTCATGCTGCGATAGTTGAAGGTGTATTTCGCCTTCTCGCCCTTCGACGCCCAGATCAGCGTCTCGTGCGCGTTGGTGAAGCGGGTGCCACGGAAATTCGGCATCGGATTGGCCTTGCGCCAGACGATGTCATTGAGGATCCAATAGCCCAGATCCTGCACCGCGGCGCCAACCCGGAAGATGTTGTGATAGCTGCCGATCACCCAGATCGTGCCGTCGTCTTTCAGCACCCGGTGCGCCTCCGCGAGCCAGGCGCGGGTGAACGCGTCGTACTGCGCCAGCGAATCGAACTTGTCCCAATCGTCGGTGACCGCATCGACATGGCTGCCATCCGGACGGAACAATTCGCCGCCGAGCTGCAGATTATACGGCGGATCTGCGAACACCATGTCGACCGATTTTGCGGGCAACGCGCGCATCGCGGCAATGCAGTCGCCGATCAAGATCTGATCGAGCGGGAGCAGCGCGTCGCGCTCGGCCGTCAGCGGCCGGACCTTGTCGATAACCCCCATCACGTCCCCCTCAGGCCGCTATTCGCGCGAAATCCGACGACTCCGTCAAGCGCGCATTGGTTAACGATGCGGGTTACCAAATCGTAAAGGGAGGAGAACATTTTGGCGACCAAGCTACATCTTGAGTCGCAGCGCGGCGCGCCACTCAACCTATAGCGGTGTGGCGCGAAAGACTCACCGGTCGAGATACGCCTGTGCGACCGGCGCGAAGCTGCGCCGATGCAGCGGCGATGGGCCATGGTCGCGCAACGCCTTCAGGTGCGCGGGGCAGCCATAGCCCTTGTTCGAATGCCACCCATAATGCGGATGGGCGTCGGCATGGGCGAGCATGATCGTGTCGCGGGTGTGCTTGGCGACGATCGACGCCGCCGCGATCGAGAGGCTCCTGGCATCGCCGCCGACCAGCGCCGTGGCGGGGTGGGACCAGCGTGGCAGGCGGTTGCCGTCGACCAGGACGTGCGCGGGCGCCTCAGTCAGCGCGCCGACCGCGAGCGTCATCGCCTTCATCGTCGCCCAATAGATGTTGAGCGTGTCGATCTCGTCCGCCTCCACGATCCCGACCCCGACGATCGCGCACCCATAGAGCCGCCCGCATAGCCTTTCGCGCTCGGCGGCGCTGAGCTTCTTCGAGTCGTTTATGCCCCGCGGAACACCCTTGGCGGGCAGGATCACGGCCGCGGCGACCACCGGCCCGGCGAGCGGCCCGCGGCCCGCCTCGTCGACCCCGGCGACCGGCGCCAGGCAGAGTTTCTCGTGGCGCAGATGCGGTCTTGTCATTGAAAATCCGTGACGAATTGCTGTCCCATCGGGCCATGCCCTTGCCCCAATCCGGGGGCGGCGATCAACGCCCGTCGCACGAACGCCACCGCACGTTCGAACGCGTCGCCGATCTCAAGCCCGGCGCCGAGCCCGGTCGCGAGCGCGGTGGCGAAGGTACAGCCGGTGCCGTGGGTGCTGGTCGTGTCGATCCGCTCGCCGCGCACCTCGCGCTCCAGCCCGGCCGGCGACCACAGCCGGTCGACGACCATATTGCCCTCGGCATGCCCGCCCTTCTCGGCCAGGTGGCAGCCGAACCCGAGCACCGCCTCGCGTCCGCCAAGCGCGGCGAGCTCAGGCAGGTTCGGCGTGACCACGCGCGCTAGCGCCATCAGCCGCGAGAACGCCGCGATCGTCGCCGCGTCCGCGAGCACCGAACCGCTGGTCGCGATCATCACCGGATCGAACACGATCGGCACCTCGAGTTCCGCCAGCCGGTCCGCGACCGCGTGCGCGGTCTCAGCCGACCCGATCATCCCGATCTTCACCGCATCCGCACCGATATCGGCCAGCACCGATTCGATCTGCGACAGCACCATATCGGCCGGCACCGGGTGCACCGCCTGCACCCCCAGCGTGTTCTGCGCGGTAATCGCGGTGATCGCGGTCATCGCATGGCCGCCAAGCATCGTTACCGTCTTGATGTCGGCCTGGATGCCCGCACCGCCCCCAGAATCCGAGCCCGCGACGATCAGGATGCGCGGCACGCTGCTCCCCTCCCGCTTGCGGGAGGGGTCGGGGGAGGGCCTGTAAGGAGAAGCCAGACTACCGGCCATGCCGCCCCCTAGCCGTTCCCGCGAGCGCGAGGGGAATAGCGCCGCTCGGTCGAAGCAGGATGGTCTCTCAACGCATCGTCGACCCGCGCCGGACGATCGAGCAGCTCGCCGCGACAATTCGGGCAGCGATCGTCGAGCGCGTCCGCGCAATCGGCGCAGAAGGTGCACTCGAACGAACAGATGAACGCGCCGCCCTCGTCGGCTGGCAGGTCGACGCCGCAGCGCTCGCAGTCGGGTCGCATCTCCAGCATCAGGCCGCCGCCTGCCGCACCGCGTCGCAGATCCGGTCGACCACGCGCTCGACCTGGCCGGCGTCGTCGCCCTCGGCCATGACGCGGATTACCGGTTCGGTGCCCGACGGCCGGATCACCAGCCGGCCGCTGCCCGCCAGTTCCACCTCCGCGGTGGCGATCACGTCCTTCACCGACTCGGCCTCCAGCGGCTTGCCCCCGGCGAACCGCACGTTCTTCAGCAATTGCGGCAGCGGTTCGAATCGGCGCAGCACCTCGCTCGCCGGCGCGCCCGCGCGCTTCACCTCGGCAAGGATCTGCAACGCCGCGACCAGCCCGTCGCCGGTGGTGCCGTAATCGGCGAGGATGATGTGCCCCGATTGCTCGCCGCCGACATTATAGCCCCGTGCGCGCATCGCCTCCAGCACGTGGCGGTCGCCGACCGCGGTGCGCACCAGCCCCAGGCCCTGCGCCGCCAGATGCCGCTCGAGCCCCAGGTTCGACATCACCGTCGCTACCAGCCCTCCCCCGGCCAGCTTGCCCTGCCGCGCCCACCCTGCCGCGATCGTCGCCATCAACTGATCGCCGTCGATCACCCGGCCCTTTTCGTCGACCACGATCAGCCGATCCGCGTCGCCGTCGAGCGCGATGCCGATGTCCGCGCCCGCCGCGACCACCGCCTCGCCGAGCGCGGCGGGCGCGGTAGATCCGACGCCGTCGTTGATGTTGGTGCCGTCGGGCGTCACCCCGATCGCGACGAGATCGGCACCGAGTTCCCACAGCGCGGCGGGCGCGACCTTGTAGGCGGCGCCGTGCGCGCAATCGACGACGATGCGCATGCCGTCGAGGCGCAGGTTCTCGGGGAAGGTCGCCTTGGCGAAATGAATGTAGCGGCCTTGTGCGTCGTCTACCCGCCGCGCGCGGCCGATCTGCGCGGACGGCGCCAGTGTCGCGTCGCCGTCGATCAGCGCCTCGATTGCGCTCTCCGCCTCGTCGCTCAGCTTGTAGCCGTCGGGTCCGAACAGCTTGATGCCGTTGTCCGCGAACGGATTGTGGCTGGCGGAGATCATCACGCCGATGTCGGCGCGCATCGACGTGGTCAGCATCGCCACCGCCGGGGTCGGCATCGGCCCGACCATCACCACGTCCATGCCGACGCTGGTGAACCCGGCGACCAGCGCGGATTCGAGCATATAGCCCGACAGCCGCGTGTCCTTGCCGATCACCACCCGGTGCTTGTGGTCGCCGCGCAGGAAGTAGGATCCCGCCGCCATGCCGACCTTCATCGCCATCGCCGCGGTCATCGCGCCAGCGTTGGTCGCGCCGCGGATTCCGTCTGTACCGAAATATTTTCTTGCCATCGTCGCTGTCCGGTCCGGATTAAGGCCAATCTGCGTCGCCTCGATAGCGCCGCGTTCGACAAAGGGCGAGCATGTCGCAACCTACCAGAATACTTCTCGCGCTCGTCATCGGGCTGGTCGGCGGCATCCTGCTCGCGACCTGGAGCCCCGGCGCGGCCGAGGCACTGATCCCGATCGCGCAGCCGATCGGCACCGCCTGGCTCAACGGCCTGCAGATGACCATCGTGCCGCTGGTGGTGTCGCTGCTGATCACCGGCGTCGCGGCGACCGCGGAGGCCGCGCGCGCCGGGCGGCTCGCGGGCCGGGCGATCCTGTTGTTCGTGGGCGTGCTGTTCTGCACCGCCACCACGTCCGCACTGCTCAGCCCGCTGATCGTGCGGACCTTCCCGCTGCCGGTCGATGCCGCGGCGTCGCTGCGCGCGGCGCTGACCGATGCGGGGCCGGTCGCGCCGACGCCGCCGATCGCGGACCTGCTCGCCGCGGTGGTGCCGACCAACATCGTCGCCGCGGCGGGCGCCAACGCGTTCCTGTCGATCATCATCTTCACGCTGGTGTTCGCGTTCGCGATCCTCAGGATCGAGCCCGACGGCCGCGAGCGCCTGACCGGCTTCTTCGTCGCGGTGCGCGACGCCATGCTGGTGGTGGTCGGCTGGGTGCTGGTACTCGCGCCGATCGGCGTGTTCGCGCTCGCCTTCGTGGTCGGCGGACGCGCCGGGGTCGCCGCGTTCGGCGCGCTGCTCCACTATATCGTCGCGGTCTCGGCGATCGGGGTGGTCGTGTACCTCGGCTCGTTCGTGCTCGCGAGCGTCGGCGGCAAGGTCGGCCCCCTGCGGTTCCTGCGCGCGTCCTTCCCGGCGCAGGCGGTCGCGATCAGCACCCAGTCGTCCCTCGCCACCCTGCCCGCGATGCTGAAGGTCGCGCGCGGGCTCGGCATCCCGGTGGCGACCTCGGGCGTGGTGCTGCCGCTCGCGGTCGCGATCTTCCGCGGCACCCAGCCGGCGATGAACCTCGCGGTCTCGATCTACATCGCCGCCTGGCTTGGCATCCCGCTGACCCCCGGTCTGCTCGTCGCCGCCGTCGTCGTCGCCGCGCTGACCTCGCTCGGCTCCGCCAGCCTGCCGAGCCAGATCACCTTCGTCAGCGCGATCGCGCCGATCGCTGGCGTGCTCGGCGTTCCCCTAGCCCCGCTCGGCCTGCTGATCGCGGTCGAGACGATCCCCGACATCTTCCGCACCGTCGGCAACGTGATGATGGACCTCGCCGCCACCGCCACCGTCTCCCGCCGCAACCGCGACGTGTGGGACGAGGGCGGGGAAGAGGCGGAGTGAACCACCATTCCACCCCGGCACGGGGAGGGGGACCAGCGAAGCTGGTGGAGGGGGCCATCCGCGAGCGAACCGTTTGAGGAAGCCCCCCTCCGTCACGCTGCGGCGTGCCACCTCCCCGGCACGGGGAGGACTAGCCCCGCGGCACCTGCTCGCCGCGCGTATCGATCCCCGCCGCACCCGGCTCGGCCGCCAGCGACTGCCCCGCCAGCGCATGATCCGCGGGCGCGCCCAGGGTATCCAGATGCATCAGCCTGCTCACGAACGGCGCCAGCACCAGCACCCCGACGCCGAGTCCCATCGAGACCCAGCCGATCCGCCCATAGACCTCCAGCACCTGCGCGGTTCCCGCGCCCTCGCCACCCGTCGCCTGCGCGATCAGCCCGGCGAGGAAATTGCCGCCCGCGGTCGCCAGGAACCACGTTCCCATCATCAGCCCGGTCATCTGCGCGACCGACAGCCGCGTCATTGAGGACAGCCCCACTGGCGAGAAGCACAGCTCGCCCGCCGAATGGAAGATGTAGAGCAATGCCACGAAGATCGCCGGGGTCAGCCCCTCAGCCGGCGCGCCGAGGATCAGCGCGAAGAACCCCGCACCGACCAGGATCAGCCCGATCCCAAACTTGAACGGCGCGCTCGGTTCGCGGCCGACCCGCGCGAGCTTCACCCACAGGGCACCGAAGATCGGCGCGAGCACGATGATGAAGAACGGGTTGATCGACTGGAACACCGACGCCGGGATCGTCCAGCCCAGGAAGGTCCGGTCGACCGCCTGATCGGTATAGACGTTGAGCGACGACCCGGTCTGTTCGAACAACGCCCAGAACACCGGCGACAGCGCCACCAGGAACAACGCCGCGAAGATCCGGTCGCGGTCCTCGCGCGGCAGCTTGAACACCGCGGTCCATAGGATGTAGCCGATCGTCACGATCGACGCGGCGACCAGCAGCGTGCCGACCACGCCCTGGCTGCGCACCAGCCACCACGACACCAGCACCGCGACGATCGCGCCGATGTAGATCGGGATCTCCTTCGCCTGCTCCGCGACCGGCGGCTCGCCGACGCCGTGCAGTTCGCGCCGGAACAGCACGAACACCGCGAGGCCCAGCGCCATGCCGATCCCCGCCGCGCCGAACCCGTAGGACCAGCCGACCGTCTCGCCCAGGATGCCGACGATGATCGGGCCGATGAACGCGCCGGTGTTGATCCCCATGTAGAAGATCGAGAACGCGCCATCGCGACGCAGATCGTCACGCGGATACAGCTTGCCGACCAGCACCGAAATGTTGGCCTTTAAGAAACCCGTGCCGACGATGATCAGTGCGAGCCCGAGATAGAAGCCGTCGAGCGCGGTGCCCTGGATGCCCTTAGGCGCCTCGACCAGCGCGATCAGCAGATGGCCGAGGGTGATGAAGATGCCCCCCGCCAGCACCGACTTGCGCGCGCCGAGAAACCGATCCGACAGGTAACCGCCGATGATCGGTGTGATGTAGATGAGCGTCGTGTACGCGCCGTAGACCGCATAGGCCGGTTGTTCGTCGAACAGGAAATGCTTGGTGAGGTAGAACACCAGGATCGCGCGCATGCCGTAATAGGAGAACCGCTCCCACATCTCGGCGAAGAACAGCATGAACAGCCCGCGCGGGTGCCCCAGGAAGGTCTTGGCATCGGCGGGAACCCCGCCGCCGATCGGATACGCACTCGCCATGTCGTCGAAAAACTCCCCACCCGCGCCGCGCGCGGTGTCGTCGTTACCGATGAGACTAGCGGCAAAGCGCCGGGTGTAAACATCGACCCGCCCGCGCTAAGGCCCGCCTCATGCTGAACGACGCCTCCACCCCGCTATCTCTCCTGGCGACCCGACGCTCCGGCAAGCCGCGCGATCTGGTCGCGCCGGGACCCGACGACGTGCAGCTCACGACGATGCTGGCGATCGCGGCGCGGGTGCCTGATCATGGCAAGCTCGCGCCGTGGCGCTTCGTCGTCGTCGGCGACGACCAGCGCGCCCGGCTTTCGGCGCTGATCACCGACGCCTATCGCCGCGACCGCCAGCAGGCCGCGGCGACCGAGATCGCCTCGCTCGACCAGTTCGCGCACCAGGCACCCGCGCTCGTCGTCGTGCTGTTCTCGCCCCGGACTGAGAGCCACATCCCGCTATGGGAGCAGCAGCTGTCGGCCGGCGCCGCCTGCATGAACCTGCTCCACGCCGCGCATGCCTCGGGCTTTGCGGGCGGATGGCTGACCGGATGGCCGACCTATTCCGACAGCGTGCGGGACGCGTTCGGCGCCGACCCCGAACGGATCGTCGGCTTCATCTTCATCGGCACGCCGTCGCGCCCGCTCGACGAGCGCCCACGTCCCGACATGACCAGCATCGTCTCGCACTGGACGCCTTGAGCGGGGGAAGGACTCGACGCGACGGTCATTTGCTGTATTATTCCAGCATGACAGCGCTCAGCAACGAGGACAGCCCGGTCTATATCCGGCTGCGCGGCACGATCGCCGCCGGAATCCTGCGCGGCGACTATCGCGCCGGCGACCAACTACCCTCGGTCCGCGCCTTCGCCGCCGAACATGGAGCCAACCCGCTGACCGTCGCCAAGGCGTATCAAAGCTTCCAGGACGACGGCTATGTCGAGGTCCGCCGCGGCGTCGGCATGTTCGTGCTGCCGGGCGCGGTCGAACGCCTCCGCATCGCCGAACGCGACAGCTTCATCACCACCCACTGGCCGCGCATCCGCAGCCACATCGACCTGCTCGGCCTGAACGCCGCCGATCTGCTGGATCACGAGCGGGCTTAGGCCTGATTAGGGTTACAAACACCGCCGTTATTCCCGCGCAGGCGGGAATCCAGACTGGCGAGCGGATGTGCCAGACAGCCAAAGACAGCCAGTATGGATCCCCGCCTGCGCGGGGATGACGGAGGGGGACAGGTCAGCCTTACGCCCCGTTCGTCCTGAGTAGGGATCGAGTAGCTGCGCAGCAGCGTATCGAGAGCCCGTCTCGATGGACAGGTTGGCGCTCGGACCCCAACCATCTTGCCGATGAGCCTGGCATCAGTCGCTGGATCTCGACCTCTCCGCTCCCCTCAAAACAGCCCCAGCGCCGCGACCTCCTCGACCGACAGGTCGATGCCGAACATCAGGCTCAGCCGCATCCGGTATACTCGCGGATCGTCGATGACGCCGCCGGTCTCGGCCTCCCCGGCCTTGCGCTTGTACTGCCGGTCCATCAGGCTGGCGAAGCCGTGCGGCAGGACGATGCTCGCGATCCGCAGCGCGCGGAACCGGCTTTCCGGCCAGGCCGAGGTCCAGTGGTTGCCCATCGCCAGGTCGGCATCCCACACCAGGCCGGTCGTGAAGCTGTACTGCGGCATATATCCCGCCCCCGTGCCGCGCCCGTCGGTGGTCGTCCCGTCGCCGTCGCGCAGCAGCATCCAGCCATGCGTCGGATCGCTCACCAGCCGGAACTCCGCACCATCCGATGCGCCCGCCTCGGCGCCGTCGACCAGCGGCATCGGCGGCGCATAGCTGCCGCCGAAACCCGGGTCCGCGATCCAGTCCTGCCCGTCGATCGTCACCAGGCTCAGCGTATGCGTCAGCGGCGGCACCTCGCTTGCGCCGAGCCACACCCGTGCCAGCAGCGGCCGCGCCGCAAAGCCGAGGGCCGCCAACGCATCGAGGAACAGCCGGTTCTGTTCGAAGCAATAGCCCCCGCGCCGCGCTGTCACCAGCTTTGCGAACACCGCATCGCTGTCGATCGCGATGCCGCGACCGAGCACCACGTCGAGATTCTCGAACGGGATCGCCAGCCGGTGCGCGCGTTGCAACCGCGCCAGCCCCGCATCGTCCAGCGTCGGTCGCGCCGGCATGCCGATGCGGTGGAGATAGGCGTCGAGATCGAACATCGCGATCAGGCCGCGAACGCCTCGGCCGGGATCGCATACAGCGCCGCCGCGCTCGCGGTCGCCGCGGCCTTCAGCCCCATCGCCTCCGGCACGATCTGGTCGAGGTAGAACGCCACCGTCGCGCGCTTGCCCGCCGCGAACGCGTCGTCGCCGATTGCCGCCTGCCCCTGCCGCTCCATCAGCCACCCGCACGTCGCCACCGACAGCATCGTCAGGAACGGGTAGCTCGCCGCCAGCCGATCGTCGGCATCCGCGGTCGCCAGCCGGCGGCCGATCGCGTCGCAGGCATCGACCAGCGTCGCGAGTTCGGGGTGACGCACCGCCGCGCGCATGTCCGCGATCAGCGCCGCGAACGCGCCGCCGTTCGCCAGCCCCAGCTTGCGACCGACCAGGTCCGCCGCCTGAATGCCGTTGGTGCCTTCGTAGATTGGGGTGATCCGCGCATCGCGGAAATACTGGGCCGCGCCGGTCTCCTCGACATAGCCCATGCCGCCGTGGATCTGGATGCCGAGGCTCGCGACCTCGTTCCCCAGATCGGTGCCGTGCGCCTTGGCCAGCGGCGTGACCATCTCCAGCCGATCCTTCGCGGCGGCGTCGCCCAGCGTCGCGCGATCGACCTGACCGGCGGCGTAATAGACCAGCGCGCGCGCCGCCTGGGTCTGCGCGCGCATCCGCATCAGCATCCGTCGCACGTCGGGATGTTCGACGATCCGCACCGAGTCGCGACTGGTCCCGCCGGCGCGCGCCGATTGCACGCGTTCCAGCGCGTAATCGACCGCCTTCTGCGTCGCGCCCTCCGCGATCTGCACGCCCTGCAGGCCGACGTTGAGCCGCGCATTGTTCATCATCGTGAACATCGCGCGCATCCCGCCATGTTCCGGGCCAATCAGTTCGCCGATGCAATCGTCGTTGTCGCCGAAGCTCAGCACGCAGGTCGGCGAGGCATGCAGCCCCATCTTATGCTCGATCGACACGACATGGACGTCGTTAGCGCCACCCGGCCGGCCTTCGGCATCGAGCCGGAACTTCGGCACCAGGAACAGCGAGATGCCCCGCGTGCCCGCGGGGGCATCGGGCGTCCGCGCGAGCACCAGGTGGACGATGTTCTCGGCCAGGTCGTGATCGCCGAACGAGATGTAGATCTTGGTGCCCTTGATCGACCAGGTGCCGTCGCCGCGCGGCGTCGCCTGGCTGCGCAGCGCGCCGACATCGGACCCGGCCTGCGGCTCGGTCAGGTTCATCGTGCCGGTCCATGCGCCGGTCGCGAGATGCGGCAGGTACAGCGCCTGTTGCTCGGGCGAGCCGTGGTGCGCCAGCGCCTCGATTGCGCCGACCGTCAGCGTCGGGCACAGCGCGAAGCCCATGTTCGCCGATCCCAGCGTGTCGAGCACCGCCGTCTGGATCGCGAAGGGCAGGCCCTGCCCCCCGAACGCCTCCGGCACGCCGATCGTGCCCCAGCCACCCTCGACATAGTCGCGGTAGGCGGCCGCGAAGCCTACGGGCATCTTCACGCCTTCCGGCGTCCATTTCGCACCCACCGTGTCGCCGACTCGGTTGAGCGGCGCCCATTCCCCCGCCGCGAGCGCGCCAACCCCTTCGAGCACCGCGTCGACGACGTCGTCGCTGGCGGCGGCGAAACGCGCGCTTTGCGCCAGTTCGTCGATCCGCACGACATGCTCCAGCACGAAGCGCTGCTCGGCAACCGCGGGGGTGAAGGCCATCGTTTCTCTCCTGGATTCGAGCGCGCTATAGCGCCCGACGATGGCTGCTCCAAACCCGCTCGTTTTACCCTACGGCACCGCGGCGATCGCTGCCGCCGCCGCGGAGATCGCGCGAGGCGGTATCGTCGCGGTCGCCACCGAGACGGTCTACGGCCTCGCCGCCGACGCGACCGACGCGCAGGCGGTCGCGCGGATCTATGCCGCCAAGGGCCGACCGAGCTTCAACCCGCTGATCGTCCACGTCGCCGATGCAGCCGCGGCCGAAGCAATCGCAATGTTCGACGACGAAGCGCGCGCGCTCGCCGCGGCGTTCTGGCCGGGCCCAATGACGCTGGTACTGCCCCTGCGGCCGGGCGCGGGCATCGCGTCTTTAGTCACCGCCGGGCTGCCGACCGTCGCGATCCGGGTGCCCGCGCATCGTGCAATGCAGGCGCTGCTCGCCGCGACGGGCAAGCCGCTCGCCGCACCCTCCGCCAATGCCAGCGGCGGGATCAGCCCGACGCTTGCCGACCATGTGGCCGCCAGCCTGGGCGCCGCGGTGCCGATCATCGTCGACGACGGCGCGACCGACCAGGGGCTCGAATCCACGATCGTCGCGGGCCGGACCATCCTCCGCCCCGGCCCGATCACCGCGGCCATGCTCGCGGCCGTCCTGCCCACGGTCGCGACCGCGCAGGGCACTGCCGCGATCACCGCGCCGGGCCAGCTCGACAGCCACTACGCCCCGACCAAGCCACTGCGCCTCGACGCGACCCAAGCTCATGCCGGCGAATGGCTGATCGGCTTCGGCGCGATCGAGGGCGACGACACCCTCTCCGCGACCGGCGACCCGATCGAAGCCGCCGCTAATCTGTTCGCCGCGCTCCACCGCGCCGACGCCTCACCGCACGCGGCGATCGCCGTGGCGCCCGTACCGGAAACCGGCATCGGCACCGCGATTAACGACCGCCTGAGGCGCGCCGCGCATCGCTAACTCTCCCCTCCCCTTCAGGGGAGGGGCCGGGGGTGGCGTGTCCCCAAACGCGAGGTGCGAGGAGAGCCCCCACCCTAACCCCTCCCCTGAAGGGGAGGAGTTAGGATCCGATCACCGCACCCCGCAGCTCACCGGTCCGGGAGGCGCGCTGCCGATGCGGATCGACGAGATGTCGATCGTCGCGGGCGCCGCGCCGGCCAGCACGAACGGGCGGGTGACCTTGGCCATGTCCGCACCGCCTTCCGCGAAGCAGCGCAGCGGCACCGCCGCCTGACCCCAGCTGCCCGGCCCTGCCGCATTGAACGCGCCGGTCATCGGCACCGTCGCGACCTTGTCGCCGCTCGCGATGCCGACCGTCAGCGGCCCCGCGACCTTCGCGGCGACGCGGTAGTCGATCAGCAGACTGAGCTGGCCGTTGGTCTCGCGCGTCAGATCGATCGGGTTCGCCTGTTCGATCGAAACTCGGCCCTCGCTCTTGCCGCTCCAGGTCAGCCGCAGACTGTCCTCCTGTGCGCTGCGGTCGGTGCGGGTCTGCACCACCCCGCCGGTCACGTCGAGCCGCGCGCCGACCGCGACCCGGCCACGCACGAACAGCGCGTTCTGGTCACCCGCGGCGACCTTCGGCCGGGTCTCGTCGAGCACCGGCACCGTCGCCGCCGCGGCGTAGCTCAGGCCATAGCCGAACGGGAACAGCGGGTCGTAATTGGCGTCGCGGCGGTTGAGCACGTTCTGGTCGATCCGCTTCGGCCAGCTGAAGCTCAGCTTGCCCGCGAAATCGCGTGCCGGCTTGCCGTTCTTGCGCGCGACCAGCACGTCGGCGACGCCGCCGCCCTCGGTCCCGGGCAGGAACGCCGCGACGAATGCGTCGGCGGCGTTGATCTCGGGATTAACCCACATCGGACGCCCCGACAGGAACACCGCCACTACGGGCACGCCGGCGGCCTTCAGCTTCTTGAGCAGCGCGAGGTCCGACTTGTCCTCGGGGCTGTATTCGAGCGTCGGGCGATCGCCGGTGAACTCGGCATAGGGCGTCTCGCCAAACACCACGATCGCGGCGTCCGGCTTGGCGGTGAAGCTGCCGTCGGGCGACAGCGTCGCCTTGCCGCCGCCGGCGCGGACCGCCTCGTCGATCCCCGACCAGATCGACTGGCCGTTGGGGAAATCCTTGTTGGTGACGTCGGTGCCCT
>NZ_CAXTEM010000067.1:0-13409 GCF_964243315.1 uncultured Sphingomonas sp. | reverse complement strand
AGGTCGCGGTGAAGGCGTCGGACCTGTTCCTCGCGGTCGCCGCCTATCAGCAGCTTGCGGAAGTGGTGGATTGTCCGCTGCATCTCGGCATCACCGAGGCAGGCGGCTTCGTCGGCGGCACCGTCAAGTCTGCGATCGGGATGGGGAGCCTGCTCTGGTACGGGATCGGCGACACCATTCGCGTGTCGCTGTCCGCCGAGCCGGAAGAGGAGGTCCGCGTCGGGTTCGAGATCCTGAAGGCGCTCGGCATCCGCAACCGCGGCGTCCGCGTGGTGTCCTGCCCGAGTTGCGCGCGGCAGGGCTTCGACGTGATCCGCACCGTCCAGGCGCTGGAAGAACGGCTCCAGCATATCCGCACGCCGATGTCGCTCAGCGTGCTCGGCTGCGTCGTCAACGGACCGGGCGAAGCGCGCGAGACCGATATCGGGATCACCGGCGGCGGCAACGGCAAGCACATGGTGTATCTGTCGGGGGTCACCGATCACCATGTCCAGGATGCGGGCATGGTCGACCACATCGTGTCGTTGGTGGAGGCCAAGGCGCGCGAGATCGAGGCGGCGGACGAGGCTGCGAAGGTGGCCGCGGAGTAGGGGCTGACGGGGCGCCGACTTCCCCGACGCAGATCCATCATCCCGGACCAAATCGGTCACAATTTCCTTCACCCGTGTAGGCGGATCGTTGCGGTCTCTACTCGACCCCAATTGTGCTCCCGCGAAGGCGGGAGCCCAGTACTGGGTCTCCGCCTTCGCGGGGACACAAGGGGCGGCTCGCTGAGCCCAGCTTGATCCGAGGTGGCGGGTGAGGGTCGGGAGGTCCCGCCCACCAAGTCAGCGCTGCCATGTCCGGCCTAGCACACCCCCCAGCTTCACCTCCGCCGCATCTGCTCGTAAGCATCGCGGATGCGCACCCCGTCCCCCGCCTTTGCCTTCGCGGTCGCCGCGCTCGGGATCGGGCTGTTCTCGATCATGGATGCGTTCATGAAGTCGCTGGTGCTGGCGATCGGCGTCTACAACGCCTTGTTCTGGCGGGTGATGGTGTCGGCGGGGCTGGGGGCGATCGCGTGGCGGGCGGGGCATGACGGGCTGCCGTCGCGGCGCACGCTCAGGATCCACCTGTTTCGCGGCACGGTAACCGCGGTGATGGCGCTGCTGTTCTTCTGGGGGCTGGCGCGAGTGCCGATGGCGCAGGCGATCACGCTCGCCTACATCGCGCCGATCCTCGCGCTGCTGTTCGCCGCGATGGCGCTGGGTGAGCGGGTCGGCCGGCGGGTGATCCTCGCCTCGATCCTCGCCTTCGTCGGGGTGTTCGTGATCCTCGCCGGGCAGTCGCGTGCCGCCCCCGTGCCCGGCGCCTTCGAAGGTGCGCTGGCGATCCTCGCCTCGGCGGTGCTGTACGCGGTCAACCTCGTCATTGCGCGCGTACAGTCGCAGGCGGCACGGCCGGGCGAGATCGCGTTCTTCCAGTCGACGACGGTCGTCGTGCTGCTCGCGGTCGCCGCGCCGTGGCTGGCGGCGGTCCCGGCGGCGGACCAATGGCCGCAGATCGTAATCGCTGCGGTGCTGGGGACGAGTTCGCTGTGGCTGCTCGGCTGGGCCTATGCACATGGCGAGACCGGCTATCTGGCGACGACCGAATATACCTCGTTCCTCTATGCCGCGCTGCTCGGCTGGGCGGTGTTCGGGGAGCGGGTGTCGATGTTCACTGTGATCGGCGCGGCGGTGATCGTCGGCGCGTGCCTTTATGCCGCACGGCGTGGCGATGTCCCGCAACCCGCGCTACCGGCGGCGTCATGACCCAAATCCGTCCCGCCACGCCAGCCGACGTCGCCACGATCCTCGGCTTCATCCGCGACCTCGCCGCCTTCGAGCGCGAGCCCGATGCGGTGGAAGCGACCGAGGAGAGCCTCACCGCCGCCCTGTTCGGCGCGCACCCGGCCGCGGAGGCGGTGATCGCCGAGGATGAGATTGCTGAGAACGGGGAGCCGCTGGGCTTCGCGATCTTCTTCCACAATTTCTCGACCTGGACGGGCAAGCGCGGGCTGTATCTCGAGGATCTGTACGTCACCCCGGCCGCTCGCGGGCGCGGGGTCGGCACCGCGCTGTTGCGCCACCTCGCGCGGATCGCGGTCGTTCGCGGCTGCGCGCGGTTCGAATGGTCGGTGCTGGACTGGAACGAACCCGCGATCCGCTTCTACCGCGCGATGGGCGCGGTCGGGCAGGAAGAATGGACCGTGCAGCGCGTCAGCGGCGAGGCGCTGGTGCGATTGGCGGGCGCGGAGTAGGGGGCGGGGGAGGCTTGATCCTCACCAACAGTTTCGTCACGGCGGAACGCCGCGGTGTTCATGCCTCCCGGCCTGTACCCCCTATGTGTCCCCGCGAAGGCGGGGACCCAGTACTGGGCTCCCGCCTTCGCGGGAGCACAAGGATGGCTGGGCGGTTCCAGCGCCGCCCAGACGATCAACGCCCCGGAACGTCGTGGTCGTGGGGTTCTTCGCCCTCTTCCTTGGCCTGGTTGTAGCGCTCGATCGCCTCGATCGTGATGCGGCGTGCTTCGTCGGCATCGCCCCAGACGCCGACGCGGACCCACTTCTTCTTTTCGAGGTCCTTGTAGTGGGTGAAGAAGTGCTCGATCTGCTCGAACACAATCTCCGGCACGTCGGCGCGGCCATCGACGTTCGCGTAATAGGGGAACACCTCGTTGACCGGCACGCAGACCAGCTTCTCGTCGCCGCCGGCTTCGTCTTCGAGGTTCAGCACCGCGATCGGGCGGGCGCGGACGACGCAGCCCGGGATGAACGGCGAGCGCGCGATCACCAGCGCGTCGAGCGGATCGCCGTCGGGCGACAGCGTGTGGGGGACGAAGCCGTAATTGGCGGGGTAGCGCATCGGTGTGTGCAGGATGCGGTCGACGAACAACGCGCCCGATGCCTTGTCGAATTCGTACTTTACCGGCTCGCCACCGGTCGGCACCTCGATGATGACGTTGAGGTCTTCCGGCGGGTTCTTTCCGGTCGGGATGAGGTCGATACGCATGAAGCCAGCGGTCCTTACAGTCGAGTGCGTGCCGCGATCACCGCGGCGTCAGAAGTTTGTCCAGGCCACCCTCTCCGGCACCCGTCTTTTCGAGGCGCGGATAGCGGGGCCCGCCGTGATAGTCGATGGCGAGATCGCGGAAACGCGTACCGTTCTTGACCAATAGGCGGATCGGATCCTTGCTGTCCTTCGCGGCGACGATTGCGGCCTTCAGCCGGTCGGGGGTGAACGCCTCGCCATTGACCGCCTGGATCTGGGTGCCGACGTCGATCCCCGCCTTGAACGCGGGCGACTCCCAGATCGATGCGGTGACCTCCGCGTCCTTGTTGATCACTAAGCCGATCGAGAAGCTGACGTCGGTGCGGGTCTTCTCGAGGTTCTTGGCATAGGGGCTCGGCTCGGCAAGGTAGACTAGCTTGTAGCCGTTCATCGCGAAGCCCTGGATCGGCGCGGGCTGCCCGGTTTCGGTCAGGCGCCTGGTAAGGAAGCTCGCCCAGTCGTAGGGAACGATGCCGTTCAGCGTCGCCGCGACATCGGCGAAGGTGTAGGTCAGTTCGCCATAATCGCCGTCGCGCATCCCGAAGAAGGCGCGGGCGAAATCGTCGATCGACTTGGTGCCGCCTGATTTCTGGCGGAGCATCGCGTCGACCTCCATCCAGACCATCAGGCCCTCGTTGTAATAATCCTCGCTGCGCTGCCAGCTGGTCCAGCCCTTCGGCCGGCGCTGCGAGATCGTCGGATCGTTGGTGGTGTCGAGCAGGTTGCGCCACTGGCGCGCGGGCGCGGTGTCGTACAGCCCGAGGATCGTCGCATAGCCGTCGAGCGTGTCCTGCTTCGACACCAGCCCCGACCGCGCCTGGAGCACATAGCCCCAGAATTGGGTCTGGCCCTCGTACACCCACAGCAGCGAATCGCGCATAGGGGTGCGGTAGTCGGGCGTCCAAAGGTCGGCGCCGCGGCGATACTTGCCGTCCCAGCTGTGCGCGAATTCATGCGGCAGCAGGTTGCGGGCCTGCGCATTCTGATCCCATTCGGTGAAGTAACCGGGCCGCGATCCGTTCTCCGAGCTGCGATGATGCTCCAGACCGATCCCGCCGAGCTGGTCGGTGAGCGACAGCAGGAATTCGTAATGGTCGTAATGCTGGGATCCGAAGGTCTTCACCGCCTGATCGACCAGCCGCTTGTGCGCGTCGATCTGCGCCGGGGTCGCCGCGAGCAGGTCGGGCGTGTCGGCGAAGACGTTGAGGTCGACCCTGGGGCTCAGCGGCCACACCTTGCCGTACCGCCCCGCGAGCACCGGCGAGTCCATCAGGATCTCGTAATTGCTGGCGTCGTAGCGATAGGTCGTGCCGGTCGCGGCGTTGCTCACCTTCGCGGGCAGCGCACCCGCCGCGGTCCAGCCCGCGGGGAAGGTCGCGGTCATCTGGATCGGAATGCGGCGGACGAAATAACCCGCCGGATAGAGGCTCATCGAGATCGGCTGCAGGCTGATCAGCGCAGGCGTCATCATGATCCGCCCCTGGTCGGCCTTGGTCGCCGACAGGAACTGGAACTCGACGTCCAGCCGCCGCACACCCGCGGGCACGTCGATGTGGAAGGCGGTGACGTCGACAGCATCGCGCGTCCAGGGCAGCACCCGGCCATTGCCCTTGATCACCAGCCCGGTCACCTTGTCGATCTGGCCGCTCGGCGAATGGCTGCCGGGGATCCACTTCGGATAGAGCAGCGCCATCGGCCCGTTCTTCGCGACCGGGATCGTCTCCTTGATCCGGAAGATGCCACGCTCGGTGTCGGTCGCGTCGATGTCGAGCTGGATCGTGCCAGGATAGGCGATGTCCTGCGCGGCGGGGATCGTGTCGACAAAGGGCACCGGCTGCGGTGCGCTGTTGCCGGCCGGAACCTGCACCAGCGCGGGCGCGGCAACCGACAGGAGAAGGGCGGCGACGGCAACGGTGCGGATCATGAGAAGCCTTTGGCAGGGAAAGTCATCATGCGGTGTAATCGGCCGAAAGGCCGCGCGTCCAGTGTCTTGCCAGAACGCCGACCGTCAGCCCCCGCCCAGCACATTGATCGTGAACGCGACGATCCCGAGGTTGAACACGAACGCAGCCAGCGAATGGCCGAGCACCACGCGGCGGATCCGGCGCGAGGTGATCGACACGTCCGACGTCTGGAAGGTCATGCCGAGCGTGGCGCTGAAATACAGGAAATCCCAATAATCGGGCTCGTCGCAGTCGGGGTATTCCAGCCCGCGCGCATCCTTGCCGCCGTCATCGGCGATGTAGAACAGATGCGCATAATGCAGCGCGTAGACCATGTTGGTGAACAGCCAGGCCAGCGCGAGGGTCGCGATCACCAGCGCGATCGCACCGCTGTCGTTGCGGCCCTTCAACTCGCCCGCCACCGCGGTGAGGATCGCGATCATCGTCGTCGCGGTGATCGCCAGCAACAATGCGCGATTGGCATCGTTGTCGCGCGCCGCGCGGCGCATATGCGCGACGTCGCCGTGTCGGAACAGCGTGATCAGAGAGACCAGGAACGCGGTCGCCGCGATGTCGAACGCCAGCATCGTCCCGCGCCCGGGGCCCGCCGACGGAACAAGCACCGCGAGCCCGATCACGAACAGCAACGCGAACAGAGCGAAGCGCGGCGGCGCGATGCGCTTGCCGATCCCCCAATAGCGTTGCTCGCTGGCCATCGTCGGGTGCTAGCGCTTGTCGTGCACCTCGCCTAGATACGCCCCCATATGGCCCGTATCGAAACGCCGCGCCGGGTGCGCGGAACCCAGGACATCTTCGGCGAAGATCAACGCCGCTTCGCGCACGTGCTCGACACGTTCGATCGCGTGCGTCGGCTCTACTGCTTCCAGCGCGTCGACCTGCCGGTGTTCGAGGCGACCGAGGTGTTCGCGCGATCGATCGGCGAGACCACCGACGTGGTGTCGAAGGAAATGTACACCTTCGACGACCGCGGCGGCGATTCGATCACGCTGCGCCCCGAGTTCACCGCCGGTATCGCGCGCGCCTTCCTGACCGAGGGATGGCAGCAATATGCGCCGCTGAAGCTTGCGACCAGTGGCGCGGTGTTCCGCTACGAACGCCCGCAAAAGGGTCGCTATCGCCAGTTCCACCAGATCGATGCCGAGATCCTCGGCGCGCCCGAGCCCGCGGCGGATGTCGAGCTGCTGGTGCTGGCCGATCAGTTGCTGCACGAGCTGGGCATCGCCGACGGAGTGACCCTGCAGCTCAACACGCTGGGCGACGCGGCGACGCGCGAGGCGTGGCGCGCCGGACTGGTCGCGCATTTCGAAGCGCATCGGGAGGAGTTGTCGGAGGACAGCCTGCTGCGGCTCGACAAGAACCCGATGCGCATCCTCGACTCCAAGGACCCGCGCGACCGGCCGATCGCGGACTCGGCGCCCGATATCGACGCGTATCTGACCGACGCGGCGCGGGCGTTCTTCGATGCGGTGACGAACGGGCTCGACGCGGCGGGCGTGGCGTGGACGCGCAACGCACGGCTGGTGCGCGGGCTCGATTATTACCGGCACACCGCGTTCGAGTTCGTGACCGACCGGCTTGGCGCGCAGGGCACGGTGCTGGCCGGCGGCCGCTATGATGGGCTGGTGGAGTCGCTCGGTGGCGCGCCGACCGCGGGCGTGGGCTGGGCCGCGGGTGTCGAGCGGCTGGCGATGCTGGTGGCGGAGCCGGAAGCGGCGACGATCGATGCTGTGATCGTGCCGATGGGCGCTGCCGCCGAGACGCGTGCGCAAGGCCTGGTCGCCGAGCTCCGTCGTGGGGGTGTCGCGGTGGACATGGCGTACAAGGGCAAGATGAAACAGCGGCTCGCCAAGGCGCACGCGCTGGGCGCACGATCCGCGATCATCATCGGCGACGACGAGATCGCTGCCGGTGCCGTCGCAGTGAAGAATCTAGCAAGCGGCGACCAGCGCCAGGTGACCTTTGCCGACCTCGCCGAGGCCCTACGATGAGCGCCCGTAAATTCCTCCCCGTGCCGGGGAGGAATTCGTGACCACCATTTCTCCCGACCGCATCGCCCAGATCGAGGCGCGGCGCGACGAGTTGCAGGCGCAGATGGCGACCGGCGACTTGCCGTCGGATCGCTTCGTCGCGGTGTCGAAGGAATATGCCGAGCTCGAGCCCGTCGCCCAGGCTGCGGGCCTCGTGCGGCGGCTGCGCGCCGAGGCGGACAGCCTCACTTATATGGCAGGCGATGCCGACGACGAACTCCGCGCGATGGCGGAGGAGGAGCTGCGCGAGAACAAGGCGGCGCTCGAGACCGCGAACCGCAAGCTCGCGCTCGCGCTGCTGCCGCGCGACGCTGCCGATGAGCGCTCCGCGATGCTCGAGGTGCGGGCTGGCACCGGCGGCGACGAAGCCGCGCTGTTCGCGGGCGACCTGTTCCGCATGTACCAGCGCTATGCCGAGGCGCAGGGCTGGCGGGTCGAGATGATCTCGTCCTCGGCCTCCGACGCCGGCGGCTTCAAGGAAGTCGTCGCCAGCGTCACCGGGCAGGGCGTATTCGCCAAGCTGAAGTTCGAGAGCGGCGTCCACCGGGTTCAGCGCGTGCCGGTGACCGAGGCGGGCGGCCGGATCCACACCTCGGCGGCGACCGTTGCGGTGCTGCCCGAGGCGGAGGATGTCGACGTCAAGATCGACGACAAGGATTTGCGCATCGACATCTACCGGTCGTCGGGACCGGGGGGGCAGTCGGTCAACACTACCGACTCCGCGGTGCGCATCGTCCACATCCCGAGCGGCCTCGTGGTCATCCAGCAGGATGAGAAGTCGCAGCACAAGAACAAGGCCAAGGCGATGAAGGTGCTGCGCACGCGTCTGTACGAGGCCGAGCGCGAGCGGCTCCACGCCGAGCGGGCCGGCGCGCGCAAGTCGATGGTCGGATCGGGCGATCGATCGGAGCGGATCCGGACGTATAACTTTCCGCAGGGGCGGGTAACCGATCACCGCATCAACCTGACGCTCCACCGCCTCCCCGAGATCCTGGTCGGCGAAATGGACGACCTGATCGGCGCGCTGATCGCCCAGGACGAAGCGGAGCGCTTGGCGACGCTGGATGCGTGAGGGGAGTGGGGGTGAAGCGCCCGTGCTCCTGCGCACGCAGGGGCGCAGGGGCGCAGGGTTACGATGCGCACCGTTTGTGGCTCTGGGCTCCTGCGTTCTCAGGAGCACGGAAGTGGGCGCGGCGGCCGCCTACCCCACCCATTTCCGTCATCTCGGCGAACGCCGGGATGCATGGAAGCGGTGCGGGCGGCGTTGGCGCACTCCATCAGCCGCGCGCGTCCATGGGTCCCGGCGTCCGCCGGGATGACGAAATCGAGGTGGGCGGCATGCGCAAGCGATGCTCATTGTAACCCTAGGCTCCTGCGTGCGCAGGAGAACGGGAGCAGGTGCCCCGTCCTGCCAGTTTGCGGCCGCATACCCCACCTACCTCCGTCATCCCGGCGCACGCCGGGACCCATGGAAGCGGTGCGGGCGGTGTTGGCGGCCTACATCAGCCGCGGGCGTCCGTGGGTCCCGGCGTTCGCCGGGATGACGGAGAGGGGGTGGGCGGCACCTTCAGTCGCTCGCGCGTCGTGACAGCCGCCGCCCCCGCAGCGCCGACAATCCCAGCCGCGCTTGCCGCCGCAGCCGCGCGGTTCGCTTTCTCCGCCACGCCGCGCCTCGATGCCGAGCTGCTGATGGCCCACGCGCTCGGCGTCGATCGCAACGCGCTGCTGCTCAACCCTGACCGCGCCGTCCCGCCGGGCTTCGCTGCGCTGGTCGAGCGTCGCGCCGCGCACGAGCCGATCGCCTACATCACCGGCACCCGCGGCTTCTGGAGCATCGATCTGGCGGTGGGGCCCGGGGCGCTGGTGCCACGCGCCGACAGCGAGACGCTGATCGAGGCGGCAATCGCGCATTTCGCGGGCCGGCCGCCGAACCGCATCCTCGATCTAGGCACCGGGCCGGGCACCCTGCTGCTCGCCGCGCTGGCGGAATGGCCGGAGGCGACGGGTCTCGGCATCGACGCGTCCGCCGACGCGCTAACCTACGCTCGGCACAACGCGGCGGCGCTCGGCGTCGAGGCGCGTGCCGCCTTCGCGCTCGGCAATTGGGGTGAAGGCATCGCCGAACGCTTCGATCTCGTCCTCGCCAATCCACCCTATGTCGCAACCGGCGATCAGCTGCCCGCCGAGGTGCGCGACTATGAACCCGCGGCCGCGTTGTTCGCGGGCGCCGACGGCCTCGACGACTACCGCCTCCTCGCGCCCCAGCTCGCCGCGCTGATCGCACCGGGCGGTGCCGCGGTGATCGAGATCGGCGCCGACCAGGGCGCGGCGGTGACCGCCTTGCTCGCCGCCGCGGGACTGCGGGCGCGGACATTTCGCGATCTCGGCGGGCGCGACCGCTGCCTTGTCGCCACGACTTGATTCGGAACAGCGGCGATCCAATATTTTGCTTGTGGTGCATGCGCTCCCACCGCTATTGGCATGCCGGGGCACGCATTTTCGACAGATAGTGTTGGATCGGGCGTTGGCTCGCACCCTTCGTCATGAAACCGCTGCAGTCCGGCGGCCGTGGCAGGCTCCATCGATACGCCAGGCGTATGATGCGATGCCCGAAGGTTGCACCGTGTGACCGGGAGCAAGGCCAGTTTTGGTTTTGAGTACAAGGACAGAAGATTGATCAACAATCGGCAGCAGAACGGCCGCCGCCGCGGTCGTGGCGGTAACAATCCCGGTGGCGGCAACGCTCCGCGTCAGGGCGGCGGCGGTCAGGGCCGATCGGACAACGGCAATCGCATCGACAGTCGCGCGCGCGGCAACGCCAGCCAGCTGTACGAGAAGTACAAGAATCTGGCGAGCGACTCGCAGCGCCAGGGCGATAGGGTCAATACCGAATATTACCTCCAGTTCGCGGATCATTATTTCCGCGTGCTCGCCGACCAGCGTGGTCGCGTCGAGGAAAACCAGCCGCGCCGCCAGCAGCGCGACGAGTTCGACGGCGACAATGACGACTTCTACGGTGACGAGGGCGAACCGGTCCGCGCCGGCGAGCAGCAGCAACCCCAGCAGCAACAGCCGTCGCAGCAATATCAGAACGACGACGGGCAGGGCGATCGCCAGGGCAATTATCGGCGCGAGCGTCCCGAGCGTGCGGACCGGAACGATCGCCAGGATCGTGGTGGCAACGGTGGCGATCGCCAGTCGACTGGCCAGGACCGCAATGGCAACGCGCAGGATCGCGGCGGCCAGGAGCGTGCCGGTCAGGATCGCGGTGGTCAGGATCGCAACGGCAATGTGAGCGGCGATCGTGGCGAGAACGAACAGTCGCGCCCGCCGCGCAACTGGGAGCCTCGCGTCGAACGCGAAGGTCGTCCCGACCGCGAAGCGCGCCCCGATCGCGACCAGCAGCCGCGGCGTGCGCGCCCGGATCGCGATCAGCAGGCCGGCACCCCACCGCGTCGCGAGGTTGAGCAGCCACAACAGCTCGACGCCTTCGCCTCCACCGAGCAAGCGGCGCCCGAGCAGGCCGCGACCGAGCAGGCCGAAGCACCGCGCCGCCGCGGTCGTCCGCGCCGCGAGCCGGTCGCGGAGGTCGCAGCGCAGCCAGAGGCGAGCGGCAACGGCTTCGAGGCGGATCGCCTGCCGCCGTCGCTCGGCATCTCGGCAGCTGCCAACGATGCGGATGGCGAGACGCCCAAGCCGCGCCGCCGCCGCGCCGCGCCGCGCGCGACGGACGTTCCTACCGCGGCGGAATAAGCGCGCCCGACGATCGGGCTTTACGATAAGGGGGGGCCGGTCCTGCGGGGCCGGCCCTTTTTCGTGTCAGTCGATCCGCTCGACATCCTCGTCATGACCGCTGCCCGAGCTGAGAAAGATCAGGCCCATCAGCAGCCCCGCGAGCATCACCGATCCGCCGACTCCGCCGATCACCGCGAGCATCGTCACCAGGTGCAACGGCCCGTAGAAATGCGCGAGGATCACGATCACGCCGGCGACGCAGATCGCGGCGGCCAGGATCATCCATGCCATGATCGCGCGGAACCGACCCCACGCGAACGCGGCGTATTCGGGATCGCTCAGGCCTTGCGGACGATCGGACATGCTTTGCCTTAGGCGCGCAAACATGATCTTCTCAAGCAGCGAAGAACGATAACGAGGAGAGTCTGTCATGACGATCGCGGCAATCCTGCGTGGCAAGGGCGACGCGGTGATATCAATCGGGCCGAATGCGAGCGTCGCCGACGCGGTCGCGCTGCTCGCCGAAAAGGGCATCGGTGCGCTACCGGTGATGACCGCGGACGAGGTCGTCGGCATCTTTTCCGAACGCGACGTCATCCACGCGCTCGCCGCGGGCGGCACGGCGGCGCTCGATCGCACGGTCGGCGACGTGATGACGAGTCCGGTCGAGAGCATCGGCCCGCGCGATCCCGCGATCGGCGCGCTGTCGCTGATGACCCAGCGACGCATCCGACATCTGCCGGTGGTGGAGGCTGGCCGGGTGGTCGGCTTCGTGTCGATCGGCGACCTCGTCAAATACCGAATCGACCGGATCGAGGCGGATGCCGCGGCATTGCGCGATTACATTCAGTCGGCCTGAGCTCGCCTCAAACGAATCACCGCGAGCGAGTCGCGCACCGTCGCGGGCGCGAACACCATCAGCCACGCGGCATAGGCGACTGCTCCGACGACCACGAGCGCCGCGAATCGCGCATGCAGCTCTAGGGGCGGCAGCGTCAGATCGGCGACGCGGACGACCAGCCCCATCGCCAGCGAGGCGAGTACGGCAGGCGCCACCGCGGCGGCGAGATCGCTCAGCCGCACCCCGATTACCGGCAGCGACCGCCATGTGCTTGCCGCGAGGTACAGCGGATAGCCGACGATCCACGCATAGCCGAGCCCCGCCGGACCCCCGCGCACCCCGACGAGGAAGCACATCGCCAGGATCGCCGCCCCCGCGGCGCCGTTGCGTACCCCGATGCCCGGCCGGTTCTTGGCGTCGCAGGCGGGAGTGTACAGCACGTTGAGCGTCATGAACGGCATCGCCAGTGCGAGCAGCCGCACCACCGGTGCCATTTCATGCCACTTCTCGCCGAGCGCGATCAGCACCAGCGGCTCCGCGGTCGCGGCGAGCCCGACATAGAAGGGCATCGCAACGAGCATCACGATCCCGGCGGCGCGGACGAAGGCGTGTGCCACCGCGGCCTCGTCATGCTGGATGCGCGCATAGGCACTGAACGCGACCTCGTTGAGCGGCGGCACGAACTTGGCGACGAAGATCTGGGTAAGGAACAGGCTCGTCGTGTAGATGCCGAGCTCATGCGCGCTGAAGTGGCGGCCGGCGATGAACACGTCGGCCTGGCTCTGCAGGAACCAGAACAACTGCCCCGCCGCCAGCACCCCACCGAATCGCGCGATCTGCCCGCTACCGCGGAAATCGAAGCTCGGCCACATCAGCGAGCGCGCACTCCAGGTCATCATCCCCCCCCGCACCGCCAATAGCATCAGCGGCGCCGCAACCAGGGTCCAAACGCCGAAGCCGAGCAGCGCGCCGGCCAACGCGGTCGATGCGCCAGCGAAGGATGCGGCGATGTTGGCGCGGGCCTGATGACGAAAGTCCATCGCCCGACTCAACAGCGCGCCGGGGAGAGCGATGAAGGGGGTGGTAAGATAGAGAAGCGACTGCACCCGCAGCAACGGCACGACCTCGTCATGCCGGTAATAGGCCGCCGCGAACGGGGCGGCCAGGAACTGGGTGACCGCAAGCATCGCGTTCAGCGCCAGCAGCATGCCGAACAACTGCCGGATCTCCGCCTTGGTCACCGTGGGTTGCTGGATCAGCGCGCTAGCCAGTCCCGTGCCGTTGAGCATGTTGAGGAAGACCATCATCACGCTGGTCATCGCGAACAGCCCGTAATCCTGCGGATCGAGTATGCGGATTACCAGGAAAGTCGCTGCCCATTGTACCGATTGTGCCAGGATCTGGCTGGCCGACCGCCAGATCACCGCTCGACGCACCTGTTCGCCGAACGAGTCGGGCGACAGGGGGGGAGAGATCGGCTTGGACATCGACCGGCGGGATACCAGCAGGGCCTTCACAACCGGTGAACCCCAGCTTTTCCGCGGGCTCCGCGCAAACTGAAAGAAAAATGCAAAAAAGCATTTGACGATGTTGGAACCCTAACCTAAATGGGTGTCACCGCAGCGATGGACCAAACGGTTCGCTTCTACGGTCACCAAATAGCAGGCGCTAGGGTCCACCCCCGAAAGAGGGTATACCACGGCGTCGGCGTTTTGCGCTCTTTGACATTGTTGATTTAGATGAAGGGACATGTGGGCGGCGGCTTGCGGTC
>NZ_CAXTEM010000066.1:0-14276 GCF_964243315.1 uncultured Sphingomonas sp. | reverse complement strand
AGGCCGAGAAAGTCGAACTTCACCAGCCCGGCGCCCTCGACATATTTCATGTCGAACTGCGTGACCGGCATGTCGGAGCGCGGATCGCGGTA
Organism: uncultured Sphingomonas sp.; assembly: GCF_964243315.1. Lineage (GTDB taxonomy): Bacteria > Pseudomonadota > Alphaproteobacteria > Sphingomonadales > Sphingomonadaceae > Sphingomonas. The sequence goes on along the minus strand of NZ_CAXTEM010000066.1, from coordinate 14,184 downwards.
GAGCGGGACGAGTTGCGCGAGCGGTCGATCGCCGATCACCACGCCCGCGGCGTGGGTCGACGAATGGCGCGGCAGGCCCTCCAGCTTCATTGCCAGATCGAGTAGCCGGCGAACGCCATTGTCGTTGGCATATTCCTTGGCGAGATCGGCGACGCCGTTGAGCGCGCGTTCGAGCGTCCACGGATCGGTCGGGTGGTTCGGCACCAGCTTGGCGAGGCGATCGACCTGCCCGTAGCTCATCTGAAGCACGCGGCCGGTATCCTTCAGCACCGCGCGCGCCTTCAGCTTACCGAAGGTGATGATCTGCGCGACCTGATCGCGACCGTACTTCTCCTGGACGTAGCGGATCACCTCGCCGCGGCGGGTTTCGCAGAAATCGATATCGAAATCGGGCATCGACACGCGTTCGGGATTGAGGAAGCGTTCGAATAGCAGGCCGAGCTTGATCGGATCGAGATCGGTGATCGTCAGCGCCCAGGCGACGACCGACCCGGCACCCGATCCACGGCCGGGGCCAACCGGGATATCGTGGTCCTTCGCCCATTTGATGAAGTCCGCGACGATCAGGAAATAGCCGGGGAAGTCCATCTGAATGATGACGTCGAGTTCGAAGTCGAGCCGGTCGCGATAGGGCCGGCGCCAGTCAGCTTCTCCCCTCCCGTTTACGGGAGGGGCCGGGGGAGGGCTTGTCCAATCGGGGGCGTTAGTCTCCGCGGACAGGCCCTCCCCTAACCCCTCCCGCGAGCGGGAGGGGGATTTTAGGGCTTCGATCCGATCGAGCCGCGCTTCCAACCCCGCCCGCGCATCGTCGCGCAGCAGCTGCGCCTCGCCCGCGATGTCGCCCGCGAGGCTCGGCAGGATCGGCTTGCGGCTCGGCGCCATCACCGCGCAGCGTTGCGCGACGACCAGCGTGTTGGCGATCGCCTCGGGCAGGTCGGCGAACAGCGTCCGCATCGTGTCGGCTGGCTTGAGCCAGGCTTCGGGGCAGCTGCGCGGGCGGTCCTCGCTTTCGACATAGGTCGAATGCGCGATGCAGAGCATGGCGTCATGCGCGTCGCCAAACGCGCTTTCGGCGAAGCAGCAGGGGTTGGTGGCGACCAGCGGCAGGTTGCGGGCATAGGCGAGATCGATCAGCGCCGCCTCCGCCGCCTCTTCGGTGGCGTCGCCGCGGCGTGCGAGCTCGATGTAGAGGCGGTCGGGAAACAAGGCCTGCAGCCGGTCGGCATAGGTTTCAGCGCGCGCGGGCTGGTCCTCGGCGAACAGGCGGGCGACGCCGCCCTCGCCGCCGGCGGTCAGCGCGATCAGACCGGCGCTATGCTTCGCCAGCATCGCGAAATCGACATGCGCGGATTGTTCGATCGGGCGGTCGAGATGCGCGTGACTGACCAGCGCGCAGAGGTTGTCGTAGCCGACCATGTCCTGCGCATAGAGCGCGATCCAGTCGAGCGGGGCGTCGATGCCTTCGGGCATGTCGGGGCGGGCCAGCCCGAGCATCGTGCCGATGATCGGCTGGACGCCGTCCTTCTTCGCGGCGTCCGAAAACGCCATCGCGGCATAGAGGCCGTTACGATCGGTCAGCGCGGCGGCGGGAAAGCGCAGCGCCTTGGCTTGCTTGGCGATCGCCTTCGGCTCGATCGCGCCATCGAGCATGGTGTAGGAGGAGAAGATGCGGAGAGGAACGAAGCCAGCGTGCATCGATCCGGTATGGGGGCGCGGGTGCGATTCGGGAAGCGGCGATCGCGGTTGCGTTCTCCCGCAGCGATGGGGTGTGCAAGTTGCGCTTCGCCAGCCATCACCCTCCACCCCGGCGAAGGCCGGGGCCCAGTTGCGAGACATAGGTGGCAGAGGCCGGCCCTCCGTTACCAATCTTCCCCAACTGGGCCCCGGCCTTCGCCGGGGTGGTCATCAGGTGGTAGGGTGGCGGTGCGGGTTAGGCTCAGACGCCTCAGAGCAGCTTCAGAATATCCGCTTCGATGTCGTCCGGCTTCGTCGTCGGCGCGTAGCGGCGGACCGCGCGGCCCTGGCGGTCGATCAGGAATTTAGTGAAGTTCCACTTGATCGCGCGCGAGCCGAGCACGCCGGGGGCGTCCGCCTTCAGCCGGTCGAACAGCGGGTCCGCGTCGGGGCCGTTGACGTCGATCTTGGCGAACACCGGGAAGGTGACGTCGTAGGTCAGCGAGCAGAAATTCGCGATCTCGGCAGCGTCGCCGGGCTCCTGCGCACCGAACTGGTTGCACGGGAAAGCCAGAACCTCGAACCCGCGATCGCCCAAGTCGCGGTGGAGCGCCTCGAGACCCTCATATTGCGGGGTGAAGCCGCATTTGGAGGCGGTGTTGACGATCAGCAGCACCTTGCCGCGCCACGTATCGAGCGTCGCGGGACCACCGTCGGCGGCGCGAACCTCATAGTCGGTGATCGCGGTCATGGCGTTCCTTCCTATTGCAGCCGGCCCTCGTGGAGCCGGAGGACGCGGTCCATGCGTGCGGCGAGGCGCTCGTTATGGGTGGCGACGAGTGCCGCCGAGCCTTCCTCGCGCACCAGCCGCAGGAACTCGGCGAAGACGATGTCGGCGGTGGTCTCGTCGAGGTTGCCGGTCGGTTCGTCGGCGAGGATCAGCGCCGGGCGGTTGGCGAGCGCGCGGGCAACCGCGACGCGCTGCTGCTCTCCGCCGGACAGCTGACTCGGGCGGTGGGTCAGCCGGTGGCCGAGGCCGAGTTGGGTGAGCAGGTCGGTCGCGCGGGCGTCCGCCGCGTCGCGCTCGGCGCCGTGGACGAGTTGCGGGAGGACGACGTTCTCGGTCGCATTGAAATCGGGCAGCAAATGGTGGAACTGATAGACGAAGCCGAGCTGGTCGCGGCGCACCACGGTACGCCCGTGCGGATCGAGCTTCGCGGCTTCGGTGCCGGCGATGCGGATCGAGCCCTGGAAACCGCCCTCGAGCAGGCCGACCGCCTGCAACAGCGTCGACTTGCCAGACCCAGACGGGCCGAGCAGCGCGACGATCTCGCCGGGCTGGACCGCGAGATTGACCCCGCGCAGCACCTCGATCGTCTCGCCACCCTGCGTGAAGCTGCGCGCGAGACCGGTGGTCCGGAGGACGGCGTCACTCATAGCGGAGTACCTGGACGGGATCGGTGCTGGCGGCCTTCCACGCGGGGTAGAGCGTCGCCAGGAAGCTGAAGATCAGCGCCATCGCGGTGATCACGACGATCTCCACCGGATCGGTCTTGGAGGGGAGTTCGGTGAGGTAGCGGATCGACGGGTCCCACAGATTCTGGCCGGTCACGAGCTGGACGAAGTTCACGACGCCCTGGCGGTAGAACAGGAACACGAAGCCGAGCGCCAGCCCGGCGAGCGTGCCTAGCGCGCCGATCGTGGTGCCGACGATCATGAAGATCCGCATCAACCCGCCGCGCGTCGCGCCCATCGTGCGCAGGATCGCGATGTCGCGGGTCTTGGCGCGGACCAGCATGATCAGCGACGACAGGATGTTGAACACCGCGACGAGGATGATGATCGACAGCACGGTGAACATCGCGACGCGTTCGACCGCGAGCGCTTCGAACAATTGCGCGTTCATCGTCCGCCAGTCGGCGATCACGCCCCTGCCCCCGACCTTGTCGGCAAGCGGCGCGAGGATCTCGCCGACGCGGTCCGCGTCGACGGTCTCGACCTCCACCATCCCAGCGGCGTCGCCCATCAGCAGCAATGTCTGCGCGTCCTCGATCGGCATGACGACGTACGCCTTGTCGTAGTCATAGACGCCGATCTCGAAGATCGCACCGACGGTGTAGTTGACGATCCGGGGCACCGTGCCGAACGGTGTCGCCTGGCCTTGCGGGCTGATCAGCGAAATCTCGCTGCCGACCTGCGCGCCGAGTGCCTCCGCCAGGCGCACCCCGATCGCGATCCGGCCGCTGCCGCGGGTGATGCTGGACAGCGAGCCCATCACCACCTTGTTGCGGATCGTAGGATTGCTGCGGATGTCGGCAACGCGCATGCCGCGCACCAGCACCGCTTCGACCCGGCCGTTATAGGTGGTCATCAGCGGCTGTTCGATCAGCGGCACGGCGCTGGTCACGCCCTTGGTCCGCTGCGCCTCGGCGACGATCTCACGCCAGTCGGGCAAGCGGCCGCCGACGCCTTGCACCACCGCGTGGCCGTTCAATCCGACGATCTTGTCGAACAGTTCGGCACGGAAGCCGTTCATGACGCTCATCACGATCACCAGCGCGGCGACCCCGAGCATCACCGCGACCAGGCTGATCGAGGCGACGAGGAAGATGAACGCCTCGCCCTTGCCCGGCAGCAGGTAGCGCCGGGCGATCATCCGTTCGTAGCGTGAGAGGATCATGCGGTCGGCTCTAGGGCGCCGCCATGCGGCGTGCAACAAATGTTGCGGATTCGACACAGGTCGCGGCCAATCGATTCCGAAGGGCCATATCGGCCGTGACAAGCGCGGTGCGGGTGCCTAGCAAAACAATCACTGATGCACAGGCAATGGCCGTGGTTCGGGGATCTAGCTAAGGGCTTCGCAGCGAAAACGCGCGGGCCTGAAGCATCTAAGGGGGCTGACGAGTTTATCGTCACGCAGGCGCCCGGGTCGGCAACGATCCGGGCGTTTGCATGTCCGGAGTAGATGGGTCTCATCCCTCGCTAGCGTTCGTACCATGCCCGCTTCCTACAGCAGCTTCTTACCACCCCGGCGAGGGCCGGGGCCCAGGTGGGAAGGCAGAGATAACGACGCGCTGCCCGTCGTCATGATCGTTCCGCAACTAGGCCCCGGCCTTCGCCGGGGTGTTGGCGCAGGATGAGTTCGACGACACCAGCAAGGATCAGCCGGGCAGGTAGCGGAGCTTCCAAGTCACGCCCCCTGCCCGGCTTCCTCTCCCCGGCATGTTCGTTTTCGTACGGCCCACCTGAACCGGATCAGAACGTTTTCGACAGCGTCAGCCCGTAGGTTCGCGGGTCGCCAGGCTGGCCGACCACCAGACCGGTGCTGCCCGATTGGGTCGCGAGGAGTTCATAGTAGTCGGTGTCGAACGCGTTGCGGAGCCAACCGAACAGGTTCCACGATCCATCCTTGCGGAACCCGAGCCGGAAGTTGGTCAGCGCATAGCCGTCGATGTCGGTCGAGATCGATCGCGATGGATTCGACGAAAATTTGGAGCGATAGCTGCCGTCGACGCCTGCGTAGAATTGGCCGCTAGTGCCGAACACCGTCGCCGGCAGGTTGTACTCGCCGCCATAGGAGAACGCCCATTTGGAGATGCCGGGCAGGATCTGCCCGGAGATGTCGCAGTTGGCCGGGCTGGCCAATCCGCCCGACAATTCGGGCGGGCACGGCGCATCGACGAAGCGCGCATATTTGGCGTCGGTGTAGGCGGCGTTAGCGTAGAGGTTCAGCTGAGAGATCGGGCGGAACGCGGCGTCCATCTCGACGCCCTTCACCCGGACCTTGTCGGCATTAGCAAGGTAGCCGCGCAGCACGCCGATCTGGTTGTTGGTAACGGTCGCCTGATAGTCGTCGATCTCGGTCCAGAATGCCGCAAGGTTCACGGTCGCGCGGCGATCGAGGAACTGGCTTTTCAGCCCGAGCTCGTAATGGTTGACCGTCTCCGGCTTGACCGTGCTCGCCGACAGGATCGGGTTGTTCGCGGCGTCGAGCGGCAGGCCCGACAGGTTGATGCCGCCCGATTTGAAGCTGCGCGCATAGGTGGCGTAGGCGTGGAGATCGTCGCTGAGATCATAGGCGAGCGTCAGGTCGCCCGACACGTTCCAGTCGTCGAAGCTCGGCTTGTAGCTCTGCGGCGCGAGCACTCCGCGCTGGTCGGCGTTGAGCGTCGTGCTGCCGGTGCCGGTGGTCACGATCGAGACGTAGGACCCGTCCTTCTTGTCGTAATTGACGCGCGCACCCGGCTGTACGCTGAAGCGATCGGTGACGTGCCAGGTCAGCTTGCCGAATGCGGCGGCACTGGTGTTGGTGAAGCCGATCTCGTTTTCCGAGCGCAGGCCGTTGAGGACCGCGGGATTGCAGGCGTTCGTGGTCGGGGTGGCGCAGCCGGACGCACCGGCTGGAACGCTGGCGCCGGGGTTGAGCAGCCAGCGGCTGGCGGCGCTGCCCTGGACCTGGAGCCCCTGAGTGTCGATCGTCTGATGGAACAGGAACAGCCCGCCGACATAATCGACGCGGTTGGTGCCGTTGTTGGCGAAGCGCAGTTCCTGGCTGTACTGGCGCTGCTGCGACGGGTTGGCGGAGACCGAGGTGATCGGCAGCCCGGTGAAGTCGCGGTCGTTCGACGGGTTCCAGTTCCAGAAACGCCACGCCGTGACCGAGGTCAGGGTGCCCGCGCCGAGATCCCATTCGCCGAGCAGCGACAGCCCGCCGAGTTCCTGCTTGGCGCGCAGTTCGGTATCGAGGTCGGTAACGCGGTCGAACGCGTCGGTGCTGGGCGGCGCATAGCCGAATGCGGCGGCGAGCGCGGCGAACTGGCGATTGGCAGGGCGCTGGGTCGGGCCGACGCGGGCGTAGATCTGCGCGCAGCAGTCCGGGTTCTGGTAGTTGTAATCGCCCGACAGCGTCAGATCGAGATTGGGCGCGGCGCGCCACAGGATCCGGCTGCGCAGCGACAGATTGTCCTGCGAATTGACGTATTCACGGCTGGTGACGTTGTAGATCGTGCCCTTGCGGCTGGTGAGCGAGGCGGAGAGCCGGATCGCGACCTTGTCGTCGACCAGCGGCCCGGACACCGACGCCTTCGCCTGGACGTAATCGAGATTGCCGAGGCTCATCTCGCCGCGTGCCTCGGGCGAGAAGCTGGGCGCGCGCGAGGTGACGTTGATCGCGCCCGCGGTGGTATTCTTGCCGTAGAGCGTGCCCTGCGGCCCGCGCAGGATCTCGACACGATCGACATCGGTGAAGTCGAACGTCGCCGCGGCGATGCGGCTGTTATAGACCTGGTCGACATAGATGCCGACGCCCTGTTCGATGCCGTCGTTGGTGAGGCCGAACGGTGCCCCCAGCCCGCGGATGTTGGCGGCGGAATTGCGCGGGTTGGTCGAATAGAATTGCAGGCTGGGTTGGAGCTGGGTGAGCCGGCCGACGGTGTTCGCGCCGGTTTCCGCAAGCGCGGTGCCGCCGATCACCGACATCGCGATCGGCACGCGCTGGATCGATTCGTTGCGTCGCCGCGCGGTGACGACGATGTCGCCGCCCGCATCCGCGATCGCTGGCCCGGCGCGGGTGACGTCGGTGCCCGATGCCTCGGCGGTGCTTGATGCCTCGGCGTCCGGCGTGACGGGGGTCGTCTGGACCGCCGGGGCAGTCGCGGCCTGGCCAGCCAATAATAACGCGAGGGTCAGTGACATGCAGATCTCCGAGGTGTCCCGCCAGCAAAGTCCACTAAGTGAGTAGATGTTCAAAGAAGGAGAAGCTTGGCCGCCGCGAAGCGCGGCTATGTCACCGCGAAAACGTCTTCCGCACGGCCGCGAGATTTTGCGCGACCACCTCTTGACCGTCCTCGCGAGCACACCAAATCCGTTGCGTCCGTTGCTTCCTACGGAGAGCGGACGCGGCATCGCGTTTCGGCGGATGCCGGCACATCGTCAACTCGCTCACAAGAGGACTTGATCAATGCGACTCGATCTTACCCCCTATCGCCGTTCCACCATCGGCTTTGACCGCCTGTTCGACCTGATCGAGGCGAATGCGCGCGGCGCTGCCGAGAACTACCCGCCGTTCAACCTCGAACGCGTTGCCGACGACCGTTACCGCATCACCCTCGCCGTCGCCGGGTTCGCCCGCGACGAGATTGAGATCACCGCGCAGCAGAACCTGTTGCTGGTGACCGGTCGCAAGGACGACAAGGCGGAAAATGCGCAGTTCCTGCACGTCGGCATCGCCAACCGCAGCTTCGAGCGGCGCTTCGAACTCGCTGATTTCGTGTTCGTCGAGGATGCGCGGCTGAACGATGGCCTGCTGGTTGTCGACCTGGTTCGCGAAGTGCCCGAGGCGATGAAGCCGAAGTCGGTCGCGATCCGCACCGGCGCGCCGCTCGCCGCGGTCGAGGCCAGCGACAAGGCGAAGGCCGCGTAAAGAGCTCGGCGCTCTTGCTACTCCCTGAGAGCGCCTGAGGAGCGCCCGGGCCGAAAGGCTCGGGCGCTTTCTTCGTTTACCCACGGTTCCGTCATCCCGGACTTGATCCGGGATCCGGCTGCCTCGGCGGTATCCGTTGCTTGAGCGGGACCCCGGATCAAGTCCGGGGTGACGGGAGGTCGGGATAATTTACTGAGCAGGAACGGAAAGAAGCGCGGTCTAGACCAGCCGGCTCTGCTTCACCGCGGCTTCGATGAAGCTCGCGAACAGCGGATGTGGGTCGAAGGGTTTGCTCTTCAGTTCGGGATGGAACTGGACGCCGACGAACCAGGGGTGATCCGGGCGCTCGACGATCTCGGGGAGCATGCCGTCGGGGGACATGCCCGAGAATACCAGCCCGCCCTTTTCTAGCGCCTCGCGGTAGTTGGTGTTGACCTCGTAGCGATGCCGGTGGCGTTCGCTGATCGAAGAGGTGCCGTAGATCGATTGCACCACGCTGTTGCCGCTAAGCGAGGCCTCGTACGCGCCGAGCCGCATCGTGCCGCCGAGATCGCCGCCGGCTTCGCGAATCTGGACGCCTTCGGGCGACATCCATTCGGTGATGATGCCGACCACGGGCTCGCTGGTCGGGCCGAACTCGGTCGACGACGCTTCCGCGATGCCGGCGAGATCGCGCGCGCCTTCGACACAGGCCATCTGCATGCCGAAGCAGATTCCAAAATAGGGGATCTCGCGTTCGCGGGCGAAGCGGACGCTGGCGATCTTGCCCTCGGCGCCGCGCTCCCCGAATGCGCCGGGGACGAGGATCGCGTCGCACGGTTCGAGATGCGCGGCGATGTCGCCGTCCTCCTTCTCGAACAGCTCGGCGTCGATCCACCGGATGTTGACCTTCACCTTATTGGCGATGCCGCCGTGCACCAGCGCCTCGTTGAGCGACTTGTACGCGTCCTGCAGCCCGACATATTTGCCGACCACGCCGACCGTCACCTCGCCTTCCGGGTTGGTGAGGCGATCGACGATCTCTTCCCAGCGCTGGAGGTCGGGTGGCGAGGACGGGGTGATGCCGAACGCGCGGAGCACCTCCGAATCCAGGCCCTCGCCGTGATATTGCAGCGGCACCGCGTAGATGCTCTTGGCGTCGAGCGCGGGGATCACCGCGCTTTCGGGCACGTTGCAGAAGAGCGCGATCTTGGCGCGGTCGGACACCGGCAGCGGATGTTCGCAGCGGCATACCAGGATGTCCGGCTGGACGCCCAATGCGGCGAGTTCGCGGACCGAATGCTGGGTCGGCTTGGTCTTCAGCTCGCCCGCCGCGGAGATGTAGGGCACGAGTGTGACGTGGATGCTGATTGCGTTGCCGCGGCCGACCTCGTTCTTCAACTGGCGGATCGCCTCGATGAACGGCAGTGATTCGATGTCGCCGACAGTGCCGCCAATCTCGCAGAGCACGAAATCGAGATCGTCCGTTTCGGCGCGGGCGAACGCCTTGATCGCGTCGGTGACGTGCGGGATCACCTGGACGGTCGCACCGAGATAATCGCCGCGGCGCTCGCGAGTGATGATCTGCTGGTAGATGCGCCCCGAGGTGACGTTGTCCGACTGGCGCGACGCGACCCCGGTGAAGCGTTCGTAATGACCGAGATCGAGATCGGTCTCGGCACCGTCGTCGGTGACGTAGACTTCGCCATGCTGGTACGGGCTCATCGTGCCCGGATCGACGTTGAGATAGGGATCGAATTTGCGGATGCGGCAGCGATAGCCGCGTGCCTGCAACAATGCGGCGAGCGATGCCGCCATGAGACCCTTGCCGAGCGAGGAGACCACGCCGCCGGTGATGAAGATGAACCGCGCCATGGGAGTAATCGCCTAGCGTGTGAAAGGTACGAACGACAAGCGCCCGCGTCGCACGCAGGCGCTAATTAGCGGCGACACGTCGGGATCAGTTGGCGAGCGGAACCGCGCTGTTGTCCGCCGGTGCACCAGGCGCAGGGGTCGGCGCTGTGTTCGGCAGCGGCGCGGTCTGCTGGATCGGCGCGGGGGTCTTCGCGAGCGACGTGTCGATCGTCGCGGTGCCGCTGCGGGTGGCCGCGAGGATCGCGAGAACGATCGAGAAGAGCACGAACAAGGTCGCCAGTACCGCAGTGGCGCGGGTCAGGAAATCCGCCGCGCCCCGTGCCGACATCAGCCCGGACGGACTGCCGCCCATACCGAGCCCACCGCCCTCCGATCGCTGCATGAGGATCACGGTCACCAGCGCGGCGGCGATGACGGCGTGCACTGTGAGCAGAAAGGCGAACATTCATTGGTCCCGGACATGGCGCGAAGGCGGGCACATAGGCCGGAGTTTGCGTTCGATCAATGGCGGGGGTCGTTGTCCTTCCGACACCTATCCCATCCACCACCCCGGCGGAGGCCGGGGCCCAGTTCGGAGACAAAGGCAACGGAGCGATAACCTCGTCACGGTCGTCTCCCAACTGGGCCCCGGCCTTCGCCGGGGTGGAAGAAGAGCTGGGTGCAAGCGGCCTGCATCCCAATCGTTAATTAATAGCCACCCGCGAAACTCGCGTCGGACGAAGGCGTTATGACTGCGAAACGACGCCCGGCTACGGCGCATTTGCGGATAGAAATCAGTGTCAATCGCGGCCAACTCGCTCTCGACCTGGATGACTGCCCTGGTCGATTACGTCCGATCGGGCGAACCCGATCTCACCAATCGGCAGATGGCGTTGCTGCTGCTCGTGTATCTGAAACCCGGGCCGCATACGGTACGTGGATTGGCGCGGGCGCTCAACGTTTCGAAGCCTGTGGTGACGCGCGCCTTGAATAGGCTGGGTGCGCTCGGCTATCTGCGCCGCCAACGCGACGACAGCGACAAACGAAACATCTTCGTCGCGCGCACGTCGGAAGGGGCAAATTTCCTTGAAGAGTTCGGGCAGTTCATCGGCGAGACCACCGCGCCCGCACTCCGCCGGGTCCCCGCCTGACGCGGCATCGGCCGGCGCGTCGCCGCGCCCGTCGTTCGCGCTGACCGGCCGGTCGGCGGTGCTCGATCCGCGGACCAACGCGGTGCGCGGCGATCTTGCCGACGTCCGGCTGGCCGCTCTGGTGTTCGCGCCGCATTATGCCGCGCCGCTCCAGTGCATCGCGACGCGCGCGGTGCCGCTGCAATCGACTCGTGACGCCGTATCCGAGCCGCTTGCCGCGATCGCAGTCGGCGACCGGTTCGAAGTGCTGGAGCTCGCGGGCGACAACGCCTGGGGGATGGCGCCCGATCACGGGCTGGTCGGCTATGTCGATCGCACTGCGCTCGACGTGGCCGCGACGACAGAGGCGACCCCGGCATGACCGCCACCGTTTTCATCGACGGCGCCGTCGGGACGACCGGGCTCGAGATCCGCGAACGGCTGTCGGGCCGCAGCGACATCGAAGTGGTGACGCTCGCCGACGATCGCCGCAAGGACATCGCGGCCCGGCGCGAGGCGTTGAACGATGCCGATTTCGCGATCCTCTGCCTGCCCGACGATGCCGCACGCGAGGCGATGGCGCTGATCGCGGATGGCGGCACCCGCGTGATCGACGGCTCCAGCGCGCACCGGGTCGCACCGAGCTGGACCTACGGCTTTCCGGAGATCGGCTTCGACGTCGCGACCGCCCCCAACGTCTCCAATCCGGGCTGCTACCCGACGGGCTTCCTCGCTCTGGTCGCGCCGCTGGTACGCGCCGGGCTGGTGCCGCACGACTGGCCCCTGACGGTGAACGCGATCTCGGGCTATTCGGGTGGTGGCAAATCGCTGATCGAGCGGTTCGACGATGACGACGCGCTCGCCTTTCGCGACTACGGCTTCGCGCTCGAACACAAGCATGTGCCGGAGATGCAGCGCCACGCCGGGCTGGCTCATCCGCCAGTGTTCGCGCCGATGGTCGCGCGGGCGTTTCGCGGCATGATCGTCGAGGTGCCTTTGCCGATCGCGGCGATGCCGGGATCGCCGTCGCGCGCCGCGATGCTCGACGCGCTGCACGCCGCCTATGATCACCAGCCGGTGGTGACGGTGCACGACGACGCGCCCGACGAGCTGTTGATCGCCCGCGACGGTCCGCTCAGCGACCGGCTCGACTTGTATGTGTTCGGAAACCGTAGCGGCAATCAGGCACGATTGGTTGCCTGTCTCGACAATCTGGGCAAAGGGGCCGCGGGTGCGGCGGTCCAGAACCTCAACCTGATGGCTGGTCTCGATCCGCTCGCCGGTCTCGTCCTCTAAGCGAAGGTACGTCATGCAGCGCAATCCGGTCGGCAAGATGCTCCTGTTCGGGGCAACCGGCGATCTCGCGCAGCGGATGCTGCTGCCGTCGCTCTACGGCCTGCATGCCGATGGCCTGCTGCCCGAGGGGCTGACGATCACCGGCGCGGCGCGTGCGGATCATGACGATGCGTCGTACCGTGATTTCGCCAAGGCCGCGCTCGACCAGTTCCTGCCGGAGGATCGCGCCGGCGAGGAAGCGGTCGGATCGTTCCTGGAGCGCATCTTCTACCACAATGTCGACCTGTCGGACCCGGCGAGCTTCCCCTCGCTGGCCGAGAAGGTCGGCGACGTGTCGGGCGGGCTCGCGATCTTCCTGTCGACCGCGCCGTCGCTGTTCGAGCCCGCGATTGCGGGGCTGCACAAGGTGGGCCTGGCGGGCGACACGGTGCGGATCGGGCTGGAAAAGCCGCTCGGCTACGATCTCGCGTCGAGCCGGGAGATCAACGATGCGGTCGCCGCGGTGTTTCCGGAGAACCGGATCTTCCGGATCGACCATTATCTGGGCAAGGAGACGGTCCAGAACATCCTGGCGCTGCGCTTCGGCAATTCGTTCTTCGAACCGGTGTGGAACGCGCGCGGGATCGACAACATCCAGATCACGATCGCGGAAACCGTGGGGCTCGAGGAGCGCGCCGGTTATTACGAGAGCGCGGGCGCGCTGCGCGACATGGTCGCCAACCACATGCTCCAGCTGCTCGCGCTGATCGCGATGGAGCCGCCGTCGCATTATGACGGCACCGCGATCCGCGACGAAAAGGCGAAGGTGATCCGCTCGCTACGCCTGATCAAGCCCGAGGAAGCGCCGCAGGTGACGGTCACCGGCCAATATGCCGATGGCGCGGTGAAGGGCGCAATCGTCAAGAGCTATGGCGACGAACTCGGCAAGCCGTCGACTACCGAGACCTTCGTCGCGATCAAGGCGCATGTCGACAATTGGCGCTGGCAGGGCGTGCCCTTCTACCTGCGCACCGGCAAGCGGATGGCGGCACGGCGCAGCGAGATCGCGATCCAGTTCAAGGCGGTGCCGCATTCGATGTTCGCGGGGCGCGGCGGGCTGCTCCAGCCCAACATGCTGATCATCCGCCTGCAGCCCGAGGAGTATGTCCAGCTGCTGGTGATGGCCAAGGAGCCGGGGCTCGACCGCGAAGGCGTGCGGCTGCGCGAGGTGCCGCTGAACCTCAGCCTCGACGCGGCGTTTGCGGGCAGCCGCCGGCGGATCGCCTATGAGCGGTTGCTGCTCGACCTGATCGAGGGTGACCAGACGCTGTTCGTGCGCCGCGACGAGATCGAGGCGCAATGGACCTGGATCGACGCGATCCGCGCCGGTTGGGCCGCGAACGACATGAAGCCGAAAAGCTATCCGTCGGGCAGTTGGGGACCGTCGTCGGCGATCGCGCTGACCGAGCGTGACGGCGTGACCTGGCAGGACGACTAGGCTAACTTAGCCGCAAGCCAACCCCCTCCCGTTCGTGCTGAGTAGGGGCTGAGCGAAGCCGAAGACCCGTATCGAAGCAAGGTCGCACCCGACCTCCTGTCCCTCGATACGCCATCTCGACGTCGCTCAATGGCTACTCAGGACGAACGGACTAGGTGAGAACAAAGACATGACCGAGATCGAATGGTGGGATTACGACGACGCGGAGGAGATGGCCGCCGCGGTCGCGGGTGATATCCAGTTCATCATCGAAAGCGCGATCGATGCGCGTGGCGGTGCGGTGATCGCACTGTCGGGTGGCAAGACGCCGGTGCCGATCTACGCCAAGCTGGCCGCCGCCAAGCTCGACTGGA
>NZ_CAXTEM010000065.1:0-14459 GCF_964243315.1 uncultured Sphingomonas sp. | reverse complement strand
CGCAGATGAACATCTCGTTGACCGGCGTGTAGATCTGCACCCAGGGAAAGCGTTCCGCGAAGGCACGCGCATAGGTGCAGAACCGCTCGGCGAAATCGGGGTTTTGGAAGTTGCCGAGCCATTCGGGAATGCCGAAATGGCAGAGATCGACGATCGGCACGAGGTTGCGGCGGCGTAGCTCCGCAAAGCTCAGATCGGCGAATTCCCAGTCATAGTTGCCGTCGCCGAGCCAGGTCTTGTGGATCGGCGGGCCGTAGCGGAGGAAGCCGATCCCCATCTCCTCGACCAGCTCGAAATCGCGTCGCCAATGCTTGTAGTGGCCGCAGCTTTCCATCTCGTCGACGCGGGTGCGGCCGCCGTTGATCATCGGCACGCTGTTCTCGATGCCGGTCGCGAACATGAAGGTCGTCATTACTTGTCCCCGCCGCTCGACCAGAAGCGAACATAATCGACCGTCATCTGCTGGGGCAGGGCGGCATCATCGATCCCCTTGGCGCCACCCCAGTCGCCGCCGACCGCGACGTTGAGGATCATCTGGTAGGGACGCGTGAACGGCCATGCCGCCGCGCCGCCGGGTTGGTCGTTGGCGACGCGCATATAGGCGCGGTCGTCAATGCCGATCAGGATCGCATCGGGTCGCCAATCGAGCTGGTAGCGGTGGAAGTCGGTACAGGCGGTGGCGACGGTAAGCTGCGCGCCGCGCTGGGTCTTCCTGGCGTGATTGAACGCTTCGGTGTGGAGCGTCGCATGGGCCACGTTGGGATCCCAGCCGACCATCTCCATGATGTCGATCTCTCCCGCCGCCGGCCATGGGCCGCTCGACGGGAGCATCCAGATCGCTGGCCAGGTGCCGCGGCCGCAGGGCAGCTTCGCGCGGACTTCGTAGAAGCCGTAACCGAACGAGGCCCGGCTGACGAGCTTTGCGGCGGTATAGGCCTGCCCGCCATAGTCGGGGACGCGCGCCTTGGAGAGCTTCTCCGCGCGCGCCTCGATCACCAGCGAACCGCCGGCGACCGTCGCGTTGTCGGGACCGTAATATTGGCGCTCGTTATTGTACCAGCCCTCGGCATTGCGCGACGTGTCGAACCGCCATTTGCCGGTGTCGACCCGCGTACCGTCGAAGTCGTCGACGAAGGTCGGCTTGCCGGCCGGCGCCGCGATCGGCGTGTCGACGCGGTGATCAGTCGCGCCGAGCGTCGCGGTCGCACCCACGGCCTGCGCCGCCAGCATCATGAGCAACATCGTCTCTCTCCTAATCCGGCGCCGCGATCACCCACGCGGTTGGCCGGCGATCCAATCCGCGATCTTGCGTTCGAGTACCGGCATCGGCATCGCGCCGGCGTCGAGCACCGCGGCATGGAACGCGCGCGGATCGAAGCGGGTGCCGAGCGCCGCCTTCGCCTGCGCCTTCAGCCGTAGGATCGTCAGCTGCCCGATCTTGTAGGCGAGCGCCTGGCCCGGCATCGCGATGTAGCGTTCGACCTCCGCGGTGGCGTCGGACTTCGGCATCGGTGAGTTGGTGAGCATGTAGTCGATCGCGCGCTCGCGGCTCCACCCCTTGGCGTGCAGGCCGGTGTCGACGACCAGCCGCATCGCGCGAAGCATCTCGTCGTTCAGCCCGCCCATCCGCTGGTAGGGATCGCTCTCTACGCCGAGCTCGCGGTACAGGCTTTCAGTGTAGAGCGCCCAACCCTCGACATAGGCGGTGTTGCCGCCGAAGCGGATGAACGCCGGCAGCGCGGTATTCTCCTGAGCAAGGCTTACCTGGAAATGATGTCCTGGCACCGCCTCGTGCAGGTACAGCGTCTCCATACCCCAGAGGTAGCGGTTCGGCAGGTCGTAGGCGTTGTAGTAGAACACGCCGGGGCGGCTGCCGTCGGGCGTGCCGGCATCGTACGACCCTGCCGCAGCCGATTTGGCGCGAAAGTCCGGAACGGGGCGGATCTCGAGCCTGGTCTTGGGGATCAGCGAGAATTGTTCGCGGATCCGCATGTCGACGCGGCGCCCGATCGCCTCGTATCCGAGCCGAACCTCCTCCGCCGTCTTCGGCTGGAAGCGGGTGTCGGTGCGCAGGAACTGGAAGAAGTCGGGCAGCGTACCGGTGAACGTCGCGGCGGCCTTCTGCGCCTCCATCTCGCGCAAAATGCGCGCGACCTCGCTGAGGCCGAGCTGGTGGACCTCTTCGGCCTTCAGCGGCAGCGTGGTGTTGCTCTCGATGCGATAGGCGTAATAATCCGTGCCGCCGGGCATCGCCGACAGTCCGACGGACTCCCGTGCCTTGGGCAGGTATTCGGTCGCGAGGAAGGCGCGGATCTTGCGATGCGCGGGCATGATGACGTCGCGGATCTGCGCGGCATAGGCGGCTTTCAGCTGTGCCTGCTCACCGGCCGGGACGGTCGCCGGAAACTTGGTCACTGGCTGGTAGAAGGTCGATCCCTCGACGCCCTCCGCGATCAGATTGTCGAATTGTTCGATCATGTTGCGCACGGTCAGCTTCGGCAGGACGATGCCTTGCGCCATGCCGTCACGGAAACGCGCGATGACCCGGTCGTATAACGCGGCATAGCCGGCGTTGCGGGTGAGGTTGTTGCGATAATCGGCGACGGTCTTGAACGGTGCTGCGCCCTTGCCCGATGCGAAATCGGGGTAACCGGTCTGGATGCCGTTCATGTGATCGATCGGCATCGCACGGCGGATCTTGAGGTTGGCGGGCGCGAACCCGCGTAGCGCGGTCTGCTGTTCGTTGCGGAACACGTCGTAGGCGACCCGATCGATCGGGGTCAGCTTGGCGCGGTCGATCGCCGCCAACGCCGCAAGATCGCCCTCGAGATCGCGGCGCTGCTGCTCGTCGCGCGCGTCGCTGAGATAGTCGCCGAACCGATCGGCATAGCGCAGGTCGCCGCGGTAGATCGCGCCCATCGGATCGAGCTTCAGGCCGCGCTCGTCGCTGTCCTGGAACAGCTGCTTCAGTCGCGCATCTTCGGGTCCATCACCCGGCAGGGGCGCGGCGGGGGAAGGAGCCTGGGCGGAGAGCGACGCGGTGGGGGCGGCAAGCAGCAGGAGCGCGGTGGCGATGGTCAGGCGCATGGATTCTCCGTAACGGCGGGATGGCGTGTAGGGATGTCTAGCAG
Organism: uncultured Sphingomonas sp.; assembly: GCF_964243315.1. GTDB lineage: Bacteria > Pseudomonadota > Alphaproteobacteria > Sphingomonadales > Sphingomonadaceae > Sphingomonas. Next base: position 11,328 of record NZ_CAXTEM010000065.1, on the reverse strand, counting down.
CGGGAAACCACGTCGCGAAAGGGCGCGCCGCGCGCCGCGAGATGATTGCGCGAACGAACTAATCGTGCGCGGCGGTGGTTCACCGGCGACAAATCGCGGAATGCCGCGTTATAGCTGCCGTGCTCGTCGTGAATCGAGCAAGTAATAGGGAGATCAGAATGGCACGGTCGGCAGAAACGCGCGGCAAGGACGAGACCAAGGCTGCAGAGAAGAAGGTCAAGGCGACCGGCAAGCCCGCAGGCGGCGCGCGCGGCGGCATCACCGCGCCGGTGACCCCTTCGGAAGACCTGGCCGGGATCGTCGGCAAGGCCGACCTGCCGCGTAGCGAGGTCGTTAAGAAGGTCTGGGAATACATCAAGAAGAACGACCTTCAGGACGCCAAGGATCGGCGCCAGATCAATGCCGACGACAAGCTGGAGAAGATCTTCGGCAAGAAGTCGGCGAGCATGTTCGAGATGAACAAGTATCTGAGCGCGCATTTGACCGCGCCGAAGGCGTAAGTGGCAACGGGGCGCCCCGACGGGGGTGCCCCACCGCGGCGCTCAGTTGCTGACCTGGCCGGTCAGCGTTCTGTGAACAGCTTGTAGACCATGGTGTTGCGGTATTCTTCGCCGGGATTGAGCCGCGCCGACGGGAAGCCCAGCTGGTTCGGTGCGTCGGGAACAATTGCGGCTCCATGACGAAAGCGTCGCCCATCCGGTACAGATGGCCGCCCTTGCCGACGATCGTGCCGTCGAAGAAATTGCCCGAATAGAATTGCAGTCCGGGCTGGTTCGACCACAGTTCGAACCCGCGGCCCGACACCGGCTCGACCACGCGCGCCATCATGTGCTGGGTCGCAGTGACCGCTTCGCCAATGACCCAATTGTGATCATAGCCGCGGCCGTGAGCGATCTGCGGATCGCCCGCATCGCGCACCCGGTCGCCGATCGCGGTCGGCTCGCGAAAGTCGAAGGCGGTGCCGGCGACGTCGACATGCTCCCCGATCGGGATCAGCGTCGCGTCGGTCGGTGTGAAGCACTTCGCGGGGATCGTCACCATGTGACCCATCGCGCCGCGGGGTGAGCCGACCCCGGCCAGGTTCCAATAGGCGTGGTTGGAGATGTTGACGACGGTCGTGCGGTCGGTCGTCGCTCGATAGTCGATCGTCAGCCGGTCGTCCTGATCGAGCGAATAGGTGGCAAGGGTCGTCAGCGTGCCGGGATAGCCCATGTCGCCGTCGGGGCTGACGTGGCGAAGCGTCGCCGACGCGGCGGGGCCATCGGCGACCTCGGTGATCTCCCACAGCGCCTGGTCGAAACCTGACGTGCCGCCGTGGAGCGAATTGGGGCCGTCGTTTACCGGCAGCTGATAGACGCGGCCGTCGAGGGTGAAGCGGCCGTTCGCGATCCGGTTCGCGATGCGCCCGACCGTGGCACCGAAGAACTCCGGCTTGGTCAGGTAACCGTCGATCGTGTCGTAGCCGAGCTGAACATCGGCGCGCTCGCCCTGCTTGTCGGGCATGATCAGCGCCTGGAGCGACGCACCCAGTGCGATCACGGTGGCCGAGATCCCGCGTCGGTTGGTAAGCGTAACCGCAGGCACGGGGCGCCCGTCGGGCATGCGTCCGAAGATCTTGCGTTCGGCCTGCGCGCGGTCCGGGCCCGCAGTGTTCATCGCCACGTCAGCAGCTCACCTAGAACTTCGCGCCCGCCCGAACCCCGATCGTGCGCGGGGTGACCGGCACGATGTAGGGCCGCTGATAGCAGGAGCCGCATTGCTGGAAGCGGGTGATCTCGGCGCGTTCGTTCCAGACGTTCTGCGCGAACAGCTCGAAGGTGAAGTTGCCGGTCTCCGCACCGACTGCCACGTTGCCGGTGGTGAAGCTGCGCAAACGTCCCAGTGCCGCGGCCGGATCGACCACTTCGCCGGTGCCTGCCGAATAGACCGCCCTGCGGATGTCGGACGCGGCCGAACTCTGGTGCGCGACGAGCCCTTGGAGATAGCCGCGGGTGCCGGCGCCGAGCGGTACGGTGTAGCGCGCGGTGCCGCTGATCTTGAAGCGCGGCGTTATCGGCAACCTCGTGCCCGCGGGTGCCGACACGATGTTGGGTGCTCCGCTCGCGATCGTGCCGTCGCAGACATAGTTGGCGCGCGCCTCCAGGCAGAGATCCTGTCGGGTGACCGCGTCGGTATAGGCGCCCGAGGCGGTCAGCGTCAGCGGGCCGGTGCTGAGGTTGATGTCGCTTTCGATGCCGCGGATGCGCGCATTGGGGCCGTTCTGGATGACGGTGAAGCTGTTCTCGCCAAGGAAGGCGAATTGGAACTTGTTCCAGTTCTGCTGATAAACCGCACCGTTCCAGCGCAGCAGGCCGCCCGCCAGCGTCGTCTTCCACCCCGCCTCGTAATTGGTGAGAAAATCGGCGCCGTAGTCGGTGACGTCGCCGCGGCGGTTGATGCCGCCCGGGCGGAAGCCGCGCGACCAGGTGCCGTAGAGCAGGATGTCGTCGGTCGGCTTCCACGTCAGGTTGAAGCGGTAGGTCGCGCCCTGGCCCTCGGTCTTCTTGGGGTAGAGCTTGCCGCTCGCGAGCGTCGCGAGGTTGGTGCAGAAACTGCCCTTCACCGCCGCCGGCAGGAACTGATCGGTGTTGCCGCCGTCGAGATAGGCGTCGCGGAACACCTGGCCGTTCTGGAGGTAGCAACCGGCGACCCCGGTGCGCGACGATCCCGCGGCGTTGAACGGGAAGGCGGTGTACGGGCGCCCGTCATCGGGATCGACGCCGGGATTGCGGCCGAAGCCGAAGAACCCGATCAGTGAATTATCGTAGATGTACGCGCGCCCGCCGCCCGTGAACGTGAGGTTCGGTAGCAGGTCGAAGCTCGCCTCGCCGAAGACCGCATAATCCTTGTCGACGCGCTTCTGCTGGGTCAGCCACAGCGTGCCCGGCGAGCCGTTTACCGACACCTGTGCGCCGAGGTTCGGGATCGTATAGTCCTGGTGGATGAGGTTGCTCTGCCGCTGGTAGAAGGCACCGGCGACGATCCGGAAGCGATCTTCGGCGGGCGACGCGACGCGCAGTTCCTGGCTCAGCTTGCGGAAGTGATCGGTGGCGAGGACGTTCTGGCGCGGGTCGATCGTGTTGCCGGCATTGTCCTGATAATAGAAATAGCCGGCCAGCCCGCCGACCGATGAATAGAGCGAGTCATAGGCTTCGGAGTAATCGGTATAGTCGGACGACGAGGCGGTCCGCCGGTCGAGATAGGCGCCGGCATAGGTCACGTCCCAATTGCCGACCTTGCCCTCGATCGTCATCGCCGCCTGGACGAAGCGGTCACGGCGGTACTCAGGATAGAAGCGCTGGACGTCGAGGTCGCCGACCTTCGGGTCGAAGCCATAGCTGCCGTGGCTGCGCAGTTCCTGGTAGAGGACGGTCGGCGTGACGGTCCAGCTGTCGTCGAGATCGATCTTCAGCGCGGCGCGGCCGCCCCAGGTCTCGGTATCGTTGTAGTTCTTTTCGACGAACTCGTCGTTGTCGACGGTGAGCCCGCCGATGAAGCTGCGGCTGCCCGGCACATTGTCGATATAGCCGCCGTCGCGCTGATAGAAGCCGACCACGCGCAGCGCCGCGGCGGAGGACAGCGGCATGTTGATCATGCCGTCCAGCCGACCGCCCATGCCGCCGTCGGTAATCGTGTTGAGCTCGCCGTCGACGCGGCCGTAGAAGCCCGAGGTGTCGGGCTTGTTGGTGATGATGCGGATCGTTCCGGCCTGGCTGGACGCGCCGTATAGCGTGCCTTGCGGCCCCGATAGGCTCTCGATCCGAGCGATGTCGTAGATGTGGACGTCGAGCGTGCCGCCGATCGTCGTCACCGGTTGTTCGTCGAGATAGGTGCCGACCGAGGGCAGCGAACCCGAATGGTTGCCGTCGCCGCCCGACGCGACGCCGCGCATGTAGACGGTGGTGACGCCGGGCTGCGCGGTCTGGAACGCGACCGAGGGGAGCAGCTGGGTATATTCGTTAAAGTTCGTGATGTTGAGCTGATCGAGCCGCCGGGTGCCGATCGCCTGGATGCTGATCGGCACGTCCTGGATATTCTCATCGCGCTTCTGCGCGGTGACGACGATGTCGTCCTGCGTGTCGGGGCGCGCGGTGTCGTCGGTGGGCGGGTTGCTGGTGGTCGCGTCCTGCGCCCAGGCGGGCGTCACCGCAACCGCGGCAGAGGCGAGGAGTACCGCAGCGAAACGGCGGCTGAACGTCATGACCATGTGATCCCCCGATCGGCCTGTTATCGGTCGCGATGCTGGGTCGTGGCGCAATAAAGGTCAATCTGCGCTGGAGCGGATCGTAACTTCGTTAACCGTCGTGGCGCAATTGTCACATCAGCCAAAAACGGGCGCGTCCGGGTAGGCGGTGATCGTGTCGCCCAGCGCCTGCTCCAGCTCGCCCAGCCGGTCGGCATAAGGGCGCCAGGCGTCGTTCCCGGTGCGGAAGATTGGCTGGCGCACCTGTTCGGAGCTGGCGGTGCGAACCGCGCGGTCGGTCTCGTGCGGGGTTAGGCAGGCGGGTTCGAAGGCGAGGGTGTTGGCGGCGAGCAGGCGGCGCACCTCGCCGTCGACATCCTCGACCAGCCGTTCGTGGATGACGCGGTGGATGCGCCCGGGCTGCGCGGCGTCCATGTGCGCCATCAACCGGACGTAATCGCGATAATAGCGCCCCATGTCGGCTAGCGAGTAGCTGAACGCCTGTCCGCGCGCGAAATGCTGTTTGAAGTTGGAGAAGCAGCAGGCCCGCGGCTCGCGCCGGGCGTCGATCACCGTCGCATTGGGCAGGATCAGCCGGATCAGCGCGACATGCGCCCAGTTGTTGGGCAGCTTGTCGACGAAGAAGGGGCGATCGGTGCGGCGCTGTACGGCGGCGCGGCGCAGATATTCCTCGCCCATGCTGCGTGCCTGTTCGGCGGTTATGCTCGTGAGACCGGCAGGATAGTCGGTCACCTGCCGCGCCACCGCGGGCAGATCGGGGAGTTCGGTCGTGCCCTCCACCTGACTGTGGCTGGCGAGGATCTGTTCGACGAGCGTCGATCCGGCGCGGGGCATGCCGAGCACGAAGATCGGGTCGGTCGATGCGCAGCCCCAGCCGGTACGCTCCGCGAAGAAGGCGGGGGTGGCGAGCGCGACCAAGTCGTCGACGAAGCGTTCGGTCTCGTCCGCGTCGTAGACGATCTTGGTCCGGCGCAGCGCGTTGCTGGCGACGTAGTGATCGAAGGCGCGATCGGTTTCGCGGCGGTCCTCCCACGCCTTGCCGAGCGCGAAATCGAGGTGGAAGCGGTCTTCGTCGGTCAGGTCTTCGCGGGTGAGGGCGGCTTGCATCGCCGCGATGTCGGCATCGTCGAAGCGCACCGTCTTCAGGTTGGCGAGGCTCCACCATGCTTCGCCGAGATCGGGGCGGAGCCCGAGCGCGCGGCGATACGCGGCGACCCCGTCCGCCTGCCGGCCCACGGTCTTGAGCATGTGGCCGTAGCTCATCCAGACCTTGGGCTGGTCCGGCGCGCGATCTAGCACGCCTTCGTAGAGCGTGATCGCGGCCTCGAACCCGCCCAGCCGGCCGAGCGCCGCTGCCTTCAGATTGGCATGGCCGGGATGATCGGGCTCCTCGACAAGCAGGCGGTCGAGTTCCTCGAGCGCATCCACCGGCCGGTTGAGCCGATAGAGCACGATCGCGAGGTTCGCGCGGGCTGCGGTGAAGCCGGGCGCGAGTTCCAGGGCGCGGCGCAGCAGGGTTTCCGAATCCTTGTATCGCCCCAGCCGCCCGGCGAGTTCGGCAAGCATCCTGATCGCGCGGGCATCGAAGGGGTCGCGCTTCAGATGCTGCCGAAGCAGCGGCTCGGCGATCTCCAGCCGATTGTCGTGGAGCGCCAGCGCGGCATCGACGAGGCCGATCGGCCAGCGGGGGATCGAAGGGGAAGATGCCATCTGCCGCGCAGAAACCATGTGGCGCGCGGCCGATCAAGATGTACGTCGGCGGGACATGACGAGCACGACCGATCGCGCGGCCAAGCCGCTGGGCTTCTGGCCGGTATTGGCGCTGGTGGTCGGCAATATGGTCGGATCGGGGATCTACCTGTTGCCCGCGACGCTGGCGCCGCTCGGCGCGAATGCGATGCTGGGCTGGGGTGCGACGATCGCGGGGGCACTGTGCCTCGCCTTCGTCTTCGCGCGGCTGGGTGCGGCGATGCCCGTTGCGGGCGGACCTTATGCCTTTGCGCAGGCCGCTTTCGGACCGGCGGCAGGGTTCGCGACCGCGTGGAGTTATTGGACGCTGATCTGGGCGGGGAACGCCGCCGTGGCGGTGGCGGTGGTGAGCGCGCTGAGCCTGATCGTGCCGTCTCTGGCGACGCATGCAGCACTCGCCGCCCTGGCGCTGATCTGGTTGCTGGTCTTGGTAAACATCAGGGGCGTCGTGCTGGTCGGGCAGGTGCAACTGGTGACGACGCTGCTGAAGCTGATCCCGCTGGTCGGCGTGATCCTGCTGGCCGCCTGGTTGCTCGGCGGCGGCGAGGCGCGGGTCGCGGCATCTCCTGTGGCGATCACGCCGGGCGCGATCGCGGGGGCGGCGGCGCTGACCTTCTGGGGGTTCCTCGGCGTCGAATCCGCGACGGTGCCCGCCGACAAGGTCGCGGATGCCCGGCGGGTGGTGCCACGCGCGACGCTGATCGGCACTGTGCTGGCGGGCGCGGTCTATCTCGCGGTGACCGCCGCGATCACGACGCTGATGCCGACCGCGGATGTCGCGGCGTCGCCGGCGCCGGTGGCGGCGTTCCTCGACACCAGGTTGGGGAGCGGGACCGCTGCGGTGGTGGCGCTGTTCGCCGCGGTGAGCGCGTTCGGGACGCTCAACGGGTTCATCCTGCTGCAGGGCGAGGTCTGCGGCGCGATGGGGCGGGGCGGGGTGTTCCCCGCGTGGTTCGGCAAGGTCGGTCGCAACGGCACGCCGGTGCGCGCGCATCTGGTGTCGGGCGTGCTGGTCACGATCGTGACGCTGCTCAATTATGCGCGCGGCATGGGCGATCTGTTCCAGTTCATCGCCTCGGTATCGCTCGCCGCGGGCATGCTCGCCTATTTCGCGAGCGCGCTGGCGGCGATCCGGCTGCTGCCGGACGATCGGCCGCTGACAATCGTCGCGGGCATTGCCGCCGCGTTCGTGGCGTGGCTTTCCTGGGGACTAGGCGGCGAGGCCAACCGGTGGGCGCTCGCGATGCTTGTCGCGGGCGCCCCGGTCTACCTGCTGGTCAGGCGCGGCGCAGAAAGCGGCCGATGACGCTGCGGTCGGCAAGGATCGCGTGCGCGGCATTATGGCCGGGCGCGCCGGTCACCCCGCCGCCGGGGTGGGTGCCCGATCCGCACATGTAGAGCCCCTGGATCGGCGCGCGGTAATCGCCATGGCCCAGCACCGGCCGCGCCGCCCAGAGCTGGTCTAGCCCCATCTGGCCGTGGAAGATGTCGCCCCCGATCAGCCCGAACTTGCGTTCGAGATCGAGCGGCGAGTGGATCTGCCGCGCGATGATCGAACCCTTGAAGTTGGGCGCGTGTTCGGTGACCGTGTCGATGATCAGGTCGGCGGCTTCCTCGCGACAATCGTCCCAGGTCCGCGGCTTGCCATCGGGGCCGGGGGGCAGATCGGGCGCGAACTGCTGGCAGAACAGGCTGGCGATGTGCATGCCCGGCGGGGCGAGGCTGTCGTCGACCGAGGTCGGCAGCTTCATCTCGACGATCGGTTTCTTCGACCAGCCGAACTGGCGCGCATCGTCGAACGCCTGGTCCATGTAGTTCATGCTCGGCGCGATGATGATGCCGGCGGTGTGGTGCTCGGCCTTGTCGCGGCCGCGCAGCACGCTGAAATCCGGAAGCTCGCTGAGCGCGACGTTCATCCGGAAAGTGCCCGAGCCGGTCTTGAAGCCCTTGATGCGGCGACGGAAGTCGTCGGGAAGGTCGGACGGGTCGACCATTTCGCGATAGAGCATCGCCGGGCCGACATTGGCCGCGACGATCGGCGCGACGATCTCCTCGCCGCTTGCGAGGCGGACGCCGCTCGCCTTGCCGCCGTCCACCAGCAGCTTGTCGACCGGTGAATCGAGGCTGATCTCGACGCCCTCGTCGATGCACGCCGCAGCCATTGCCTGGGTGATCGCGCCCATGCCGCCGACCGAATGGCCCCAGGCGCCGAACTTGCCGTTCACCTCGCCGAAGACGTGGTGGAGCAGGACATAGGCGCTGCCATGGGTGGAGACGCCCGCATAGTTGCCGACCACCGCGTCGAACGCGAAGGCCGATTTCACGTGATCGTTCTCGTACCAGCCGTCGAGGAAGTCGCGGGCGGATTTGGTAAAGACGTCGAGCAGGTCGCGCTGCGCCTCGATGCTCATGCGCGACAGCGGCCAGCCCTGCCGCCCAGCGGCGAATAGCGCGGGCAGCCCGCTGCCGACATTCGGCGGCGCCTTCAGCGCGAGATCGCGAAGGACCTGCGCGACCTTTTCCAGCGCGGCTTCATACGCGGGGAACGCGTCGGCACCTTTTGCGAGAAGCGCGCGAACTCGGCCTGGGTGCGGGCAGTGCCGCCGCCGAGCTTCAGATAGTCGTTATCGAACGGGAAGAAGTTCGAGATCGTCCGTTCGATGATCCGGAAGCCGCGGTCGTGCAGCTTCATGTCCGCGATCACCTTCGGCCGGAGCAGGCTGACGGTGTAGCTCGCGGTGGAGTTGCGGAAGCCGGGGTGGAACTCCTCGGTAACCGCCGCGCCGCCCACCACGTGGCGGCGCTCGAGCACGCGGACCTTCAGCCCGGCGCGCGCGAGATAGAAGGCGCAGACCAGGCCGTTATGCCCGCCGCCGATCACGATCGCATCGTAGCGCGCGGTCATGCCGATGCCCTGACGCTGCGTGGCGCACGGCTCCACCCCGGCGGGGGCGGGCGGTGGAGTCGCGCCTCGGGAACGCGGTCACGGATCTTGGCTGCGAAGCTGCGCAGGCACACTTCGCTGCGGCCGATCGGCCCGGCGGTGTAGCTGCGCGAGGCCATGCCCTGCTGGACGCGTTCGATCAGGCGGGTGTCCTCTGCGTTGACGACGCGGTTGATGCGCCAGTTGGCATAGCGCGCGAGCTTCATCTCGCGGCGGTCGTCCGGCAGCGCGAAGCTCATCTCGCGCAGGAGCGACGTCGTCGGCGTCAGCGGCAGCCACTGCATGAAGTCGATCTGGTCGGCATAGATGTCGAACGCCATGTTCGGCCACAGCTTGAAATATAGCCACAGCCGCTGGTTGGCGGTGGGCAGATGATCCGCGACCGGGAGATGCGTCTGGTAGAAGCGCTCCCAGAAATCGGTCGAGGCGCGCTCGGCCAGATAGCCCGACATCTTGTCGACATAGGGCTGCGCCTCGATCGCATAGCTGCGCCCGAACAGCCGCGAAAGGCCGTCATGCGCGACCGGGATGTGCAGATTGTCGGAATAATTGTCGCCGACATTCTTCCAGTTCACCTGTCGTTCGCGCGTGCGGATCGGGGCGAGCGGCCGTACGTCCTCGAAGCGGTAGGGCGCGACCTCGTGATCGTAGGGCGCGAACATCTCGGCGACCGACGGCCCCCCGTCGTCGGCCAGCCGCACGAAGACGAAGCCGCGCCAGCTATCGACCTCGACCGGCACCAGCCCCGTGGCGGCCAGGTCCAGCGCCGGGTAATCGCGCCGCATCGGTACGCCGCTCAAGCGGCCGTCGAGTTCGTAGGTCCAGGCATGGTAGGGGCAGACGAGCTTGCGGGTGCAGCCGGCGGCGCCCTCGACCAGCCGCATCGCGCGGTGGCGACAGACGTTGTGGAAGGCGCGCACGACGCCGTCATCGCCGCGCACCACGACGATGCTCTCGCCGAGATATTCGATCGTGCGCCAGTCGCCGGGTTCGGCGAGTTCGCCGGCATGGCACACGATCTGCCAGGAGGGGCGGAGGACGCGGTCGAGCTCGACCGCGTGATATTCCGGATCGGTGTAGAGCCAGGCGGGCAGGCTCCAGTCGGCGTCGGGATCGGCCTGCGCGAGATCCAGATAGCGCTGCGCCATGACGTCCCCCCGGTTGCTTGTTGCACATTCGTATAATAGCGTTCGGCGATGCGCAAGTTCGAACGCGTCGAGACCGAAGCCCGTCGTGCCAGCCTGATCGAGGCGACCGCGCGCGTTCTGGCGCGCGACGGTGCTGCCGGGGCGTCGGTCCGTGCGATCGCGGCGGCGGCGGGGGTGTCGCCGGGGCTGGTCACGCATCATTTCGCGAGCGTCGATGCCCTGGTCGCGCGCACCTATGCCGATGTCGGTGAGCGGGTGGCGGCGGCGCTGAGAGCTGCGACGGCGGCGGCGGGTGACGATCCGCGGGCAAGGCTGGAGGCGTATGTCGCCGCCAGCTTCGCGCCACCGATCGCGGACCCCAGCCTGCTCGCGACCTGGACCGCGCTATGGAGCCTGACCCGCAGCAACGCCGCCGTCGCGACCGAGCACGACCGTTCCTATGCGGCGTATCGGTCGGAGCTGGAGACGCTGCTGACCGCATGCGGCGTTCCCGCGGGCGAGCTGCGGCTTACCGCGCTATCGATCGCGGCGCTGGTCGACGGGCTGTGGCTGGAGCTGTGCCTCTCGCCGACCGGCTTCACCGCAGAGGAGGCGCGCACGGTGGCCTCGCGGCACGTGGCGCATCTGCTTGGTGGTTGAGCAGCCTCACGTCGTTGATCCTAGGCTCCGTCACCCCGGTCTTGATCGGTGTTCATCCACGTCTGACGATTAGCCCGTGTGTCCCCGCGAAGGCGGGGACCCAGTACTGGGCTCCCGCCTTCGCGGGAGCACAAGTAAGTCGGGTGGCGTCGCCCAGTCCGCGCCTACCGCGCTAGATCGGTCAGCAGCGAGCGATAGTAGACGATCGACGGCGCGATCGACGCGATCGGCGTGCGCTCGTTCAGGCCGTGGCTGAAATCGTCCGACTCCTTCATGAACACCGGGCTCGCGCCATAGCTCGGGACGTGGTGATAGCGGAACCACATCGAGTCGCTGGCACCCGCGGCCATGCTCGGGAACACCGGGACGCCGGGATAAGCCTTGCCCATCGCGCGCTCGACCGCCTTCACGAAGTCTGGCCGCATCGGCGAGGCGTCGTTCGCGACCGAGCCTTCGGTGACGTCGGTAAAGGCGACCGCGGGATCGGCGGCGGCGGTGCGTAGTACCTCCATCACGGCCTTTGGCGCGACGCCGGGGAAGATCCGGCAATTGATGTTCGCGGTCGCGCGCTGCGGCAGCGCGTTCTCGGCATGCCCGCCCGACAC
>NZ_CAXTEM010000064.1:0-14481 GCF_964243315.1 uncultured Sphingomonas sp. | reverse complement strand
GCGCCATGATGCCGATGTTGCGATACTTGTCGAGCGGATGGCTGCGGGCCATGATCGGTGCTTCCTTAGCGATGTGGGGAGCAGGCTGCTGGCCGGCTCCCCACGATATAGTTCAGGTCGTAAACGCTTCCAACCCTACCAGCGGTAATGCGAGAACGCTCGGTTGGCTTCAGCCATGCGGTGGGTGTCTTCGCGCTTCTTCACCGCGTTGCCGCGGTTGTTCGACGCGTCGAGCAGCTCGCCGGACAGCCGTGCGGCCATCGTGTTCTCGCTGCGCGCGCGCGCTGCCGAGATCAGCCAGCGGATCGCCAGCGCCTGGGCACGCTCGGGACGAACCTCGACGGGAACCTGGTAGGTCGCACCACCGACGCGGCGCGACCGGACCTCGATCCCCGGCTTGATGTTGTTCAGCGCATCGTGGAACACGCCGACCGGCTCGCGCTTGGCGCGCTGCTCGACGGTTTCCATCGCACCGTAGACGATCAGTTCGGCGACGGACTTCTTGCCGTCGAGCATGACCGAATTCATGAACTTGGAGAGAACCTCATCACCGTATTTCGGATCGGGGAGGATGATGCGCTTTTCTGGGCGGCGGCGACGTGCCATTTCAAATTCCTTCTAAACTTCAGCCTTCGTGGTCGTATGGAACGACCGGCTTACTTCGGACGCTTGGCGCCGTACTTGGAACGCGACTGACGCCGGTCCTTCACACCCTGCGTATCGAGCACGCCGCGCAGGACGTGATAGCGAACGCCGGGAAGATCGCGGACACGACCGCCACGGATCAGGACCACCGAGTGCTCCTGGAGGTTGTGGCCTTCGCCCGGAATGTAGCTGATGACTTCGCGCTGGTTGGTCAGGCGGACCTTGGCCACCTTGCGCAGCGCCGAGTTCGGCTTCTTCGGGGTCGTCGTATAGACGCGGGTGCAGACGCCGCGCTTTTGCGGGTTCTGCTCCATCGCAGGGACCTTGGACTTGGCCTTCTGCGGATCGCGGCCCTTGCGGACCAGCTGGTTGATCGTCGGCATGAATCTCTTCACCTAGTCATGTGGTTACTTTGCTGGAGCCATGACGCTCGGGAATACAAAAAGGGACGTAGGGGTCATGTTCGACCACCCCGGCCCTCGAATGCATCCAGCAATGTTCAAGCTTGCCCGCGAGACCTGAGCCTGCGGACGCCGCGGGCCTATACGCAGGACATGGCCGTCGGTCAATCCTGCGGCGGAACGATGCTTGCAATGTTGGACGCGCAGAGCGAGCCCGGTCCATGCTGTTTCTCATCGTGAGCATCGCACCGGCAAGAACCGCCCAGGCGAGAACGGGCGACCTAGTTCGCGCACGCATATGGTGCGACATTTGTGACTCTTCACCGTTGCCCGATCGATTTCCCACGCGGATGGGTTGCCCCACCCGGAAACCGCGTTTAGGGGGAGCGTCGCTGGAGGAGTGTAGCTCAGTTGGTAGAGCATCGGTCTCCAAAACCGAGGGCCGTGGGTTCGAGTCCCCCCACTCCTGCCAGCACTTTTACTTGATCTCGCTTATGGATCGTTCCGTCATTGTCCGTTAGTGGCCGCGAATGGACGATTTCACGCGCTTGACGATCGCGTACGCCCTTGTCGGCGTGCTGCTGCTGATCGGCATCCCCCTGACCATCCTCAAGCTTCGCCGTCGCAAGCGCGAGAAGCTGCGCCGTCGCGGGATCAAGACCTACGGCCACTGATCGGGCTCTGCCCCCGCTCTTGCGTTAAGTCACGCACGCCGCTATTTGCGCTGCCCATCCGATAGCGAGGATTGGCGACCGCCGCTTCCCTGACCAGGGAAGGGGCGAAAGACCTATGGCTTGCTGGCGGATCGCTTGTTTTTCATTCTAGCGGGTTTCGAGGGCACGTGGCGAAAACGACACCGATCGAGTTCATCCGGCAGGTCCGGGCCGAGACCGCCAAAGTGGTCTGGCCGTCGCGTCGCGAGACGATCATGACCGGGGTCATGGTCGTGATCATGACGACGGTGCTGGCGCTGTTCTTCCTGGCGGTCGACTCGTTCTTCAACGCGGTCGTCGGCCAGCTCCTCAAGCTCGCGCAATAAGGGTCGCACGCAATGGCGCGCTGGTACATCATTCACGCCTATTCGGGTTTCGAGGGCAAGGTCCGCGATTCGATCATGGCGGAGGCGACCCGCATGGGTCTCGATCAGCTCGTCGAGCAGATCGAAGTCCCGACCGAGACGATCACCGAGGCCCGCCGCGGCAAGAAGATCGCGGTCGAGCGCAAGTTCATGCCGGGCTACGTCCTCGCGAAGCTCAACATGAACGACGACGTCTATCACCTGGTGAAGAACACGCCGAAGGTGACCGGCTTCCTCGGCTCGATGGGCAAGCCCCAGGCGATCAGCGAATCCGAAGCCGCACGGATGCTCAATTCCAAGGAAGAAGCCGCCGCCGCGCCCAAGACGCAGATCAAGGTCGATTACGAGATCGGCGATGCGGTGAAGGTGCTCGACGGCCCGTTCGCGAGCTTCAACGGCACCGTCGAGGAACTCGACTTCGACAAGGCCAAGGTCAAGGTCTCGGTCTCGATCTTCGGCCGCGCGACCCCGGTCGAACTCGACTTCGAACAGGTCGAGCGCAGCAAGTAAGACGAGATCGCTGGCCTACACTGCCAGCACTCCACGTGAGGATCGAAAAGACGCGGGAGCCGATCCCGCGTCTTTTTCTATGTCCGCTGCGCGTCGTCAGATGCCGCCCTCGTCGAGCGACAGCAACGACGCGTTACCCCCCGCGCTCGTCGTATCCACCGACACCGCACGCTCGGTGCAGAACCGGTAGAGGTAATGCGGTCCGCCCGCCTTCGGTCCGGTGCCCGAAAGCCCCTCGCCCCCGAACGGCTGCGACCCGACCACCGCGCCGATCATCGCGCGGTTGACGTAGAGGTTGCCCACCGCCGCCTCGGCCTCCGCGACCTCCGCCGCCCGCGCGATCCGGCTGTGCAGTCCCATCGTCAGCCCGTAACCCTTGGCGTTGACCCGAGCGATCGTCTCGCCGAGCTTGCCGCCCTCCCAGGTCGCGACATGAAGGATGGGGCCGAACCATTCCTCGGTCAGCGCCTCGATATCGGTCAGCCGGATCAGGGTCGGCGGCACGAACAAACCGTCCTCCGGAACCGCGAGCGTCTTGATCCACGACCCGCGCACGCTGTCGCGATAGCCCATCAGCCGGTCGTAGGCGCCGCGGTCGATCACCGGCCCGACATCGGTCGCCGGGTCGCCCGGGTCGCCGATCCGCAGCGTGTCCATCGCCCCGCTCAACATCCGCAGCAGCGGCTCGGCGATGTCCTCCTGCACCAGCAACAGCCGCAATGCCGAGCAACGCTGCCCCGCCGACCGGAATGACGAGGTGATCACGTCGGCGACCACCTGCTCGGGCAGCGCGGTCGAATCGACGATCATCGCGTTGATCCCACCGGTCTCGGCGATCAGCGGCACGATCGGCCGCGCATCGTCCTCGAGCAGCGACCGCGCGATCCGCCGCGCGGTGGCGGTCGACCCGGTGAACGCCACTCCCATGACCCGCCGATCCGCGGTCAGTGCCGCGCCCACGTCTGGCCCGCCGGTCACCAGCACCAGCGCATCCGCCGGAATGCCCGCCCGATGCGCCAGCGCCACCGCCCGCGCCGCGATCAGCGGCGTCTGCGGCGCGGGTTTGGCGACGACCGTGTTCCCCGTCACCAGCGCCGCGACGGTCTGCCCCAGGAAGATCGCGAGCGGGAAATTCCAAGGCGCGATCGTCGCCCATACGCCCCGCCCTTCGAGATGCAGCGTGTTGCGCTCCCCGGTCGGCCCCGGCAGCTCGATCGACCGCAGGTTGCGCCGCGCCTCGCCCGCATAATAGCGGCAGAAGTCGGCCGCTTCCCGAACCTCGCCGATCGCGTCCGCGATGCTCTTGCGCGCCTCCTGCACGCAGATCGCCATCAACTCGTCGCGCTCCGCCTCCAGCAGATCGGCAAGCCGTTCCAGGCAAGCCGCACGCTCCTCCACCGGCGTGCTGCGCCACGCCGGGAACGCCGCCTGCGCCCGCCCGATCGCTGCGCCGACATCGGCCGATCCCCGCCCGCTCTCCGCAGACAAGGGCGCATTCACCACCGTCCGAGCCCGCGCCAAGATTGCCCGATCGCTCAGATCGAGCCCCTGCGAATTGCGATGCCCCGGCGCGAACAGGTCGGCCGGCAGTGGAATGTTCGGGTGACACGTGCCACCGACCCCCGCGATCTTCGCCACCGGGTCGGCCAGGATCTCGTCCTCGCTCAGCCGCGCATCCGCCAGTTGGTGAACGAAGCTCGAATTGGCGCCATTCTCCAGCAAGCGTCGCACCAGATAGGCGAGCAGGTCGCGATGCCCGCCGACCGGCGCATAGACGCGGCACTTATAGCCATGATCGCGCACCAGCCGTTCGTACAACCCGTCTCCCATCCCGTGGAGCCGCTGAAATTCGAAGTCGCGCGAGTTGCCCGCCCATTCGACAATCGTCGCTACCGTCAGCGCATTGTGGCTGGCAAAGGCCGGGCGGATATTCGTCGCCGCCAGCATGTCCTTCGCCACCGCGAGATACGACACGTCGGTCGCCGCCTTGCGCGTGAACAGCGGATAATCGGCCAGCCCCTCGACCTGGGTGCGCTTGATCTCGCTGTCCCAATAGGCGCCCTTCACCAGCCGCACGTTCATCACCCGGCCGAGTGAATCCGCCCACGCCACCACCGGCCGCGCGCGCTTGCCATAAGCCTGCACTGCCATGCCGAAGCCGTCCCATCCCTTCAGCGACGGCAGCGCCGCCACGGCGCCGATGATATCGAGGCTCATCTCCAGCCGTTCGGACTCCTCGGCATCCACGGTCAGCGCGATGTTCTTCGCCGCCGCCTGCACCGCCAGCGCCTCAAGCATTGCGGTCAGCGCCGGCACGCACTCCGCCTCGCGTGCCAGCTCATAGCGCGGGTGCAACGCCGACAGCTTGACCGAGATCGAATGCCCCGCCGCCGGATCCGTCCCCACCGCATCGACCGCATCGACATAGGACCGGAAATAACGCTCGGCATCCTCATGCGTCCGCGCCGCCTCGCCGAGCATGTCGAAGCTTGCGGTGAATCCGCGATGCTCCGGCCGCCGCATTCGGCGCATCGCCTCGTCGATGGTGCGCCCCATCACGAAGATCTCGCCCATCATCTTCATCGCCGCGCCCACCGCCTGGCGGACGAACGGCTCGCCGGCGCGCGAGATCAGCCGCCTCAGCGGGCCGTGCTCGCCCTCGCCGACCAGCACCCGGCCGACCACGAGCCCCCAGGTCGCCGAATTGACCAGCTTCGAATTCGACTTGCCCGCATGCGCCCGCCAGTCCGCGTCCCCGAGCTTGTCCGCGATCAGCAGGTCCGCGGTCTCCGGATCGGGCACCCGCAGGAACGCCTCGGCGAGCGACAGCAGTGCGACGCCCTCCGACGAATTGAGCCGATATTCCTGCAGGAACTGGTTCACCCAGCCCCTGCCCTGTGCCGCGCGAAGGTCGGCGAGCAGACCGGCGGCATGACCGAGCACCCGGCCTTGCGAGTCGGCGGTCATCGACGCATGCTCCAGCAGCGGCTTTAGAACATCCGGTTCGGGCGCGCGGTACAGCTGCGCCATGATTTCACGCGGTGAGGACGTTACGGCAGTCGTCATTTTCCAGCTTCCGGTCGGGTGAGGCTTGCAGGACGCGGGGCGCCGAGCCTATTGGGATGCGTGCGCTCTAGCGCCAAAGGCGTTCTAAGGGGAATGGTGTGGCGACGATCACCGTCGACGAGATGAAGGACCGTATCGGCACCGAGACGGTGTCCGAATGGGTCGAGGTCACCCAGGCGATGATCGACAAGTTCGCGGACGCGACCGGCGATCACCAGTTCATCCACATCGACCCTGAGATGGCGAAGATGACCCCTTTCGGGGGGACGATCGCACACGGCTTCCTCACGCTGTCGCTGATGCCGCTGCTGTCGTCCAAGGTCGTCGACGCGCCCAAGCTCGACGGCGTGAAGATGGGCGTCAACTACGGTGGCAACAAGGTCCGCTTCCTCACCCCCGTCCGCTCGGGCAGCAAGGTTCGCGGCCGCTTCAAGCTCATCGAGTTCGACGAAAAGCGCCCCGGCCAGTGGCAGCAGACCAACGAATTCACCGTCGAGATCGAGGGCCAGGAAAAGCCCGCGATGATCGCGGAATGGATCAGCCAGATCTTCGTCTGAATTCCCCGTCCGCTTGCCGGAGGGGTTAGCGGAGGGCCTGTTCACGCCCACCTCCCTTCCGACAAGCTCTCCCCCGACCCTTCCCGCAAGCGGGAGGGGAGAAGAAAGGACCAAACCCATGCGTTCAGCCCTCATCGTCTCCACCGCCCGCACGCCGATCGGTCGCGCCTATCGCGGCGCGTTCAACAACCTGCCCTCTCCGACGCTCGCCAGTCACGCGATCAAGGCCGCGGTCGAGCGCGCCGGCATCGCCGGTGACGAGGTCCAGGACGTCGTCTTTGGCGCCGCGCTTCAGCAGGGTCACCAGGCGGGCAACATCGCGCGCAACGCGAGCCTTCGCGCCGGTCTGCCCACTACCGTGTCGGGCATGTCGCTCGACCGCCAGTGCGCATCGGGACTGATGGCGATCGCCACGGCGGCCAAGCAGATCGTCGTCGACAATATGGACGTCACGATCGGCGGCGGCGTCGAGAGCATCAGCTTGGTGCAGACCCCGCAGATGCGCGTCGCGCCCGATCCCGAGCTGCTGGCGATGCACAACGACATCTACATGCCGATGCTCCAGACCGCGGAGATCGTCGCACAGCGCTACGGCATCTCGCGCGATGCGATGGACGAATATGGCTACCGGTCGCAGATGCGCACCGCCGAGGCGCAGGCCGCGGGCAAGTTCGACGACGAGATCGTGCCGGTGACGGCGACGATGGCGATCGTCGACAAGGAGACCAAAGAGGTCAGCCACAAGGAAACCACGCTCGCCAAGGACGAGGGCAATCGTGCCGACACCACGCTGGAGGGGCTGAAGGGCCTGAAGCCCGTGCTCGGCCCCGAGGCCACGATCACCGCGGGCAACGCCAGCCAATTGTCGGACGGCGCCTCGGCATCGGTGCTGATGGAGGAAACGCTGGCCTCGCAGCGCGGCCTGACCCCGCTCGGCCGCTATGTCGGCATGGCAGTGGCAGGCACCAAGCCCGACGAGATGGGCATCGGCCCGGTGTTCGCGATCCCCAAGCTGCTCGAGCGCTTCAACTTGAAGATGGACGACATCGGCTTGTGGGAGCTGAACGAGGCGTTTGCGGTGCAGGTGCTGTACTGCCGCGACATGCTCGGCATTCCCGACGAGCTGCTCAACGTCAACGGCGGCGCGATCTCGGTCGGCCACCCCTACGGCATGTCGGGCGCGCGGATGACCGGCCACGCGCTGATCGAAGGCAAGCGCCGCGGCGCCAGATACGTCGTCGTCACGATGTGCGTCGGCGGCGGTATGGGCGCTGCCGGGTTGTTCGAGGTTCTCTGATTGATTTCCCACGCTGCGTTCCTATAATCAGGAACGGCGATGACATGCGCTGATCTAAGAGCCTCGGTCGCTGCTACGGCCGGGGCTCTATCGTTTGGGGCTCGACCTGCTAGTCGAGCCCCGCCCGTGCCTCTACCTCTTGGTCACCTCGATAACCTTCACGACCAGGGTCGCGAAGGTGATCAGAACACCCAGAAATAGACACAGCTCGGCAAGTGACATGCTTTCGCCTTTCTATGTCGGCAGCGACGTTGCTGCCGCGAGCGGGCTGCGGTTTGCTGGCGGACTCCGCAATCGGTACAAACCCGTAGTCGGGCACTCCCGCAACCAACCTCTCGCGCCATCGTTCTCCTCCCGAACCAACTTTTCGGGAGAACAGCCGTGGCCGACACTCAGAGCGTAGCCGAGACCTTTCTGGCGTCGTTGAAATCGAGCCCCTTCGTCATGGTCGGGCTGACCGACACCCACGATCATAGCGAGCCGCTGACCGCGCAGATCGACGAGGATCAGCCCAACTCGCTGTTCTTCTTCGTGGGCAAGGACAACCGCGCGGCAGGCGGCGGCGATGCGATGGCGCAGTTCGTGTCCAAGGGGCACGACGTGTTCGCCTGCCTGCACGGCGTGATCGATCAGGACAATGATTCCGCACAGATCGACAAGCTCTGGAACAACCATGTGGAATCATGGTTTCCGGGCGGGCGTGCCGATCCCAACCTGACGCTGCTTAGGTTCGACATCGATTCCGCAGAAATCTGGGAAAGCGACGTTTCGCTTTCTGGCCGAGTGAAGATGCTGTTCGGCGGCAAGATCCACGGCAGCGAGAGCGGCACCCACGAGGTGGTCGGGTCCTTGGCCTGACGCAATGGCGCGCTGCGGGGCCGTCCGCGGTCCCAAAGCGCGATTACCCCTGCGCACCCCGTGCTACTGCGCACCTCGTGCTCCTGCGTACGCAGGAGCCTAGGGCCACAAGCGTCAGTGCTCGTAACTCTGGGTTCCTGCCTTCGCAGGAACACGGACGAGAGCCTAAGCTACCACCCAGCCGTCACCCCGGACTGGATCCGGGGCCCCGCTAGCTCGTAACGGTAAAGCCGGTTAATGACGCAGTAAGCTGGATCCCGGACCAAGGCTCTCCTGAGCGAAGTCGAAGGATTCAGGGCAACAAAATTATCAGTAGCGGCGCGTCAAAGCGATCCGCCGCACCCCTCACCCGTGAAGCGTGATCCACTCCTCCACCACCGGTGCGATGATATTGCGCCACTTCGAACCGTTGAAGATGCCGTAGTGGCCCGCGCCCTCTGCCATGAGGTAGCGCTTCTTGTCCTCGGGCAGGCTGGTCGCGATCTTCAGCGCCGCCTTGGTCTGGCCGAGCCCTGAAATGTCGTCGCGCTCGCCTTCGATCGCCAGGATCGCCACATCGGCGATCGCCGCCGGATCGACCTTTCGGCCGCGATGCGTCATCAGTCCGCGCGGCAAGGCGTGGTTCTGGAACACCACGTCGATCGTCTGCAGATAGAATTCGGCGGTCATGTCGCAGACCGACCGATATTCCTCGTAGAAGTCCTTGGTAGCGTCCGCGCTCTCGCCGTCCCCCTCGACGAGATGCTTGAACATCTCCCAATGGCTGATCATGTGATTGCCGAGGTTCATCGACATGAAGCCTGCGAGCTGCAGGAAGCCCGGATACACCTTCCGCCCAGCGCCGGGGTACGACATCGGCACGGTCGCGATGACGTTCTGCGAGAACCAGCTGTGCGGCCGTTCGGTGGCTAGCGTGTTGACCGATGTCGGCGCCTCGCGCGTGTCGATCGGGCCGCCCATCATCGTCAGCGTCCGGGGCAGGCACGGATGCTTGTCCGCACTCATCAACGCCACTGCCGCATAGCAGGGCACCGACGGCTGGCACACCGCGAGCATATGCGCGCCGCCGTGATCCGTATTGGCGCCAATGACGGTCATGTACTCGATCAGATAGTCGACATAATCGTCCAGATCGAAACGGCCGTCGGCCAGCGGTACCTGCCGCGCGTCGCGCCAGTCGGTGACGTAGACGTCCGCGAAGGGAAGCATCCGCTCGACCGTACCGCGCAGCAGCGTCGCGAAATGCCCCGACATCGGCGCCACGATCAGCAGCTTTGGCGATCCCTCTACACCGTCGCGAACGAAGCGCTTCAGCTGCCCGAACGGCTTCTGCAGCACGATCTCCTCGCGCACCGCGACCACGCGACCATCAATGGTGGTGGTGTCGAGCCCAAATGCCGGCTTACCACGTGGCGCCGCCGCATGTGCGAACACCTCCAGCGCCGAAGCAACAACCGATCCTCCGCCGATATAGGCGAAAGGGTTTGCCGGGTTGTGCAGCATGTCAGCGCCGAAGGTGGCCATTGCGCTAGCATTGGCGAGCATCGATCGTTGCATCTCGTAAGCGTCGTAGAGCATGCGGTATCCCATAGCGCGAAATTGATAACATATGTCGTAGCGTAAAGCGGCAGGCTGGCAACCGAATGCTTTTGCGGTGCAGCATGGTCAACGTCCCAGGCGGGGAGCGGTTGCCGTTGAGCAGGTCCTTCCACACTGCTACGCGCGCTTACATATGGCCGACAGCACCGCACCCAGCCCCCCGAGCCGCCGCCGCCTCGGTGACCTTCGGCTCGTCTGGGACAGCGTCATCCGCTATCCGCGCCAGCTGACTCTCGCGCTGCTGGCGCTGCTCACCACGTCCGCGGCGACCATTGCGATCCCGTATGGCTTCAAGCGCGTGATCGACCGCGGGTTCGGGCCCGGCGCCGGCGGCACCGTGGCGTCCTCGTTTCACTATCTGCTGATGATCGTCGCGGTGCTCGCGGTCGCCACCGCGATCCGCTTCTACTTCGTATCATGGCTCGGCGAGCGCGTCGTTGCCGACATCCGCGGCAAGGTACAGCGGCACCTGCTCCGTCTCACGCCCCGCTTCTTCGAGGAGAACCGCCCGTCGGAGATCGCGTCGCGCCTCACCTCCGACACGGCGTTGATCGAGAACGTCGTCGGCACCACCGTGTCCGTCGCGCTGCGCAATTGCTTCACCGGCGTTGGCGGGATGATCTACCTGTTCGCGATCTCGCCGAAGCTCGCCGGCATGTTGCTGCTCGGCATTCCGCTGATCATCCTGCCGATCACGGTGCTCGGCCGGCGCCTGCGCAACCTGTCGCGCACCTCGCAGGACCGGGTCGCCGATGTCGGCTCGATCGCCACCGAGACGCTCGGCGCGATGAAGATCGTCCAGGCGTTCGGGCAGGAGGAGCGCGAAGCCGCGCGCTTCGCCGCCGCGGTAGATGCAACCTTCGCCGCCGCACGGCGCCGCATCCTCCTGCGCGCGGTGATGACCGCGATCATGATCGCGCTGATCTTCGGATCGATCACGCTGGTGCTGTGGGAGGGCGCGGTCGACGTCGCGGCGGGGCGGATCAGCGGCGGCGCGATCGCCGCCTTCGTCCTCACCGGCGGGATCGTCGCGGGCGCATTCGGCGCGCTTACCGAGGTCTATGGCGATCTGCTCCGCGGCGCGGGCGCGGCCAGCCGGCTCGCCGAACTGCTGGAGGAGAAGCCGGAGATCGCGGCGCCTGCTCAACCCGTGACGCTACCGCTTCACTCGCGTGGGGCGATCGCCTTCGAGAACATCGCCTTCCACTATCCGACCCGGCCCGATGTCGCGGCACTGAAGGACTTCACCCTGACGATCGCACCGGGCGAGACCGTCGCGGTGGTCGGCCCGTCGGGCGCGGGCAAGTCGACGCTCTTCCAGCTCGCCGAGCGCTTCTACGATCCCGAGTCTGGCCGCGTCACGATCGAGGGCATCGATCTTCGCGCGGTCGACCCGGCCGACGTGCGCGCACGGATCGCGATGGTGCCGCAGGAGACCGTCATCTTCGGCGCCTCGGCGCGTGACAATCTGCGCTACGGCAATTGGTCGGCGAGCGACGAGCAGCTCTGGGCCGCGGCCGACACCGCGAACGCGACCGATTTCCTCCGTCGCCTCCCCGAAGGCCTCGACACCTTCCTCGGCGAAGGCGGCGCGCGGCTGTCGGGCGGCCAGCGCCAGCGCATCACGATCGCACGCGCGCTGCTCCGCGACTCGCCGATCCTGCTGCTCGACGAAGCCACCAGCGCGCTCGATGCCGAAAGCGAACGCCTCGTGCAACAGGCGCTCGAGCGGCTGATGACGACCCGCACCACGCTGGTCATCGCGCACCGCCTCGCCACCGTCCGCGCCGCGAGCCGGATCATCGTCATGGACGAGGGCCGCATCGTCGAGGAAGGGACGCATGCAAGCCTGATCGCCCGCAGCGGCCTCTACGCCCGCCTCGCGAGCCTGCAGTTCAGCGAGGCGGCGTAGCGTCAGATCGCGCTCAGCATCCGCAGGAACTCGACCTCAGTCTCGTCGTGCGGCACGCCGGCTTCGTCGAAGATATCGTGAAACCACATGTCCTTCGGCACCGCGGCGAGCGGGCTTTCCCAATTCTCCCACGCCAGGTGCGTCTGGGTCTTGCCGCGCACCAGGCCCCAACAGAACGTCCCGACGCGGTGCTCCTTGGCGCAGGGCAGGATCGCCTGGAACGTGCTGCCCGCAGGCCGCGCCATATACTCGGTGCAGAGCAGCGGTCGGCCCATCGCCTTCAGCCATTTGACCCGGGTGACGAAGTCTTCGGCGGTGCCGTAATTGTGGAACGAGATGACGTCCGATAGCCCGGTCTGCGCACGTTGGATCGGGCTCAGCAGGTTCGGTGCGGACCAGTCGCCGAGCCAGATGCCACTGGTCAGCGGCTGGACCGGAGCGACCGACCGCGCCCAATCGAACGCCGCGATCATCAACGGCACCACCAGATCGGCCTTGGCCTTCAACATCGCCGGATCGCATAAAGCGACTTCAGGACCGTTGTCGGGCTCGTTCCAGATGTCCCAGGCAAGCACGCGCGGATCGCCGGCGAACCGACCGACCACACCTTCCACATAGTTGCGCAGCCGCGCATGCTGATCGCTGTCCTTTAGCGCAGGGACCCCGGGAGACTGCACCCACCCCGAATTGTGCACGCCGGCCTTGGGCGCGCGCTGCGGACCCAGTTCGGGTTCGGGATCCCAGCACGAGTCGAACAGCACCAGCATCGTCCGGATACCGCTGCGATCCGCCGCGGCCAGGAAGCGATCGATTCGGCCGAGGAAGCCTGCAGCATCCTGCACCCAGAGCAGATCGTGCAAATACACCCGCACCGCGTTCATACCGAGCGACGAAGCGAGCGCGAGTTCGCGCTCGATCGCCGGCAGGTCGAACGTCTCGGCCTGCCACATCTCGAGCTGGTTGATCGCATAGGACGGTGTGAAATTGCACCCGACCTGCCACGGCAGCGCATCGAACCACGCCTGCGCCGCCTCGGGTGACCACCTCTGCGTCATACGATACCCTTTCCCGACGCAACCGAGCGTCAGGCTAAGTATATCAATTAACTTGGTTAACGGACGGTGAAAAAATTCGGCTGGCCACAAAATCGCTGCGGGAACCGCGCGGACATCACGGCTGGAGCGGAACGACAGTGCGTCTAGCCATCCCGTCATCCCCGCGCGGGCGGGAACGACGAACAAGGTGGCCGGTCCTGCTTGAACTCATCCAACGTTAGAAATGGATCGCCCGTCCGTACGCGCCGAGCACGCTCTCATGCATCATCTCGCTCAGCGTCGGATGCGCGAAGATCGTCTCCATCAGTTCCGCCTCGGTCGATTCCAGTTGCCGCGCAACGACATAGCCCTGGATCAGCTCGGTCACTTCGGCCCCGACCATATGCGCGCCCAGCAACTCGCCGGTCTTGGCGTCGAACACCGTCTTCACGAAACCGTCCGCCTCGCCCAGCGCGATCGCCTTGCCGTTGCCGATGAACGGGAATTTGCCGACCTTCAGCTCGTAACCTGCCTCTCGCGCCTTCGCCTCGGTCAGCCCGACCGACGCGACCTGCGGCCGCGAATAGGTGCAACCCGGGATGTTCCAGGTTTCGAACGGATGCGGGTTCTCGCCCGCGATCTTCTCGACGCAGACGACCCCTTCATGGCTCGCCTTGTGCGCCAGCCACGGTGCGCCGGTCACGTCGCCGATCGCATACAGCCCCTCGACATTGGTGCGGCCATAGCCGTCGACCTTGATGTGCCCGCGCTCGGTCTCGACGCCGAGCGCTTCCAATCCGATCTCCTCGGTGTTCGGAACGATCCCGATCGCGACGATCACGTGGCTGTAATCCTCGGTCGAGACGCTGCCGTCCTTCGCCTTGATCGATGCGGTCACCGCCGCGGCACCGTTGTCGAGCTTCTCGATCGCGGCGCCGGTCAGCAGCTTGATCCCCTGCTTGGTCAGCGCCTTGTCCATGAATGCGGAGACTTCCTCGTCCTCGACCGGCAGGACGCGCGGCAGCATCTCGACGATCGTCACGTCGGCGCCCATGTCGTGGTAGAAGCTCGCGAACTCGACGCCGATCGCGCCCGACCCGATCACCAGCAGCTTGGTCGGCATCTCGGTCGGCACCATCGCGTGGCGATAAGTCCAGATGCGCTTGCCGTCGGCCTTGGCGAACGGCAGGTCGCGCGCCCGCGCGCCGGTCGCCACCAGGATGTGCTTGGCCACAAGCTCGGTCTTCTTGTCGCCCTGGGTGACGGTGAGCTGCCCCTTCCCGGTCAGCGCGCCGACGCCTTCGACGACGGTGACCTTGTGCTTCTTCATCAGGCCCTTCACGCCCGCATTCAGCTGCCCGGCGACCTTGCGGCTGCGCTCGACGATCTTGCCCAGGTCGAAGCCGACATTGTCCGCCTTCAGCCCGTAAGCCGACGCGTTGGTCATGTAATGGTAGAT
This sequence comes from uncultured Sphingomonas sp., assembly GCF_964243315.1. Lineage (GTDB taxonomy): Bacteria > Pseudomonadota > Alphaproteobacteria > Sphingomonadales > Sphingomonadaceae > Sphingomonas. Next base: position 65 of record NZ_CAXTEM010000064.1, on the reverse strand, counting down.
CTCCGACGTGCGCAGCAGCGCCTTGGTCGGGATGCACCCCCAATTGAGGCAGATGCCGCCGAGCC
>NZ_CAXTEM010000063.1:0-15214 GCF_964243315.1 uncultured Sphingomonas sp. | reverse complement strand
CGATCGTCTCGATGTCCATCGCGATGATCGGCTCGTCCTCGATGATCAGCACGCGGGCGCGGGTCTGCTTCTCGATCTCCGCCAGCGCCTCGGCGACCAGCGAGTCGACCTCGTCGGTATCGACCTCGATCAGATACGCCGCGTCTTCTGGCGTGAAGCCCTCCATCGCGGTGAGCAGCAGCGCCTGCCGCGACAGCGGCGTCATCCGCGCCAGCCGCGCGCGCGCCACCGCTTCGTTGCCGTCGATGTCGCTGGCAGAGGTCTCGTCCGCACCATTGGCATTGGCCGACGCCCAGATCCCCTGGAACATGCGGTACAGGCCCAGCCGCGGATCGACGTCGCGCGGGAATTCATCCGGCGCGGCGACGATCGCCTCGAGCGTGGCACGAACATATTTGTCGCCCTGGGTCTGGCTGCCGGTGAGTGCACGGCCGTAGCGCCGCAGGAATGGAAGATGCGGTGCGAGTTGCTGTCCAAGCGACATGGGTCGTGATCACTCCCTGAGATATAGATGTGCCCCGTCTGCGCGGCGGCCGGTCGCAGTGCAACGGTTACGTCGAAATAGCGGTTCCGCCCGGGAGGACGGAATTTTAGCACTCGAACGGAACCATCGAACGTCGATATGGTTTCACGGGCACCTTTATGCGACAGCCTAAGTTCATTGGGGCGTGGTCGCATGCGTTGCGTCGTTCGCCTGGACCGCCGGGCCACCAGGGGAAACGTTCGAATTGACCAGCAACAAGGACAGCAAGAAGGCACCGACCAAATCCCCCGCCAGGGTCCAAAGCAAGGACCGCGACATGGGTTCGGCGCTACGTTCTGCTTACCAGAAGACGATCGAGGAAGAAGTGCCGGACGAGATGCTCGACCTGTTGAGCAAGCTCGCCTAGCAACGCGATGAACGCGGATCTCGCCGCGCCTGGAACAACGATGAACAACCGGCCAGCGCACGGCCACCCGTCACGGCTGACGACGGGCGCCAAGCTATTCCTTATTCTCAGCGCTGCCCTGCTCCCGCTGGCCCTGATCGCAATTTTCGCGACGCTGCAGACGAGCCGTGTCGCCGACGAAGAAGCGCGGGCGCGGCTCCGCGTCGCCGCCGACGAAAGCGCGCGCGCGATCGCGATCGAGCTGATCGGTGACATGACCGCGCTGCGCGTCGCGGTGAACGCCCTCAGCGCGGATGCCGCCGACGCCCCGAGTTGTGCCCGAGCTCAGGGCGTCTTCGCGCAACAGGCCATCGATGGCGCGCGCTTTGCAGTGGTCGACCGGTCGGGTCGATTGCTATGCGGCGAAAGCTTCGCACTTCCGGTCGCCCTGCCGACCGATCAGGCCATCGCCGCGGCGATCGTGCCCCGCAGGGGGCTCGTCCTAGCGGTATCGGGCAAGCGCAACGGGCCCAGCGCGCGTGCCTTCTTCCCGCAGCGGTTTCTCGCCAGACTAGGCACCCCCACTAGTCGCGCGACCGGCTTCAGCAGCGCGATCGTGGTGCGCGATCAGGAACTGGTCCTTGGCACGATCGACAATGCCGGGCCGCTGGACCGGCTGGAGACCACCAGCGCCGATATCGGCATCGGCGACCTTGCCCTGCGCGCCAGCGTCCGCAGCGCGCCGATCACGTCGTCGCTGATCGTCGCGATGTTGCTGCCGCTGCTGATGTGGGCCGCCGCCGCCGGGATCGGCTGGTTCGTCGTCGATCGCCTGCTGATCCGCCCCCTCCGCCAGCTCCGCGCCAGCGTCGCCGCCTACGTTCCCGGCGAGTTGATCGATCCCGGCCAGGTCCGTGCGCTGCCCGCGCAGGAGATCCGCGAACTCGGCGACACCTTCCGCGCCATCAGCCGCACCGTCGCGCTCCACGAGGCGGGTCTCGCCGAGGGCCTGGTGCGCCAGACCAAGCTGACCCGCGAGGTCCACCACCGCGTGAAGAACAACCTTCAGGTGATCTCCAGCCTGATCAACTTCCACGCCCGCGCCGCGCCCAGCGCCGACGCGATCGCCGCCTATGCGTCGATCCAGCGCCGCGTTGATGCACTCGCCGTCGTCCACCGCAATCATTTCGCCGAGATGGAGGAGAATCGCGGGCTCAACCTGCGCGCGGTGATCGGCGAGCTGTCTTCCAACATCCGCGCCACCGCGCCCGAGGGCGCATCGAGCGTTTCGATCGCGCTGGACGTCGATCCGTTCCTTGTGACGCAGGATGTCGCGGTCGCGGTCGCCTTCCTGGTCACCGAGTCGATGGAACTCGCGATGAGCTGCGATCCGGCGGCGCAGATCCGCGTCGCGATCAAGCCGTCGGAGATCGAAAAGCGCGCGGTGCTCCGCGTCGTCTCGCGCGCCTTCGTCGAAAGCGAAGAACTGCGCACGCTGATCTCGACCCGCTATGGCCGCGTCATGGAAGGCCTCTCCCGCCAGCTCCGCTCGCCGCTCCACCATGATCCGCTGGTCGGCGCCTACGAGATCGCAGTAGCGGTGCTCGGACGCGACTAGGCGCCTCTATTGCCGCACCGCTATCCGAAGAAACGCTCCCCGCGATCGAAAACGCCGCACCGCGAAAAAACTTGCGCAGGCCTCGGAACCCAGCGCGACATCGGCGGTTATCATCTTCGGATCGCGACCTTATGCCCCCCCGCTCTCGCGATCCACGACATAGGCCCGAAGGCGTCCACCCTCCCCCCCCGGTGACGTTTTCGGGCCTTTAACTTATCTGGGCTCCATCGATCGACCGCGCTACGCCGATCCGCAAGCGGAACGATTATCCCGCCGGATCATTTTCGAACACGGCACTTTGCCCTGTTTTCGAAAGGATGGACCATGCGGAAATTTCTCGGAATGGCGCTCGTCGCCGGCGCGCTCCTGGTCAGCGGCTGCAACACCGTGGAAGGTATCGGCAAGGATGTCGGCTCCGCAGGCGATACCGTCGCCAAGACGGCCGACGACAGCAAGTAAGCTGGTCCGTCGTAGCAAGGGCCTTCCGCGACACCGCGGGAGGCCCTTGTTGCATCTGAACCCCTCCACCAGGGTCAGGCGTCGATCACTTCTTCCTTGGCGGCTTCGCGCGCCCGCTTTCGTTCGGTGAACCAGATCCCGATCAGCGCCATCTCGTAGAGAATCGTCAGCGGGATCGCGAGCAGCAGCTGCGACCCGATATCCGGGGGCGTCAGCACCGCGGCGATCGCGAACGCGCCGACGATCGCATAGCGACGTGCGGCGACGAGCTGCTGCCGGGTCACGATCCCCGCCCGTTCCAGCAGCATCAGCAGCACCGGCAATAGGAAGGCGATCCCGAAGCCGAACAGGAACTGCATGATGAACGACAGGTAATTGCCGATCGCGGGCAGTGCCTCGCGATTGACGCCGCCGACCACGCCCGAATAACCGAGCAGGAAATGCAGCGCCATCGGTACCGCGATGTAATAGGCCATCGCCGCGCCCATCGTGAACAGCACCGGGGTCGCGAGGATGAATGGCAGCAGCGCGCGCTTTTCCTTACGGTACAGCCCAGGCGCGACGAACTGCCACAGCTGGTTGGCGATGATCGGGAACGACAACATCATCGCCGCGAAGAACCCGACCTTCACCTGCACGAAAAAGGCTTCGAAGATCTGCGTGTAGATCACCGTCTTCTGGCCCGCATAGAGCAGCGGCTGGACCAGGAACGCGAAGATATCCTCCGCAAAATACATCGCGATCGCGAACGCGACCCCGATCGCGGCGATGCAGTAGAGCAACCGCCGGCGCAGCTCGATCAGATGATCGAGCAATGGTGCGCGGCTCTCGTCGATTTCGGTCATGTCGTTCATGACGGCGCCACGTCCGGCTTGGGGTGATCGGCGTGAGGCTCGTCGACCGGCACCGGATGCGCCTCGGCCTCCACCACCTGCGGGCGCTCGACCATCACCGCGGGCTGCGTCCCGTCATCGGGGGCCGTGGCCACCGGCTCCACGCTCGCGTCGCTGTCGCTCGCCGGATGCTCGCGCATGATCCGTTCGTTCTCGGCAGCCCAGCGCTTCTCCATTTCTTCGAGCTCGGCCTCGCGAACCATGCTGTCGAAGCCCTGGCGGAACTGCCGTGCGACGCCGCGCGCCTTGCCGACCCAGTAACCGACCACGCGGAGTGCCTTGGGCAGGTCCTTCGGCCCGATCACGATCAGCGCCACGAAGGCGACGAGCAACAGCTCGGACGGCGCGATGTCGAACATCAGCGACCGCCCTGCCGCGGCGCACGCCGCAACGGAAAGAATCTAGGCATCGCCCCGGGCCGCGATCGGAAGCGCAGGCTCAGCGATCGTCGCGGACGCGTTCGCCATCGCGATCGAATGCGGGATCGGCGGTCTTCTTCGCCTCGATCCGCCCCGCCGGCTTGCCGGTGACGTCGTCGTCCTGCTCGGCCATGCCCTTTTTGAAGTTCTTCACGCCCTTGGCGACGTCGCCCATCAGGCTCGAGAAGCGACCGCCACCAAGCAGCAGGATGGCGACGACGGCGAGGACGAGAAGGTGGATCGGGCTAAAACTGCCCATGGCGCGTCTCCTAAATATGCGACCTATCTAGGCGTCTTCGCCGGGACTTTCCACCTCCAAAGCCGGTCCGGCCGCTTCGTCGGCCAGATCGACCGGGTCCAGCATCCCCGCCGCGCGCAGATCGTCGATACCGGGCAGGTCGCGACGGCTCGCCAGCCCGAAATGGGTCAGGAACTCGGCGGTCGTCGCGAAGGTCAGCGGCCGGCCGGGCACCTCGCGCCGTCCCGCCGGCCGGATCCACCCCGCCTCGAGCAGCACGTCGAGCGTCCCGCGCGAGATCTGCACCCCGCGGATCGCCTCGATCTCGGCGCGGGTGACGGGCTCGTGATAGGCGATGATCGCCAGCGTCTCGATGCCCGCGCGGCTCAGCTTGCGCGGCTCGTGCCGGTCGCGGCGCAGCAGATGCGCCAGGTCGCCCGCGGTCTGGAACTGATAGCGGTCGCCCCGCCGCACCAGCTCGACGCCCCGCCCCGCATAAGCCGCGGTCAACGTCGCGATCGCGCCGCGAACCTCGCCCACCCCGACATGCGCGCGGATCGCATCGATCGTCAGCGGCTCCTCCGCCGCGAACAGCACCGCCTCCACCGCGCGGACCAGATCGTCGGGCGGTGTCACGGCAGCGCGCGCAGATAGAGCGGCGCGAACGCCTCTTGCTGGCGCAGCTCGATCCGCCCCTGTCGAGCCAGCTCCAGCGCCGCCACGAAGCTCGACGCCAGCGCCGACCGCCGCAACCGCCCTTCGGCCCCGGGCGGCAGGAAACTGCCGATCACACGCCAGTCGATCCGCTCGCCGACCATCGCCGACACCCGCTGGAGCGCGGCGTCGAGCGTCATCACCTCGCGATCGGCGACGACGTGCATCACCGGCCGCGTCCGCGCGCTGATCCTGCCGTAGGCCGCGATCAGGTCGTAGATCTCCGCCTGCCAATGCGCCGTACGCACCGTTCGCAGCCCCTCCGGCGCGCCCCGCACGAACACGTCGCGACCGACCCGATCACGCGCTATCAATCGCGCGCCGGCGTCGCGCATCGCATCGAGCCGCTCGAGCCGTCGTTGCAGGCGCAGCGCAAGCAGTTCGGGATCGGGATCTTCCGCCGGATCGCGGGGCAGCAGCAGCGCCGACTTGAGGTACGCCAGCCACGCCGCCATCACCAGATAGTCCGCCGCCAGATCGAGCCGAAGCGCCTCGGCGCGATCGATGAAGCCGAGATATTGTTCGACCAGCGCCAGGATCGATATCTGCCGCAGGTCGACCTTCTGCGACCGTGCCAGCGACAGCAGCAGGTCTAGCGGCCCTTCCCAGCCGTCGATCTCCAGCGTCAGCGTGTCGTCGTCGGTCACACCAGCGCCAGCAGCGCATCGCGTTTGGCGACCAGCTCCGCGAAGTCGCCCTCGGGCGTTCCGATCGTCGCCATCGCCCGATCGAGCCGCGCCCGCGACACCGGCGCGATCTCGCCGAGCCGACCCGCAATATCGACCATCTCGTTCATCCGCGCCCAGCAATCGAGCACCACGTCGCACCCCGCCGCGATCGCGCCCGCGGCCTTGTCGCCCGCGCTGCCCGACAGCGCCTTCATGTCGATATCGTCGGTCATCAGCAGCCCGTCGAACCCGATCCGCCCCCTGATCACCTCCTCGATCACCGTCGCGGACAGCGTCGCCGGCAGCGCGCGGTCCCACGCCTCGAAGACGATGTGCGACGTCATCCCCATCGGCGCGGCAGCGAGCGTGCGGAACGGCTCGATGTCGATCTCCAGCTCGGCGTCGCTCGCGGTCACGGTCGGCAGATGGTGGTGCGTATCGACGACCGCGCGGCCGTGCCCCGGCATGTGCTTGACCACGCCCACCACGCCGCCCGTGCGCAATCCGTCGATCGTCGCCCGGCCCATCGCCGCGACCCGCATGGGCTCGCTGCCATAGGCGCGGATCGTGATCGCCTCGGTGGTGTCGGGCTGGACGACGTCGAGCAACGGCAGGCAATCGACGTTGATCCCCACCTCCGACAGCATCAGCCCCAGCGCCTGCGCGTTCGCCGCCGCCGCCTGGATCGCGGACATCGGCGCGATGTCGTACAGCGCATCAAACGCCGGCCCCGCCGGAAACGCCGGCCAATGCGGCGGCTGCATCCGCGCCACCCGCCCGCCTTCCTGGTCGATCAGGATCGGAACGTCGTCACGCCCTGACAGCGCCCGCAACGAATCGGTCAGCGCGCGAAGCTGTGCACGATCCTCGACGTTGCGCTTGAACAAGATGTAACCGAGCGGATCCGCCTCGGCAAAGAACGCGCGCTCGTCGGCGGTGAGCGCAAGACCGGACAGGCCAAAGATGACGGGCTTCATGCCGCCCTGTTAGCCATTTCGCTCGCCGACGTCATGCGTCCGCGGCGATCGCCGCTCAACTCGCGATGAAACAGCTCTCGCCCGCCACGCGCAGCCGGCCGCAGATATCCGCCGCCTGGTTCGCGCTGCCCGCGTTCACCCGCAAGCGATAGAGCGTCTTGCCCCCGGTCGCGACCGGCTGGACCGACTGCCCCAGCGTCGACAGATACGCGAAGCGCTTGGAAAAGCGCGTCCACGCCGCGTTCGCCGCCGCCTCGCTCGGGAACGCGCCGAGCTGCACCACCGCGCCACCGCCCGACGATCCGGTCGCTGCAGGACGTGCGACCGTCACCGGCGCCGCCGCCACCAGCTTGCCGCCCGATTTCGGCACCTGCGCGACGGCGTTCCGGCCGCCGACCGGCGTCGGCTTCACCGCCGGCGCGATCCGCCGCCCCTCGACCGGACGCTCCGGCACCGCCTGGAGATCGATCGAGCCATTGCCCGACTTGCCCGCGCTGGTCGCGATTGCGGCGGCGCCTTCGCCGTCGACCTTCAGCCCGCCGGGCTCGTCGGGCTTGACCTTGTACGCGCCCGCGGGTGCCGCAATCAGTTCGCCATCGCTGTCGGCGGGGCGCTGTTGCAGGCGATAGATGCCGAAGATGATCGCGGCGAGCACCACCAGCCCGAGGATGACCGCGGCGACGACACGCCCGATCGACGGGCCGTCCTGCTCTTCCGGCTCGACGGTTTCGAGCCACGGCAGGCGATCGTCCTCGCGCAGGTCCATCTCATGGGCCATCAATTCATCTCCGCAACCGCCACCACCCCCATGATGGCGAGACCGTTACGGATAATCTGTCCGATCGCCGCCGCCAAGGCGAGACGCGCACGAGTCGCGTCCGCATCGTCGGGCACCAGGAAGCGGCGGTCCGGTCGATCGTTGCCGACGTTCCACAAGGCGTGGAAACCGGCCGCCAAGTCGTAGAGATAGAAGGCGATCCGGTGCGGCTCGCGCGCCAGCGCCGCGGTCTCGATAGTCCGCGGGAACTGCGCCGCCAGCTTCACCAGCGCGAGCTCTTCCGTATCAAGACGGGACAGATCGGCCGCACCCACTTCGATCCCGGCCTCCGCCGCGCGCCGGTGCAGCGACGCGATCCGCGCATGCGCATATTGGACGTAGAACACCGGATTGTCCTTCGACGCCTCGACCACCTTGGCGAAATCGAAGTCCATCTGCGCGTCCGACCGGCGCGTCAGCATCGTGAACCGCACCACGTCCTTGCCGACTTCGCGCACGACATCGGCGAGCGTCACGAAATTGCCCGACCGCTTCGACATCTTGACCGGCTCGCCGTCGCGCAGCAGCCGCACCATCTGCACCAGCTTGACGTCGAACCGCGTCTTGCCCCCGGTCAGCGCCGCCACCGCCGCGACGATCCGCTTCACCGTGCCGGCATGGTCCGCGCCCCAGATGTCGATCAGCTGGTCCGCGCTCTGGCTCTTCTGGTAATGATAGGCGAGATCGGCGCCGAAATACGTCCACTGCCCGTTCGACTTCTTGATCGGGCGATCCTGATCGTCGCCGAACTGCGAGGATCGGAATAGCGGCAGCTCGACCGGCTCCCAATCGTCCGCCGCCTCGCCCTTGGGTGCTTCGAGCACGCCGTCATAAACGAGATCGCGCGCGCGCAACTCCGCTTCCGCGGCCTCCGGCTTGCCCGCCGCCTGCAACTCGGCCTCCGACGCGAACAGGTCGTGGTGGATACCCAGCAGCGCCAGATCCTCGCGGATCATCACCAGCATCGCCGCGACCGCGCGGGTCCGGAACAGCACCAGCCACTCGCCCTCGGCCGCGCCGACGAACCGGTCGCCAAATTCTTTGGCAAGCTCCTGTCCGACCAGGACGAGATAATCACCCGGATACAGCCCCTCGGGGATCGCGCCGACATCTTCGCCCAGCGCCTCGCGATACCGCAGGTGCACCGACCGCGCGAGTGTATCGACCTGCCCGCCCGCGTCGTTGACATAATATTCCCGAATCACCTTGTGCCCGGCATATTCGAGCAGGCTGGCGAGCGCGTCCCCGACCACGGCACCGCGGCAATGCCCCATGTGCATCGGCCCCGTGGGATTGGCAGAGACATACTCGATGTTGACCGTGACGCCCGCGCCGCTGCTCGACCGCCCGTAATCGTCGCCCGCGGCGGCGATCGCCTCCAGCTCGCCCCGCCAGCTCGCGTCCGCCAGCCGCATGTTGATGAAGCCCGGCCCTGCGACCGAGACCTCCGCGACCTCGTCCAGAGCGCCGAGCTGCGCGACCAGCGCCTCGGCCAACGCCCGCGGATTGGTGCGCGCGGGCTTGGCGAGCACCATCGCGGCGTTGGTCGCGAGATCGCCATGGCTGGCGTCGCGCGGCGGCTCGACCGTGACGTTGCGGCGGTCGAGCCCCTCGGGCAGCGTCCCGGCGGCGACGAGGTGATCGAGCGCCGCATCCAGATGCGCGGCAAAGCGGGTATAAAGCGTCATGTTGGTCGTCCGAATGGCAAGCCGCGCGCTCTAGCCCAAGCGCCGGTTCCACTCAAACGGCATCACTCACGTGCCGCGGCGGCGCGACCGTCGGCGAACAGCTTCGCGAAACCCGCCTCGTCGCGTCCCCCCACCGCGAGGATCGGCCCGGCCAGATAGCTCGGCGTGCCGGTGATGCCGATCGCCGCCGCCTGCTCGCGCGTGATCGCGAGTTGCGCCTCGATCGCAGCGGCATGCACTCGGCGATCGCGCTGCAGCAACGCCCAATCGCCGCCCGCCGCTTCCACCGCCGCGCGGAGCACCGCATCGTCGAGCGGCCTGCGCTCCGCCATCAGCCAACGATGGAGCGCCGCATAGATGCCCTGCCGATCCGCCGCGACCGCCACCCGCGCCGCATTCTCCGCGACCGGCCCGAAAATCGGGAAGTCGCGATACACCGTCCGCACATGCCCATCGCGTGCGATCGCCGCCGCCATAGCCGGGTCCGTCGCCCGACAAGCCGGGCAGAGATAATCGGTGAACACCACCAGCGTCAGCGTCGGCGCCGCAACCTCGACACGGGGTGCAGTTCGGTCCCGCAGCGCCGCCTGCACCGCGGCACGATCGCCGACATCGCTGCCGGCCGGACGGGCGCGACCGACTACCTGCCCGACGCCCCAGCCCAGCACCACGACCAGCAGCAGCACCAGCAATCGTCGTATCGATACGCCTTCCGGCATCGCCACGCCTCCCGGGGAGCCACAACTCGTGACCCGGGCTCGTCTATCGTGTCGGCATGCTCTTGCGTCAAACGCATCCAGACGAGATAGGTTTGCATTTGCAACCTATGCTGCATCGCAATAGTCGTTACGCAGGATCAACGGGCTTCGGCTCACCAGCAAGCGGAGATCATCATGCGCAAGACCTTCACCATCGTCGCCGCAGTTGCTGCCGCGCTCACCTCGACCATCGGCATGGCCGCCGAGAACACGCAGCGCTTCACGCATGACGGCATGACCTACGTCTACACGTCGAAGCAGGACGGCAAGCGCCAGGTCATCGACGGCCGCCGCTTCCCCTCGGGCTCGGCCTTCCACCTCGTCGTCCGCGACAACCGCGTGTCGGGCATGTCGGGCGGCGTTCCCGTCGAGTTCCCGCTCGCCGACGCCCACGGCGCGCAGGGCGCGGTGGAAGTCGCCACGCGCTAAGCTGGCCGTCCTCGTCCGTCGGACGGGACAGCCAACGACTTAGACGGTCACCCGTCCACCATGTGTCCCCGCGAAGGCGGGGACCCAGTACTGGGCTCCCGCCTTCGCGGGAGCACACTTTCCGGTGCGCTTCGTCAGTCAGCCATATCGACCTGTTCAACCGGAGCGCACCCGCCCCTCAAAACCCCTCGGGCAAGTCGATCGGCCCGACCAGCTCCCGGTAGCGCGAGATCGCGTACCGGTCGGTCATCCCCGCGATGAAGTCCGCGATGTGCCGATCGCGCGCGGGCTCCCCCTCGGGCATTTGCTCGCGCCACTCGCCCGACATCGCGCAAGGCTCCGCGCGATAGGCCGCGAACAGCCCGGTGACGATGCCGTGCGCCGCCGCCGCCGCCGCCAACTGGTGCGGATGATGATAGAGATTGGCGTACATGAAGCGCTTGAGATCGCGCTCCTCCTCGCGCAGGTGCGCCGAGAACCCCGCTAGCGCCATTCCTGCCGCCCGTACGTCGTCGGCGCTGCCCACCCCCGCCGCGAGCACGCGCGCGCGCGTCTCCTCGATCAGGTCGTTGACCATATAGCCGATCTGCCCGCGGACCAGCTCGCCCGACAACCGACGCTCCGCGACATCGGGAAACCGCGCCCGTGCCGCCGCCCAGTTGCGCGCGACCACCGGCACCGCCATCAACTGCTCCATCGTCAGCAGCCCAGCCCGCAAACCGTCGTCGATGTCGTGATTGTCGTACGCGATGTCGTCCGCGATCGCCGCGACCTGCGCCTCCAGGCTCGGCCAGCTGGTCAGCGCCAGCGGGAACAGCGCGTCGGCCTCCGCCAGCGCCCAGCCGGGGTGGCGCACCGGTCCGTTATGCTTGGCGAGCCCCTCGAGCGTCTCCCAAGTCAGGTTGAGCCCGTCCCAGCGCGGATAGGGCCGCTCGATCGCAGTCAGCGCCCGCAGCGTGTGGCCATTGTGGTCGAACCCGCCCGCTCCCGCCAACGCCGCCTTCAGCGCATCCTCGCCCGCATGTCCGAACGGCGGATGCCCGATATCGTGCGCGAGACACAGCGCCTCGGTAAGGTCCTCGTTGAGCCCGAGCACCCGCGCGATCGTCCGCCCGATCTGCGCGACCTCCAGGCTATGCGTCAGCCGCACCCGGAAATGGTCGCCGTCGGGCGCCATGAAGACCTGCGTCTTGTGGCGCAGTCGCCGAAAGCTGATCGAATGGATGATCCGGTCGCGGTCGCGCTGGAACGCATCGCGCGGGCCGCGCTCGGACCCGCTTTGTTCCTCGTGAAGCCGTCCTTTGCTGCGCGCCGGGTCCGAAGCCCAGGGCGCGCGGGCGCTCACTTGCCCGGCAGCCTCGTCACGGCCTGACCCTGGTCGCTTTCGAAGGTGAAGGCGGAAACACCCTTCTTGCCGAGTTGATTGACGAAGCCGCGCGCCTCGGCATCGGTCTTGAACGGGCCTGCTAGCACGCGGTTGGTGGCGCGTAGCGGCGTCGTCCACGCCTGCTTGCCCGCGAACACCGCCGGCGCCTTCGCCTTCACCGACGACCAAGCCTTGGCGAGATCGCCCTCGTTGGCGCCGCCAGCGACCTGCACCCAGATCCGTGGCGGGTTGGCACGCGCCGCCTTCTTCGCCGCTGCCGCCTCCTTCGCCTCGGCCGCTGCCTTTGCGTCTGCCAGCTTCTTGGCCGCGAGCGCCTTCTTGTCGGTGACCGCCTTCCGGTCGGCCAGCTTCTTGTCCGCTACCCGTTTTTCCGCGAGCTTGACCTCCGCCGCCCGCTTCTCCGCGAGCGCCTTCTCCGCGACCACCTGCGCGGCCACGTCGCGGGCTTCCTTCGCCCGTGCCTCCGCGACAACCTGCGCGGCGCTGACCGGCGGCGGGGTCTTGCGGGGCGGAGTAGCGGGGATGAACGGCGCGACGTCGAGTTCCGACGCGGGGATCGACAGACCGGCGATGATCCGCGCCAGGATCGAATCCTCGCTGGTCCGCAGCGCCTTCGCAGCAGTGATCGACGTGGCCGCCAGGGTCGTCGGCGCGGGCGCCGCCGCGCTCGTAGCAGCGAACGTCGCGGGCGCCGTTGGCGTGACGACGGTCGGAGCGGAGGCGGTGACCACCGCAGCCGCCGTCGGCACGGTCGGTCGGGGTTGGGGCGCCGCCGTCGTCGGCACTGACGGCGCGGGCGAAGGCTGGACCGTCGCGACTGGCGTCGACGGAACCGCACGCGGTGTGGGCACCACGGCGCGCGGCTGCACGCTGGCAACCTGCGTCGGCGTCGCGATCCGCGGCGGCGGGGAAGCAGCGGGCGTCGGCTGCACCGTCGCAGCGCTCGGCGGCGCGGCGGCGACCGTCGTCGGCGCTGCCGCAACGACGGCAGACGGCCGGTTCCGCCCGCGCGACGCCGTGTTGACCTTCGGCACCGGTGCGGTCTGCGCGACCGCGACGCGCGTCAGCGTGCCCGGCTCGGGTGCCAGCGGGGTCAGCCGCGGTGCCATGCCGCGGTCCACGATCCGCTCGGGCGTGGTGTGCACCTCGCCGAAATGCACTGCAAACGCGCGGTCGATGGCGGGCAACGTCGGCAGTCGGTCGAAGAACGGCTGCAGTCCCTGCGCCATCCCCGACGGCAGCGTCGTCGTCGCGATCCGCGTCGCTTCCGGCCCCTTGCCGTTCATCGCCAGCACGAAGGCGCGCGCGCGCCAGGCGCCGCGATCCTGCTTACGGAGCAGCGGATCAATCACCCCCAGCGCCTGCGCCTCGCGCCCCGAGATGCCGAGCGACAAGGCATAACGACGCGCCGCCTCGTCGCGATCGGCCTGATCGCCATATTGGCTCTTCAGCGCCATCCGATATTCGCGCTGAGCCCGCTCCTGCTCGCCGATCAGGTCATAGGCGAGCCCGCGATCCGACGCGATCCGCTGCGGATCGATCCCATAGCTGTCCGCGAGGGCGAAATACCGCAGCGCTTCGCCCGGTCTCTCCGACCGCACCAGGATCGACCCCATCCCGCCCTTCACGCGCGCCTGACGGCCGTTGATCTTGTCGGCCCGCGCGAACAGCGCCGCCGCCGCGCTGAGGTCGTCCAGCTCCAGCGACAATTCGCCCGCCGCGATCAACGCATTGAGATCGTTGGGATTAGCCCCAAGCGCCCGCATCCGGTCGGCCAGCCGGTCCCCCGCCGTCGTGCCCGGCAACGGCTGCACGACCGCCTGCGCCAGCAGCGGCTGGTGGAGGGTGGCAGCAGCAAGGAAAAGGAAAATGGAGGCACGCATCAGACTGCGATCCCTAGAGCGCAACGACGATCATCGGCAATGCCCCACAACGCACACCGCGCCGGACGGGCCTTTGCCGACGATGAAATCAGGGTGGGGGTGAGAGTGGACAGTCGGGATCGGCATCTACGCCGGTGTCTGGAGCTGGGCCACCACCCCCTCCTGACACCACCCCGGCGAAGGCCGGGGCCCAGGTAGACAGGCCTCTGTAAAGCCGGATGCACGTCGTTACCTTCTATCCCCTACTGGGCCCCGGCCTTCGCCGGGGTGGTGCAGCAAGGTGATGCACGAAGGCGAAGCTACTTGGTGCTCCCACGATCGCGTGACCGCTGCGGAACACCTTCCTGTTCTCCCGCGAAAGCGGGAGCCCAGGGCCCCGAGAGAAGCAGCGACTTGTCTTGCTTGGCCCTGGGTCCCCGCCTGCGCGGGGACACGGCTGCGCAGATGACGATCGGATCGCGAAGGTGTCGCTGCCAAGCGACCCCTAACCCAACCCTACTGGTTGTTCTGCCGATGCAAGAACCGCGGGATATCCAGCGGCTCCTTCGCATCGTCCTCGGCATCGTCGCGCGATGCGCCACGTGCCGCGTTCGACATGCGCTCGAACAAGGTGCCGCCGAGCTTGACGCGCGGCTGCGCAGCAGGCTCGGCTTCGGCGGCCGGAACCTCGTTGCCGGGGCTCAGCCAGCGACGGCGACCCGCGCCCTCTTCACCCGCGGGCAGCGCCGCCGGGCTTGCCTTGCCGAACGGCTCGTCCGCGAAGGTACGCGGCGGCTGCGACACGATCGTCTCGGCGCCGAGCACCAGTTCCTCGTTCGATGCGTCGGCGGCCTGCGGAGCGGCATCGGACTCGATCGCGTCACCCGCGGTCAGGTCCAAAGGCTCCTCGGCAACGGCAGCCGTAGCGACAGGTTGGGGTGCCGGCTCGGCGGGAGCCGCTACCGGCGCAGCGACCGGTGCGGTCGCTTCGGTCGGCCGGAACGACACCGGCTCGTCGGTCTTGCGGCCCATGCCGAAGCTGAAGCTGCGCGACGTCTCCGGCGCCGGAATCGGCGTGCTCGCGCGCGCGTCGGCATCGATGCCGGTCGCCACGACCGATACGCGGATCTTGCCCTCAAGCTCGGGGTTGAACGCCGAACCCCAGATGATGTTGGCATCGGGATCGACCAGATCGCGAATGTGGTTCGCGGCCTCGTCGACTTCGAGCAGGCGCATGTCGTCGCCGCCGGTGATCGAGATGATCACGCCCTTCGCGCCTTGCATCGACACGCCGTCGAGAAGCGGGTTGGCGATCGCCTTCTGCGCGGCTTCCAGCGCGCGGTTGTCGCCGCTCGCCTCGCCGGTGCCCATCATCGCCTTGCCCATTTCCTGCATCACCGAACGGACGTCGGCGAAGT
>NZ_CAXTEM010000062.1:0-16029 GCF_964243315.1 uncultured Sphingomonas sp. | reverse complement strand
AAGATGTCGCGGATCGTCTCGACGAAGCTGCCGACCGTCCACAGCCCGACCAGCCCGCCGAGCCACAACAGCGATCCGGTGCGTGCGGCGAGCACGTC
Organism: uncultured Sphingomonas sp.; assembly: GCF_964243315.1. Lineage (GTDB taxonomy): Bacteria > Pseudomonadota > Alphaproteobacteria > Sphingomonadales > Sphingomonadaceae > Sphingomonas. The sequence goes on along the minus strand of NZ_CAXTEM010000062.1, from coordinate 15,931 downwards.
GCTGAGCGGTTTGCGCAGCAGTTCGGACACGTCGGGCGGCAGGACCCGGAGGAACGAGGCGACGGTCCGCTGCGTCTCCGCGCTCTGCCCGACCACCGACAGCACCCAGGCGGCGGTGATGAAGAACGGGAACAGCGTCATCAGCGCGAGATAGGCGAGGTTGCCGGCGTGGATGAAGCCGTCGTTGTAGACCCCGAGCGCGGATCGCTTGATGATCTCGAACGCGTAGCTGCCGGGCTTCACCTTAGCGAATTGGCGGTCGAGGCGGCGACGCGCGGCACCGTGGTGCTTGCCCCGGTCTTCAGGCGTCAGGGCTGGAACATCGGTCACAGGGGCTCAGACGCCCATCGACGCCCGCGGGTTCCCGCTCGCCTCCCAGGTGTCGGCGAACGCCGCCAGCGCCTCATCCTCGGCAGGGATGTCGATCATCAGCGTCACGAGCTGGTCGCCGCGACCGCCGGCCTTCTTGTGGAAGCCCTTGCCCTTCAGCCGCAGCGTCTTGCCCGAGGTAGTGCCCTTGGGGATCGTCAGCATAACCGGCTTGTCCACGGTCGGCGCGCGCACCGATCCGCCGAGCACGGCTTCCTTCAGCGAGATCGGCAGGTCGACGCGCACGTCGTCGCCGTCGCGGGTGAAGTAGCGATGCGGCTGGACCTCGATCGTCACCAGCGCGTCGCCGGCGCCGCCCGGGCCCGGCTCGCCCTTGCCGGTGAGCTTCATCTGGGTGCCGGTCTCGACCCCGGCGGGAAGCTTCAGGTCGATGGTCTTGCCGTCGCCGAGCGTCACCCGCTGCGGGCTGAGCGTCGCGGCGTCCACGAACGGCACCTGCAGCGTGTAGTTGATCGTTGCGCCCTTGGCTGGAGGCCGTCGACCGAAGCCGCTGGTGAACCCGCCGCCGCCGGCGCCGCCCCCACCACCGCCACGCCCACCGAACAGGCCTTCGAAGATGTCGCCCATCTCGGCACTGTCGCCGCCGAATTCGAAACCGCTGCTGTTGAAGCCGCCGCGTTGCGCGCCCGCGGCACCCGGCCGCTGGCCGCCATAGCCGAACGGCGCGGCGGGATTGCCGTCGCCGTCGATCTCACCACGATCGAACCGCGCGCGCTTGTCCTTGTCGCTCAGCAGGTCGTACGCGTTGGTGACCTGGCTGAAACGCTCGGCAGCCTTGGGATTGTCCTTGTTGCGATCGGGGTGCAGCTCCTTGGCGAGTTTGCGATACGCCTTCTTGATGTCGGCATCCGCCGCGCCGCGTGCCACGCCCAAAATCTGATACGGATCGGCCATCATTTCCCCATCGGTGTGTTACCCGCCTATGTGGGGCAGGGGCCTGCGCGACGCAATCTTGGTGTGGGTCCGAACTCAGTCAGAACAGGGTCGTGACGGAGCGGAATTTGGCGCACAGCTAGGAGCAAGGAGGGAGCGATGCTCTTGCATCGTGACCGACGCGCGACGCCGCTGTGCGCCAAATTCCGCCCGCCGCTGCGCGGTCGCCCGTGGAAGACCGCCGAACGGCGTCGCTTGCTTGCGCGTAGCTATGGCTACGCGTCTGCGCTGCACTCCTTGTCGGCGGTCTTCCACGGGCGATCACGATCCCTGTTCTGACTGAGTTTGGACCCTAGGCGTTTACTGACAGCGGCGCGACATCGACGCTGACGTCCATTCGCTGCGCGCCGGAGCCGAGCACCACGCCGTCGACCGGCGCGATCTCGGCATAGTCGCGGCCCACCGCCATGACGATATGGTCACCCGCCATCCAGATGCCGTTGGTCGGGTCGAGCCCGACCCAGCCGTGCACGGGGCCGCACCACAGCAGCACCCAGGCATGCGTCGCGTCCGCGCCGACCAGCCGTTCCTCGCCCGGTGGCGGGATCGTGCGGATATAGCCCGAGGCATAGGCGGCGGGCAGTCCGGCGGCGCGCAGGCCGGTGATCATCACCTGCGCGAAATCCTGGCAGACGCCCTTGCGCTGTACGAAGGCGTCGTGCGGCGGCGTGTCCACCAGCGTCGCATCCGAATCGAAGGTGAATTCACGCTGGATCCGCTGCGCGAGCGCGATCCCGGCTTCGAGGGCACCGCGCTCCGGCGCCAGATCGGCGGCGCACCAGTCGGCGATGTCGCGGTCGAGCGGGATCAGCGGCGAGGGGAAGAGGTAGTTGGCGGGGCCGGCGGCGGACAGATCGCGGCTGGCGCGGGCGAGCAGCGCGATCTCGCCGAGCGTCGGATCGTCCTGGCTCGGCATCGGCACCGGGCGATCGACGACGACGCGCGCTCGGCTGGCGATCGTCAGTGCGCGGACCGGGCTGTCGACCACCAGCCGCGTGACGTTGGCGAGCCCGGCCTCGGCGCGGGCGGGCGAGGTCCTTCCGGCGGGTTCGACGGTGAGGCTGTACGCCTCCAGCGTCTGGCCCGGCCAGTCGACCGGCTTCAGCCGCAGGTTGCACCGCGCGAACTTGACGCTGGCGCCGTAGTCGAACCGCGTCACGTGGTGGATGTCGTAGATCATGCGAGCGTCAGCCCGCCCGCGCGGAGCGGCTCGGCGCCCTGCAGGAAATAGCGCCGCGCGATCGCCTCGGACAAGCCGCCGAGCCGCCGCTCGACATCGCCCAGCGCCTCGGCATCGATCGTCGCGGCGGTGGCGGTGGCGAGGATCGCGGCCAGGGCTGTAGCCTGCGCCTGTTGCGGCTCGGCCATGCCATCGTCGGCGAGCACCGGCAGCTCGCGCATCCGCTCGACCATGCGTTCGGTCTGATAGGCGAGCGAGCGGGGGTTGCCGGGATCGAGCGCGACCAGATCGACCACCGGCACCCGCGCGATCCCGGTGAGATAACGCTGTCGGTAGCTGATCTGGCTGTCGGCGAGATCGAGCAGCGTCGATAAGTCGTCCGCGGTCGCGCCCGGCATGCCGAACAGCCGCACCGCGCGCGCCATCGCAATCGCGCGTTCGATCCGGCGGCCGAGATCGTGGAACCGCCACGCCGCGGTCCGCCCCATATGCTCGGCCGACAACCCCGCGATCGCGGCATAGCGGCGCTGGAGCGAGCCCGCGCGATCGAGCATGCCGCGGTGGGTGGGGAAGGGTGCTTCCAGCAGCCGCACCATGTCCGCCGAGAGCCGATCGCGCGACCCGTCGCCGATCCCGCGGGCGAGGCGGTTGATGGTCGCGACCGAATGCCACGCTTCGTCCTCCATGGCGGTGCGCGCGAAGGCGGTGAGATCGGCGCGGCGCAGCGTCGCGGGGTGCGGCGCGGCGCCCGCGCCGGTGATCAGGCCCACCAGTTTGCCCACCGTGGTCGGCGCCAGCGCGGCGCCGCCGTCGACGTCGATCGAATTGCCGAGCATCACCCGAATTGCGCCGAGCAGCGCTTCGCCGCGTTCCAGATAGCGGCCGAGCCAGTAGAAATTGTCCGCGACCCGGCTCGGCAGCGTGCCCGGATTTCGGCGGATGTGGAGCGACCCCGTATCGGGCAGCAGCGACACCGGCGCCACCGCGTCGCTGCCATGGATGCACACGTCGGCCGACCAGATGCCCTCGCCCATGATCGTCGCACGCGAATCGGCATGTTCGCCGATCCGCGCGAAGCCGCCGGGCATCACCGTCCACGCGCCGTCCGCGTCGCGCGCGGCGAAGACCCGCAGCGTGAAGGGGCGGGGAACCAGCGCATCGCCGAGCACCACCGGCATCGTCGACAGCCGGACGATCTCCTGCCCGACATAATCCTGCGGGCGTCGTTCCAAGTCGGCGAGCAGCGCCGCACGGGCAGCGCCGGTGATCTCGGCGCCGGCGATCATCCGGTTGGCGGCGAGCCCGAGCGGCGCAGCACCGAAGGCGGGGCCGATCAGCAGCCGATCGAGATCCTCGACCACCCGCGCGCATTCCGACGGCTGCCCGCACCACCAGGTCGCGATGTTGGGCAGATGCAGGCTTTCCCCAAGTAGCCGGGTCGCGAGCTGCGGCAGGAACGCGCCGAACGCGGGCGCTTCGAGCACGCCGACCCCGGGCGCGTTCGACAGCACGACATTGCCCGCGGCGAACGCGTCGATCAGCCCCGGAACGCCGATCTGCGAATGGGTGTCGAACGCCAGCGGATCGATCATCCGCGGGTCGACCCGTCGCCACAACGCATCGACCCGCTTCAGCCCGGCGATGGTGCGGACATAGACATTGTCCTCCAGCGCCGCGAGATCGGCACCCTCGACCAGCAGGAAACCGAGATACCGCGCGAGATGCGCCTGTTCGGGGTAGCTCGGGCTGTACCGGCCCGGCGTCATCAACCCGATCCGCGGATCCGAACGGCGGCAAAAGGCTGCGATGCCGGCGCGGAAGGCGGCAAAGAACGGCGCGTGACGCTGCACGTTGAGCCGAGCCTGCAACCCGCCCAGCGTGCGACTGAGCGCCAGCCGGTTCTCCAGCGCATAGCCCGCCCCCGCAGGCGCGCGGAGGTGATCGGCGAGCACCCGCCATTCGCCGGTCGAGCCGCGGCCGAGATCGACTGCGATAAAGTGGAGATGCTTGCCGCCGGGCGGGTCGAGACCGACCATCGGCCGCAGGAAGGACGGGCTGCCGGTGACCAGCGCGGCAGGGATCATGCCGCGTTCGACGAGCTTGCCGGCGCCATAGAGATCGGCGATCACCGTCTCCATCAACTCTGCGCGCTGGATCACGCCGCGCGCGATGCCGGCCCATTCGTCTGATTCGATCAGCAGCGGCACCGGCGACACTGGCCATGGCCGCTCGTCCGCCTCGCCGATGATCCGGAATCCGGTGCCGATGTCCGCGGCGTGGCGCTGGACGCGCTCGCGCGCATGGCCGAGATCGTCGGAGGCGACCGCAGCGAGTTCCTCGAACATCGCGGTCCACGCCGCCGCGGGGCCAGAACACAGCACGTCATCTGCGGTGGCGCGCGCGCGATAGTCCGCGATCCATCGCCCTGCGTGTGTCGCTGCGTCGAACAGAGGCGCGGGTTGCGTCGCCATCGCCAGCTCTTGCCCTTCGTGTGAACCCCGGATCGACGCTCTACGGTTACGTGCTGCTACGCAACATCAAAAGCATGCGGCCGGGTCAAGGGTGTGACTGACGCGCGGAGGCTGATCCATTCGCGACGCGTCTAAGCCCCTCCCCTTCAGGGGAGGGGTTGGGGTGGGGGGGGGCTCTCCTCGTACGTCACCCCCGCGGAGAAGCCCACCCCCGACCCCCTCCCCTGAAGGGGAGGGGAGTAAGGCTCAGGCCCGCTTCTTCGCCGCGGGCTTGCGGGCGGGGGCGGGTTCCGCCTTCGCGGCCGCGGGCTTCTTGGCTGGCGCCTTCTTCGCCGCCGGAGCGGCCTTTGCCGGCGCCGCGCCGGGCTTCTCCATCGACTTCTTGAGCGCCGCCATCAGGTCGACCACGTTCGACCCCGATCGCCCGGTGCCTTCGCCTTCCTTGTCCTCGATGATCTTGCGGCCCTTCGCCTTGCGCTTGCGCTCGACGAGATCCTTCAGCGCATCGACATAGCGGTCGTGGAACTCGGCCGGATCGAACGCCGCGCTCTTCTTCTGGATCAGCGCCTCGGCGAGGTCGAGCAGATCGGCGTCGGGCGTGTCGTCCGGGATCTCGCGGAAATAGCTCTGCGCCTTGTTGACCTCGTCGGCGTAGCGCAGCGTTTCGAGCACCATGCCGCGGCCGCACGGTTTCAGGCTGACGACATACTCCCGCCCACGCAGCGCGAGCTGGCCGAGCCCGACCTTCTTGGTCCGCCGTAACGCCTCGCGCAGGACGATGAACGCTTCCTCGGCAAGGTCGTCGGCGGGCACGACGAAATAAGGCTTCTCATAATAGAGCACGTCGATCTCGTGCGCGTCGACGAATTGGGTGAGTTCCAGCGTCTTCTTCGATTCGAGCTTCACCGCGTCGATCTCGTCCTGCTCCAGCAGCACGAACTCGCCCTTCTCCACCTCATAGCCCTTCATGATCTCGTCGGTGTCGATCGGACCGATGCCGGTCACCACCTTCTCGTAATGGATCGGCTTGCCGGTCGGTTCGTGGATCTGCTTGAACGAGATCGACGCGCCGGATTTGGTCGCGGAATAGATCTCGACCGGGATCGACACCAGCGCGAGCCGGATCTGTCCTTGCCAATAGGCGCGTGCGGGCATTGGCTTCGTGACCTTTCGTTGCGAGGGCGATTCAATCCCCGGCACGGAGAGTCGTTCCGCGGCGGCACGCGCGGGGGACCACCGATGCCTTCGCGCGCCAAGATTTTATGCTATGGGCGCCGCCATGGCCGACGATCCCTTCGCGCTGTTCGACGCCTGGCTTGCAGAGGCCGAGGCGAGCGAACCCAATGATCCCAACGCGATGGCGCTCGCCACCGCCGACGGAGCAGGCCGGCCCGCGGTGCGCATGGTGCTGCTGAAGGGGCATGGCCGCGACGGTTTCGTGTTCTACACCAACCGCGAGAGCGACAAGGCGCACGATCTCGCCGCCAATGCGCAGGCCGCGTTGCTCTTCCATTGGAAGACGCAGCGCCGGCAGATCCGGATCGAGGGCGCGGTGACGATCGCGTCGGATGCGGAATCGGACGCGTATTTCGCCAGCCGGGGTCGCGATTCGCGGCTGGGCGCCTGGGCGTCGGACCAGTCGCGGCCGCTCGCATCGCGCGCGACGTTCGAGGATCGCGTCGCCGCGGCGGCCGCCAAGTTCGAGGGCGGCGAAGTGCCGCGCCCCGCGCATTGGGGCGGCTACCGCGTGGTGCCGCAGCGCATCGAATTCTGGCAAGATCGCGCCCATCGTCTCCACGAACGGCGGCTGTTCACCCGCGAGGGCGACGGCTGGAGCGAAGGGCTGCTCTACCCATGACCAGGGACGAACGCCGCCGCTTCGTGCCGCTCGCGATCCGCGCCGCACTGGCGAGCGTCGCGGTCGCGGCGTTCCTGCTGGCGTTGAAGGCGATCGCGGCGTGGCAGACCGGATCGATCGCGATGCTCGGGTCGGTGGCGGATACCGGGCTCGACCTGCTCGCCTCGGTGGTGACGCTGTACGGCGTCCGGCTCGCGGCGACGCCCGCGGACCAGGATCACCGGTTCGGCCACGGCAAGGCGGAGGCGCTCGCCGCGCTGTTCCAGGTCGCGCTGATCACCGCGTCGGCGGGCGCGATCGCGTGGCGTGCGATCGCGGCGCTCGGTCGCGACCAGGCGACGGCCAACGCGGATTTCGGCATCGGCGTGTCGGTGGTGGCGATCCTCGCGACGCTGGCGCTGCTCCGTTACCAACGCAGCGTCATCCGCCAGACCGGATCGGTCGCGATCATGGCGGACAACATCCATTATCAATCGGACGTGCTGCTCAACGCCTCGGTGATCGTCGCGCTGGTGCTCGACCGGTTCTTCGGCTGGCACAGCGCCGACCCGATCCTCGGCATCGCCATCGCGCTGTGGCTCGCCTGGGGCGCGTTCCAGGCGTCGTCCAACGCGATCGATCAGTTGATGGACAAGGAATGGCCCGACGCGCAGCGCGCCGCCTTCCTCGATGTCGCCGCGCGCCAGCCCGGCTTGAAGGGCATCCACGATTTCCGCACGCGCCGGTCGGGCAGCCATGATTTCGCGCAGTTCCATATGGAAGTGTCGCCAACGCTGACCGTCGCGAATGCGCACGACATCGTCGAATCGGTCGAACGCAATCTGCGCACCGCTTTCCCGAAGGTCGAGGTGCTGATCCACCTCGATCCGGAGGGTCATGTCGACACCGACAATCCGCTGGTCGAGGCCGATGTCACGCCGCATTGGTTCGGCAAGCGGCTGTGAGCGGCTATTTGGTAAGGATGAAGCGATGAGGATCCCCTTCACCCAGGTCGATGCGTTCTCGGCCGAGCCGTTCGGCGGCAATCCCGCCGCGGTGATGCCGCTGACCGCATGGCTGGACGATAGCGTGCTCCAGCGGATCGCGGAGGAGAACAACCTCAGCGAGACCGCGTTCATCGTTCCCGCCGATGGCGTCGAGGCAGACTTCGAGCTGCGCTGGTTCACCCCGACGAGCGAGGTCGCGCTGTGCGGGCATGCGACGCTGGCGAGCGGGCATGTGGTGCTCGAATCGGGCACGACGCTGACGACGGTGCGGTTCCGGACGCGGCAGGCGGGGATCCTCGAGGTCGCGCGGGCGGATACCGGCTACACGCTGGCCTTGCCCGCCTGGGGGCCGACCGCGATGGACCTGCCGGCCTATGTCGCGGCGCTCGGGCTTGATCGCGCCGATGCGACGCTGTGGCACGACAAGGGCTATGCGCTGATCGTCGTCGCCGATGAAGCGACCGTCCGCGCGCTTGAACCCGATCAGCGCGCGCTGAAAGCAGCGGGGATGGCGGTGGTGATCGTCGCTGCGCCGGGGGACGCCACCGACGTGGTCAGCCGGGTGTTCACGCCGGCGTTCGGCATCGACGAGGATCCGGTGACCGGTGCCGCGCACGCGGTGATGGTGCCTTACTGGGCCGACCGGCTCGGGCGCGACCGCTTCACCGCGTTCCAGGCGAGCGCGCGTGGGGGGCGATTGACCTGCCGGCTCGATGGCGATCGCGTGATCCTCGGGGGCGCTTGCGTCACGGTGATCGAGGGTAGCTTCCTGCTGCCATAGAAATCATCAGGAAGAAGATGTTTTCGCGCCGACACCTCATCTCTGACTTGGTGTGACGCGCTAAGCCGCCGCTGCCATCGCGGGTTCGGTGGTCGCGATCCAGCCGCCGCCGAGCACCCGGTCGCCGGCATAGAGCACCGCCGCCTGGCCCGGCGCCACGCCGTATTCGGGCACATCGAAGCACAGCCGATCGCCTGCGAACCGCGCCGCGACGGGCTTGGCCATCGATCGTACCTTGGCGGTCAGCGCGCCGGCGTGATCGCCGCCGAGCCAGTTCAACCCGGTGAGCGTCGCCGCGCCGACTGCTAGTGCCGCGCGGGGGCCGACGACGACACGGCGCGTCTCGGGCTCCAGGCGAACGACGTAGAAGGGTTCGGGCGCGCCGCCGATCTCGAGCCCACGGCGCTGCCCGACGGTGAAGTGGATCAGCCCGCGATGCGCGCCGAGCCGGGTGCCGTCGAGCGCGACGATGTCGCCCGCGGTGTCGGCGTCGGGGCGGAGCTTCTTGACCAGCCCGGCATAGTCGCCGTCGGGAACGAAGCAGATGTCCTGGCTATCGGGCTTCCCTGCTACCGCCAGGCCCAGCTCGGACGCGATCTCGCGGACGCGCGCCTTGGGCAGGCCACCTAGGGGAAAGCGCAGGAAATCCAGTTGTGGCTGGGTGGTGGCGAACAGGAAATAGCTCTGGTCGCGCGCCGGATCGATCCCGCGGTGGAGCTCCGCCCCCGCGGGGCCCTCGACACGGCGGACATAATGGCCCGTCGCCAGGCAATCGGCGCCGAGATCGTGCGCCATCGCCAGCAGATCGGTGAATTTCGGTCCCATGTTGCATTGGACGCACGGGATCGGGGTGCGTCCGGCGAGGTATTCGTCGGCGAACCGATCGATTACCTGGCTACGGAAGCTGGTCTCGTGATCCAGCACATAATGCGCGATGCCGAGCCGGTCGCACACCGCCCGCGCATCGCGAATGTCACGCCCCGCGCAGCAGCTGCCCGCGCGGCCCACCGCCTCGCCATGATCGTAGAGCTGGAGCGTCACTCCGATCGTCTCGGCACCGGTCCGCGCGGCAAGGGCGGCGACGACCGAACTGTCGACCCCGCCCGACATCGCCACGACGATGCGCTTGCCCCTGGCGTCGCCGCCGAACTGGAAATCCATGCCGTCCATGCCGCGCACATAAGCCTTCGCGGCGCGGTTCGCAAAATTAGGGAAGGTTCACGAACCCTTGCGGTCGGCTTTACCCGGCTTTCACGACACCGCGGCTAGACGGGGTGCAGCAAAGAACAAGAGATCGAGTGTCGCCCGTTGGACCTGAGTTTTCCCCGTTTCGATCTGCAAGAGGAGCTCACCCAGCTTCCTGGCGACGTCGCGTCGCTGATCACCGGGGTCGCTGCGCGTCAGGCGGCCAGCCCGACCGCGCAGGTCCAGGCTCGGTTCGGCACTATGATGGTCGATCCGCGCTTGTTCGCGCCCATTCACGGCGCCTTCAACGGCTCGACCGCTGCTGCGCTAACCAGATGGAGAGAGGAATGAAGCCGCCGTTTACCGCGGCGTTTCAGTCGATCTTCAAGTCCCGCCGCTATCCCACGAAGTTCAGAGAGGGGGCCCCCCGCCCCGATCGAGGTTAAACGATGATCGAAAATCAAAAAATCCGTCCCGCCAAGGTCATCGGCCCGCTCGGCGAGCAATTGACTCTGGATACACTGCCGCCGCCGTCGACGACGCGCTGGGTGGTTCGCCGCAAGGCCGAGGTGGTTGCTGCCGTCAACGGCGGGCTGTTGTCGGTCGACGAGGTCTGCACGCGGTACAATCTGACCGTCGAGGAATTCGCCGGCTGGCAGCGGGCGATCGACCGCTCCGGCATGCCCGGCCTGCGAGTGACGCGCATCCAGCATTACAAGACGTTGTACGAGCGCCAGCAGAAATATTGAGCCATTACGGGACCCGATAGAAACGCACACGGAACATTTATCGCGGTTCGCGAGTCTCTTCGCCACAGCCCGACGGACGGGTGCAACGGAGGGATTTATGGGTATCATCATGTGGCTTATCGTCGGTGGCGTGATCGGCTGGCTCGCCAGCATCATCATGCGGACCGATGGGCAGCAGGGCATCTTCCTCAACATCATCGTCGGCATCGTCGGCGCGTTCATCGCCAGCCTGATCTTCTCGGGCGGTTCGATCAACAACGCACCGCTGACGCTCTACTCGTTCCTCGTGTCGCTGGTGGGTGCCATCATCCTCCTCGCGATCGTCAACCTCGTCCGTCGCGGCAGCGTCCGCTAAATCGCGGACTAGCCGATCGAACGACGAACAAAGGGCCGCCCGGCAACGGGTGGCCCTTTTTCGTATTTAAGAGTTACGGACGACCAGCCTATTGCAGCAGGAACCGTACCGACAGCGTCGCGGTGACCGCCTTCTCGCCCGGCACCACCACCGTCTTCGCGTCCGCCATCGCAGCGCGCGCGAACACCGGCTGCGGCCCACCGCCCCCGCCGTCGTTCTGCCCGGCTTCGGCGATCGACACGATTCGCCCGACCTTCAGGCCCGCGGCGGCGGCGTATAGGTCGGCACGCGCACGCGCGCGCTTGACCGCGTCGGTGCGCGCCTCGTCGAGCGCGACGTCGGCCTTGTCGATCGAGAGGTCGGGACCGTCGATCTGGTTGGCCCCCTGCGCGACCAACGCGTCGAGGATGGTGCCCGCCTTGCCGACATCGCGGAAGCGGATCGTCACCCCGTTTGTCGCCTGGTAGCCGGTGATCACCGGCGGCACGTTTTCTGCGTAGCGATATTGCGGCGACAGCGCGACGGTGGCGGTTGCGACATCGCGCGGCGCGATGCCGGCGCGACGCAGGGCGGCCAGCACCTTTTCCATGCGCGACGCATTGTCGCCCAGTGCCGCGGCCGCGGTTGCCCCCTGCGCGACCACGCCGGCGCGGATCGTCGCGACGTCGGGCACCCGCGTGGTGCGCCCCTCGGCGGTCACGTCGAGAACCGTCCCCGCTGCCGGGATCATCGGTTCTACGGTCTGCGTGGACTGCGCGTTCGCCGTTACCGGTAACGTGACCAACGCAAGTAGCGATGCCGCCGTTATCTTCGTCGTCGCTCGCATCGTCATTCTCCCTGATCGTTCCATGTTGCCTGCGACCTGCCGCAGCCCGCGTCAACGCAAGCTGAACGGAGTTTTACTGCTGCAATATTGCTGGTTTGCTTGCGACCGAGCGCGAAAACGCGCATGGCACAATGATGCGCCGGCCGGGGGGCTTGAGCGTGGTGATCTATTCAGGTAACACAGTGTCGAACCGGCTTTGGCCGAGTATCGCTGCGGGGATGAGAGTGGCATGAATTACGACACCGGACAGATCGGCCATGACGAGCGCCTTGCCCTGCCGGCGCCGGACGAGGCCCGGTCGGGACGCGGTAAGATCATCGCCATCATCCTCGTCATCGCGCTCGTCGCAGCGGCGATCGGGTGGTCGATGTTCGGGCGGAGCAAGCCCGCCCCGCCGCCGCGCGCCGCGGAAGCGCCGAACGTCACCGTCGTCGTGCCGGGTCGCAAGACCGTGGACCGCGTACTCTCCGCGACCGGTACGCTGGCGGCGCGTCGCGAGCTGCCGGTCGGTGTCGCTGGCGAGGGCGGGATGATCACGCGCGTGCTGGTCGAACCGGGCCAGTGGGTCGCGGCGGGTCAGGTGCTCGCCACCGTCGACCGCTCGGTCCAGGTGCAGACCGCCGAGTCGCTGGGTGCGCAGGTCTCGGTCGCGCGATCGGACCAGTCGATCGCGCAATCCGAGCTCGATCGCGCCCAGGCGCTGGTCGATCGCGGCTTCATCTCCAAGGCCGATCTGCAGCGCAAGGCCGCCACCCGCGACGCGGCGGCGGCAAGGGTCAAGGTCGCCCAGGCGACTCTGCGCGAGGCGCAGGCGCGAAACGGCCGGCTCGATATCCGCGCTCCGTCGGCCGGGCTGGTGCTGACCCGCGGCGTCGAGCCGGGGCAGATTGTCGGTTCGGGATCGGGCGTGCTGTTCCGCATGGCCGCCGATGGGCAGATCGAGCTTCGCGCTGCGCTGGCGGAAGCCGATCTCGCGGGTTTGCGGCCGGGTGCACGCGCCAGCGTCACGCCGGTGGGGACGACGCAGAGCTTCCCCGGCGAGGTCTGGCAGGTCTCGCCGGTGATCGATGCGCAGAGCCGACAGGGCGTGGCGCGGATCGCGTTGAAATATGATCCGGCGCTGCGGCCGGGCGGTTTCGCGGCGGCGACGATCGTCGCGGGTGCCAGCGTCGCGCCGCTGCTGCCGGATTCGGCGTTGCAGAGCGACGACAAGGGCAATTTCGTGTATATCGTCGGTGCCGACGACAAGGTCGTGCGGCGCGACATCCGCATCGGTCAGGTTTCCGATGCGGGCGTGGTCGTGCTGGGCGGGCTCGACGGCACCGAGCGAGTCGTCCAATCGGCGGGCGGGTTCCTGGCGCCGGGCCAGAAGGTGAAGCCGATCGTGAAGAAGGCGAGCTGATCCGATGAACTTCCGCAACATCTCGGCCTGGGCGATCCGCAATCCGGTTCCGCCGCTGGTTCTGTTCATCGCGCTGACGCTGGCCGGGATCGTTTCGTTCATGCGGATGGACGTCAACAACGATCCGGACATCGATTTCCCCGTCGCGATCGTCGTGATCAACCAGCCCGGCGCGGCGCCGACCGAGCTCGAGACCCAGGTCACGCAGCGGGTCGAGGCGGCGGTACGATCGCTCCAGGGCATTGACGAGATCAGCTCGACGATCACCGAAGGATCGTCGCAGACCGTCGTCCAGCTCGCGATCGGCACCCCGATCGATCGCGCGGTGACCGACGTTCGCGACGCGATCTCGCAGATCCGCAGCGACCTGCCCGAGGGGATCCTCGAGCCGCAGGTGTTCCGCGCCAACACCACCGACCAGGATCTGGCGAGCTATTCGGCGGTCGCCGACGACATGACGGTGGAACAGCTCAGCTGGTATATCGACAACAACGTCGCGAAGGCGCTGTTGTCGGTGCCCGGCATGGCGGCGGTGCAGCGCAACGGCGGCGTCAGCCGCGAGATCCGCATCATCCTGGATCCGCTCAAGCTCCAGAGCCAGGGGCTGACCGCGAGCCAGGTCAACCAGCAGCTCCGGCAGGTCAACCTCAACGCCGCGGGCGGCCGCGCCGAGATCGCCGGCTCCGAACAATCGGTCCGCGTGCTCGGCAATGCCAAGGACGCGCTGGAGCTCGGCCAGACCCAGATCAACGTCGGCGGTGGCCGCACCGTGCGCCTCGCCGACATCGCGCAGGTCCGCGATCTCTACGCCGAGCAACGCAGCCGCGCCGCGGTGGACGGCCGCCAGGCGATCTCCTTCGACTTCCAGCGCGCGAAGGGCGCGTCCGACGTGACCGTGTTCAACGAGGCGGTGAAGCAACTCGCGCAGCTCGAGAAGCGCAACCCCGGCGTCCGCTTCGTGCTGCGCCAGAACAGCGTCAAATATACCGAGATGCAGTATGAGAGCGCGATGCACGCGATGCTCGAGGGAGCGGTGCTCGCGGTCATCGTCGTGTTCCTGTTCCTGCGCGACTGGCGGGCGACGGTGATTTCCGCGCTGGCGATCCCGCTGTCGGCGATCCCCGCCTTCTGGTTCATGGACCTGCTCGGCTTCAACCTGAACCAAATGACGCTGCTCGCGCTCAGCCTGGTTGCGGGCGTGCTGGTCGACGACGCGATCGTCGAGATCGAAAACATCGTGCGGCACATGCGGATGGGCAAATCCGCCTATCAGGCATCGATCGACGCCGCCGACGAGATCGGCCTCGCGGTGCTGGCGACGACGATGGCGATCGTCGCGGTGTTCCTGCCGGTCGGGCTGATGCCGGGCGTGTCGGGGCAGTTCTTCAAGAATTTCGGGCTGACCGTGGTCGCGTCGGTGCTGATGAGCCTCGCGGTCGCGCGACTGATCACCCCGATGCTCGCGGCGTATTTCCTCAAGTCGTTCGGTGTCGCGAGCCACGGCGAAGGGCCGATCATGGACGCCTATGTGGCGACGCTCCACTGGACGCTCGACTCCCGTCTGGCGCGCGCGGCGAAGGCGAGTGGCAGCCGGTTCAAGCGGATGACCGCGCGCTTCCGCGATCACCGCATGTGGGTGATGGGGCTCGGCGCGTTCGCGTTCCTGCTGACGATCGTGATGTTCGGGGTGATCCCGATGCAGTTCCAGCCGCAGCAGGACAACGACACCTCCACCGCGATGATCGAGATGGTGCCGGGCACGACCCTGCAGCAGACCGACGTCGTCGTCACCCGCGTCGCCGAACTGCTGCGCGGTCAGCCCGACGTCGAGTCGGTCTATGCGCGAACGGGGCAGAACGGCGCGGTCAACAGCGGGCGGGTCACCGCGACGCTGAAGGACGGGCGGAAGGTCACCAGCACCGAATTCGAACGCGCGCTCGCGCCGAAGCTCGCCGACTTCGCGGATGCGCGAGTGTCCTTCCGGTCGCAGAACGGCTGGGGCGGCAGCAGTCGCGACATGACCGTGACGCTGGGCGGCGACGATCCCAAGCTGCTCCAGGCGACCGCGGAGAAGATCGTTGCCGAGATGGCGACGTTGCCGACGCTGGTGGCGCCGCGGATCGCGGGCAATCTCCAGCGGCCGGAGATCGTGATCCGGCCACGGCTCGATCTCGCCGCCAACCTCGGCGTGACCACCCAGGCATTGTCGAGCGCGATCCGGATCGCGACGCTCGGCGATATCGACCAGAACAGCGCGCGCTTCTCGCTCAGCGATCGCCAGATTCCGATCCGCGTCGCGCTCGATCAGGGCGCTCGGTCGCAGCTGTCGACGATCCAGAACCTGCCCGTGTCGACCTCCAACGGCGGCTCGGTGCCGCTCAGCCTGGTCGCAGAAATCGGGCTCGGGTCCGGGCCGACCAAGATCGACCGCGTCAATCAGCAGCGTCAGCTGTCGATCGGCGCCGATCTCGCACCCGGGATCGTCTCGGGCGTCGCGCAGAAGCAGATCGACGCGCTGCCGACGATGAAGAACCTGCCGATGGGCGTGAACAAGCTGACGCTCGGCCAGGCCAAGTGGCAGGCCGAGATGGTCAACAACTTCATCATGGCGGTGATCGCCGGCACCTTCCTGGTGTTCGCGGTGCTGGTGCTGCTCTATCGCCGCGCGCTGCCGCCGTTCGTCAACATGGGCTCGCTGCTGCTTGCGCCGC
Organism: uncultured Sphingomonas sp.; assembly: GCF_964243315.1. GTDB lineage: Bacteria > Pseudomonadota > Alphaproteobacteria > Sphingomonadales > Sphingomonadaceae > Sphingomonas. Next base: position 104 of record NZ_CAXTEM010000062.1, on the reverse strand, counting down.
TCGGCGGGCTGATCGCGCTGTGGGCGACCGGCAATCCGATCTCGATGCCGGTGTTCATCGGGCTGCTGATGCTGCTCGGCATCGTCGCCAAGAACTCGATCCTG
>NZ_CAXTEM010000061.1:0-17099 GCF_964243315.1 uncultured Sphingomonas sp. | reverse complement strand
GCTCGTCGCCCTCGTTGTGGCCGAAGCGGCGATAGCACCACATGTCGATGACGATGTCGCGGTGGAAGGTCTGGCGGAACTCCATCGCCATCTTGGTGGCGAAGGTCACCGCCTCCGGATCGTCGCCGTTGACGTGGAAGATCGGCGCCTGGACGCCCTTGGCAACGTCCGACGGGTAGGGCGAGGAGCGCGCGAACTGCGGGCTCGTGGTGAAGCCGATCTGGTTGTTGATGATGAAATGGACGCAGCCGCCGGTGTTGTAGCCGCGGATGCCGGAGAAGCCGAGGCATTCCCAGACGATCCCCTGCCCCGCGAACGCCGCGTCGCCGTGGATCAGCACCGGCAGCGAGGCGGTGTGTTCCTTCAGGTCGCCCGCGATCGTCTGGATCGCGCGGGTCTTGCCGAGCACGACCGGGTCCGCCGCCTCGAGATGCGAGGGGTTGGCGACCAGCGACATGTGGACCTTGATCCCGTCGAAGTCGCGGTCGGTGCTGGTGCCGAGGTGATATTTGACGTCGCCCGAACCGCCGATGTCGTCGGGGTTGGCGGAACCGCCCGCGAATTCGTGGAAGATTACTCGCAGCGGCTTGGCCATGACGTTGGCGAGGACGTTGAGCCGCCCGCGATGCGCCATGCCGAACACGATCTCGCGGACGCCGTACTGGCCGCCGTACTTGATCACGCTTTCGAGCGCGGGGATCATCGATTCACCGCCGTCCAGCCCGAAGCGCTTGGTGCCGACGTACTTGCGGCCGAGGAATTTCTCCCACTGCTCGGCCTCGATCACCTTGTTGAGGATCGCCTTCTTGCCGAGCGGGCTGAAATCGGCGCCCTTGTCCTTCCCCTCCATGCGATCCTGGAGGAAGCGGCGCTCGTCGACATCGACGATGTGCATGTATTCGAGACCGACATTGCCGCAGTAGTTGGTGCGCAGGGTGTCGACGAGTTCACGGACCGTGGCCCATTGCAGGCCCATCGTGCCGCCGAGATAGACCGGCCGATCGATGTCGGCGTCGGTGAAGCCGTGGTAATCGGTCTTCAGATCCTCGGGCATCTCGCGGCTGGCGAGGCCGAGCGGATCGAGGTTTGCGGCAAGATGGCCGCGGACGCGGTAGGTGCGGATCAGCAGCTGGGCGCGGATCGCATCGCCCGCGGCGCGGATGATGTCGTCCTGCGACGGCGCGGGCGCGGCGGCGGGCGCGGGCTTGCCGCCCTTCGCGGGCTTGGCCGCGGGTTCCATCTGCGTCGGATCGAGCGCCGCGGTGAGATCGTCGGTGGTGCTAAGCGGCCAGGAGGCGCGCGCCCAGCTCGGGCCGGTCGCGGTCGATTCTAGCCCTTCGAAGAAGGCGCGCCAGCCGGGCTCGACGGTGTCGGGAGACCGCTTGTAGGTCGCGTACAAGCCTTCGACGAACGCCGGGCTGACGCCCGATGCGATGTCGTTAAAATCCTGGCCTTCGTAGCCCATCGTCACTCGCCTTCCATGTGCTCCCGCGAAGGCGGGAGCCCAGTACTGGGCCCCCATCTTCATGGGGGCACAATGTGGGTTAGCCGTTCAACACTTCTAGCAGCGTCGTGCCCAGTTCGGACGGGCTCGCCGATACCTTGATCCCGGCGGCTTCCATCGCCGCGATCTTGTCCTCGGCACCGCCCTGGCCGCCCGACACGATCGCGCCGGCATGGCCCATGCGACGTCCCGGCGGCGCGGTACGGCCGGCGATGAAGCCCGCCATCGGCTTCTTGCGGCCGCGCTTCGCCTCGTCGCGAAGGAACTGGGCGGCTTCCTCTTCGGCCGAGCCGCCGATCTCGCCGATCATGATGATCGACTTGGTCGCGTCGTCGGCGAGAAAGAGTTCGAGCACGTCGATGAAGTTGGTGCCGTTGACCGGATCGCCGCCGATGCCGACCGCGGTGGTCTGGCCAAGCCCGGCGTTCGAGGTCTGGAACACCGCCTCATAGGTCAGCGTGCCGGAGCGCGAGACGACGCCGACCGAGCCCTGCTTGAAGATGCTGCCGGGCATGATCCCGATCTTGCACTCGCCGGGCGTCAGCACGCCGGGGCAGTTCGGGCCGATCAGCCGCGACTTGCTGCCCGACAGCGCGCGCTTGACGCGGACCATGTCGAGCACCGGAATGCCTTCGGTGATCGTGACGATCAGCGGGATCTCCGCATCGATCGCCTCGAGGATCGAATCGGCGGCAAAGGGCGGCGGCACGTAGATCACGCTCGCGGTCGCCCCGGTCTTCGCCTTCGCCTCGGCAACGGTGTTGTAGACCGGCAGACCGAGATGCTCGGTCCCGCCCTTGCCCGGCGTCACGCCGCCGACCATCTGCGTGCCGTACTCCAGCGCCGCCTTGGTATGGAAGCTGCCGGTTTCGCCGGTCATCCCCTGGGTGATGACCTTGGTGTTCCTGTCGACGAGGATGCTCATCTTATCTCCAAACCTACCACCCCGGCGAAGGCCGGGGCCCAGTTGAGAAGGTGATTATGGTAGAGCGATACGATCGAACAGGTCGTCCCATTCGGGATTGAGCCCTTCGATCTCCCGCACCTTCCATGCACGCTTCCATTCCTTCATCTGCTTTTCGCGTCGCCGCGCCGCTTCCCATTCGCCGCATGCTTCGTACCAGACGAGATAGCGACACCCATGTTCCGCGGCGAACCCGCCTCCCAAGCCATTACGATGTTCCCACACCCGCCTGGCGAGGTCGATCGTCGATCCGAGATAGAGCGTACCGTTGCGTCGGCTGGCCATGATGTAGACGAAGGCTTGATCCTCCATAACATCCGCCTTCCCGACTGGGCCCCGGCCTTCGCCGGGGTGGTGCTCCTTCTAAGGTCCGGCTTACTTCAAGCTCTCGTCGATCCCCTTGCACGCCACCAGCAGCTCCTTCACCGCGTCGACCGACACCGCGAGGTTGCCCTTGGCTTCGTCGTCAAGCTTGATCTCGACGATCTTCTCGACCCCGCCCGCGCCGATCACCACGGGCACGCCGACATAAAGGTCGTCGATGCCGTACTGGCCCGACAGATGCGCCGCGGCGGGGAGGACCCGCTTCTGGTCGTAGAGATAGGCTTCGGCCATCGCGATGCCGCTGGTCGCGGGGGCGTAATAGGCGGAACCGGTCTTGAGCAAGGCAACGATCTCGCCGCCGCCGCCGCGGGTGCGCTTGACGATCGCATCGATCTTTTCCTGCGTCGAGAAGTCCATTTCAATCAGGTCGGGAACCGGGATGCCCGAGACCGTCGAATACTGGATCACGGGGACCATCGTATCGCCGTGGCCGCCGAGCACGAAGCTCGTGACATCCTTCACCGAAACGTCGAACTCCTCGGCGAGGAAGTGACTGAAGCGCGCTGAGTCGAGCACGCCGGCCATGCCGACGACCATATGCTGCGGCAGGCCGGAGAATTCACGCAACGCCCAGACCATCGCGTCGAGCGGGTTGGTGATGCAGATCACGAACGCATCGGGGGCGTTTTCGCGAATGCCTTCGCCGACCGCCTTCATGACCTTCAGGTTGATGCCGAGCAGATCGTCGCGGCTCATGCCGGGCTTGCGGGCGACACCGGCGGTGACGATGATCACGTCGGCGCCGGCAATATCGGCATAATCGTTGGTGCCGGTGATCTTGGCGTCGAAGCCCTCGACCGGCGCACACTGCGACAGATCGAGCGCCTTGCCCTGGGGCACGCCTTCGACCACGTCGAACAGGACGATGTCGCCGAGACCCTTCAGCGCCGCGAGATGGGCGAGGGTGCCGCCGATGTTGCCAGCGCCGATAAGCGCGATCTTCTTGCGGGCCATTCAGTCCTTCTCCGTCGTGGGGCACGAATGGTCACGCCGGATAGGCGCATCGGTGCCGGAGCACAACCGCTAAAGACCGCGAGTTAAGGATCTCTACTGCAATTGTTTCGCAATAGCTTTAAGTGAGGGTTGACGTGAGCTTTGGTGGCGGCCCAGCCGCATTGCCGGCCGCTCGACGAGAATATGCAGCATCACGCCTACCCCGATCGAGAGGGCGATCGCACCCGCGAAGGCTAGCGACGGCACGGAAATCAGGCTTCGCGCCACGGCGCCAATGCTGGCGTGGCAGATGTAGACGGGGTAGGCGATCAGCCCGAGCGCCGCCAGCCGACCTCCTGTCCAGGACAGTGCGGGCGGCACGCGGCAGCCGATCGTCGCGATCAGGAATGCGCCCGCGGCGAGATAGGCGATCGTGAAGCCGATGCCGTGGCGGAACGCCCCGTCCCCGCCGATCGCCAGCGCGATGGTGCCGACAAGGGTCAACGCCAACCATTGCCGGCGCGCATGGCCGAGCGCGGCGAATGCGGCGGGGCGGTGCAGCGATAGCGATGCCAGCAGGACGCCGAAGGCCGGGGCGTCGAGCCGATACTGAGTCTGCCACTGCAGGTGGAGCAGCGGTACGCCGGCAGCCACCGCGACCAGGCGGAGCAGCAGGCATGCCACCATCACCGCGAGCAGGCCGCGTTCGACGCACCGGTAGCCGCCGTGGCGGTACATTGCCGGGATCAGGAGCGCCGCGCCGAGATAGAAATGCTCCTCGACCGCGAGCGACCACAAGTGGCTCGGCGTCTGGTCGGCGTAGTTCTGGACGTGGAGCAGAACGGGCCAGACCGTCGGCCATGCGGGCGAGCCGCCCAGCGCGACGAGGATAGCGCAATAGAGCCAGAGGACCGGCCACAAGCGCCACGCGCGGCGGGTGAAGAAGCCGCTTGTGTCGAACGCAGGCCGCGACGCGGCTTCCACCAGGATCATCCGTCCGACGAGGAAGCCGCTGAGGACGAAGAACAGGTCGACCCCGATCCAGCCGACCGCGAACACCGGCTGAAGCACCGCGTCGAGGGCGGCGGATCCGAGCGGCAGGCGGAAATGGAAGAGCAGCACCAGGAGGATCGCGGTGCCGCGCACCATGTCCAATTGCGTTTGTCGCGCGGCGCCCATCGGTCGATCCTGACCGCCGGGGGTTAAGATCAGGTGGGCTGCGCGACGCCGGCGGTGCTGCCGTGGCCGGTAGCGAGATAGTCTTCGGAGCGCATTTCCTCCAGCCGGCTGACGGTGCGCTGGAATTCGAAGCGGCCGTCGCCTTCTGGGTAGAGGGCGTCGGGTTGGGCGTCGGCGGCGGCGAGCAGCTTGACCTTGTGTTCGTAGAGCGCGTCGATCAGCTGGACGAAGCGCGCCGCCTCGTTGCGGTTTTCGGGGCCGAGCACGGGGATGCCGACGAGGATGACGGTGTGGAAGCGGCGCGCGATCGCGAGGTAGTCGGCGGCGCCGCGGGCCTCGCCGCACAGCTTCTTGAACGCGAACACCGCGACGCCCTTCAGCGATTTGGGGACCCGGAGCGCGCGGCCCTGGACGGTCAGCATCTCCTCGGGAACGTGTTCGGCATCTTCGGGCGGATAATCGGTGAGGCGGAAGAAGGCGGCTGAGAGCTGGGCGGTGGCGGCGACGCCGTTGGGGACCAGCCAGGTGTCCTGCTGGCCGAGCCGGTCGCGGCGATAATCGAGGGGTCCATTGAGCGCGAGAACGTCGAGCCGCGACTCGACCAGTTTGATGAAGGGCAGGAAGTGTTCGCGGTTGAGGCCGTTCTTGTAGAGATCCGCGGGCGCTCGGTTGGAGGTGGTGACGATCACCACGCCCGCTTCGATCAGCGCGGTGAACAGCCGCGACAGGATCATCGCGTCGGGCGAGTTGGTGACCATCATCTCGTCGAAGGCGAGCAGGCGGGTCTCGTCCGCGATTTGCGCGGCGATCGCGGCGATCGGGTCGCCGGCTTCCTTGCGGCGCTCGATCGCGATGCGGCCGTGGATCTCGATCATGAATTCGGCGAAGTGGACGCGGCGCTTGCGGGGTTCGGTCGCGTTGGCGACGAACAGGTCCATCAGCATCGACTTGCCGCGGCCGACCCCACCCCAGAGGTAGACGCCGCGCGGCGGTGCGGGGCGGCGAAGGCGCGCGAGCAGGCCGGGCTTGCGCGCGAGCTGAGTCGCGAGCGCGTCGAGGTGGGCGGCGGCGGCGCGCTGTTCGGGGTCGGGGCGGAGTTCGCCAGCGGTGATGAGCGCATTGTAGGCGGTGAGGACGGTCATGGCATGTGCTCCTGCGAACGCAGGAGCCCAGCATTGCAGGCAGTTGCGTTCGTGGCCCTGGGCTCCTGTGTGCGCAGGAGCACGGGAGATCTATTCACGTGGCGGTGGCGGCGACCCGGATTTCCGGAGGGTGCCGGTGAAGCTGGCGATGGTCGGCTCGTCGTCCTGGACGATCAGCCCGCGCAGGAAGAGCATGCGACCGGTCTCGCGGAGCAGTTCGAGCCTCGCTTCTAGAGGTACGCCGATCCGGCCGGCGCCGATGAACTGTGCCGACAGGTCGAGCGTCACCGCGCCGCCCGCGGCGAGGCAGCCGAAGCCGCGGCTGGCGGCGAACAGTGCGACGTCCATGAAACCGAGCAGCGCGCCGCCATGAACCGCGTCGCGCATATTGGAATGCTGGTGGCCGGGGATCATGCGAACCCGCGCGATCTCGCCTTCGACGCGGACATGGACGGGTTCGATGAAGGCGTTGAAACGGGTCGCGTCGCGGAACTGCCAGCGCTTCCAGCCCGGCAGATCGGGGTCGTCGTCGTACGCGAAGAGGGGATTGTCAGCCATTGATCCGTTCGTGCCGAGTAGGGTCGAGACTGTCGAGACCCGTATCGAGGTATCGCTCCGGGGCACGGTCTCTCGATACGCCATCTCAACGAGCTCGACGGCTACTCGAGACGAACGGGAAAGAGAGGGAGGCTTTAGCCGGTTACAGGACCCGCTCGGCTTCCATCTTCTTGATCTCGGCAATCGCCTTGGCCGGGTTGAGGCCCTTGGGACAGGTGTTCGCGCAGTTCATGATCGTGTGGCAGCGATACAGGCGGAACGGGTCCTCGAGCTGGTCGAGCCGCTCGCCGGTCATCTCGTCGCGGCTGTCGGCGAGCCAGCGATAGGCCTGCAACAGGATCGCGGGACCGAGGAACTTGTCGCTGTTCCACCAGTAGCTCGGGCACGAGGTCGAGCAGCAGGCGCACATAATGCATTCGTAGAGGCCATCGAGCTTGGCGCGATCCTCGGGCGCCTGGAGGCGTTCCTTGCCCGAGGGGGGCGGCGTGACGGTCTGCAGCCACGGCTTGATCGAGGCGTATTGCGCGTAGAAATGCGTGAAATCAGGGACGAGATCCTTGATCACGTCCATCGCCGGCAAGGGCGTAATGCGAATGTCGCCGCGGACGTCCTCGATCGCGGTGGTGCAGGCAAGGCCGTTCTTGCCGTCGATGTTCATCGAGCATGAGCCGCAAATCCCCTCGCGGCACGAGCGGCGGAAGGTCAGCGAGCTGTCCTGTTCCGACTTCATCTTGATCAGCGCGTCGAGCACCATCGGGCCGCATTCGTCGAGGTTCAGTTCGAACGTGTCGTAGCGCGGGTTTTCGCCACTGTCGGGATCGTAGCGATAGACCTGGAATTTCTTCACGCGCGTGGGCGCACCACCATCATGGGCGGTGGCCTTGTGGACCTTACCCTTCTTGCTGACCTTGCTGTTCTTGGGCAGGGTGAACTCGGCCATTGCCGCGGCGCTCCAACGATGATTGTTGCATCGCAGCTATGCCTTCCCCCTGCCCGGCGCAAGGGCCTGGACCCCGCGAGGGGTCAGATGATGTCGAGGATCAGCCCGAGATCGCGGGCTTCCTCCGCCTCGATGTACCAGTTCGATGGCGCTTTCTCGCGCAAGGTTTCGAAGCTGACGCTGGAGCCGGCGACGAGGTCGCGAAAGCCTTCGTCCTGAATGCGGATCGAATCTTCGATCTCGTTGAGCTTGGCCTTCAGCGTATGGCTGAGGGTATTGAGCGGACCCGAGAGATAGACGGTGCTGGTCATCAACCGCTCGTGGATCATCAGCCGCGAATGGCGGGTGAGGAAGCGCTTCTCGACCGGGAAGCCCGCCATGAAGGTGGCGCCCGCCGAATAGACCGCGACCTTGCCGAGGAACAGCGTCTCGCGGCCGGTATATTCACGCAACAGGCGGATATCGTCGGCCATCGCGCGCGCCATCTCGGGGTCGCCGCCGAGCGTGGTGATCGACACCACCAGCGGGCCGTCCGAAGGAGCGTCGGCGAGCTGCGCCTTGAAACGCATATACATGCCCTCGTCGACCGGCCCATGGAGCTGGACGTGCGGCTTGGCGAGAAGGGGATAGTTGGTGGCGTTGGTCGGGCTGTGGTGAGTCATGGTGCGGGAACCGTGCACGGGCGGCGGTGTTCCCGCGCAGCCAAATAAAGCATGATCAGTTCGCGTCGAGCGAGTCGACCGAGGAGCGGCCCACGGTGGGCGTCGCGGATGGCAGCTTGGCTTCGAGCGCCGCCAGCCAGCCGCCGGTCGCGCGGCCGATGCTGATCTGCGGACGCGAGGCGGTGAGCTTGCCCTTGCGTTCCCACGCGCCGATCGACGCCTTCGCCTCGGCCGCGGCGCTGGCGATCGGCTGCGGCTTGCGCAGCGCGCGATTGATCAACGCATCGCCGAAGAAGGTCCAGTCATTGTCGGACTGGCAGCCGAAGGAGCTGCGATCGGCCGACGACGCGGTGAGGACGACTGAGGTGGGCGACGCCAGGCCGGGGACGAAGACACCCGAATAGCAGGCGCTGATCATCACCAACCGGTTCGCGATCCCGACCTCCGCAAGCATCGACCGCAACCGGGTCGGCGAGATCGCGCCGAAGCCCTGGTCGCCGTCGTCATAGACGATCCCCCACGGCGCGCCGTGGCTGGTGGTGTAGAGGACCAGCACGTCCTCCTTGCTCATCGTCTCACCGAGGTGGGCGAGCACCGCGGCGATATTGGCGGGCGATCCCATCGGCAGCTTGCTCGCGGCACTGCCGTCCGAGCCGGCGAGCACGACGCTGCGGCCCGTCGCGGCATAGCGGCGTTCGAGCACCCGGCCGGCCTCGCGGGCTTCGCGGCCGAACACCGGATCGCTATCGAGCGCGACCGCGAGAACATAGGCGTCGATCGTGCCAGCTCGTTCGGGGGCGATCGTGGCGAGCGCGCGATCGAGCCGGCGGTGTTCGGCGAGTTCGTAGGTCGCGGTGCGGTCGCGCTCGATCGAGGTGCCGAGATCGGCCAGCGCGGCGAGATCAGCTTCGGATCGGCCCTCGATCAGCGGCTGCGGACGGGTATGCGCGGGGGGTCGGTAATCCTGCGTCGCGGCGGGAACGGTCACCGACGCCAGCAGCACGCACGCGAGGGCGATGAGCCTGTTCATGATGGCGATGGTTGTTGTTGGTGGGGTGGGAGTCAAGCAGTTGGGGGCGCCTGTCCTACCTGTGCTCCCGCGAAGGCGGGAGCCCAGTACTGGGTCCCCGCCTTCGCGGGGACACAAGGAGGGGCGACGTCGACTTCCTTCTTCGTTCCCCGGCGAAGGCCGGGGCCCAGTTGCGGCGGCGGAGGTAACCGGGAGCAGCGCTCGCCAATGAACGTCTCGTACCTGGGCCCCGGCCTCCGCCGGGGAACGAGCAGGTTCAGACCGCCCTCAACCATCCATCCGCAGGCGATACCCGACGCCGAGTTCGTTCGCGATCAGGCTCCCCACGGGATCCGGCGCTTCGAGTTTCTGGCGGAGGTTGCGGATGACGATGCGGAGATATTCGATGCGGGCGTCCTCGTCGCCGCCCCAGGCCGCGGCCATGATGCGGTCGTGGGTGACGACGCGGCCGCTGTGGCGGGCGAGGATCGCGAGCACCTCGTGCTCCTTGCGGGTTAGGTGGAGTTCTTCGGGGCCGCGGCAGACGAGACGGCGGTCGAGGTCGATCGTCAGGTCGCCCTTGCGGACGATCTTGGGGACGACCTCCGCCGCGCCCTGGTGACGTAGGGCGACGCGGAGGCGGGCGAGGAGTTCGTCGGTGTCGAACGGCTTGGTGACGAAATCGTCGGCACCGAGATCGAGCGCGGCGACCTTCTCGTCGGTGGCGTCGCGCGCCGAGACGACGAGGATGACGACGTCGCCGCGCTGGCGCAGCACCGGAATCAGGCCGAGCCCGTCGCGATCGGGCAGGCCGAGATCGAGCAGGATCGCGGCGGGGTGCTCCGCCGCGGCGCAGGCGATCGCGCCGCGGCCATCGATCGCCTCGACCACGGCATAGCCCGCGCGTTCGAGGGTGTTGCGGAGCAGGCGGCGGATCGAGATCTCGTCGTCGACGACCATGATCTTGGCGGGCATCAGATCGCGCTTTCGGGTGCGGCGTTGCGCACGATGAGGGCGGAGGGGAAGACCAGGGTGAACGCGGCGCCGGTGCCGTCGGGGCGGTTGCCGGCCTCCACCGACATTCCCATCGCCTCCGCGAACGCCTTCACGATCGCGAGGCCAAGCCCGGTGCCGCCGGTCGCGCGGTCCGATCCTTCCAGCCGGCGGAACGTCTCGAACACTTCGGCCTCCCGCCCCGGCGGCAGTCCGGGCCCTTCGTCGAGCACCGCCAACCGGATCTCGCCATAGCGGTGCACGCCCTCGACGACGATCCCGGTGCCGGGATCGCCATAGCGGCCGGCATTGTCGAGCAGGTTGAGCAGGCAATGATGGAAGAGCTGGGGATCGACGCGGACCAGCGGCAGATCCGGAGGCACGTCGAGCCGGACGTGATGACCTTCGAGCGCGCGGCGGGCGTCATGCGCGGCGCCCGCGATGGCGTCGCCGAGGTCGGTCGCCTCGATGTTGAGCTTGAGGGCCCCCGCCTCGACCCGTGCCATGTCGAGCAGATTGGCGACGAAGCGGTTGAGGCGCGCGGCCTCGCTCTTGATCGTGCCGATCAGTTCTGGCGTGGCGCCGTGTTCGAGCTGGTCGGCGGCCGCGATCACCGCGGTGAGCGGCGTGCGCAGGTCGTGGCTGACCGAGGACAGCAAGGCGGCGCGCAGCCGATCGCGGGTGCGTACCGCATCGACGTCGCGCATCTCCATCTCCAGCCGCAAGCGTTCGAGCACCAGCGCGGACTGATCGATCAGGCTGGTGAGCAGCGGCAGTTGATCCGCGCGGACCGGATCACCGCTATTCTCCCGCGCGACGCCCAATACCGCGAGGGTGCGCTCGCCCGCCTTCACCGGCTGGAACAGCCATTCGGAGGCGGCGAGCGTGCCCGATCCCTTGCCCGCCGCGATGCCGTTGTCGAACGCCCAGTGCGCGGCGGCGAGGTCCATCGTATCGAGCCGGTAGCTGGCGGAGCTCGCGGCCTGGACGGTCAGGCCGGGTTCCGCCGCCGCGGCGAGCAGCACGGTCTGGACACCGAACAGGCGCGCGACGTCCTCGCAGATCATCCGTGCGGCCTCCGACGCGTCGTTGATGCCGCTCAACTGGCGCAGGAAGCCCGCGAGCGTGGCGTTGGTCTGCGCGCTGGCGGCGGCGAGATCGGCCTGCGCGCGCACCCGCGAGGTGAGCTGGCTGGTGGCGACCGCGACGCCCAGGAGGACGAAGACCGAGATGACGTTTTCGGGGTTGCTGACGCTCAGCGTGCCTACGGGCGGGAGGAAGAAAAAGTTGTATGCGAGGCTCGACGCGATGCCCGCGAACAGACCGGTGCGCAGGCCGAACAGGCTCGCGGCGACCATCACCGGCAGCAGATAAAGGAGCGCGACGTTGCCGAGATCGAGGATGTGGAACAGCGCGCTGGCGATCGCGGTGACCGTCGCGACCAGCGCGGTGGTCACCGCATAGCCGGTCGGCGAGCCCCAGGCCGCGCCGGTACGCCGCCGCCGTCGCCGCGATGCGGGGTCGGTGGCGGGTTCCTCCATCGGCAGGACATGGACAGTGACGCCGGGCGTCTCGCGGATCAGGCGATCGACCACCGAGCCGTGGCGCAGTTCGAACCAGCGCGAGCGCCGCGACTTGCCGACGACGAGCTGGGTCGCGCGGGCATGCGCCAGGAAGCCGCGGATGCCGTCGACCACCGAGGCGGCGGGCACTGTCGCGACCACCGCGCCGAGCTGGGTGGCGAGGGTCATCGCCTCCGCGACGCGCTGGTGCTGCGCGTCGTCAAATTGCGCGGTGCGGGGGGTTTCGATGAAGACCGCGGTCCATTGCGCGTGGAGCCCGTCGGCGACGCGCTTGGCGGCGCGGACCAAGCCGGCGGCGCCCGGCAGCTCGTTGATCGCGACGACGATGCGGTCGGTGCCCGCCCATGTGCCGCCGACGCCGAGCGCGCGGACGTGATCGAGCATCTGCGCGTCGACCGCCTGCGCGGCGCGGCGCAGCGCCAGTTCGCGCAGGGCCGACAGATTCGATTTGGAGAAGAAGTGGCTGAGCGCGCGCGTCGCTTCGTCGGGGAGGTAGACCTTACCCGCCTTCAGCCGTTCGATGAGTTCGTCGGGGGGGATGTCGACGACCTCGATCTCGGCGCGTTCGAGGATGTGGTCGGGCACCGTCTCGCGCACCCGCACGCGCGTGAAGCTCGCGACGATGTCGTTGAGGCTTTCGACATGCTGGATGTTGATCGTCGAATAGACGTCGATCCCGGCGGCGAGCAGTTCCTCGACATCCTGATAGCGTTTGGGGTGACGGCTGCCGGGCGCGTTGGTGTGCGCGAGTTCGTCGACCAGCGCGAGGCGCGGCGCGCGGGCGAGGATCGCGTCGAGATCCATCTCGCCAAGCACGCGGCCTTCATAGGCGACGTCGCGGCGCGGCACGATCTCCTGCCCGCGGGTGAGCGCCGCGGTTTCGGCGCGGCCATGGGTCTCGACCACGCCGACCACGACATCGACGCCGTCGCGACGGCGCGCGGCGCCCTCCGACAGCATCTCGAACGTCTTGCCGACGCCGGGCGCCGCGCCGAGGAAGATCTTCAGCCGCCCCCTGCCCTCCTGCGCGGCCTGGCGCAGCAGGGCGTCGGGATCGGGGCGATCGTCGGCGCCACTCGGCATCAGCGTGAAGCGCCCATCAGCGCGCGGCGGCGTCCAGCGCGCGGTTGATCGCGAGGACGTTGACGTGCGGCTCGCCGAGGATCGAGGCGTCGGTGTTCGCGGTGACGATCGCGCGGACCTTGTCGAGCGCGATGCCGCGGACGCGGGCGATGCGGGGTGCCTGGGCGAGCGCGGCGGCCGGCGACAGATCGGGGTCGAGGCCCGAGCCGCTCGCGGTGACGAGGTCCGCGGGGACCGCGCCGGTCACGCCCTCGGCGCGGCGCTTGGCGATGTCGGGCGTCACGCGGTCGACCAGCGCCTGCGACGCGGGGCCGAGGTTGGAGCCCGAGGAGGCGAGCCCGTCATAGCCCTTGCCGGCGGCGGAGGGGCGGGTCTGGAAATAGCGATCCGACGTGAACGCCTGGCCGACAACGGTGGAGCCGATCACGCGACCGTTCGCGGTGACGAGGCTGCCGTTCGCCTGCGCTGGGAAGATCGCCTGTCCGATGCCGGTCATCGCGAGGGGATAACTGATCCCGAGCAGCAGCGCGAATAGGATCGTCATGACGATCGCGGGGCGGAGCGCGGTGGTGAAGTCGGATGTCATGATGGGTCCTCTCAATCTTCGTTCCCCGGCGGAGGCCGGGGCCCAGTTACGCTGGTCAAGGTAAGGGAGCGCCGCACTCCGCTATGCGCGTCTCCCGACTGGGCCCCGGCCTTCGCCGGGGAACAGTTTGGGTCGGGAGCATCACGCCAGCCCGATGCCGCCGACGACTAGGTCGATCAGCTTGATCCCGACGAACGGCGCCAGCAGGCCACCGAGGCCGTAGACGGCGAGGTTGCGCGCCAGCAGCGGGCCTGCGCCCATCGGCTTGTAGGCGACCCCGCGCAGCGCGAGCGGGACCAGCATCGGGATGATCACGGCGTTGAAGATGATCGCCGACAGGATCGCGCTTTCGGGCGAGCCGAGCCGCATAACGTTGAGCACGCCAAGCCCCGGGTAGAGCACGACGAACATCGCTGGGATGATCGCGAAATACTTCGCGACATCGTTGGCAACCGAAAAGGTGGTGAGCGCGCCGCGGGTCATCAGCAGTTGCTTGCCGAGGCCGACGACCTCGATCAGCTTGGTCGGATCGCTGTCGAGATCGACCATGTTGCCCGCCTCACGCGCGGCTTGCGTGCCGGTGTTCATCGCGACGCCGACATCGGCCTGGGCGAGCGCGGGCGCGTCGTTGGTGCCGTCGCCGCACATCGCGACCAGCTTGCCGCCCTGTTGTTCCTTGCGGATCAGCGCCAGCTTGTCCTCGGGACTGGCCTGGGCGAGGAAATCGTCGACCCCGGCCTCGGCGGCGATCGCGGCGGCGGTCAGCGGGTTGTCGCCGGTGATCATCACGGTGCGAATGCCCATCGCGCGCAGTTCGCCGAAGCGTTCGCGGATGCCCGCCTTCACCACGTCCTTCAGGAATATCGCGCCGAGAAGGCGGCCGTCCTTCGCCACCGCCAGCGGCGTGCCGCCGGCACGCGAAATCTCGTCGGTGATGCGGCGCAGTTCGGTCGCGGCGGCGGTTTCGCCGAGGCCTGGGTTGGCGCGCAGGATCGAATCGACCGCGCCCTTCTGGACCAGCATGTCCGCGGTCCTGACGCCGGAGATGCGGGTTTGCGCGGTGAAGGGGATGACCTCCGCGCCGGTCGGCAGATCGGTGGTGCGGACGCCGAACTTCTCGCGCGCCAGCACCACGATCGAGCGGCCCTCGGGCGTCTCGTCGGCGAGGCTGGCGAGCAGCGCTGCCTCCGCCATCTCCGCATCGGAGGCGCCGCCGACGCTGCGGAACTCGCTCGCCTGGCGGTCGCCGATCGTGATCGTGCCAGTCTTGTCGAGCAGCAGCACGTCGATGTCGCCCGCCGCCTCCACCGCGCGGCCGGATTTCGCGAGCACGTTGAAGCGCACCAGCCGGTCCATGCCCGCGATGCCGATCGCGGACAGCAACGCCGCGATCGTCGTCGGGATCAGCGTGATGAGCAGCGCCGCGAGCATCGCCACCGGGATCGACCCGCCCGCATAGCTGGTGAAGCCGGGAATGGTGCCGACCGCGATCAGGAAGATGATCGTCAGGCCGACGAGCAGCAGCGTCAGCGCGATCTCGTTCGGGGTCTTCTGGCGTTCGGCGCCCTCGACCAGCGCGATCATGCGGTCGAGGAAACCTTTGCCGGGCTCCACGGTCACCTTGACGCGGATCTCGTCGGAGATGACGCGGGTGCCCGCGGTGACGGCCGAGCGGTCGCCGCCCGCCTCGCGGATCACCGGCGCGCTCTCGCCGGTGATCGCGGCTTCGTTGACGCTGGCGACGCCCGACACGACCTCGCCGTCGGACGGGATCAGGTCGCCGGTTTCGACCAGCACGATGTCACCGACCTTCAGCGCGCTCGCGGGGACGTCGTCATGCGCACGGCCGTCGCCCTTCAGGCGCTTGGCGGTGAGATCTGCCTTGGTCGCGCGCAGCGATGCCGCCTGCGCCTTGCCGCGGCCCTCCGCGAGCGCCTCGGCGAAGGTGCCGAACAGCACCGTCAACCACAGCCAGATCACGAGCTGCAGCTTGAAGCCGATGCTCAGCCCGTCTTGGCCGACGACGAGCAGCAATGTCATCAGCGCGGCGACAGTCGCGGTGACGAACATCACCGGGTTGCGGATCAGCGCGCGCGAATCGAGCTTGACGAAGGAGGCCTTGATCGCCGGAACGACGAGGTCGGCGGTGAACAGGCTCTTGGTGGTCGAGCGTGCCATGTGCGGCGCTCCTCTTTACGACAGTTTGCCGCTGATCATCGCGAGATGATCGGCGATGGGACCGAGCGCGAGGCTGGGCAGGAAGGTGAGACCGCCCAGGATCAGCACGATGCCGACGAGCAGGCCGACCCACAGGCCGCCCGTGGTCGGGAACGAGCCAGCGCTTTCCGGGGTGTACTTCTTCGCCGCCAGGCTGCCCGCGATCGCCAGCATCGGCACGATGATAAAGAAGCGGCCGACCCACATCGCGACGCCGAGCAGCCCGTTGTAATAGGGCGTGTTCGCGGTCAGGCCGGCAAAGGCCGAGCCGTTGTTCCCGACCGCGCTGGTGAAGGCGTAGAGGATCTCGCTGAACCCGTGCGGCCCCTTGTTGAGCGGCCCCGCCAGCCCCTGTTGCAGCACCGACGACAGCGAGGTCAGCCCGAGGATCATCAGCGGCAGCACCGCGATCGCGAGCACCGCGAGCTTGACCTCGCGGCTCTCGATCTTCTTGCCGACATATTCGGGCGTGCGTCCGACCATCAGCCCGGCGACGAACACCGCGAGGATAGCGAACAGCAGGAACCCGTAGATGCCCGCGCCGACGCCGCCGATCACGACCTCGCCCAACTGGATGTTGAACAGCGGGATCATGCCGCCCAGCGCGGTGAAGCTGTCGTGCATCGCGTTAACCGCGCCGCACGACGCCGCGGTGGTGATGACCGCGAACAGGGACGAGGCGGCGATGCCGAAGCGCACCTCCTTGCCCTCCATGTTGCCGCCCGCGACGCCCAGCTGGTGGAGCACCGGGTTGCCTGCGGCCTCCTGCCAATAGGTGACGGTGACGCCGGCGAGGAACAGGATGACCATCGCCGACAGGATCGCCCAGCCCTGGCGGGTGTTGCCCACCGCCTTGCCGAAGGTCCAGGTCAGGCCAAAACCGATCAGGAAGATCGACAGCATCTGCACGAAGTTGGTGAGCGCGGTCGGGTTCTCGAACGGGTGCGCGGAGTTGGCGTTGAAGAAGCCGCCACCGTTGGTGCCGAGCATCTTGATCGCTTCCTGGCTCGCTACCGGCCCGGTCGCGAGCACCTGCCGCGCGCCTTCCAGCGTGTCGACCGTGATCGTACCCGCCAGCGATTGCGGCACGCCGCTCGCGACAAGGAACAGCGTATAGACGACGCACAGCGGCAGCAGCAGATACAAGGTGACCCGCGTCGCATCGGCCCAGAAATTGCCGATCGTCCCCGGCGTCGTCTGACCAGGTTGGGGGCGCCGCGCAAACCCACGGAACAGCGCAAAGGCGAGCGCGATGCCGGTCGCCGCCGACAGGAAATTGTGGATCGTCAGCCCGAGCATCTGGCTGAGGTTCGACATGGTCGACTCGCCACCATAGCTCTGCCAGTTGGTATTGGTGGTGAA
>NZ_CAXTEM010000060.1:0-17714 GCF_964243315.1 uncultured Sphingomonas sp. | reverse complement strand
CGCCGGCCTGTCACGCCGGAGGTCGCGGGTTCGAGCCCCGTCACTCGCGCCACCCCTTCGCTGTGGGTGGGATGATGTAGCGTTCCTCGACATACTATCGTCAACGCCGCGGAGCGGGGATCCACACTCGCGCACGGTCGTGATTAGCCGCTGACGGTACAGGTCATGGATCCCCGCCCGCGCGGGAATGATGGGCGAGGGGGAGCACAACCGCTAGCGGCGGAGCGCGCGCTCCCTTAACGCCAGCGGCCGGTCTCCATCCACAGCAGCACCGGCTTCAACGGCATGATCCAGACGATGCCGGTAACGAGGTAGAACACGGTCTGCACGAACCAGGGCCAGGTGCCGACCAGTGCGGATAGGCTGACGATCAGCACGCACCAGACCGTGATGAACATCAGGATCCCGAGGGTTCCGACGGGCTTGCGCCAACTTGGCGTCATGGCGTGATCCATTCCTGTTCGGTGACGATGGCGTGGAGCGGGACGTCCCACGTTTCGGTGGGGACGCTGTCGACCTCCTGGACCGCAAGCGCAACGCCGATCCGCCAGGCGCGGGGAAAGCGCGCGAACGCACGGTCGTAATAGCCGGCGCCCTGCCCGAGCCGGTTGCCGTGGCGATCGAAGCCGACCAGCGGAGTGAGGATGATGGCCGGATCGACCTCGTCGGCTGTGCTAGCAGGCTGGCTGAGGCCGAAGGGGCCGGGGACGAGGGCATCACCCGGCGACCACGCCAGGAAGCGGAGTGGTTCGCTGCGGCTAACGACATGCGGCATCGCGAGGGTGCATCCTGCCGTAAGCGCCGATCGAACGAGCGGTGCGGGATCGGCTTCGCTGCCGATCGGTACATAGCTGGTGACGATGACGCCCGCGGCCAGGCGTGCGCGCACTTCTTGGGGAACGAGGATCGTACCGCCGGGGCTGCGATCGCGTGCGGCGCGCAGGGCGGCGCGGAGCGCTTGCTTGTCGGTCATGGCTGGTCGCAGGGTGGCGGGCCCGCCGTAACCGTTTGCCGGGTTATCCTCTGACGCACGGTACGTCAGGTGGGGACCATGTACGTCGGACCAGGATCCGGGCAGGGACAGCCCCCTAGGAAGATGAATAGCCTCAGGGATAATAAAGGCTCGTATCGGGCAGAACCCGCCGTGTTTCTATCTAGGCGCTGTGCGGCTCATTCTCAAGGGCGGATGCGAGCGCTTCGAGCCGGTCTGCGATCCGCGCGAGCGCCGATTCGCTGACCGCCGCGCCGGCGGGCGGACGGGTCAGCGCCTCGTCGTAATCGTCGGCCAGCATCAGCGCGACGAAGAACATCGCGCGTTCGCTGTTGAGGCCGCCCGCAGCGCGGTTCGCGACCGCCCAGCGTTCGTCGAGCATCTGCCCGAGCAGGCGGACACGCGCTTCCTCGCCATCGCGGCAGCCCACGACGTGCGAGCGACCGCCGATCGAGAGTGTGACCTCGGCCATCAGCCGTTGCTCCCGCGGGCGATGACGTCGTCGAGCGCGGCGACCGCTTCGGCCATCCGCGCCTTCAACGCGGCATGGCGATTGGCGAGCGCATCGCTGCTTCGCGCGCGTCGTTCGATCGCTTGCTCGATTCGGGCGATCGCCGCATCGACACGATCTGCGGCACTGGTCGCGGTGGTGGACATGGTTCCGCGATAGCATGCGAGTGCCCTGCGGCAAGCCGGTTTCGGGCCACGCTCGCGGTTGACACGGGGCGCCGTGCCCCCGCAAAGGCGAGCCGCTTGCGGCACGGTGAAATCCGCGCGGTCGACCGGGAAACCGGCTTTCGAGGAGATGGCGAATGACGAAGGTTGCGATCAATGGCTTCGGGCGGATCGGCCGCCTCGTCGCACGGGCGATCCTCGAAAAGGGTGGCGAGCTCGAACTCGTCGCGATCAACGATCTGGCCGACGCCAAATCGAACGCGTGGCTGTTCAGCCGCGACAGCGTCCATGGCCGCTATCCGGGCCAAGTATCGGCCGAGGGCAACGACCTGGTGGTCGACGGCAAGCATATCCGCGTCACCGCGGAGCGCGACCCCGCGAATCTGCCGCATGCCGAACTCGGCATCGACATCGTGCTGGAGTGCACCGGTTTCTTCACCGACAAGGAGTCCTGCAGCAAGCATCTGGCGGCAGGGGCCAAGCGCGTCCTGATCTCAGCGCCCGGCAAGGGTGTCGATCTCACCGTCGTTTACGGGGTCAATCACGAGAAGCTGACCGCCGAGCACGTGATCGTGTCGAATGCGTCGTGCACCACCAACTGCCTCGCACCGGTCGCCAAGGTGCTGAACGACGCGATCGGCATCGAGCGCGGGCTGATGACGACGGTGCACGCCTATACCAACGATCAGAAGATCCTCGACCAGATCCACCCCGATCTGCGCCGTGCGCGCGCGGCGGCGATGTCGATGATTCCGACAACGACCGGCGCCGCGCGCGCGGTCGGCGAAGTGTTGCCCGAGTTGAAGGGCAGGCTGGACGGGTCGGCGATCCGCGTGCCGGTGCCCGACGTGAGCCTGGTCGACCTGACCTTCACCCCGAAGCGCGACACGACGCGCGACGAGGTCAACGCGATTCTGAAGGCTGCTTCCGAGAGCGGTCCGCTTGTCGGGGTGCTCGACTGGTCGGACGAGCCGCTGGTGTCGATCGACCTGATGCACACGCCCGCATCGTCGACCGTCGACAGCCTCGAGACCGCGGTGATCGACGGCAAGCTGGTCCGCGTGGTCAGCTGGTACGACAATGAATGGGGCTTTTCCAACCGTATGGTGGACACCGCCACCGCGATGGCCAAGTTCCTCTAGGGCGGCATGATGGTCGGCACCGTGATCGGGATCGCCCGGCATGCGGTGCCGAAGGGCGCGATGGAGGTGATCGACCACGTTGGCGTGACGACCGACGGCGGCCTCGATGGCGACTTTCGAGGGCGGGTCAAACCCGGCGGGCGCGGCCGGCGGCAGGTTACGCTGATGGAACGCGTCGACTGGGATGCCGCGCTTGCGGAGATCGACCGCGACATTCCGTGGCAGGAGCGACGGGTGAACCTGCTGCTCGACGGGTTCGACCTGCCGCAAACCCCGGGGACGCTGTTGCGGATCGGCACCGACGTGGTGCTCGCGATCACGACCGAGTGCGATCCGTGCTACCGAATGGACGCGATTGCGCCGGGATTGCAGGCCGCGCTGACACCCGACTGGCGTGGGGGCGCTTGTACCCGCGTGAAGGCCGGCGGCACGATCAACGTCGGTGATCATATCAGGATCGAGGAACCATGACCAAGCCATTCAAGACGCTCGACGATATCGGCGATGTCACCGGCAAGCGCGTGCTCGTGCGCGAGGATCTGAACGTGCCGATGGCCGATGGTTCGGTGAGCGACGACACCCGCCTGCGGGCGACGCTGCCGACCGTGACCGAGCTGGCCGACCGCGGTGCGATCGTGCTGGTGCTCGCGCATTTCGGTCGGCCCAAGGGCGTGCCGACGCCCGACATGTCGCTGGCGATGCTTGCGCGGCCGTATACGGCGGTGCTCGGTCGTGAGGTTCGTTATATCGATTGGGAAGGCGCCGACGAGGCGGTCGCGACGCTCCAGCCGGGCGACATCGCGATCCTTGAGAATACCCGATTCTTTGGCGGCGAAGAGAGGAACGATCCGCAAGTCGTTGAGCGTTTTGCCAGATTGGGCGATCTTTACGTCAACGATGCCTTCTCGGCGGCGCATCGCGCGCACGCATCGACCGAGGGATTGGCGCATGTGCTGCCATCCTACGCCGGTCGGGCGATGGAAGCGGAACTGATTGCGTTGGAGAGGGCGCTGGGCGTTCCGGAGCATCCGGTGGCGGCGGTCGTCGGAGGCGCCAAGGTTTCGACCAAGCTGGACGTGCTGAAGCATCTGGTCGGGCGCGTGGATCATCTGATCATCGGCGGCGGCATGGCCAATACCTTCCTAGCCGCGCGCGGGGTGAACGTCGGCAAAAGCCTGTGCGAACATGATCTTGCGAGTGTCGCCGACGAGATCATGGCAGCCGCGGATCGTGCCGGGTGTACTGTGCACCTGCCCTATGACGTGGCCGTGGCCAAGGAGTTCAGGGCCAATCCGGCGACGCGGACCGTCAACGTGCATGAGGTCGCGGCGGACGAGATGATCCTCGATGTCGGCCCTGCGGCGGTGGAGTCGCTCGGCGACGTGCTCAAGAACTGCCGCACCCTGGTTTGGAACGGGCCGCTGGGCGCGTTCGAGACGCCGCCGTTCGAAGTCGCAACGGTGAGCCTGGCGCGGACTGCGGCGGCGCTGACGCAGGATGGCAGCCTGGTGTCGGTTGCGGGCGGTGGCGACACCGTCGCGGCGCTGAACCAGGCGGGGGTGGCGGACCAGTTCACCTTCGTCTCAACCGCGGGTGGCGCGTTCCTGGAGTGGATGGAAGGCCGCGAATTGCCGGGGGTCGCTGCGTTGACGCGTTGATCGAGTGAACTTACGATCAACATGTTGAACGGAGACTTCCGATGCTCGGCATCCGCTTGAATGATCAGGATGAAGGCCGGCTTGCCCGGCATGCTCGCGAGCGTGGCCGGGCGAAAAGCGCGATTGCGCGCGACTGGATCGTTGAACGTCTCGACCGTGAGGCCGTTGACGAGCAGATCCGGCATGCAGCGTCATTGGACGCTACCGCGCGTGCCGAACTCATCCGACCCGTCGAAGACGATGCGGCGACCGCGTGGCTGCGATCACTGGACGCTGAAGACGGTGGATTCGACTGGGGACCGGACGGTCCGCCGGCGTGAAACGCGGCGATCTGGTGCTGATCCGGCAATCGGGTACGCCCACCGCCAAGCCGCGGCCGTGTGTCGTCGTGCAACGGAACAGCGCGCTAAGTATCGCTGGAAAGGTCTCCGTCTGTCCGTTGACTTCGCAGTTGAGAGGAACGGCCGGACAACGTCCGTTCGTCGCGCCTCACGAAGAAAACGGCCTGCGCGTGCCGAGTGAGGTCCAAGTGGATTGGATCTATACGGATGCCGCGGAGTATCTTGGCCCGGTGATCGGCCGGATCGATTCCGCAACGATGGAGCAGATCGACATCGCGCTGCGGCGCTGGTTGGACCTTTGACCTCTTGCATTGCGGGCATGGTGGTGGGGGGCTAACAGGCCCGCATTGAACAGCAGAGCCGAGGAAAAATCGATGACGCCGCAGGTAACCGCCATTCTCGACAAGTACGAGGCGACCAGCCCAGCGGTGAAGGCGAACCTCGCGCGCATCCTGATGCAAGGGCATCTCGGCGGCACCGGCAAGCTGATCATCCTGCCGGTCGACCAGGGCTTCGAACATGGCCCGGCGCGGTCGTTCGGGATCAACCCCGACGCCTATGATCCCCATTATCACTACCAGTTGGCGATCGACGCCGGGCTATCGGCGTTCGCGGCGCCGCTCGGTATGCTCGAAGCCGGGGCGGACACCTTTGCGGGGCGGATCCCGACGATCCTGAAGGTCAACAGTTCGAACAGCTGGGCGACGTCGATCGACCAGGCGGTAACCGGCAGCGTGTCGGACGCGCTGAAACTGGGGTGCGCGGCGATCGGCTTCACCATCTATCCCGGATCCGAACAGATCTTCGAGCAGATGGAAGAGATCCGCGAGTTGAGCGAAGAGGCCAAGTCGGTCGGCATCGCGACGGTGATCTGGTCCTATCCTCGCGGTGGCGACCTGTCGAAGGACGGCGAACTCGCGCTCGATGTCGGCGCCTATGCCGCACACATGGCGGCGCTGCTCGGCGCGCATATCATCAAGACCAAGCTGCCGACGGACCATATCGAGCAGAAGGAAGCCGTCGCGGTCTACAAGGACGGCGACTGGTCGACGATGGCCAAGCGCGTGAAGCATGTGGTGCAGTCGAGCTTCGCGGGGCGGCGGATCAACGTCTTCTCGGGCGGCGCGTCGAAGGGCGCCGACGCGGTGTTCCAGGACGCGCGCGACATCCGCGACGGCGGCGGCAACGGGTCGATCATCGGCCGCAACACCTTCCAGCGACCCCGCGCCGAGGCGCTGTCGATGCTCGAGCGGCTGGTGCGTATCTACAAGGGCCTGGAATGATCGCCGCAGCGCGCGGGACGGCAGTATGACCGAAGATCCGCTCGGCCCGCTCGACCCCGAGTTCGCGGCCAACTTCAAACGCGCCGACCGGCGGCCACCGTGCCAGCTTTATCTGGTGTCGCCGCTGGACGTCAGTGGCGGCTTCGCCGACCGGCTGGCCCGCGCGCTCGACGCCGGGCCGGTGGCGGCGTTCCAGTTCCGGGTCAAGGATGTCGACCAGCATGTCGCCGCCGCGCTTGCGGAGCCGTTGCAGGCGATCTGCGCGGCGCGCGACGTAGCGTTCATCGTCAACGACGATGTCGGGCTGGCGAAGCGGCTGGGGGCGGACGGGGTTCATCTCGGCCAGGACGACGGCGACCCGCGCGACGCACGTGCGGCGCTGGGCCCGGCGGCGCAGATCGGGGTGACGTGCCACGACAGCCGTCACTTCGCGATGGAAGCGGGCGAGGCGGGGGCGGATTATGTCGCGTTCGGCAGCTTCTATCCTACGACCACCAAGGTGGCGACGCATCGGCCGGAGCCCTCGATCCTGTCCTGGTGGTCGGCGGTCTTCGAAATGCCGTGCGTTGCGATCGGGGGGATCACTCCCGGCAACGCCGCGCCGCTGATCGCTGCGGGCGCCGATTTCATTGCGGCATCGAATGCGGTGTGGAGCGGTGACGAAGCGGCGGCGGTGAAGGAATTCGGCGCGCTTCTGAGCGGTTGATCAGCTGCGCTTGGTGATCTGACGCGGCAGGAAGCTTGGCATATTAGTACCCACCCCGGCGAAGGCCGGAGCCTGATGGCGAGACGCGCTTGGCTGGTTTCAGTGCTCCGTTGTCTCTGCCTTCCCTACTGGGCACCGGCCTTCGTCGGGGGGTGGTGGTAGGCGGTGATGCTCTTCCCACTTCATCGCCACGTCCGGGACCCAATCAGGATCAAGACCGTTCCTTGCCGAAGCGTAACGGTATTGGAGCGGGCTATGTGGAAGTCGATCATCGGAACTGCGGCGATGGCCGTGTCGGCAGGGGCGGTTCCCGCGCAGGCACCGAAGGTCGTGATCCCGCCGGTCGATCGGTCGATCCTCCACGTGCAGGTGATCCTCGATCATCTCGGCTTCGGGCCGGGCGTGCTCGACGGTCGGGGCGGGCAGTCGCTGGTCGCGGCGCTGAAGGGTTTCCAGGAATCGCGCGGCCTGCCGATCACGGGCAAGACCGACCAGCGGACGCTCGGCGCGCTATCGCAATATCGCGCGACACGGCCGGTCGCGGCGGTGACGTTGACCCGCGAGATCCTGGCAGGGCCATATATCAATCCCTTACCCAAGGATTATGCGCTCCAGGCTAAGTTGCCGACGATCGGCTACCGGACGCCAATGGAGAAGCTCGGCGAGATGTTTCACACCACGCCAGCGGTGCTGATCGCGCTGAACTCGCCGAGCACGCGGCTGAAGGTCGGTAGCAAGATCGTCGTCCCGAACGCGCTGCCGACGTCGCGCGATTATGATCCCAAGCTGCGGGGCGACTGGCGCCAGACACTGTCGATGCTGAACGTCGATGCGAAGCAGCCGACGGCGGATCACGTCGTCGTCGACAAGTCCGAGGCGGTGCTGCGCGTGCTCGACAAGAACGACAAGCTGGTCGCGCAATTCTCGGCGACGATGGGGTCGAGCAAGGATCCGCTGCCGATCGGCACCTGGAAGATCAACGGCGCGGATTACAACCCGAAGTTCCACTATAATCCCGACCTGTTCTGGGACGCCAAGAAGGACGACGATCCCGCGATGCTGCCGCCGGGGCCGAACGGCCCGGTTGGCGTCGTGTGGATCGATCTGTCCAAGGAGCATTACGGCATCCACGGCACGCCCAACCCCGAGACGATCGGGCGCGCCGAGAGCCATGGCTGCATCCGCTTGACCAACTGGGACGCGGCGCGGCTGGCGATGATGATCAAGCCCGGGACCAAGGCGGTCTTCAAGCCGTAACGTCATGACCAAGCTCGGTTGGTTCATCATCGGGTTCATCGTGCTGATCGTTGCGGCGTTCGTGTCGATGACGTCCTTCGGGGGCGCAGCACGGCGGGCGCCGGACGCGAATTCCGTTGCGGCGCTCGCTGATGCTTCCGGCCACCTCAGGGTTCCCGTTGCGGGGGTTAAGCGAAGTGCGCTCGTCCGCAACTGGGGCGACGCGCGGGGCGGGGGCTCGCGGGCTCACCACGGGCTCGACATCATGGCGCCGTCGGGCACGCCGGTGCTCGCCGCGGCATCGGGGACGGTCGAGAAGCTGTTCCAGAGTGGGCTCGGTGGAACGACGGTCTATGTCCGTTCGCCCGATCGGCGCTGGACCTATTATTACGCGCATCTCGCGGATTACGCGCCGGGGCTCGCCGAGGGCGGCAAGGTCGCGGCTGGCCAGACGATCGGCTATGTCGGGGACACCGGCGACGCGGGGCCGGGGAACTATCATCTGCATTTCGGCACGACGCGGACCGACCCGGCGCAGCGTTGGTATCAGGGACAGGACGTCGATCCATACCCCATGCTTGCCGCTGGCGGAGCGGGCGGCTAAAGCCCGCCTCTTCGCCGCCGGGCAGGTTTGCCGGGCGGCACTCGCTCTTTGCAGTAGGTAGATCCATGAAGATCAGCGGCGTGGACATCCGTCCCGGCAACATCATCGAATATGAAGGCGGCATCTGGCGCGCGGTCAAGATCCAGCACACCCAGCCGGGCAAGGGTGGCGCCTATATGCAGGTCGAGCTGAAGAACCTGGTCGACGGGCGCAAGAACAACGTCCGCTTCCGCTCCGCCGAAAGCGTCGAGCGGGTCCGGCTCGATACGAAGGATTTCCAGTTCCTGTTCAAGGACGGCGATGCGCTGACCTTCATGGACAAGGATAATTACGAGCAGATCACGCTGGATGCGGGCATCCTCGGCGATGCCGCGGCGTTCCTGCAGGACGGCATGGACGTGGTGCTGGAGCTGTGGGACGAGCGCCCGATCTCGGTGCAGCTGCCCGACACGATCGAGGCGATGATCGTCGAGGCCGACGCAGTCGTGAAGGGGCAGACCGCCTCGTCGAGCTACAAGCCCGCAATCCTCGAGAACGGCGTGCGCGTGATGGTGCCGCCGCATATCGGCGCGGGAACCCGGATCGTCGTCGACGTGTACGAACAGACCTACGTCCGCCGCGCGGATTGATCTTCGCGCTTAGCCGACAGACCCTCCCCCGACCCCTCCCGCAAGCGGGAGGGGAGGAGTAAAGACGATGCCTTCCCATTCAGGTCTCATGACCGTCATCGATCGTGCCGCGCGCAAGGCGGCACCGCGGCTGCGGCGGGACTTCAACGAGGTCCAGCAGCTGCAGGTTAGCCGCAAGGGACCCGCCGACTTCGTGTCGGTGGCGGACAAGCGCGCCGAGCAGACCATCTACGAGGAATTGTCGCGCGCACGCCCCGACTGGGGGTTCCTGATGGAGGAGCGCGGCGAGATCGCGGGCGATCCCAACAAGCCGCGCTTCATCGTCGACCCGCTCGATGGCACGACCAATTTCCTCCACGGCATCCCGCATTTCGCGATCTCGATCGCGGTCGAGGAGCCGATGCCGAGCGGCAAGCGCGAGATCACAACCGGGATGGTCTATCAGCCGCTGACCGACGAGAGCTTCTGGGCGGAGAAGGGGCGGGGCGCCTGGGTCCAGTCGGAGCGGTTGCGGGTGTCGTCGCGGCGCGACTTGGCCGACGCGCTGATCGCGACGGGGATCCCGTTTCTCGGCCACGGCAACTTCGCGGAATGGAGCCGGATTTTCGGGGCGGTTGCGCCCGAGGTCGCGGGGATCCGCCGGATCGGCGCGGCGTCGCTCGATCTCGCCTGGGTGGCGGCGGGGCGGTATGACGGATTCTGGGAATCGTCGTTGCAGCCTTGGGACGTCGCCGCGGGCGTGTTGCTGATCAAGGAAGCCGGGGGGTTCGTCACCGACTTCCGTGGCGGCGACCGGTCGATGGAGCGGCAGGAGTATCTGGCGGCCAACGATGCGCTGCATTCAAAGCTGCACAAGCTGGTGGCGAACGCGCTGCGATAGGGGCGGGGTCGGCGCTCTTACGGGAGGCGCTTGCCTACACCGCCGTCGTTGCTTCGCGACGCCACCTCCCCGTCGCGGGGCAGGAGGTGGGAGAACCGCTTTCTGCGAGTGATTCTCACCGCCTCGCGGCCTTGCTCCCCCTCGGTCGCGGGCCTAAAGCGACCTTCATTGTTCGCACATGCGAGAAGCCCTTTGATCGACCTGTCTCTCTATCTGCCGATCCTGCTGTTCCTCGGCGTCGCGTTGCTCCTGTCGAGCGCGTTCGTGTTCCTGCCGATGCTGGTCGCGCGCCTCACCGGATCGCATCAGCCCAACGAGCAGAAGCTCAGCGAGTATGAATGCGGCTTCCCCGCCTTCGAGGATCCGCGCAGCCAATTCGACGTTCGCTTTTATCTCATCGCAATCCTGTTCATCATCTTCGATCTCGAGGCAGCGTTCCTATATCCTTGGGCAGTAAGCGTTTTCACGCTGGGATGGACCGCATGGATATCGATGATGATCTTTATCGCCGAACTGGCGCTCGGCCTGGTGTACGCGTGGAAGAAGGGAGCGTTGGATTGGGAGTAGAGGCACATTCCGGTCCGATCGGGTTGGTCAACAATCCCGAGAGCGGCGTGTCGATCGCGCCCGACCAGGGGTATTTCGACAGCCTCAACGGCGAGCTGAACGACAAGGGCTTCCTGGTCACGTCGACCGAGGACCTATTCCAGTGGGCGCGTACCGGATCGCTCTGGTGGATGACGTTCGGGCTGGCGTGCTGCGCGGTCGAGATGATTCACGTCAACATGCCGCGCTACGACCTCGAGCGGTTCGGCGCGGCGCCGCGCGCATCGCCGCGCCAGTCGGACGTGATGATCGTCGCGGGCACGTTGTGCAACAAGATGGCGCCGGCGCTCCGCAAGGTCTACGATCAGATGTCGGAGCCGAAATACGTCATCTCGATGGGCTCGTGCGCCAATGGCGGCGGCTATTATCATTATAGCTACAGCGTCGTGCGCGGGTGCGATCGTGTCGTGCCGGTCGACATCTACGTGCCGGGCTGCCCGCCGACCGCGGAAGCCTTGCTGTACGGGATCATGCAGTTGCAGCGGAAGATCCGTCGCGCCGGGAGCATCGCCCGGTGAGGGCGTCCGCGCCTGCATTCGCCAGCAACGACGGCGTGATAGACACGGTTCGCGCGACGCTGGGTGGTTCGCTGATCGATGCGGTCGAACGTGTCGGCGAGATCGCGCTCCATGTCGAGCGCGACGCGATCGTCGGTGCGCTCGCCGCGCTGCGCGATACGCCGGGCCTCGAATACCAGCAGCTGATGGAGATTGCGGGCGTCGATTACCCCGGCCGTCCCGAACGGTTCGAGGTGGTCTATTGCCTGTTGTCGCTGACGCGTAATCACCGGCTCCACGTCCATGTCTCTACCGACGAGGTCAAGCCGGTGCCGTCGGTGACCGGGCTGTGGCCGGTCGCGGGCTGGCTGGAGCGCGAGATCTACGACCTGTACGGCGTGTTGTTCACAGGCAACCAGGACCTCCGCCGGATCCTCACCGACTATGGCTTTCGCGGGCATCCGCTGCGCAAGGACTTCCCGATGTCGGGCTATGTCGAGATGCGCTATTCGGAAGAGGCCAAGCGCGTCGTGTACGAGCCGATCAGCCTGCAGCAGGATTTCCGCAGCTTCGACTTCATGAGCCCGTGGGAGGGTGCGGCGTACGTACTTCCCGGTGACGAGAAGGCGGCCCTGCCGGAAGCGAAGGGCGCGCAGACGCCGCTCAGCGCCGATACGATCGTGAAGGCGGATGCGGCGCAGAGCGCGACCAAGGCTCCCGCCGCGTCGAGCGAACCTTACGCGAAGGCGGATGCGACCAGCACCGCGCAGACCGGTGCCGGCAAGCCGCACCCGAATGCCGGGCCGAAGCCGGCCGATCCCGACGTCGTGCCCAGCAAGAAGGAAGGGCAGAACCAGTGAACGCACCTGCCACCACGACGATCGATCCGCACATCGCCGAGATGCTCGGCGAAACCGGTGCGTCCGACCCGACCACGGGCGACGTCACGATCCAGAACTACACGATTAATTTTGGCCCCCAGCATCCCGCGGCGCACGGCGTGCTTCGCCTGGTGATGGAGCTAGACGGCGAGATCATCGAGCGGATCGATCCGCACGTCGGCCTGCTCCACCGCGGCACCGAGAAGCTGATCGAGTACAAGACCTACACGCAGGCGCTGCCGTATTTCGACCGGCTCGATTACTGCTCGCCGATGTGCATGGAGCATACCTATGTGCTCGCGGTCGAGAAACTGCTCGATCTGGAAGTGCCGATCCGTGCGCAATATCTGCGGGTATTCTTCGCCGAACTTACGCGCATCATGAACCACCTGCTCAATCTGGGCAGCCATGTGATGGACGTCGGCGCGATGACGCCGAACCTGTGGCTGTTCGAGCTGCGCGAGGACACGTTCAACTTCTACGAGCGCGCGTCGGGCGCGCGGATGCACGCCAATTATTTCCGCGTCGGCGGCGTCCATCAGGACGTGCCGCTGCGGTTGCTCACCGATATCGGCGATTGGCTCGACGACCGGTTGCCGCGACTGTTCGAGGACGCGATCAGCCTGGTCGCGGACAACCGCATCTTCAAGCAGCGCAACGTCGACATCGGCACGGTGAGTCGCGACGACGCGATCGCGTGGGGCTTTTCGGGGCCGATGATCCGCGCCGCGGGCATCCCGTGGGACCTGCGCAAATCGCAGCCCTATGACGTGTATGCGAAGATGGATTTCGAGATCCCGGTCGGCACCCGCGGCGATTGCTACGATCGCTTCATGGTGCGCGTCGAGGAGGTCCGCCAGTCGGCGCGGATCATGAAGCAGTGCCTCGCCGAGATGCCGGAAGGGCCGATCGCGAGCCTCGACCGCAAGGTGGTGCCGCCCAAGCGCGCCGAGATGAAGCAGTCGATGGAAGCGCTGATCCACCACTTCAAGCTCTATACCGAGGGTTATCACGTTCCGGCGGGGGAAGTGTACGTCGCGACTGAGAGCCCCAAGGGCGAGTTCGGGGTGTACCTGGTCTCCGACGGCACCAACAAACCATATCGCTGCAAGATCAGGCCGACCGCGTTTAGCCATCTCCAGGCGATGGACTTCATGAGCCGCGGCCACATGCTGGCCGATACGACCGCGATCCTTGGCGCGATGGATATCGTTTTTGGTGAATGTGACCGCTGATGGCTGAAGCACCGCAGATCCCCGATGAGGCAGAGACCCGCGCACGCTGGGGCGGCTTCGCGTGGTCGGAAGAGAACCAGCGCAAGGCGAACGAGATACTCGGGCGCTATCCGAAGGGTCGCGAGCAATCGGCGTCGATACCGTTCCTCGATCTGGCGCAGCGCCAAGTTGGCGCCGAGACGCAGACCCAGGGTTGGTTGCCGGTGCCGGTCATCGAGTTCGTCGCGCGCCAGATCGGCGTGCCGTACATGCGCGTCTACGAGGTCGCGACCTTCTACACGATGTTCAACCTGGCGCCGGTCGGCCGCTATCATGTGCAGGTCTGCGGCACGACGCCGTGCATGCTGGGTGGGTCGGACGACGTGCTCGCCGCGTGCAAGAACCATGGGCTGGTGAAGGGGCGGACGACGCCCGACGGCCTGTTCACGCTGACCGAGGTCGAATGCCTCGGCGCCTGCGCGAACGCGCCGATGGTGCAGATCAACGACGACAATTTCGAAGACCTCGACTATGATCGCACCACCGCGATCCTGGAGGCGCTGGCGCAGGGACAGGTCCCGCCGCCCGGCCCGCAGACCGGTCGCCGCGCGAGCTGCCCAGAAGGCGGCCCGACGTCGCTGCGCGAGATGGTCGACGCGAACCACGATTATCGGGGGGAGTGGGCCTGATGCTCGCCGACAAGGATCGCATCTTCACCAACGTCTACGGATTCCAGCCGTGGAACCTCGATGCCGCGATGGCGCGGGGCGATTGGGACAATACCAAGGCGCTGATGGCGCTCGGCCAGGACGCGATCATCGACGTGATGAAGGCGTCGGGGCTGCGCGGCCGTGGCGGCGCGGGGTTCCCGACTGGCACCAAATGGGGCTTCATGCCCAAGGAGCCGAAGCCGGACCGTCCCAACTTCCTGGTGATCAACGCCGACGAATCCGAACCTGGTTCGTGCAAGGATCGCGAGATCATCCGCCACGATCCGCACAAGCTGATCGAAGGCGCGCTGATCGCGGGCTATGCAATGCGCGCGCGGGCCGCGTACATCTACATCCGCGGCGAATATATCCGCGAGGCCGAGACGCTGTCCGCGGCGGTGGCTGAGGCGTACGGCAAGGGATTGATCGGCAAGAATGCGTGCGGGTCGGGCTATGACTTCGACGTGTTCGTCCACCGCGGGGCGGGCGCGTACATCTGCGGCGAAGAAACCGCGATGCTCGAGAGCCTCGAGGGCAAGAAGGGCCAGCCGCGGCTGAAGCCGCCTTTCCCGGCGGGCGCTGGGCTCTATGGCTGTCCGACCACGGTCAACAATGTCGAATCGATCGCGGTCGCGCCGACGATCCTGCGGCGCGGTGCGGCATGGTTCTCGAGCTTCGGCGCGGAGAACAACCGCGGCACCAAGCTGTTCCAGATCAGCGGCCATGTCGAGAAGCCGTGCGTCGTCGAAGAGGCGATGAGCATCAGCTTTCGCGAGCTGATCGAGACGCATTGTGGCGGGATCCGCGGCGGGTGGGACAATCTGCTCGCGGTGATCCCCGGCGGATCGTCGGTGCCGCTGGTACCCGCGGCGCAGATCATGGACTGCGCGATGGACTTCGACGGGTTGAAGGCGGTCGGATCGGGCCTCGGCACCGCGGCGATCATCGTCATGGACAAGTCGACCGACATCGTTCGCGCGATCAGCCGGATCAGCTATTTCTACAAGCATGAGAGCTGCGGCCAGTGTACGCCGTGCCGCGAGGGCACCGGGTGGATGTGGCGGGTGATGGAACGGCTGCGGACCGGCGACGCCGACATCGGCGAGATCGACACCCTGTTCCAGGTGACCAAACAGGTCGAGGGCCATTCGATCTGCGCGCTCGGCGATGCCGCGGCGTGGCCGATCCAGGGCCTTATCAAGCATTTCCGCCCCGAACTGGAGCGGCGCATCAACGAGCGTGGCGGCGATCTGTCGCCGATGATGGAAGCGGCCGAGTAATGCCCAAGGTCAAAGTAGACGGTATCGAGATCGAGGTGCCGCAGGGCGCCACCGTGCTGCAGGCGTGCGAGCTTGCGGGCAAGGAGATCCCGCGTTTCTGTTATCACGAGCGGCTGAGCATCGCAGGCAATTGCCGGATGTGCC
Organism: uncultured Sphingomonas sp.; assembly: GCF_964243315.1. Lineage (GTDB taxonomy): Bacteria > Pseudomonadota > Alphaproteobacteria > Sphingomonadales > Sphingomonadaceae > Sphingomonas. The sequence goes on along the minus strand of NZ_CAXTEM010000060.1, from coordinate 2,237 downwards.
TGGTCGAGGTGAAGCCTGGCCCGCCGAAGCCGCAGGCATCGTGTGCGTTGCCGGCTGCGGACAACCAGGAGATCTTCACCACGACGCCGATGGTGAAGAACGCCCGCGAGGGCATCATGGAATTCCTGCTGATCAACCACCCGCTCGATTGCCCGATCTGCGATCAGGGTGGCGAGTGCGACTTGCAGGACCAGTCGATCGCCTATGGCCGTGGCCATTCGCGCTACACCGAGAACAAGCGCGCGGTGACCGAGAAGTATATGGGCCCGATCGTGAAGACGATCATGACCCGGTGCATCCAGTGCACGCGCTGCGTCCGTTTCGCTGAGGAGGTCGCGGGCGTCGAGGAGATCGGCGCGATCTATCGCGGCGAGGACATGCAGATCACCAGCTATCTTGAGGAAGCGGTGACCAGCGAGCTGAGCGGCAACGTCGTTGACCTGTGCCCGGTTGGTGCGCTGACCAGCAAGCCCTATGCGTTCGAGGCGCGTCCGTGGGAATTGCGCAAGACGCTGACGATCGACGTGATGGACGCGGTCGGCACCAACATCCGGCTCGACGCGCGCGGCCGCCAGGTGCTGCGCTGCGTGCCACGGATCAATGACGACGTGAACGAGGAATGGGCAACCGACAAGACCCGCCACGCGGTCGACGGGCTGGTCCGCCGGCGCCTCGACAAGCCCTATGTGCGGCGCGACGGCAAGCTGGTCGAGGCGACCTGGGACGAGGCATTCGCGGCGATCGCCGCGGTGAATGCGGGGTCGAGCGTGGCTGCGGTCGCGGGCGACCTGGTCGATTGCGAGACGATGTTCGCGGCGAAGGCGCTGCTGGCGCGGCTCGGGTCGTCGCGGCTCGAGGGGCGGCAGACCGGGATGGACTATGATACGTCCAGCCTTGGCGCGGTGAACTTCAACACCACGATCGCGGGTGCCGAGCGCGCCGACGCGATCCTGCTGGTCGGGACGAACCTGCGCTGGGAAGCGCCGCTGGTGAACACGCGAATCCGCAAGGCGATCAAGCGCGGCGCAAAGGTGTTCGCGATCGGGCCGGAGACCGACCTGACCTATCGCGCGGAGTGGCTCGGCAACGATCTGTCGCTGCTCGGCAATCTGCCCGAGGCGGTGACCGAGCTGTTCGGCAAGGCCGAGCGGCCGATGGTGATCGTCGGTGGCGCCGCGATGAAGGGCGGCCACGGCGCCGCGCTCGCGCTCGCCAAGTCGCTGAACCTGGTCCGAGACGATTGGAACGGCTTCAACGTCGTCCATATGGCCGCGAGCCGGATGGGCGGGCTGATGCTCGGCTATGCGCAGAAGGGCGGCATCGCCGATGTCGCGGACGCCAAGCTGACCTTCTTCCTGGGGGCCGACGAGGTCGACTTCACGCGCTTCGGCGGCTGCAAGGTCTATGTCGGGCATCATGGCGATAAGGGCGCACAGGCGGCCGACATCGTCCTGCCAGGGGCGACCTATGCCGAGAAATCGGGGACGTGGGTCAATCTGGAAGGCCGCGTCCAGCGCGGCGAGCGGGCGGTGTTTCCGCCGGGCGATGCGCGCGAGGACTGGACGATCTTCCGCGCGCTGTCCGAGACGCTCGGGCACACGCTGCCGTTCGACACGCTGGCCGACCTGCGCACCGCGATGGCGGTCGATACGCCGGCGCTCGGCACGCTCGGGCTGGTGCGGTTCGACTGGAATCCGCCCGTGCTCGATGCGGCGGGGTCGGGCGAGGTCGCCTATCCGATCAAGGACTTCTACCTGACCAACGCGGTGTGCCGGGCGTCGCCGACGATGCAGCGCTGTTCGGCGGAACTGATCCACGGCGACGACAGCTTTGCGGAGGCGGCGGAATGACCGACTTCTTCAACACCAGCGTCGGCATGTCGTACGACTGGGCGTGGTTCACCGCGACGATCGTCGGGATCCTGGTTATCGCGCTGCCGCTGATGCTGGCGGTGGCGATGATCATCTATGCCGATCGCAAGATCTGGGCGGCGATGGCGCTGCGGCGCGGGCCGAACGTGGTCGGGCCGTTCGGTCTGCTGCAGAGCTTCGCCGACGGGCTGAAGGTGTTCCTGCAGGAAACCATCATCCCGGCCGCGGCGAACCGGACGTTGTTCCTGCTGGCGCCGATCATCACCTTCACGGTGGCGCTGATCGTGTGGGCGGTGGTGCCGTTCCAGTCGGGCGTGGTGCTCGCCGACATCAATGTCGGGCTGCTCTACGTGCTCGCGGCGTCGT
>NZ_CAXTEM010000059.1:0-18306 GCF_964243315.1 uncultured Sphingomonas sp. | reverse complement strand
TGTACATCGGCGACACCGACGACGGATCGGGCCTCCACCACATGGTGTTCGAGGTATCGGACAACGCGATCGACGAGGCGCTGGCCGGGCATTGCGACCGGATCGACATCGTCCTCAACGCCGACGGATCCGTCTCGGTGACCGATAACGGCCGCGGCATCCCGACCGGGATCCACACCGAAGAAGGCGTGTCCGCGGCCGAGGTCATCATGACCCAGCTCCACGCCGGCGGTAAGTTCGAGAACACGTCCGACGACAACGCCTACAAGGTGTCCGGCGGACTCCACGGGGTCGGCGTGTCGGTGGTCAACGCGCTCAGCGAATGGCTCGACCTGACGATCTGGCGCGACGGCCAGGAACATTACATGCGCTTCGCGTTCGGCGATGCGGTCGCGCCGCTAAAGGTCGTCGGCACCGCGACCGAAGGACAGAAGGGCACCCGCGTCACCTTCTTCCCGTCGCCCGCGACCTTCAAGATCACCGAATTCGACTTCGACAAGCTCGAGCATCGCTACCGCGAACTCGCCTTCCTCAATTCGGGTGTGCGGCTGTTCCTCACCGATGCCCGGCACGAGGAGCTGAAGACCGTCGAGCTTTATTACGAGGGCGGCATCGCCGCGTTCGTCAAGTATCTCGATCGCGCCAAGACCTCGCTGATGCCGGAGCCGATCGCGATCTCCGGGACCCGCGACGACGTTACCATCGACGTCGCGCTGGAATGGAACGACAGCTATTACGAGAACGTCCTCGCCTTCACCAACAACATCCCGCAGCGCGACGGCGGCACGCATCTGGCGGCGTTCCGTGCGGCGCTGACGCGCACGCTCAACAACTATGCCGACAAGTCGGGCATGTTGAAGAAGGAGAAGGTCACCCTCACCGGCGACGACATGCGCGAAGGGCTGACCGCGATCGTCTCGGTCAAGCTGCCCGATCCCAAGTTCAGTTCGCAGACCAAGGACAAGCTGGTCTCCTCCGAGGTCCGCCAGCCGCTCGAAAGCCTGATGGCCGACAAGCTCGCCGAGTGGCTCGAGGAGAACCCAGCGCACGGCAAGTCGATCGTCGCCAAGATCATCGACGCCGCCGCCGCCCGCGAAGCCGCCAAGAAGGCGCGCGAACTGACCCGCCGCAAGGGTGCGATGGACATCGCCTCGCTGCCCGGCAAGCTCGCCGATTGCCAGGAGCGCGACCCCACCAAGTGCGAGCTGTTCCTGGTCGAGGGTGACTCGGCCGGCGGCTCCGCGAAGAGCGGGCGCGATCGCCACTTCCAGGCGATCCTGCCGCTCCGGGGCAAGATCCTCAACACCGAACGCGCGCGGTTCGACCGGATGATCTCCAGCCGCGAGATCGGCACGCTGATCCAGGCGATGGGCACCGGCATCGGCCGCGACGACTTCAACGCCGACAAGCTGCGCTACCACAAGATCGTCATCATGACCGACGCAGACGTCGACGGCGCGCACATCCGCACGCTGCTGCTGACCTTCTTCTACCGCCAGATGCCCGAACTGATCGAGCGCGGTCACCTCTTCATCGCCCAACCGCCGCTCTACAAGGCGACCAAGGGCCGGTCGGAAGTGTATCTGAAGGACGATGCCGCGCTCGACGAATATCTGGTCGAAGCGGGCGTCTCGATGATGGTGTTTGAAACCGTCGGCGGCACGCGCTCGGGCAAGGACCTGCGCACGCTCGTCGATCATGCGCGGCGGATGCGTTCGTTGATGCGCTACGTCCCGCGCCGCTACGATCCGGTGATCATCGAGGCACTTGCGCTAGGCGGTGCGCTCGACCCGAGCTTCACTCCCGACAAGCGCGCCGAACGCGTGGCGGAAGTGACCCGTCGCCTCGATTATGGCGACGACGAGGCGGCGTGGACCGCGCGCCTGACCGAAGACGGCGGCATCCATTTCGAACGACTGTGGCGCGGCGTCACCGATCACCACATCATCGAGGCGACCTTCCTGGGGTCGGCGGAGGCGCGCAAGCTCCACACTTTGTCCGCGGAACAGGCCGACAGCTTCAACCAGGCCGGCAAGCTGGTCCGCGCCAGTGGCACGCCGCAACCGGCGGAGGACGAGGAGGAGGTCGGCGACGGCTCCACTGTCCCGGGCGGCGGCAACACCGCCACGCTGGCACGCGGCGAAAGTCTGGTCGCCCGCCCGTCGCAGCTGCTCGACGCCATCCTGGCGGCGGGGCGCAAGGGCCTCGCGGTGCAGCGCTACAAGGGCTTGGGCGAAATGAACGCCGAGCAATTGTGGGAAACCACGCTCGATCCGTCGGTCCGCACGATGCTGCGGGTGACCACCGAGGACACCTCCGCTGCGGACATGATCTTCACCCAGCTGATGGGCGAAGTCGTCGAGCCACGCCGCGAATTCATCCAGGACAACGCGCTGAACGTCGCCAACCTGGACGTGTAGGGGCGGGGCTCGGGCCCCGCATTCTTGCAATGTTGGAGCAGCGCTGATCAAGCCGGTCGGCGGCTGTTTCTCATCGTCGGTTTTCGATCATTTGCGGCAGCGGTGCGCCCCACTTAACCACCCCGGCGAAGGCCGGGGCCCAGTTACGCAGGCTCCCGTGACGACGCACGGCGATCCGTTACCTTCTCTTCCTTACTGGGCCCCTGGCAGTGCAGAGGGGTGCTCCCACGATATACCGCGTGCTCCTGCGAACGCAGGAGCCCAGAGCAACGATCGCCGACGCCCGTAATCCTAGGCTCCTGCGTTCGCAGGAGCACAGCGGTTGTTTCCGGCCCCCCTTTACTACCCCGGCGGAGGCCGGGGCCCAGTTACGCAGGCTTCCGTGACGACGAGCGGCGCTCCGTTATCTTCTTTCTCTACCAAGCCTCAGGCCTCCGCCGGGTTGGCGGTGCGGAGGGGTGCTCCCACGATGCACCCACGTGCTCTTGCGAACGTAGGAGCCCAGCGTACCGCTCGCAAACGCCCGTGACCCTAGGCTCCCGCGTTCGCAGGAGCACAGCGGTTGTTTCGGGGCCCTCCTTACCACCCCGGCGGAGGCCGTGGCCCAGTTGCGCAGGCTCCCGTGACGAGGGGCGGCGCTCCGTTACCTTCTATCCCCTGCTGGGTCCCGGCCTTCGCCGGGGTGGCGTAGAGAGTGCACCATCAGGGTCGCCTCTCACGCAACCCCTCGCACGCACGCGTATAAGTGCGACTTTTGTGACTCTTGCCTCGCGCCAGCTCAGGCGAGACTCGCCCGCAACGTCGCGCGGACGCCCGCCTCGCGGGGTTCGTAATTGACGGCGGATTGCAGGCTTTGCGCCATCACCCGGATCAGCTTGGTGCCGAGTCCCGTGCCCTTCGGCGCGACCCCCTCGGGCATGCCGCAGCCATCGTCCTCCACCGCCAGCAGGAACGATCCCTCGCCGTCTTGCTTCAGCAGCACGCGGACGTCGCCATTGCCGTCCGGATAGGCGTATTTGCAGGCGTTGGTGACCAGCTCGGTCACGATCACCCCGACCGACACCGCACGGTCGGTCGGCAATCGTAGCGCATCGGCGGCGCAGAGCAGCGAATGGCCGCCGCTCTCGCCCGACAGAGTCGTGGCGAGTTCCGCGACCAGCGCGCCGAGATATTCGCGCATGTCGACGCTTTCGACGTCGTTGGCCGAATAGAGCCGGCGATGGACCTGCGCGATCGCGCCGATCCGCCGCTGCGTATCCTCCAACGCGGCGCGCGCATTGGCGTCGGTCAACGCGCTCGCCTGCAGTCCGATCATCGCCGACACCAGTTGCAGGGAGTTGGCGACACGGTGGTTGACCTCGCCCAGCAGCGCCTCGAGCCGGGCATTGCTGGCGCGCAGATCGGCTTCCGCTGCGGCTTTCGCCTGTTCGAGCTGCGCCCGCGCGCGCACTTGGTCGAAGCTTGCGGCGAGCAGGTCGAAGAAATCCTCGCCGACCGATTTGACGACGTAATCCGCCGCGCCCGCCTTCAGCGCCGCGATCGCGATCCGGCCCTCCTCGGATCCGGTGACATAGACCACCGGCGGCACATGAGGCAGCGCCTGCAGCTGCCGCAGCGTCTCGATCCCGTCGATGCCGGGCATGTAATGGTCGACCGTGATCAGGTCGAACGACTCGCTTCGGGCCATCGCCACGCCTTCGGCCCCGCCCTCTGCGCAGCTGACGTCGAATCCGCGCCGCGCCAGCGCGCGCGACGCCAGCCGGCGGATGCCGGGGTCGTCGTCGATATAGAGGACCCTGGTCTCGCTCACTGGTCCTCGATCTCGGGAACCTGGATCACCGACAGGAACAGCCCCAATTGGCGGATCGCCTGGGCGAAGCTCTCATAGTTCACCGGCTTGGTGATGTAGACGTTGCAGCCGAGATCGTAGCAGCGTTGGATCTCGATCTTGTCGTCGGTGGTGGTCAGCACGACCACCGGCGTCCGCTTCAACGGGCTGCCCTCCGCCTTGATCTTCACCAGAATGTCGGTGCCGCTCATGTCGGGCAGGTTGAGATCGAGCAGTATCAGCGCCGGGCCGTTGCGCGCCGGCCCCGTCGGATCCTCGAACAGGAACGACAAGGCGGTGGTGCCGTCGGTGAAATGCTTGATGTCGTTGAGGATGCCGGCACGACGGATGTTCTTCTCGATCAGACGGGCGTGACCCTCGTCGTCCTCGATCATCACGATGCCGATCATCTGGTGCGCGTTCATGGCCGTTGTTCCTGGATCTGAAAGGTCTTGGGCAAGGTGAGCCGGAAAGTCGATCCCTGGCCCAGTTCCGATACCACGTCGATGGTGCCGCCGAGGCGATAGGCGAGCGCGCGGACATGGGCGAGCCCGATGCCCTCGCCGGGCTGGTCCTGCGCGCCCGATCGGCGGAACAGGTCGAAGATGCGCTGGTGGTCGCCCGCCGCGATGCCGCGGCCATTGTCGGCGACCGCGATCGTCACGCGGCCGCGCGCTTCGCTGCCCGACACGGCGATCGTGCCGGCACGATCGGGATGGCCGTATTTGGTCGCATTCTCGATCAGGTTCGACAGGATCTGCTCCAGCGCGACGCGATCGGTGACGATCGACGGCAGCGGGCGGACGATCGTCAGCGTGACGCCGCGCTCGTCGATGACGTGGCGGATCGATGCCACGATCGTCTCGACCAGTTCCGCCGGATCGAGCCGTTCGGGCGTGATCGTCCGGCGGCCCTCGCGCGACAGTTTCAGGATCGCGTTGATCAGCCGGTCCATCTTCTGGGTCGAGGCGCGGATGAAGCCGATCGCCTCGGGCAAATCCTCGCGCACCGCCAGCCGCGCATCGCTGGTGACGATGTCGGGTGCGGTCTCGTCGGCCCGTTCGATCAGCTCGGTCAGCGCCGGGATCACCGCCGCCAATTCGGCGGTGAAGCCCATGACGTTGACCAAGGGCGATCGCAAATCGTGGCTGACGATATAGGCGAAGCGCTGGATCTCTTCGTTGGCGCGCGACAGATCCGCGGTGCGTTCCGCAACCTGCTCTTCCAGCGTGTCGGCGAAGTCGCGCAGCAGGTCCCGAGACGCGGTCAGCGCGCGGGTGTTGTGGAGCACCACGAGCAGCGTCAGGATAACGACCAGCGCGAGCAGCCCAGCGGCGATTCCGGAGACGATGTAGAACCACAAGGTCGCGCGGCGCTGCAGATCGCTGCGGATCGTCAGCAGCCGGCTCTCCTCGTCCGCCATCGCCTGCCACCGATAACGGATCGCGCGTGTGATCGGGACGCTGCCGTCGCGCGCGAAGGCGGCATGCGCGGCGGCAAGGTCGCCTGAGGCCGCGAGCCTGACCGACGACATCCGCGTGCGCTGGAAATCACTGAGCAGGGGCAGGATGCGGTTGATGCGGCCGACCTGATCCGCATTGTCGCGCGTCAGGCCGGCAACCTCGGAGAGTCCCGCGAACAAGGCGCGCGAGGTGCGGCCATAGGCCTCGGCGAAGACCGGGCCGGGCGCCAGAAGATAGCCGCGCCGCGCGGTTTCGGATTGTTCGAGCGCAACTTGGACCTTGGCGATCGCCTGCCGCACGTCCTGGGTATGCACCACCGCGGCGGTATAGGCCTGGTTGCGACTGTTGATCCACGCGATCGCGATCGCGGCGGCGATCAGCAGCAGCAGCGCCGTCGCCATGAAGGAGACGAGCACACGCCCGAAACGGCCCTCGGAAACCTTCAACCTGCCGGCGACGCGTACAACCATCCGCCTTCCCTTAGCCGAAGGCGCGGCATTTGCCAGCGGGCGGCGTGGGCTCTTAGAGCAGCAGTTCCTGCGCGGATGCCTTGCCGACATTGCCGCCCCCGCGACGCCGATCCATCTCGTGATTGGCAGTGAAGCGGATGTCGGGATCGCGATCGGTGAGAAAACCCATCAGCGTCTCGTGATCGAGCTCGCGCCATTCCTTGCCGCGGTCGGGTCCGTAGCGCACCCGCGGGATCAGACCCGGATCGCGCGACCATTCGATCAGCTGCGCAAGGCCTGCTTCGTTGAGCATGTCGCGCAGGTGGAATGCGGTGACATAGGCGTCCGGGAAGGCGCGGTGCACCGGCAGGCCACGCTCGTGATCCATGCCCTCGGGCTTGCGCCAGTACCGCAGGACTTGGTTCGAAAAGCTCGGCGAATCCGGCCACATCCGCAGTGCGCATTTCCAGGTACAGATCCACTCCGCGCCGTGGGTCAGTGCCGAGGTACAATATTGCTGCTCGAAATCGGCGCGGTGCGCGGCGAGCGCGAGCCGGCGCGGGTAGGGATCGAGCACGCGGCGGGCGACATCGTGCCACCACGGCGCGTCGGCGACATGTTCGTCCAGGATGTGATGGATCGCCTGCGTAACCGGGGGGATCGAACGGCCCGGATTGACGAGAATGCTACCGCCCTCGCCGTACAATTCCCAGCGGCCGTCCGCGTCGAGCGCGACGTCCTGCCAGCCGATCTCGCACACCCCGTGCGCGGGCGGCGCGCTACCGGTGGTTTCAAGGTCGATGACGCGAATGATCTGGGGTTGGGGCCGGGCCATATTCGCTAGATGGTTGTTTCGACGCGCTTTCGCCACCCCGACGCACCGGCATGTCGGTGCCGGGTCAGAGCAGTCCCTCCCGATCGACATCCAGTTCGCGCACGCCGCGGCGCTGGCGTGCGCGATCGATTAGCTTGCGCAGCCCCTCGCGACGATCGCGCGCGGCGGGCACGTCGCGCAGGACGAACTCGGTGTCGCCGGTGGTGCGGTCGGTCGAGGTGATGGTGATCGTGCCGATGTCGGTGATTTGGTTGATCAGCGAAAAGACGACGCGCACGTCCTTGATCCGGTACAGTTCGATCTCGTCGATCGACTTGATCAGCAGGCCGCTCCGCACGATCAGCCGCTGGTCGGTGATGACGTAAGCCGACGACATGTTGCGCAGCCAGCGGACCAGGATGATCACCAACCCGACGCCGATCGCGCTCAGCAGCAGCGTACCCCATCCGGCAAGACTACCGAACAGCCAGCGGGCAGTGCTCGACCGGAAGCTGTCGACCTCGCGCTCGGCCGTAGGAACACTAGTCACGCCGCGCCCCCGCCTTCAGCAACAAGTCGCGCGCGGCGTTGACGCGGTGGGCGAGATCCGCCGATCCGCCGCGATCGGGGTGAACCTGAGCCGCCAGCCGCCGGTGCGCCGTCCGGATCGTGTCGGCATCCGCATCCGGCCCGATGCCGAGCACCGCACGCGCCTCGGCCAGATCGCCGAGCCGCTTGGGGCGCTTCGCCTTACGCAGCAGCAGCCACACGCCCCAGATGATCGCCGCGGCGACGAGCCATTTCATGCGAAGAGCGGTGCCGCAGGCTCGGGCAATTGCAGCGCCGCCATCATCTCGCGCAGTTCCTGGCGTGCGGCGACATGCGCGAGTCCCATCGCACCGAACTCCTTTGAGTCGATCATCGTCAGCCCGGCCGGGAAAAGCTCGCGGTAGATGACGCGTTCGCCCAACCCCGGTATGATGCGGAAGCCGACGCGCTTGGCCAACTGTCCCAGCGCGTCCGACACGCGACGCATGTTGCGCGCTTCGATATGCTGAAGGCGATTGCGCAGCACGACCCAGTCGATCTGGGTGCCGTCGGCACGGGCGCGCTGCTTGCGGGCGTCCCAGATCAGTTCGGAATAGAAGCTCGGGCGGGTGACCTGATAGGTCTCGGCATCGACCTGGCCGATCAGGTCGAAATCGACGAAGCTGTCGTTCATCGGCGTGACCAGCGTGTTCGACAGCGCCGCCGCAGTGCGCGCGAACGGATCGTCGCGACCTGGCGTATCGACGACGAGATAATCGGCGCCGTCGGACAAGCGGGCCCACAGCTCCTCGAACACCGCCTCGTTGGTGCCGTCATGGGTGGCGTGGACCGGCATCGGCAGGTCGCTGCCGGTGCGCTTGGCGGTGGCGGCGCGATTGTCGAGATACCGGCCGACGGTGCGCTGGCGGTGGTCGAGATCGAGGCACGCCACTTTCGCGCCGCGAGCAGCGAGCGCGATAGCGACATGCACCGCGGTCGTCGATTTCCCGGTGCCGCCCTTCTCGTTGGCGAAGACGATGACATGAGGCCCTGCGGGCACGGCGTATTCCTTGTTGATCGGGTGTCGGACCCTTCATAGAAGCCGCGCGCTAATTGTTCGAGGGGGTTTAGGGTGCAGACGACCGGGGATCTCGACCGCCTGCGTCAGGCGGTGACGGCCTGGCGAAGCGCGGGGCAGGCGGTGGCGCTGGTGCCGACGATGGGCGCGCTGCACGCTGGGCATATCGCGCTGATCGAGGCGGCTAAGCGGCCGGGCACACGGGTGGTGGCGTCGATCTTCGTCAACCCGAAGCAGTTCGGCCCGGCGGAGGATCTCGGTCGCTATCCGCGGCGGGAGGCGAGCGATGCGCGGATGCTGAACGCCGCCGGCTGCGACCTATTGTGGGCGCCGTCGGTGGAGACGATGTACCCCATGGGGTTCGCGACCAACATCGCGGTCGCGGGCGTGTCCGACGGGTTCGACGGCGCAGCGCGGCCGGGGCATTTCGACGGCGTCGCGACCGTCGTGACCAAGCTGTTCAACCAGGTCCGCCCCGATCTGGCCTATTTTGGCGAGAAGGATTTTCAGCAGCTTGCGGTGATCCGGCGGCTGGTTGCGGACCTCGATATGCCTATCGAGATCGTCGGCGTGCCCACCCAACGGGACGACGACGGGCTCGCGCTGTCGTCGCGCAACATCTATCTCGACGACGATCAGCGGGCGCGGGCGGTGGCGTTGCCACGGGCGCTGGGGATTGCGGCGCGTTCGATTGGACGGGGCGATTTGGTCGAGGATGCTCTGACGGAGGCGCGGGCGACGCTGATCGCGGCGGGGTTCGAGATCGACTATGTCGCGCTCGCCGACGCCGAGACGCTGGCCGAGGATCCGGCACCCGATCGCCCCCGCCGGCTGCTCGCCGCGGCGCGGTTGGGGACCACCCGGTTGATCGACAATGTGCCGATCGAACAGGGTTAAACGCATTAACCATTTCGATAGACGAATCGGTCCAGAACATCCTCGACGCAAACGGGGTGAGTTCGATGGGCAGCAGTTTGAAGAGCGCGCAGTTTCTGATCGAGAGCCGGATGGCGGATGCCGCTGGCGGCGATACCGATGCCCTGTACGATCTGGGCGTCAGCTATTCGACGGGCACCTCGGGGGTTGGGATCGACCTGATCGAGGCGCATAAATGGTTCAACCTGGCCGCGGTTTCTGGCCTCGAAGCCGCGCAGGCGTGTCGCGCCGAAGTCGCCGAGGACATGACCGCGCGGGAGATCGCGACCGCTCAAGCCGCCGCACGGGCATGGCTCGGGATGACCCAGCGCCGCGCCGCCTGATCCTCAGCCGGTCACCGCCAGCTGCTGGAGCATGAACGCCTGCCATTCGGCGTTCTGACGGAAGCGTTCGAAGCGGCCCGACTTGCCGCCATGGCCCGCCTCCATGTTGACGCGGAACAGCAGCAGGTTGCGGTCGGTCTTCATCTCGCGGAGCTTCGCGACCCATTTCGCGGGTTCGTAATATTGCACCTGGCTGTCCCACAGGCCGGTGCCGACATAGAGCGCCGGGTACGCCTTCGCCGCGATGTTGTCGTAGGGCGAATAGCTCAGCATGTAGTCGTAGAACGACTTCTGCGCGGGGTTGCCCCATTCGTCATATTCGAAGGTGGTGAGCGGGATCGATGCGTCGAGCATCGTCGTCACCACGTCCACGAACGGCACCTGCGCCACGATCAGCCGATAGTCCGCGGGCGCCATGTTCGCGACCGCGCCCATCAGCAGCCCGCCCGCACTGCCGCCCATCGCCGCGACCCGATCCTTCGCGGCGTATTTCTGCGCGACGAGATAGCGGGTCACGTCGATGAAGTCGGTGAAGCTGTTCTTCTTGTTGAGCAGATGGCCGTCGTCATACCAGCCGCGGCCCATCTCCTGCCCGCCGCGGATATGCGCGAGCGCGTAGACCATGCCGCGATCGAGTAGGCCGATCTGGCCGGGATCAACCCGCGGATCCATCGACAGGCCGTAGCTGCCATAGGCATATTGCAGCATCGGCGCGGTGCCGTCGCGCTTGAAGCCCTTCTTGTAGACGATCGACACCGGGATCCGCGTGCCGTCGCGCGCGGGCACCCAGACGCGTTCGGTCACGTAATCGGCGGGGTTATAGCCCGGCACCGGCGCGACCTTCAGCACGCGGCGCTCGCCGGTGGTGGCGTTGACCTCGTAGGTCGTCGTCGGCGTGACCAGCGAGCCATAGGTGTAGCGAACCCACGGCGTCGTGGGTTCTTCGTTGACGTCGAGCGCCATGCGATAGGCGGGCTCTTCGGCCTTCACCGGGATCGACTTGCCGGCATCGGTGAGCAGCCGGATCATCCGATTGCCGCCCTCGCGCTGGTCGATCGCGACATAGCCGTCGAACGGCTTGAAGCTTTCGATGAACACCGCGTCGCTGGCGGGAGTCAGGTCGCGCCACGCCGCGGGCCCTTTCGCCAGATCGGCATCGGCGACAGTGACCAGCTTGTAGTTCTTCGCCGCCTTGTTGGTGCGCAGGATCCAGCGATTGCCGATATGGTCGGCGCTGTAGCGGAATTCGCGGGCGCGGGGCGCGACGATCGTGAAGGCGGTCGGCGACGCGACGGGCGCGCAACGCTGTTCGTCGCTGACCGTGCTCTGCACCCCGATACAGACGAACTTGTCGTCGGCGGTGCGGCCGAGGCCCATCTGGAAGGTGTCGTCCTTCTCCTCGTAGAGCAGCGTATCGGACGCGGCGGGGGTGCCGAGCACATGCGCCTTCACCCGGTAGCCGCGTAGCGTCACCGGATCCTTCTCGATGTAGAGGAGTGTCTTGTTGTCGCCTGCCCAGACGATGTTGGGCTCAACGTTGGCGACGGTGTCTGTGAGGATCCTGCCGGTCGCGAGGTCCTTCACCTTCAGCACATATTGGCGACGGCCGATCGTGTCCTCGGCCCAAGCGACGAGGCGGTTGTCGGGGCTGACCGCCCAGTCGCTCAGCGCGAAGAAGCTATGGCCCTTCGCCATCGCGGGCTGATCGAACATCGTCTCGGCGGGCGCGATCTGCACACCCTTGCGGCGCTCGACGATCGGATAGTCGCCGCCGACTTCGAAGCGCGAGCGATACCAATAGCCGTTCTTGCGATACGGGACCGAGCCGTCGTCCTGCTTGATGCGCGCAACGGTCTCTTCGTAGAGCTTGGCCTGCAGCGGCTTCAGCGACGCGAGTTGCGCGTCGGCATAGGCATTTTCGGCGGCGAGGTAGCCGAGCATCTCGGGGTTCTTGCGGGTGTCGTCGCGCAGCCAGTAATAATCATCCTCGCGCGCGCCGTTGGGCGAGGTGACCTGGAACGGCTTCTTCACGGCGCGGGGCGGGGACGCAGCCGGTGGCGCGGTCTGTGCGAGCGCGGTGGTGGTGGCGACCAGGGCGGCGGTGATCGACAGACCGGAACGCTTCGTGATCGCCATTCTGCTTCCCTCTTGTTGTCGGTCGATCGTAGCTTGCGCCCCGTGGTGTGGGAAGCTGTCAGTGACTTGGCTGCTTACGCCTGTTTGTGCTCCCGCGAAGGCGGGAGCCCAGGGCCAAGCAGCACAAACAGACGTCGTTCTGCCTGGTCCTGGATTCCCGCTTTCGCGGGAAAACAGGAGAACGCGAGCGGATCACACACCCGCTTCCCTCAAGCCTTCGTCTTAGCCACCGCCTTCTTCGCCGGCGCCTTCTTGGCGGGTGCCTTCTTCTTCGCGGGCGCCTTCTTCTTGCCCTTCGCCGGCGCGGCGGCGGCGCGGGCGTCGATCAGTTGGGCGGCTTCCTCCAGCGTCAGCGCGTCCTTCTCGATCGACTTGGGCAGCGTCGCGTTGGTGGTGCCGTCGGTGACGTAGGCGCCGTAGCGGCCCTCCATCAGCTTGATCTCGGCTTCGCTGCGGGGGTGGAGGCCGAGCACCTTCAACGGCGCCTGCGCACCGCGTTGCGGGCGTCCGCCGCCCGCTGCGGCTTCGGCCAGCTTGACCACCGCGGCGTTCATGCCGGTCTCGAACACCTCCATCGTCGAGGTCAGACGCGCATATTTGCCGGCATGCGCGAGATAGGGGCCGTAGCGCCCGATCGACGCGGTGATCGGCTCGCCGCTTTCGGGATGGGTGCCGATCGTGCGCGGCAGGCTGAGCAGCTTCAACGCCCATTCGAGATCGAGTTCGGGCAGGTCCTTCGGGATCGAGGCGCGCTTGGCGTCCTTGCCCTCGCCGAGCTGGATATACGGCCCGAACCGCCCGGATTTGCGCTCTACCTCGAGCCCGGTCTCGGGATCCTTGCCGAGACCCTCTGGGCCGGTGTCCTCGCCCTCGCCGCCGGGCTGCGCGAAGCGGCGGGTGTATTTGCACTCGGGGTAGTTGGAGCAGGCGATAAACGCGCCGAACTTGCCGCCGCGCAGCGCCAGCTTGCCTTCGCCGCAATTCGGGCAGAGCCGCGCGTCGCTGCCATCTGCCTTATCGGGGAAGAGATAATCGGCGAGGAACAGGTCGAGCGCGGCGGTGACCTCGCTCGGCTTCTGCTCCATCACCTCGGCGGTGCGCGGCTTGAAATCGCGCCAGAACGCCTCGAGCACCGCCTGCCACTGCGCACGGCCGCCCGATACGTCGTCGAGCTCCTCCTCCAGCTCGGCGGTGTAGTCGAAGCCGACATATTTCTCGAAGAAGCGTTCGAGGAAGGCGGTTACCAGGCGCCCGCTCTCCTCCGCGAAGAAGCGGTTCTTCTCGACCCGGACGTACATCCGGTCCTTCAGCGTCTTGATGATCGATGCATAGGTGGAGGGGCGGCCGATGCCGAGTTCCTCCATGCGCTTGACCAGCGAGGCTTCGGAAAAGCGCGGCGGCGGCTGAGTGAAATGCTGTTCGGCATCGACGCCCTTCTTCGCGGGCGCATCGCCCTCGCGCATGCGGGGCAGGCGGCGGGCGTCCTCGTCCTGGCTGTCGTCCGATCCCTCCTCGTAGAGCGCGAGATAGCCGGGGAAGAGCACGACCTGGCCGGTGGCGCGCAGCACGTTGCGGCCGGTGCCGTCGGCCAGTTCGACCGTGGTGCGTTCCATGCGTGCGGATGCCATCTGGCTGGCGAGCGAGCGCTTCCAGATCAGGTCGTAGAGGCGGGCGTGGTCGCCGCCGCCGACGCGGTCCTTGGTGAAGTCGGTCGGGCGGATCGCCTCGTGCGCTTCCTGTGCGTTCTTGGCCTTCGCGGTATATTGGCGCGGCTTGTCGGGCACGTAGGACGCGTCGTAGCGGTTGGCGATCGCGAGCCGCGCCGCGGAGATCGCCGAGCCGTCCATCTGCACGCCGTCGGTGCGCATATAGGTGATCGCGCCGTCCTCGTAGAGGCCCTGCGCGATCCGCATCGTGTGATCGGCGGAGAAGCCCAATTTGCGCGACGCTTCCTGCTGGAGGGTCGAGGTGGTGAACGGCGCAGGCGGATTGCGGCCCGCGGGCTTGGTCTCGACCGTCTGGACCGAGAAGCGGCCGTCCGCGACCGCCTGCTTCGCCTTCAGAGCGTCGCCCTCGTTGCCGATCGACAGCCGGTCGAGCTTGTTGCCGTCCCACTGCACGAGGCGGGCGACGAACGGCGTGCCGTCATGCTCCATCGCCGCGGTCACCGACCAATATTCCTGGGCGCGGAACGCCTCGATTTCGCGTTCCCGCTGAACGATCAGGCGGAGCGCGACCGACTGGACGCGGCCCGCGGACTTGGCGCCGGGCAGCTTGCGCCACAGCACTGGCGACAGGGTGAAGCCGACCAGATAATCGAGCGCGCGGCGGGCGCGATAGGCATCGATCAGGTCGGTATCGAGCTCGCGCGGGTGCTGCATCGCGTGGAGCACGGCGGGCTTGGTGATCGCGTTGAAGGTGACGCGCTCGACCTCCTTCGGCAGGGCCTTCCGCGCGCGGAGCACTTCCTGGACATGCCAGCTGATCGCCTCGCCCTCGCGATCGGGATCGGTCGCGAGGATCAGCCGGTCGGCCTTCTTCGCTTCGTCCGCGATCGCCTTCAGCTGCTTCGATTTGTCCGCATAGTTCTCCCATTCCATCGCGAAATCGGCATCGGGATCGACCGACCCGTCCTTGGCGGGCAGGTCGCGGACATGGCCGTAGCTGGCGAGGACCCGGAAGTCCGAGCCGAGATACTTCTCGATGGTTTTCGCCTTTGCCGGCGATTCGACGATGACAAGCTGCATGGGGGTTCGAAGCGTCCTTACGTGTACGCGCGAGGATGACGAGGGGATCGCCGCGCCGTCAAGCGGTGGGTCGAGCGGGGCCAAGAGTCACAAAAGTCACACCCTATGCGCAGGCGCGCGAGAGGAAACGGTACATGGGGAGAGGTCCTGTTGGGGAAGCGGTGGCATATTGCTCTCGATGCACCGATCAGGCGCTGTAGGACACGGGATAGGACGATCGGCGCGATCGAGCGGGTCATGCGAGGCTGACGCGTGCCCCGGCGTGGCGTTCGATCCGCTGTGCCAGCTCGAGCTCGAGAAGCACGGTCTGGACTGCGGCGGGGGTGCAGCCGGACTGGCGGATCAGCTCGTCGATCGGCACCGGCACCGCGCCCAGCAGGGCGGTGACGGTGCGGCGTTCCTGGTCGCTGGGGTCGGACGGGGGTGGTGCGGCGAAGCGATTGGTGGGGGAGCGGACCGCGCGCGCGTCGATCGGGAGGATCTGGTCGAGGATGTCGGCCGCGGACTGGACCAGGGTCGCGCCCTCGCGGATCAGCAGATTGCCGCCCTGGGCGCGGGGGTCGATAGGGCTGCCGGGCACCGCCATCACCTCGCGCCCCATCTCGCCCGCGAGCCGCGCGGTGATCAGCGAGCCCGAGCGGGGGACCGCCTCCACCACGACGGTGCCGAGCGAGAGGCCAGCGATGATTCGGTTGCGATAGGGGAAGTGGCGGGCGTGGGGCTCGGTGCCGGGGGGCTGTTCGGCGATCAGCAGGCCGCGTTGCGCGATGCTATCCTGGAGCGCGGCGTTTTCGGGCGGGTAGGCGACGTCGATGCCGCCCGCGATCACCCCGATCGTAGCGGGCATCGCGCCGACATGCGCGGCGGTGTCGATCCCGCGGGCGAGTCCGGACACGACGGTCGCGTCGGCGGCGAGATCGTGGCCGAGCTGGCGGGCGAAGCGGCAGGCCGCCGCGGACGCGTTGCGGGCGCCGACCAGCGCCACGCAGGGGCGACGCAGCAGCGCGAGATCGCCGCGGAAGACCAGCGCGGGCGGAGCGTTCTCGATTTCGGCGAGGAGCGCTGGGTAGTCGGCATCGTCGATGAACAGATAGCGTGCGCCGAGCCGGGCGACGCCCGCCATCTCGCGCTCTATCGTGGCGGCATCGGGGCTGCGTGGCGGCGCGCCACCGCCTCGTCTGGCGAGCATCGGCAGCGCGTCGAGCGCAGCGTCCGCGGTGGCGAAGCGCGCGAGCAGCTGGCGGTAGGTGACCGGTCCGATGCCGGCGGTGCGCAGGAGACGGAGTCGCGCGGTGGCGGCGTCAGCCATCCTTGCGGCCGATGCGGGGTTCGTTGCCCGTCAGCAGCCGTTCGATGTTCTCGCCATGCTTCCACAGCACGATCAGCGCGAGCACCAGCAGCAGCATCACGAGATCGAACCGGCCGAACAGCGCGGCGCCGACCGGCGCGCTGATCGCGGCGGCCATCCCCGCCACCGACGAGATCCGCAGCAGCGCAAGCAGACCGAGCCACACCGCCGCGTAGAGCAGCGCGATCGGCCAGTGCAGCGCGAGCACGATCCCCATCAGCGTCGCGACGCCCTTGCCGCCGCGGAAGCCCAGCCAGACCGGATAGCAATGGCCGACGAACGCCCCGATCGCGGCGAGCGGCGCCTCGCCGGGAAACAGCCGCCCGGCGATCAGCACCGCCGCGGCACCCTTGGCGAGATCGAGCAGCAGCGTCGCCGCGGCCAGCCCCTTGCGCCCGGTGCGCAGCACGTTGGTGGCGCCGATGTTGCCCGACCCGACCTGACGCAGGTCGCCCGCGCCGAATGCGCGCGTCAGCAGGATGCCGAACGGGATCGATCCCAGCCCATAGCCGAGCAGCAGCGCCAAGGCGGGCGCAACCCAGATGATGTCGGTCTGCACGGCCGTCCCCCCAATCGCCGCCATCATATCGGGATCGTCACGCTACGCCAACAACCTCGCTCGCCTTGGCGGCGGCGGGCGCGGGCCCTAAGGGCGACGGCGTGGATAGCGCGCCGATCCTGTTCTTCGATTCCGGTGTCGGCGGGCTGTCGATCGTCGCGCAAGCGCGCGCGCTGCTGCCGACCGCGCGGTTCGTCTATGCCGCGGACTCGGCGGGGTTCCCGTACGGGATCAAGAGCGAGGCGGAGATCGCGGCGCGCGTGCCGGCGTTGCTGGGGCGGCTGGCGGAGCGGTATCGCCCGCGGCTGATCGTGATCGCGTGCAACACCGCCTCGACGATCGCGCTGCCCGCGGTGCGCGCGGCGCTCGACCTGCCGGTGGTGGGGACGGTGCCGGCGGTGAAGCCCGCTGCCGCGATCAGCGTCACGCGGACGATCGGCGTGCTCGGCACCGACGCGACGGTGCGGCAGGCCTATGTCGCCGATCTCGCGGCGCGGTTCGCCGGCGATTGCACGGTGCTTCGCCACGGATCGGCGGAACTGGTCGAGCTGGCCGAGGCGAAGCTGCGCGGGGCAGCGGCGGATCCCGCGCGCTATCGGGCGGTGCTCGCGGGGTTGTTCGACCAGCCGGGTGGCGAGGCTATCGACGTGATCGTCAACGCGTGCACGCATTTCCCGCTGGTCGCCGACGAACTCGCCGCCGCCGCGCCGCGCGCGGTGCGGTTCGTCGATGGCGGGGCGGGGATCGCACGGCGAATCGCGGCGCTGACCGTCGGGCAGGACTGGCCCGAGCGCGCGGAGCCCGGAGTGGCGGTGTTCACGCGGTTGGGCGAGGCGGAGCGGGCTCTGGCGCCGGCGCTCGCGGCTCGCGGGTTCGCGACGATCGAAGGCTTGTAGGGTCGGTCGATCACGGCGATCGCGCAAATGCGCTGGAAATAATAACCACTCGGGCGTAAACGCGCGGCCATGAGCTTGGATCGTACCGACACCGGCGCGCGCGTCGATTATTCGCGGGTGTTCACCCAGGCGATCGACCGCCTCCACAGCGAGGGGCGGTACCGCGTCTTCATCGACATCCTGCGCAACAAGGGCGCGTTCCCGAATGCGCGCTGCTTCGCAGGGCATAACGGGCCCAAGCCGATCACGGTGTGGTGTTCGAACGATTATCTCGCGATGGGCCAGCACCCCGCGGTGATCGCGGCCATGGAGGAGGCGCTGCACGATGTCGGCGCCGGATCGGGCGGCACCCGCAACATCGGCGGCAACACGCATTATCACGTCGATCTCGAGCACGAACTCGCCGATCTGCACGGCAAGGAAGCCGCGCTGCTGTTCACCAGCGGCTATGTGTCGAACGAGGCGACGCTGTCGACGATCGCGAAGCTGCTGCCGGGCTGCGTTAGCTTCTCGGACGAGCTGAACCACGCGTCGATGATCGCGGGGATCCGCCAGTCGGGGTGCGAGAAGCGGCTGTTCCGCCATAACGACCTCGCGCATCTGGAAGAACTGCTCGCCGCGGAAGACCCGACACTGCCCAAGCTGATCGCGTTCGAGAGCGTGTATTCGATGGAGGGCGACGTTGCGCCGATCGCGGCGATCTGCGACTTGGCGGACCGGTACAACGCGCTGACCTATCTCGACGAGGTCCATGCGGTCGGGATGTACGGCCCGCGCGGCG
>NZ_CAXTEM010000058.1:0-18331 GCF_964243315.1 uncultured Sphingomonas sp. | reverse complement strand
TGTCCTCGCCCAGCGGCTCGCCATGCGCCTTCTCGCTGCCCGCCTTGGGGCTGCCATAGCCGATCACCGAATGAACGACGATGAAGGTCGGCCGGTCCTCGGTCGCCTTGAAGGTCGCGAAGGCCTTCGCGAGCGCATCGACGTCGTTGGCGTCGTCGATATGGATGACGTTCCAGCCATAGGCCTGGAAGCGCAGACCGACATCCTCGTCGAACGCCAGATCGGTCGCGCCCTCGATCGAAATATGGTTGCTGTCGTAGATCCAGCAAAGGTTGGACAGCTTCAGATGCCCGGCGAGGCTCGCCGCCTCCGCCGAAACACCCTCCATCATGTCGCCGTCGCCGCACAGCGCATAGACGTCGTGGTCGAACAGCGGGAAGCCGTCCTTGTTGTAGCGCGCCGCGAGCCAGCGCTCCGCGATCGCCATGCCGACCGAATTGCCGCAACCCTGGCCGAGCGGCCCGGTGGTGGTCTCCACGCCCGTGGTGTGCCGATACTCGGGATGACCCGGGGTCCGCGACGACAGCTGCCGGAACTGCTCGATATCCTCGAGGCTGATCGCCTCCTTGCCGGTCTTGTTACCCTCGGCATCGATCTCCTCGATGCCCGCGAGGTGGATCAGCGAATAGAGCAACATCGATGCGTGACCGACCGACAGCACGAAGCGGTCGCGGTTGGGCCAGTCGGCATGCGCGGGATCGTAGCGCAGGAACTGAGTCCACAGTGTGTAGCCAACGGGGGCCAGCGCCATCGGCGTGCCGGGGTGACCCGAATTCGCCTTCTGCACCGCGTCCATCGACAGCGTGCGGATCGTATCGATCGCCAGCCGACCCGGCGAACCGTCCTCGTGCAGCTGCGAATCCGCCGAAGCGGCGGGGACGGTTTGTGTGTCTGACATGAAAAGCCTCGTTCTAGACGATGACCGAACGCCGCGCGCACGATCCGGTTGCCAAGTTTGCATGCTCTTACCCCGAAGGCGCGGAGCGTTCCAGTCGCGTAACGACGCCGCGGCATGCGATATAGGCCGCATCCACTTCGTCCAGGAACAATCCATGGCCGAGAACGCCCGGGATCGAGTCGAGCCGTTGCGCCACCGCCCGCGGATCGTCGAGGTCGTAGCGGACGTCGGCAATCCAGTTGCCGTTGTCGGTCCGGTAGGGCTCGCCGTCGTCCGTCAAGCGCAGGACGGGCGCGCCGCCAAGCGTCGCCAGTATGGACGCGCACGCGAACGGCAGGATCTCCACGGGCACCGGGACAGCGCCCAGCGCCGCGACATGCTTGGACCCGTCGGCGATCACGACCATCCGCCGCGACGCCGCCGCCACCGTCTTCTCCCGCAGCATCGCGCCGCCGGCACCCTTGATCGCGCGGCAGTGGTCGTCGATCTCGTCGGCGCCATCGATCGTCAGGTCGACCCGCTCGACCCCGGCAAAGTCCAGAATCTCGATCCCGAGCGCGCGCGCCTGCCGCTCGCTCGCTTCCGACGTTGCGACCGCGCGTACCGCCAAGCCTTCCCGGACCCGCCGTCCGAGCGCATCGATCGCGAACCGCGCGGTCGATCCGGTGCCGAGCCCGACCAGCATCCCCGGCGCGATCTCCGCCACCGCCGCCTCCGCTGCGACTCTCTTGTCGTCGTCCTGCATGCGAAACCGCTAGGCTCGATCGAATGTCGGCGAAAGGGCGCATCGCATCGATCGTCGTGGCCAGCGCGACCATGCCATCCCTTGTTACAATTTCGTACAATTGCGCGCTTGATGGTCGCCGTGTCTCCGCGCAAATGGCAAGCATCGGCAGCCATGCAACTCGGTGGCCGCTCACGCATTTGGCACCCGACCGGTCGTTCGCCCGGTCATGGCGAACGGATCGTACGCATTGACGACAATCGGCAAGACCTGGCGGCATCTCGGTGCCGGAACCACGCTGGCGATGCTTGCGCTGGCAGTTTCCGCGTGCGGCAAGGGCGACGGCGCCGAACAAAAGGGGGGCGGCCGTAGCGCGCCCGGGCAGGGCACGCCCGAAGTCGGCTTCGTTACGCTGACGCCGACCAGCGTCGCGATCACTACCGAGCTCGCCGGGCGGACCAGCGCATTCGAAAGCTCCGACGTGCGCCCGCAGGTGTCGGGGATCATCCGCCGCCGCCTGTTCACCGAAGGCACGCTCGTCCGCCGCGGCCAGACGCTCTACGAGATCGATCCGCGGCTGTACCGCGCCGCCGCCAACGAGGCGCGCGCGAACCTGCAAAGCGCGCTAGCCAATGCCGAAGCGACCGGCGTCCTCGCCGAACGCTACCGCCCGCTCGCCGCGGCCGAAGCGATCAGCAAGCAGGAATACACCAACGCGATCGCCTCGTCGCGGCAGGCGACCGCATCGGTCGCGCAGACCCGCGCCGCGCTGGAAACTGCGCGAATCAACCTCAAGTTCACCACCGTCCCCGCGCCGATCACCGGGCGGATCGGCCGTTCGCTGTTCACCGTCGGCGCGCTGGTGTCTGCCAGCCAGACCGATCCGCTCGCGCAGATCCAGCGGCTGGACCCGATGTTCGTCGACATCCAGCAATCCTCTGCCGACCTGCTCGCGTTGCGCCGCTCGCTCGCCACCGACGGCGTGGTCCCGACCAGGGCGGTGGTTCGGCTGAAGCTCGAAGACGCCAGCGACTACGGCCAGACCGGCACAGTCGAATTCGCGGAGACCGTGGTCGACACCAACACCGGCACGGTTACGCTGCGCGCGCGCTTTCCCAACCCGCAGGGCTTGTTGCTGCCCGGCATGTTCGTCCGCGCGACCTTCGCGCAGGCGATCAACAACCGCGCCTTCCTCGTCCCGCAACAGGCGGTGGCGCGGGATCCGAAGGGGACGGCGACGGTGATGGTCGTCGGCCCGAGCAACAAGGTCCAGCAAAAGACGGTTAAGGCGGATCGCACGCAGGGAGCGTTCTGGGTCGTGACCGGGGGCCTCGACGAGCGCGACCGGGTGATCACCCAGGGTCTCGCCAAGCTGCTGCCGGGGCAGACCGTCAAGCCGGTTCCCGCCAACACGCCGCAGCGCATCCAGGCACCTAAGGGCGACGGCAAGGACGGCAGCAAATCGGGGCAAAGCGGCGCCCAGGCAAAGGGCGGCTGACGCCCTCATGTTATCCCGCATCTTCATCGATCGGCCCATCTTCGCATGGGTGCTCGCGATCATCGTCATGCTCGGCGGCGTCGGCGCGATCCTCGGCTTGCCGATCGCGCAATATCCCGACGTCGCCCCGCCCCAGGTCACCGTCCGAGCCTCCTTCCCCGGCGCGAACGCCCAGACCATCCAGAACAGCGTCACCCAGGTCGTCGAACAATCGCTGACCGGGATCGACGGGCTGCTGTATTTCCAGTCGTCGTCGAGCTCGCGTGGGCAGGTGACGATCACCGCCACCTTCGACAAGGGCGTCGATCCCGACATCGCGCAGGTCCAGGTCCAGAACCAGGTCCAGCAATCGATCGCGCGCTTGCCGCAACAGGTGCAGCAGCAGGGCCTCGTCGTCCGCAAGTCGAACCCCGACTTCCTGATGATCGTCGGCGTCTATGACTCCACCGACAAGCTGACCAACCAGGACGTGTCGGACTATCTCGTTTCGAACCTCCAGGATCCGCTGGGCCGCATCGAGGGTGTCGGCGACACCAATGTGTTCGGCTCGCAATATGCGATGCGGATCTGGCTCGATCCCGCGAAGCTCGCGCGCGTCCAGCTGATGCCGAGCGACATCATCGCCGCGATCCAGGCACAGAATGCCGAAGTCGCGGCGGGCGAGATCGGCGGCCAGCCCTCGTCGCGCGAGCAGATGCTCAACGCAACGGTGACCGCGCAGAGCCGGCTGCAGACCGCCGCGCAATTCGCCGAGATCATCGTCAAGACCCAGAACAGCGGCGCCACCGTCAAGCTGCGCGACGTCGCGCGCATCGAGCTCGGCGCCGAGAGTTATGCCGCCACCAGCCGCGTCAACCGCCACCCTGGCGCGGGCATCGCGGTGCTGCTGTCACCGGGCGCCGATGCGCTGAAGACCGCCGAACTAGTCAAGTCGTTCGTCGATCAACAGGCCAAGTCGTTCCCCGCCGGGCTGCAATATGCCTACGCCAACGACTCGACCGACTTCATCAAGCTGTCGATCGACGACGTGGTGAAGACGCTGATCGAGGCGATCATCCTCGTCGTCATCGTCATGTTCGTGTTCCTGCAAAGCTGGCGCGCCACGCTGATCCCGACGATCGCGGTGCCGGTGGTGCTGCTCGGCACCTTCGGGGTGTTCTATCTCGCCGGATTCTCGATCAACACGATGACGTTGTTCGGGCTCGTGCTCGCCATCGGCCTGCTGGTCGACGATGCGATCGTCGTTGTCGAGAACGTCGAACGGTTGATGGAGGAGGATCCCGAGCTGTCGCCGCGCGACGCGACGATCCGATCGATGGACGAGATCAGCGTCGCGCTCGTTGCGATCGCGTTGGTGCTGTCCGCGGTGTTCCTGCCGATGGCGTTCTTCGGTGGTTCGACCGGCGTGATCTATCGCCAGTTCTCGATAACGATTGTCTCGGCGATGATCCTGTCGGTGCTGGTGGCGCTGATCCTGTCGCCAGCGCTCACCGCGACGCTGCTGAAGCGAAAGAAGGATCAGGGCGATGGCGGCTGGTTCAAGCGTCGTTTCCCGAGTGTCGCCAACTTCTTCGCCCGCGCATCGACCAAGTTCAACACGACCTTCGACAAGGGCATCGAACGCTATTCGAACGGCGTGAAGACGGTGATCAACCGCAAATGGCTGTTCCTGCTGATCTACGCCGGTACCCTCGCGCTTCTAGCGGTGCTGTTCCTGCGCTTGCCTACCGGCTTCCTGCCCACCGAGGACCAGGGCACCGCGCTCGTCCAGTTCCAGCTTCCCGCCGGCGCCACCCAGGCGCGCACCACCGCGGTACAGCGCGAGGTCGAGCAGTATTTCTACACGCAGGAATCTGCCAACACGAAGACGATGTTCACCGTCGCCGGCGGCGGTGGCGGCGGAACTAGCGGTCAGAACACCGGACAGGGCTTCATTGCGCTAGCGCCGTGGGAAGATCGCAAGGGCAAGGAAAACAACGCCGACGCGATCGTCGCGCGGGCCGGCGCGGCGTTCCGCGGCGAACGCGATGCGCAGGTGTTCGCGCTGGTGCCCCCGGCGATCCGCGGTCTCGGCCAGTCCAACGGCTTCACCATGCAGCTCCAGAACAGCAGCGGCATGAGCCAGACCGAGTTTGCCGCCGCGCGCGAGAAGCTGCTCGCCGCGGCGCGGGCGGACCCTGCGCTCGCGTCGATCCGGTTGACCGAATTGCCGGACGTCGCGACCCTGCAGGTCAATGTCGACCAGCAGAAGCTCAGCGCGCTCGGACTCAGCCAGACGACGGTGAACAGCACGTTGTCGACCGCCTGGGGCGGCCAGTACGTCAACGACTTCGTCGACCGCGGCCGCGTCAAGCGCGTCTATGTCCAGGGCGATGCGCCGTACCGCTCGTCGCCGTCCGACCTGTCGCAATGGTTCGTTCGTGGCTCGACCGGTGCGATGGCGCCGTTCTCCGCCTTCGCGCAGACCAGCTGGTCGCAAGCACCGACGACGCTGTCGCGCTTCAACGGCATTCCGTCCTACGAGTTCTCGGGCTCCGGCGCGCCCGGCACGAGTTCGGGCGAGGCGATGGAGAAGATCGCGGCGCTGGCGGGCAAGATCCCCGGCACCACCGTGGCGTGGTCCGGCCTGTCGTTCCAGGAGCGGCTGTCGTCGGGCCAGGCGCCGATCCTCTACGGGCTGTCCCTGCTCGTCGTGTTCCTGTGCCTTGCCGCGCTTTACGAAAGCTGGTCGATCCCGGTCGCGGTGCTGCTCGTCATCCCGCTCGGGCTGGTCGGCGCCGTGCTGGCCGTCACGCTGCGCGGGTTGATCAACGACGTGTATCTCCAGATCGGCCTGCTGACGACGATGGGGCTCGCCGCGAAGAACGCGATCCTCATGATCGAGTTCGCCGAACAGGCCGAGCGATCGGGTGCGCGGGTGATCGATGCAGCGCTCGAAGCGGCGCGCATACGGTTGCGGCCGATCCTGATGACCTCGTTCGCGTTCATCTTCGGCGTGTTGCCGCTGGCGATCTCGACCGGCGCCGGTGCGAACAGCCGCATTGCGATCGGCACCGCGGTGATCGGCGGGATGTTGACCGCTACGCTGCTCGCGATCTTCTACATCCCGTTCTTCTTCGTGCTGGTCCGTCGCGGCGTGCGCGACGGCATCGCCAAGATTCGCGGCCGTGCGACGGGTCACCAGGGCAAGCACGGCGAGGGCGGCGAGGATCAACCGCCCGCGCCGCCGATGCCGCCCGCCAACCCCGCGCCGGAGCCAGCATGATGCGCCGCGCCTTCCCCCTGATGCTCACCGCGACGCTGCTCGCCGGATGTTCGCTGGCGCCCAAATATGTCCGCCCCGAATTGCCGGTGCCGACCTCCTGGCCGGTCGGCGACGCCTATCTGCGCCAGTCCGAGGCAGCGCTGCCCGCGATCACCTATCGCGACGTGTTCCGCGATGCGCGCTTGCAGCGGATCGTGGAGCAGGCGCTCGCCAATAATCGCGACCTGCGCATCGCCGCCGCGAACATCGCCGCAGCGCGCGCGCAATACCGCATCCAGCGCGCCGACCTCCTCCCGCAGATCGACGGCAACGCACGCTACAGCTACTCGGGCGGCGGCAACGGCAGCACCACGACGACCGGCACCGCGGTCGGTGGCGGCACAGGCACCGGTGGAACGGGCACCGGCACGGGTGGAACCGGGACTGGCGGCACGGGCACTGGAACAGGCACCGGCGGCACCGGGACCGGGACTGGGGGCACCGGGACGGGGACCGGCGGCACCGTCATCTCCTCGGGCGGCCGCGGCAGCTCCTTCTCGGTCAACCTCGGCGTCACCGCGTTCGAGCTCGACCTGTTCGGCCGCATTCGTTCTCTTACCGGTGCCGCGCTCGACCGCTATTTCGGCACCGAGGCCGCAGCCCGCGCGACCCGATTGACCCTCGTCGGCGACATTGCCGACGCCTGGCTGACCTACGCCGCCGACGCCAGCCTGCTCAAGATCGCGCAGGACACCGCCACCAGCGCAGCGCAGAGCGTCAGGCTGACCCGTCAGCGGCTCGAAGGCGGCATCGCGCCGCGCACCGATCTCCGCCAGGCCGAACAGGTGCTGGAGACCGCCAATGCCGATCTCGCGCTCCAGCGCACCGCGCTCGCGCAGGACGTCAACGCGCTCCAGCTGCTGGTCGGCGCGCCGGTCGATCCCGCGCTGCTCGCCGGCTCGATCGACGAGGCGCAGGCCAGCGTCGCCGCGCTACCCGCCGGTCTGGACAGCGGCGTGCTGCTGCGTCGCCCCGACGTCGTCCAAGCCGAATATGAGTTGCGCGCGGCCAATGCCGAGATCGGCGCCGCCCGCGCCGCACTGTTTCCCCGCATTTCGTTGACCGGGCTGGTCGGCTTCGCGAGCAACGCGCTCACCTCGTTGTTCAGCGGCGGTGCGTTCAACTATTCGGTCACGCCGCAGGTCAGCGTGCCGATCTTCCAAGGGGGCGCCGGCGTCGGCGGCGTCGAATTTACCAGGGCGCAGCGCGATGCGGCGCTCGCGAGCTACGAACGAGCGATCCAGATCGCCTTCCGCGAGACCGCGGACGCGCTCGCCCGCCAGGGCACCTTCGCGGAGCAGCTTCGCGCCAACACCGCCTTCCGTGCCGCCGCCCTCGACACGCTTAACTTGACGACGTTGCGCTATCGCGGCGGGATCGACACCTTCCTGACCAGCCTCGACGCGCAGCGCGCCTATTACACCGCGCAGCGCAATCTGGTGCAGACCCAGCTGATCGGCGCGAGCAACGCGGTGACGCTGTACCGCGTGCTCGGCGCCGATTCGCTGCTGGAGGTCGCACCGAATGGCCCGCAGCCGGTGACAGCCGCCGGAACCCCGCGGCCGGACCGGTAACAGGCGCCCTCCACCCGATCCGCAAGCAGCGGTTCGGATTTGCCGACCCTACCGCTCGACGCCCTTTGCCTTCCCCCAGCTTCGCGCGACAGTGTAACCCAAGTAACCGGTGCCGAAGAGCGCGTAGAGCGGTTCGGGGATGCCGTTCAGATAGGCGTTCATGCCCGCGGCGATCGCTTGTGCGGTCTGGGGACGGATCGCCGCGATCAGTCCCATCGGAATCGCCCAGAGTAGCAGTACATACATCACGTACAGGAAGCTGGGACGCGCGCGGCTGGTCCAGGGATCGGCGGACTGCGCCTCGGCCAGGATTGCGGCCATCTGCGCCTTGGCGCGTTCGAGCTCGTGCGCGCCATCGAGCTTCAGCAGTTCGAGCTTGGCCGCGTCGCGGGCGCGGGGATCGGGAATCACCTTGTCGATTATGCTCGCAATCGGGCCGATGATGCCGTCGAAGATGCTCATGATCGATGTCCTTCTGTTGCCGAATGTTGAGAAAGTTGAGACACGATTTAGCCGATCCGGTTCGCGAGCCAGCCATAGAGGAAGGCTTCGTTGGCCGGGCGGCGTTCGGTGATCGCGAGGTAGCGTTCGCCCTGGAGCACCTCGATCGCCTTCACCAGCACGGCCTCCCCCGCCTCGCCCCGGCGCGCGAGGAAGGCGTCGAGCGCGGCCAGCGTGCGGGCACCGATGCGCCCGTCCGTCGCGATATCGGGGTAGTCGCCGGCGCCCCGGTTGAGTGCGTTGAGCGCTCGCTGAAGAAAGCCGGTAGCGACGACGATGCCGAGGTTGATGCCCGAATCGAACAGTTCTGCGGCTAAAGCGGGGGCGCGTTCGGCCACGCGGTCGAACCCCGGCACCTGCCAATAGTCGGCACGGTAGATCGCGGCGGCGACACTGCGCGGCAGGGCGCGCATCTCGCCATCATAGCCGCGCGTGCGCGCGACGGCTTCGGTGATCCCCCAGCGGGTCGGACCGCCGCGATCGGCGGGATGATCGCTATAATCGCCTTCGCGGGCGATCACCGCGTCGATCAGGGTATCGATGTCCATCGTCGGAGCTCCTCGTCGGGAGCAGTCATGAAACCAGATGGGTTTGTTGTAGGAAAGCGGCTTCTTCGGCCGCGATGCCCGTCAGGGACGTTCGCGGACCAGCAGCAGTGGCGCGACCTGGTTGCGCCGCACCACGATGATCAGCACGCCGAGGAGCGCCAGCGCGCTGCCGACGATCAATCGTGCATCCAGCTTGTCGCCGGTGATCATGACGCCGAACCCGATCGTCGACAGCGGCGTCATCAGCGTCAATGGGGCGAGCAGGTTCGCCTCGTAACGGTCGATCAGCATGTAATAGCAGGTGTGCGCGAACACCGAGACGACCAGCGCCGCGAACAGCATCGCCGCGACGAACGGCCAGCCGGCGGCGATCGCGCTCGGCCACTGGTTGTGCTCGGTCAGCGCGGAGGCGATCGACAGCGGCAGGAACGACATCAGGCCGACCCAGGCCTGGAAACGCAGCGGCGCGACATTGTCCATCTGCTTCATCAGGATCGCGCCCGCCGACCCGGCGAACGCCGCGGCGACGATGAACCAGAGCCCCATCGACAAGGACAGCCCGGCAGGATCGTAGACCACGATCAACACGCCGCAGAGCGTCAGCGCGATGCCGAGGCCGCGCCGCCAATGGATCTTCTCGCCCAGGACCAGGACCGACAGCAGCGTCGTGAACGGCACGCCGACTTGGCTGACCACCGCGGCGGCGGAGGGCGATGCGGTCTGCAGACCGATGAACAACAATCCGAAACTGCCGCCGCCCATCAGCAGCCCGACCGCCCCGATCCGCCATAACGGCCGCGGCGCGGGGAGCAGCCAGGGCAGCGTCACGACGACGACGATCGCGAAGCGCACCGCGGCGTAGAAGAGTGGCGGCACCGCCCAGGGGCCGACCACCAGCTTGCTGACGACGTTGCTGAAGCCCCAGGTAAGGCAGATGAGCACGAGAAGCGCGAAATCACGGCTGCGCATGCGATCCCCTTCCCGGCTGCGACCCGCACCCGGTAGCGCGGTTGGCGGCGGAAATCGATCGGGGGTGAATCGACCTGATCTCAATTCCACCATTCGTGCTGAGTAGAGACCGAGTAGCTCCCGCTAGTCAGCGTATCGACGGCTCGTATCGAAGCACAAGTTTCACGCGCTTACCTGTCCTTCGATTCGGGCTCTAGATACGCCGCTACGCGGCTACTCGATCCCTACTCGAGACGAACGGAATAGGGTGGCTGTCCTAGTTAGATCGCGCCGCCCTCACCCTCGGCATCGTCCTGCCCGGAATCATAGTCGGCATCATCGCCTCCGTCGGGTCCCTCGACGCCGCGGTGGACGCGGACTCCCGATGTCAGCATCCGCTGGCCCCTGGTCGCCGCGATCGACGCCGCAGAGGCAGTCCCGCGGTGAACGGTAACCGGGCCGCCGTCGTCCCCGCCCGCATAATGAACGGTCACGCCGCTACCGCCTCCGGCATACGTGCCCGCGCCGATATCACCTCCTTGGCCGCCCACCCGGACGCTCGGCTCGACGCCGGCATAGCTTTGCCGAAACGACAGAGCGCGTTCCATTGCGTTGCGCCAGCGGTAGAAGACGTGCGCGCCGACGGTGCCGATCCGGGTCAGGCTGGGCGCCCACCAGGGCAGCATGTAACTCGCATGGTAAGACGTCGCCGCCCCGACCGGCGCATAGACCGCGCCCCCCAGCGCGGCGGCCGCCACCTCTCGCGCGCGCTCCCATGATCCTTCGTCGCGCCGCCGGTACAACGATCCGTCGCAGCTGAAGCTGAACTGGCAGCCGGTACGCCGAGTCGATCCCTGGTAGACCACGCCGCAGACGCTGCGCGGAAAGGCACGGTCGCGAACCCGGTTGAGAACGACCTGTGCGACCGCACGCTGCCCGTCGAGTGCCTCGGATCGCGCCTCGTAATAGACCGCCGCGGTGAGGCATTCGAGCGCGCGCCCGGCGTCGTCCGGCGACTGCACCCTGGCGTCGAACGCGGGTGCGCCGTCGTGGCTCACGAAGGCGCGATCGTCCGCTGGCAGCGGCTGATCGGCGACGTCGGTCGGCACCGCCAGCGCCATGCCGCGCAGCAGATCGTCGGTGGTGGTCACCGGCAGGTTCACCATCGTCGCGGGTCGGCCGACATTGCCGGGCACGCACGACGCACCGACGAGCAGCGTCGGGACGCCGATCAGCAGACGCAGTTCCAGGCGGATCGGGAGCAGCCTCATCCCGCTCCCGCCTAGCGACGAGGCGTTGTGCTTTGGTTAACTACCGAGGCGCCGGACGGTGTCGAGCAGGTCGGTGCGGCGGGTATCCTTGTTCAGGAAGGTATCCGCACCCGCGGCTATGCACGCCTCCTGGTCCTCGCGCGAGTTGAGCACCGTCAGCGCAACCACGGGGATGTGCCGCGTGTCCTCGCGCGACTTCAGCATGCGGATGACGTCCTTGCCGTCGATGTGCGGCAGGCGGATGTCCGCGATGATCAGATCGGGTCGAACGTTGACCGCTTCGGTATGTGCCATCCGCTCGTCGGCGACGACATGGACGACATGGCCGTCCATCTGGAGCCAGATCGTGAACAATTTTCGATGCAACGCGGTGTCTTCGATCAGCATTATCAGCTTGGACATACTGGATCCGCTCTCCACGCGCCGATGATCTGCACGGACGGCTCGAGGCCAACCCAGACACTTGCGCGGGTCTGGTACACGCCGGGTGAGTCATGGAACAGATGGATTTCGTGAGGATCGGTACAAATATCGGGCGGACGCGGGTGCCATCGACATTGATCCACGCCGCGGCCGCATCCTCGATATCCGCACGAGCACTTCGGCGGCGCGAAGACATGACGGTCAGAGGGCGTGTGGGGCGTTCAATCTTCGAAGTCGCGCGACAATGACGGCGCTCGCGACTTCTGCAGCTTGGGCGAAGACGGACGCCTGCCCGTCTTCGCCCCGGTCTCGTCAGCCGAGATGCTCGGTCGCAGCCTGCTTGGCCTCGGCGGCAGTCTTGCGCACCTTGCGACCCGCGGCCTTCGCCGGCGCGGCGGCCGCGTCGGTGGCGTCGGTCACGGCCTTCTTCACGGTCTGACCAGCCTTGCGGCCCAGGCCGATCCGCTTGGCCATTTCCGACCGCGACGCCGCGTAGGACGGCGCTACCATCGGGTAATCCGCCTTCAGGCCATAGCGCTCGCGATATTCGGCGGGGGTCAAGCCGTTGGTCGAAAGATGCCGCTTTAGCGTGCGATACGGCTTGCCGTCGATCAGCGAGATGATGTGATCGGGCGACGCCAGTGACTTCCGCGCCGTGGTGGCAGGCGTATATTCGGTCGGGGCAGCTTCGGCATCCGCGGACGGTGCAGAGAGGCGGTTCAGCGCGCTATGCATCTGCTGCAAGAATGCCGGCACGTCGTCGGCATTGGTCCGGGTATTATGATTGGACAACCACGCGACGGTCAACTCAGTCGCAAGCTCGACCGTCTTATTTGCTTCGATCAATTTCAGGGTCCTTCAAGGTTGAACTTCGTAATGCTCCGCTAGTTGGCGCTCCCACGCCTCAATGCAACCGTTTGGTCATCAAAAATTATCGAAGTGACCGAACTTGGGACTTACCTGGATTAGATCATCGATAGCTTGGCCGATGCGCGGATCTAAGCGATCGTGTCCAGCTTGGCGGCTTGCCGCACGATCTGCTGCTGGAACAAAAAAGGCCCGCCGATCCGGAGATCGGCGAGCCTTTTGTCTGGTGGGCGTGGCAAGGATTGAACTTGCGACCCCTGCGATGTCAACACAGTGCTCTACCACTGAGCTACACGCCCACGAGGAGGGTGCCTCTAGCCGCGGGTTGGCCGCGACGCAAGCGGTTCAGTTGAGGCCGGTGGCGCTATCGACTTCGAATAGCCGATCGACCTCCAGCACGAGGTCGCGAAGGTGGAACGGCTTGGACAGGACGCGCGCGTGCGGAACCTCGCGCCCGGCCTTCAGGGTCACCGCCGCGAAGCCGGTGATGAACATGACGCGCAGGCCCGACACCATCTCGCCGGCGCGCTGGGCGAGTTCGATGCCGTCCATCTCCGGCATCACGATGTCGGTCAGCAGAAGATCGAAGCGCTCGGTCTCGAGCAACGGGATTGCCGCGGTGCCGCGGTCGACCGCGGTGACCGCATAGCCGGCGCGTTCCAGCGCGCGCGTGAGATACTCGCGCATGACCTGGTCGTCCTCGGCCAGCAATATTCGGATCATCGCACACGTCCCTCGTTGCGGTTCCGATTATGCCGGAAGCGGTTAAGAATTCCAGAGCGTTGCGATGATCGGAGCCGAGGCTTAACGTCGCGGCGATGACGGGTTCGTTCGATCGGCTGGGTCCAGCGGCGCCGGCAAGCCCGGTGGTGATATCGGTGCCGCATGCCGGGCGCGATTACCCGCTGGCGCTGCGTGCGGCGCTGCGGGTGCCGTTGACCAGCCTGTTGCCGCTCGAGGACCGTCACGTCGATCGCGTCGCGCTAGAGGCACGGACCGGCGAGATCATGCTCGTCCAGCGGCTGCCGCGGGCGTGGATCGACCTCAATCGCGGCGAGGAC
Source organism: uncultured Sphingomonas sp. (assembly GCF_964243315.1). Classification (GTDB taxonomy): domain Bacteria; phylum Pseudomonadota; class Alphaproteobacteria; order Sphingomonadales; family Sphingomonadaceae; genus Sphingomonas. The sequence continues at coordinate 4,714 of NZ_CAXTEM010000058.1, read as the reverse complement.
GAGCGCGATCCGCGAGTCGACGAGGGCGCACCGGCCGCGCTGCCACCGCAGCAGAGCGCGAAGCTGCGAAGCGGGCTGGGGCTGGTGCCGCGGCGCGCGAGCGGGGCGGGCGAGATCTGGCGCCGGCGCTTTCCGGCTGACGACATCGCCGCGCGGATCGCGCGGGATCACCGGCCCTATCATGACGCATTGAGCGACATCCTGGCCGCGACCCGCGCCGCGTTCGGGATCGCCGTGCTGGTCGACCTGCATTCGATGCCGCCGATCGATGGCGCGCAGGTCGTGATCGGTGATCGCTTCGGCCGATCCTGCGGTGCACGGTTCGTCGCGCGGGTCGAGGCGGAGTGCGCCGCCCTCGACATCGGCTCCGCGGTCAACACGCCTTATGCCGGCGGCCACATCCTCGATCGCCAAGGGGCGCCCGATCGCGGCATCCATGCGGTGCAGATAGAACTCGACCGCGCGCTGTACCTCGACCGGCGGTTAGACGCGCCCGGACTGGGGTTCGCGCGGAGCGTGGCACTGGTCCGGCGGATCCTCGCGGCGGTCGAGGACGAAGCCCTCGCCTATCCGATGACCGCGGCGGCCGAATAAAAAAACCACCCCGTGCGGAGCACGAGGTGGCCAAGGTTCAGGGAGGAGACACACCCGGAGGTGTGTCATACGGGCCCGAGAAAGGGGGGACACGAGCGCCGTACAGGAGTAAAATAGGTGAACCGCGATTTGGTTCAACCCCCGATGAAAAAGCGTAAGATTTTTTTACGCTTTTGGTTTCTGGGCGATCTCGGGGACGCCCGCCGCCGCTCAGTTCAGCGTCGGGAGCTGCGGCTGCGGCGATTTTCCCTGCTGGACCTGGCGAGCGAAGATGTCGCGCATCAGGGTCAGCGAGAACAGATGCGCGTAGAGCAGCGGGAGCATGCCCGACTTTGTCATCTTGCGCAGCTGATCGCCGCGGAGATCGACGAGCTTTTCTTCGTTGATCATCTGAAAACCGCGGAACACGAACGGCTGCTCGGCGCCGTCTGGCTGGATCGAGACCTCGCCGTCCATCAACAGGCCGGACTCGCGCAGCTCGTTCATGAAGTTCTGGGTGCGCGCGCCCGCCTGTTCGAAGCTCTCGGCGAAGCCCAGGATGTTCTTGGTGATATCGCTCGGCTGACCGTTGTCGAACAGCGGCTCGCCATCCGGAAACGCGCCGATCGTCTCGGACGTCGGATCGAAGCAGAGCGACAGCTCGTCGGCATCGGGACGCAGCCGCGCGAGCATGTAGGGATAGCGGCGGACATAGGCGGGCACGTAGAAGTTGTTGTCGATCAGCTTGCCGTCGTCGCCCATGAACACGTTGACGCCTTCGTTCAGGCCCATCAGCGCGAGCGGGATCGCGTCGTCACCGACAGAGAAGACGATCGGCATGAAACGCTGCACCAGCGCGAATTCGTCGACCGTGATCGGCACCGCATGCTGGCCGATAAGGAACGGCGCGGTATCCTGCGGGCGGACGCGCCAGTCGCCGTGCGTCTCGCTCGAAAGCGGCTCGAGCCCGTTGTAGAAAAGCGGAAGCGGCGCGCTGGCCATGGGGACTCTCCAGTCGAAAAAGGATAGCGGGTCGCGCCGCCGATTGGCGCGAGGCTTTATGGGCCGGGGCGTGCCGACGCAAGCGCGACGAGCTTGCCCGGATTGAGGATGCCGAGCGGATCCATCGCCGCCTTTACCGCGCGGAGCGCGGTCAGGCGCGCAGGCGAGGCGAGCCGTTCGAGCTCGTCTAGCTTCATCTGTCCAATGCCGTGTTCGGCCGCGATCGTTCCGCCCGCCGCGGTGACGAGATCGTCGACGAAGCGAGTGACGACCGGGACATTCTCGGCATACCAGCGCGCGGGATCGGTGCCGGCCGCGGCGCGCACGTGGAAATGGATGTTGCCGTCGCCGAGATGCCCGAAGCCCGACGCATGGGTGCCGGGAAAGCGCGCGTCGCACGCCGCGGCGGCGTCGATCATGAACGCAGGCATGGCATCGACCGGCACCGCGATATCGTGCTGCGACGCCGGCCCGGTGGCGCGTTCGGCGTCGGAGATGGAATCGCGCAATTGCCAGAACGCGTCGATCTGCGTCGCGCTCGCCGCCAGCGTGGCGTCGCCGATCAGTTCGGCGTCGATCGCGTCGGCAAGTAACGTCTCGAGAACGGCGTCGCCGCGCGGATCGGTGCTCTCGATCAGCAGGTGCCACGCATGCTCGCTCGCGAGCGGCGCGCGCGCGCCGGGCAGATAGGCGAGCACCGCTGCGAGCGACTCTCGCGGCAATATCTCGAAGCTCTCGATTCCGTCGCTCGCCGCTTGGCAGCGGCGGAGCAGCCGCAGCGCCTTGGCCGGCGAATCTGTGCCCGCCCAGGCCACGCTGCGGGTCCGCGCGGCGGGCACCAGCCGCAACGCCGCCGCGGTGACGATCGCGAGCGTTCCTTCCGCTCCGACCAGCAGCTGATCGAGGTTCCAGCCGCGATTGTCCTTCTTGAGCGCGGCGAGCCCGTCATGGATCGAACCGTCGGCGAGCACCGCCTCCACCCCGGCAACCAGCGCCCGCATCGATCCGAACCGCAGCACCTGCGTGCCCCCGGCATTGGTCGACACCAGCCCGCCGATCGTCGCGTTGCCGCGTGCGCCGAGCGTCAGCGGAAAGCGCCGATCGACCGCCAGCGCCGCCGTGTGAAGATCGGCGAGGATCACGCCGGCCTCCACCACCGCCAGTCCGGCATCCGCATCGACGCTGCGGATGCGGTTCAGTCGCCGCAGCGACAGCAGCAACGCGGAGCCGTCCGCGGGGGGCGTCGCGCCGCCGACCATCGAGCTGTTGCCGCCCTGGGGCACCAGCGCGACGCGGTGCGCGGCCGCGGCGGCAACGATCGTCGCGACCTCGGCGGTCGAAGCGGGCGCGAGCAGCACGGGCGCGTGACCATGATAGCGGCGGCGCCAGTCGGTCTCCCACGGCGCGATCATGTCGCGATCGGTGACCACCGACTTGGCGTCGAGCTGCGAAGCCAGTGCATCCAGCATCGCGGCTTGCGCAGAGGACAGCGGAACCGTCATCGTCGCCGGATAGGCCGAGTTCATCCGCCGTTCAACGATCGGCCCTAGGATTTGACGGACACCATGATCCAATCCGTGCTCCCCGCCACGCTGCTCGCGCTCGCCGTTCCTGCGGCCAACGTCGTCGATGGCGCGGCGTTCGCGCCGGACGGCGTGCAATATGCTCAGGTGACGATACGGCAGCGGATCATCATCCGGGTGCCGCGCGTGCCGATGCCCGGCCCAGGACAGATGCGGCGCACGTCGTCGGCAATGCCGGTGCCGATCCGGTGGAAAGAAAAGAAGGGGCCGAAATGTGTGGCCGGCAGCGAGCTGGCGGGCGCGATGATCGTCCGTCCGCGTACCGTCGACGTCGCGCTGACCACGGGCAAGCGAATCCGCGCGCTCCTCGACGATGATTGCCAGCCGCTCGATTTCTATTCTGGATTTTACATCCGGCCGGGTAGCGACGGCATGATCTGCGCGGATCGCGACGTCATCCGCGTGCGATCGGGGGCGACCTGCGCGATTGATTCGTTCAAGACGCTGGTTGCCGCCAAATAGCGCCGCCCGCGCTGATTTCTTGACTTTCGCGACCAAATCCGCGAGCGCCGACGGGTTTGCTGGCGCGTCTTGCGCGCGCATCTATCCGGAAACATGCATGAGCTTTGCCGATCTCGGCCTTTCAGACGAACTCCTGAAGACGGTGACCGACGCCGGTTACACCGATCCGACCCCTATTCAGGCGAGCGCGATCCCCTCCGTGCTGATGATGCGCGACATCATCGGTATTGCCCAGACGGGCACCGGCAAGACCGCCAGCTTCGTGCTGCCGATGATCGACATCCTCGCCCAGGGCCGCAGCCGTGCGCGGATGCCGCGATCGCTGATCCTCGAGCCGACGCGCGAACTCGCCGCGCAGGTCGCGGAGAATTTTGAGAAATACGGCAAGAACCACAAGCTATCGATGGCGTTGCTGATCGGCGGCGTGTCGATGGGCGACCAGCTCGCCGCACTCGAAAAGGGCGTCGACGTCCTGATCGCGACGCCGGGGCGGCTGATGGACCTGTTCGGCCGTGGCAAGATCCTGCTCACCGGCTGTTCGATGCTGGTGATCGACGAGGCGGACCGGATGCTCGACATGGGTTTCATCCCCGACATCGAGGAAATCTGCACCAAGCTGCCCAAGACCCGGCAGACGCTGTTGTTCTCCGCGACGATGCCGCCGCCGATCAAGAAGCTGGCGGACAAGTTCCTCGCCAACCCCAAGATGATCGAGGTGTCGCGCCCGGCGTCGACCAACCTCAACATCAAGCAATATCTGGTGCCGGTGCCGTCGCAATCGGCCAAGCGCGAGCGGCTCCGCCGATTGCTCGACCAGGAGGAGGTGACCAATGCGATCATCTTCTGCAATCGCAAGACGACGGTGCGCGAACTCAACAAGGTGCTGCGTCAGGCCGGCCGCAAATCGGGCGAGATCCATGGCGACATGGAACAGCCGCAGCGGCTCGCCGAACTGGAACTGTTCAAGACTGGCGTGGTGAACGTGCTGGTCGCGTCGGACGTCGCGGCGCGCGGGCTCGACATCAAGGGCGTGAGCACGGTGTTCAACTATGACGCGCCGTGGCACCCCGACGATTACGTCCACCGCATCGGCC
>NZ_CAXTEM010000057.1:0-18469 GCF_964243315.1 uncultured Sphingomonas sp. | reverse complement strand
GCTCCCCGCCGCCCCCAGAGCGGAAGGACCAAGCAACCAAATGCTAGAACGGCAGCGTCGCGGCGGGCTTTAGCGGAAATTTCGCGAGCTTCGCGCGCGCGCATAGGCGGCGGCGCGCCCGCCCGTATGTGCGCCCGGAAATTATTTGCCGCCCCGGCAAGCGCTTTAACCAGAGATTTACCACCATGGCCGCATTCCCCGGGCTGTTCTTGGGGGAACACCATGCGTACCATCTTTCCGACTGCTGCCGTTACCGCCCGCCGCTACGCCCTGATCTCCAGCCTTCGGGCGCAGGGGTTCGGCGTCGGCTCGTTCGAGACCACCCCGGCGGGGCCGCGCGACCTGTTCCTGGTCGCCGATGGCGAGGCGGTGACCGCACCGGCGCGCACCGTCGTGATCGGTGAAGACGGTCGCCACGTGATCCCGTCGCAGGGCGGCAACCCGGCGCGGATCGCATTCGCTGCTGCCGACGCCGCGATCGGCTACGGCTTCGCCCGCGCCCTCGTCGCGGGTCCCGACACGCCGACCGCCGCGGACCCCGAGAGCCTCGCCTTGCTCGCCCTCGCCGAGCGAGTGGCGCAAGCCGACATCACCGTGCTGATCAACGGCCCCACCGGCACCGGCAAGGAAGTGCTGGCCCGCGCGATCCACAACGGATCGCCGCGCAAGGACGGCCCGTTCATCGCGATCAACTGCGCCGCGCTGCCCGAAACGATGCTGGAGGCCCTGCTGTTCGGCCATCAGAAGGGCGCGTTCACCGGCGCGTCGTCGGGCGGCGAGGGCTTTTTCCGCGCTGCCAATGGCGGCACCATCCTGCTCGACGAAATTGCCGAGATGCCGATCCAGTTGCAGGCCAAGCTGCTCCGCGTGTTGCAGGAGCGCGAGGTGGTGCCGATCGGCGCGTCGACCCCGCAGCCGATCGACGTCCGCGTCATCGCCTGCGCCAACCGGGACCTCCAGGGCGAAGTCGCCGCGGGCCGCTTCCGCGCCGATCTCTATTACCGCCTCTCGGTTTTCCCGCTGACCACCAAGCCGCTCGCCGAGCGCCCGCAGGACATTCCCGCGCTGACCGCGACGATGATCCTGCGCCACGCCGGCAACCGCGCGGTGGTGCCGTGGCCGACCACGCAGGCGATCGACGCGCTGATGCGGCACGACTGGCCCGGCAATGTCCGCGAGCTCGAAAACGTCGTCCAGCGCGCGCTGCTGTTCGCGACCGGCGACACCATCGAGGAGGGCGACATCGTCTTCGATCGTCCGGTGACCTTCACCTTCCAGCGCTCCGCACAGCCCATCCCGATCCACGCGCCTCCACCCATGGCTCCGCCGATGGCCGCACCGTCGGCTCCGGTCACCAGCGAGCCCGCGACGCTCGGCAACATCGTCCAGATGAGCGAATTCGCCGCGATCCGCGAAACGCTGCAGGCGTGCGGCGGCAGCCGGATCGAGACCGCGCGCCGGCTCGGCATCTCCGAACGCACGCTGCGCTATCGCCTCGCCAAGGCGCGCGAACAGGGCGACGACATTGCGCGCCAGCATGACGCCCGCGCGCATGACATGAGGGCATCGGCATGAGCGTCTCGGCAGTAGGCGGCGCGATGAGCGTCGACCGGGTCATGCAGCTCCGCGCGCAGATCCTCGAACGCAACCAGGCGCTCGCCCGCGCGGGCACGGTCGACCCGACCGCCGCGACCCAAGTAGCCAAGCCGAGCAGCTTCGCCGACACGCTCGACAGCGCGCTGAAGCAGGTCAACGAGGGTCAGAACCAGGCCGCCAAGCTCAGCGAAAGCTATGAGCGCGGCGAGACGATCGACATCGCCAAGGTGATGCTCGCGCGTCAGCAGGCCAGCGTCGGCTTCGAAGCCACGCTGCAGGTCCGCAACAAATTGTTGTCCGCCTATAAGGACATCATGAGCATGCCGGTATAATATCATGAGCACAGCCCTGATCCCCACCACGATGGGCGCGCCCGAACGGTTCGCCAACCCGCTGCTCCAGATCCGCAGCGTGCTCGCGCAGCCCGCGGTGCGCCGTTCGCTGCCCATGGCGCTGATGATCGCGCTGATCGGTGCCGCCGCGCTCGCGTGGATGGCGCTGTCGACGCCGACCCAGAAGACGTTGTTCACCGGGCTGCCCGACTCGGACAAGGCTGCGGTCACCGCCGCGCTCGATCAGGCGAACTTCAAGAGCCATATCGACGACGGCACCGGTGCGCTGACCGTCGGCGAAGAGGATTTCAGCCGCGCGCGGATGCTGCTCGCCGGACAGGGACTGCCGAAGGCCGCACCAGGCGGCTATGCGATCCTCGATCAGCTGCCGATGGGCGTCAGCCGCGCCGTCGAAGGCGAACGCCTGCGCCAGGCTCGTGAGAGCGAACTCGCGAAATCGATCGAGGAGATCGACGCGGTCGCCGAGGCACGGGTCCACCTCGCCATGCCCGAAAGCTCGGTGTTCGTGCGCGACAATGCCGCCCCGTCGGCGTCGGTGATCCTGAAGCTCCAGGGCGGCCGATCGCTGAGCGACGCGCAGGTTTCCTCGATCATCAATCTGGTCGCCTCGTCGGTGCCCGGCATGAAGCCCGAGGCGGTGACGATCGTCGATCAGCTCGGCGCCTTGCTGTCCAAGCCCGGCGGTGCGCAGGGCGCCGGCGCGCAGGGTGACCAGCGGCTCGACATCCAGCGCCGCGTCGAGGACAAATACCGCGCCCAACTGGTCCAGCTGCTGACCCCTCTCGTAGGAGCGGGCAACTTCACCGCCGAGGTCCAGGCCGACGTCAACCTCGACGAGACCCAGGCGACCCGCGAAAGCTACGACAAGGCGGGCACGCTGCGCGCCGAGACCGGCAATTGGGTCGGCAATCTGAAGGATGGCGGCGGCGCACCCGGCGGCATTCCCGGCGCGCTGTCGAACACGCCGCCGCCCGCGAGCACGCTGTCGACTCCGCAGGCCGCCAATGGCGCCAGCGGATCGGCGACCCCGCAGCCGGTCGCCGGTGGACCCGCGCCCGACGCCGCCAAGCAATCCGACGCATTCCAGCGCGCCTATGACCTTGGCAAGGAAGTCTCGGTCACCCGCAACGCACCCGGCTCGATCAAGCGGCTGTCGGTCGCGGTGCTGCTGCGCGATCCCGACAAGACCCGTCGTACCGCGATGGAGATCACCCAGATCACCGATCTGGTGAAGAGCGCGGTCGGCTATGACCAGACGCGTCAGGACAATGTCACGGTGATCAGCCGCAAATTCGCCGGCGCCGATGCCGCCGCGGTCGACGGCCCGGCCTGGTACGACAATGCCTGGCTGCCGATCATCGCGCGCAACGTCACCGCCATTCTGATCGCGCTGCTGGTGCTGATGCTCGGCGTCCGCCCGCTGTCCAAGGCGCTGATGAAGAAGCGCGACGATGCGCCGCGGCCTGCACTCGGTGCGCCGATCGGCGCGCTCGACGCTGCGGCGCCAGGTGCCGCGCCGGTCAGCCTCGATCAGCTCGAATCGACCCGCGGCTATGACGACCGGATCGGGGCGGTCCGTGGCTTCACCCGCGACAACCCGACCCGCGCCGCGCTTGCGGTCCGCGACATGATCAAGGCCGACGCCAAGTGAGCACCGGACTGCGTACCTATACCGGCGTCGAACGCGCCGCGGTGCTGATGATGCTGGTCGGCGAGGAGGAAGCCGCCGCGATCCTTCAGAAGCTCGAACCCGAAGAGGTCCGGCAGCTCGGCAAGGCGATGTTCAACGTCGCCGACGTCAGCGAGCAGGAAGTCGAGGACGTGCTCGACGATTTCGTCGGCCATGCCCGCGAACGGACCGCGATCGGCTTCGATCCGCGCCCCCAGATCGAGGCTGTGATGAACCGCGCGCTGGGTCCCGACAAGGCGGAGAGCGTGCTGGCGCGAATCACGCCGCCCGAGGCCGCGTGCGAGCTCGAGCTGCTCGACTGGCTCGACGCGACCGAGATCGCGCAGATGATCGAAAAGGAACATCCGCAGATCGCCGCAGTGCTGATCGCCAATCTCGATCCGGTCGTCGGCGGCCAGGTGCTCGAACTGCTGCCCGAAGCGGCACAACCCGACATCCTCCACCGCATCGCCCGCCTCGGCCCGATCACGCCCGAAGCGATCGAAACGCTGAAGACCCTGCTCGCGAACCGCACCGGCGGCGGCGCCCAGTCCCAGGGCGTGACCCTCGGCGGCACCCGCGAGGCCGCGAAGATCCTGTCGGGCGCGCGCAAGGCGACCGAGCAGCGCGTCATGCCCAAATTGTTCAAGATCGATCGCGAGGTCGCCAAGGCCATCGAGGAGGCAATGTTCGTCTTCGACAACCTGCTCGACATGGACGACAAGAATCTGGGCGCGCTGATCCGCAACGTCGACGGCGATATCCTGACCAAGGCGCTGAAGGGCGTCGATGCGGCGGTTCGCGATCGCTTCCTCGGCTGCATGTCCGCGCGCGCTGCGGACGGCATCCGCGACGAGATGGAAGCACGCGGGCCGATGAAGCTCGCCGAGGTGCTCGACGCGCAGAAGGCGATGATCGCGATCGCGCGCGGGCTCGCCAAGGACGGCACGATCATGATGGGCGGGGGCGAGGACGATTATGTCTGATTTCCACGCCGGTTTCGCCGCGCGTCACGACGCCGCCGCGCACATTCTGCAAGCGGTGTTCGCGCCGCCGATGGGCTTCGCGCCCGCCGACCTGCGCGATGCCGCCGCGATGCCGCGGCCGCGCCACTTCAGCCCCGCCGATGCCGGGCATAACCCAACCGCGGGTTGGAACCCGCTCGATCCTACGGGCGAGCCGAGCCAGTTCATCGACCCGATCAGCACCGCGCACACCGCCGGTTACGAAGAAGGCCTCGCCGCCGCCGCTGCCGCCGCCCGCGAGAGCGCAGCACGCGACGAGCGGCTGCTCTCGACCTTGGGCGATGCGCTCGCAACCGGGGGCGCAGTCGACCGCGACCGGATCGCGCGGCAGTTGAGGCAAACCGTGTTGTTCCTGGTCACGCGCCTGGTGGGGGAGGTCGGCGTTTCCGCGGATCTGCTCGGCGAGCGGGTCGAGTTGGCCGCCGAGTTGCTCGCCGACTCTGCCGAATCGGCGTTGCTGCGGCTCAATCCCGCAGACGTTCCACTGGTCGAAGGCAAGCTGCCCAAGACCGTGTTCGCCGCAGGCGACATGGGCGTCGGGCGCGGCAGTTTCGTTCTCGAAAGCGCATCGACCATCGTCGAGGATGGCCCTGATCTGTGGGTCGACCAGCTCGCCAGCGCCTTCGATCGTGCCGCGGTGCCGGCCGCGTGCTGAACCGCTTCACCGCCGATTATCTCGAAACCTTGGGTGCGTCCGATTTCCGGCCCGCCCCGCGCGTGTCGGGTCGCCTTGCCTCCTACGACGGGCTGCTGATGGAAGCGGTCGGCCTATCGCTGCCGGTCGGCACCGTCTGCCAGGTCGGCGATCCGGCCACCGGCGTCGAAGCCGAGGTGATCGGCTTTCGTGGCGGCCGCACGTTGATGATGAACCTCGGTGGACCGGCAGCGCTGTTGCCCCAGGCGCCGGTCCGGCCGATCGGAGCGCCCGGCGAGGCGGAGGTCGGCGATGCACTGCTGGGTCGTGTGGTCGACGGCGCTGGCAAGGCAATCGACGGTCTCGGGCCGATCCGCGGCGCCGGGCGCTGGCCACTCGCGGGCAAGCTCCAATCGCCGCTCGATCGCGGCCGCGTGCTCGAGCCGCTCGATGTCGGCGTGCGCGCGATCAACGGGTTGTTGACGGTAGGCCAAGGGCAGCGGGTCGGCATCATGGCCGGCTCCGGGGTCGGCAAGTCCGTCCTGCTCGGGATGATCGTACGGGCCGCGAAGGCCGATGTCATTGTCATCGGCCTGATCGGCGAGCGGAGCCGCGAAGTCGCCGACTTCCTCGAGACCAAGGTCGCTGGCGCCGCCCGTGAGCGATCGGTGGTGGTCGCGGTGCCCGCCAATCACTCCCCGGTGTTGCGGATTCGCGGCGCCTTGCGTGCCACCGCGATCGCGGAGGGCTTTCGGGCGGAGGGCAAGAAGGTCCTGCTGATCATGGACAGCTTGACGCGCGTTGCGCATGCCGGCCGTGAGATCGGGTTGGCACTCGGCGAGCCCGCGTCAGCGCGTGGCTATCCGCCGAGCGCGATCGCGATGCTGCCGAACCTCATCGAGCGAGCCGGGGTCGATGTCCGCACCGGCGGGTCGATCACCGCGATCTACACGGTGCTGGCGGATGGCGACGACGGCAACGATCCCGTGGTCGACGCCGCGCGATCGATCCTCGACGGTCACATCGTGCTCAGCCGCGCCCTCGCCGAGCACGGCGTCTATCCCGCGATCGACATCGGCCCGTCGGTCAGCCGCGTGATGACCGACATCGCCGCGCCCGCGCACGTCCATGCCGCCAGATCGCTGCGCCGCCACCTCGCCACCTATGAGGAGAATCGCGATCTCGTCCTGATGGGCGCCTATCGCCCAGGGGCCGACCCGCGAATCGACGCCGCGATTGCGTGCCATCCCGCGATCATGGAATATATCCGCCAGGATGCGGACGCCAACGTGCCGCTCGGGGATTCGATTGCGGAGCTGACCGGCGTGTTCGGCGATGGCTGACGCCAAGAAGCTTGCGCGGCTCCACCGTGTGCGCACGCTGCAATTGAACCTGACACGCGCTGACGAAGCGCGCGCCCACGATAAAGCGGCCAGCGAAGCGCTGCTCGCGTCACGGATCACCGCGCTCGCAGATGCGGTGGCGCCGGTTGCGGTGTCCGCAACTGCCGCGAGCCTATCGGCCACTGCCCACTTTCGTGAGCGCCTCCACGATTCGGCAACCGCGGCACGTGCGCGGGTCGATGCCGCCGAGCAGTTCGTCGCGCGCGCGGCCGAGGCGACCCGCGCCGCCAAACGCGACCAGAGCGCGATCGAGAAGCTGATCGCCCGGGCGAATACCGATGCGGTGCTGAAGGCGATCCGTGCGTTGGAGGCCACACCGAGCACCAGGAGCATTCGGCACGATCCTTGCTGAGCAGGTATTAACCAGCCTGTTTGCGACGAGAAAAGATGCCGACGATCACTTCAACCACCACGATGTCGCTGGTCCCCGGCGCGCCCGGCAAGGTGCCCGCGTCGCTGCTCACGCTTGGCGAGCCCGCCCTCGATTTCCAGGCGCTACTCGGCGCCACCGTTAACGTCGCGCCGCCGATGGTCGGCGAAGCCGCACCGCTCGATCAGTTGGTGCGGCAGCCGGTTGCCGCTAGCGGCACCGGGTTGCCGGTCGAGCCAGCCATGCTCCCCCCAAGCGACACTGCCGCACCGATCGACGTGATGCCCGCGATCATAATGGCCGAAGGTGCGCCGCCGCTCATGGCGACCCCACCGGTCGAGGAGCCGGCGCCGCCGACCCCCGACAAGATCGTGCCGTCGCTCGCGGCCGTTCCGATGCTGGGCACACGCCAGCAACCGGTCGTCGCGACGAAGATCTTACCACCGAAGGAAAAGACCGAACAATCGAGCGACAGCGAAGAACCGGAGACGCCGGTCGATCTGTCCGCCTCTCTGCCGACGGCCCCGCTCGCCGCGACGATATCGCCGATCCAGACCGCGGTCCTCGCCCCTAAGGTCAAGACGTCACCGCTGCCGCTGATCTCGGTCGCGCGCCAGGGACCGCCCGCACGGCCCGTCATTGCCGCCGCCATTCAGCAGACCTTGCGCGACACCCGGTGGGATGGCGCCGCGCCGGTCGTGACGCCGCTCGCCAGCGCGCCGGCCCTGCCTGTTCCTGAGATGCCAGGGGGGGAGGTCGCATTGCCGCTTCCCACAACCCCAACTATCTCGACGCCCCTGACGGCCCCGCCGCGACTGCCTTCGATCGACACCCCGCCGGTTGCCGTTGTGCAATCGCCGGCGCCCGTTGTCGCGCCGCCGACCGCCGCCGCCCCCACGCCGCCGCCGGCGATCGTGGTCGGTCCCGCTCTGCAGGTGTTTGGGGCAGCGATATCCGCGGCGGCGAGGCACGAGCGCGGCGAGGAGGCCGTCGATCCCTTCGCGTCGCTCGGTTCGGTCGCGCCGCTCGCCGCGCCGGTCGCCCCGCCGGTCGCGACCGCGGCCCAGCCGACGCTCGACATGCGCCAGGAGCGCTGGCCGCAAGCGATGATCGCTCATATCGAAACGCTTCGCGACAATGCCGACGCCGGCGACACCCGGATCCGCCTGATCCCGGATGCGCTCGGCATGATCGACGTCGCGGTGAAGCGTGACCACGATACGCTGCACGTCCAGTTCACCGCCGAACAGGCGACGACGCGGACGCTGATTCAGGACGCACAGCCTCGCCTCGCCGCACTCGCCGAAGAACGCGGACTGCGGCTCGGCCAGACGGTGGTCGACGCCGGCGCCGCCGGCTCGGCCTCGCAGCAGCCGCAACAGTCGCAGCAGCAGCGTCAACCGCAGCGTGACGCCGCGCTGCCGACAGCGCCGCGCCGTTCCACCCCCAGCAATGACGATCAAGACCGCGCCGATGATGGCCGGCTCGCCTGAAGGACCCGATGATGAGTGACAAGCCCGACGAAGCCGCCGCCCCTCCTAAGAAGAAGGGCAAGATGAAGTTGATCGTGATGGCGGTCGCGTTCCTGGCGCTGATCGGCGGCGGGGTCGGCGCGGGTATCTACGCGACCAAGGCCGGAATGGTCGGCGGTGGCGACGATGCCAAGGAGCATGAGCCCGCCGGTCCCAAGCTGGTCCCGAAGAGCGAGCAGAAGCATGGCGGTGGCGAAGGGGGCGAGGGCGGCGAAGGCGATCACGGCGGCGGCGAGGAAGCCGAAGCGAGCCATGGCGGCAAGGCCACGCCCGCGGGCGAGGGCGGCGACAAATACGCGTCCAACTATTACGCGCTGGAAAAGGATTTCACTTCCAACCTCCGCGATTCGGTGCACTTCGTCCAGGTCGGCGTCGCGGTGTCGACGCCCTATGACGACACGGTGATCGAGCACATCAAGACCAACGAGATTGCGGTCCGATCCGCGATCCTGATGACGCTCGGCGACACCACCGAGGATCAGGTCTTCACCTCGGACGGCAAGCGCCAACTCCAGGCCCGATTGGCTAAGGCAATCAACGATACGCTTAAGAACAAAGAGGGTTTTGGCGGCGTCGGTAACGTTTACTTTACCAATTTCGTTGTTCAGTGAGGCATGGTTAATGCCGAGGCAACGAAGGTAAACGAACGGCGCGAGCGGGATCGCGTTTAGGCTAGTCACGCGAGTGGCCTGGGCGTCGCCAAGCTCAATCCGTTCGGCGATCTGCACACCCTGCAGCATCTCTCGGCGCGGCTCGCGCGGGGGCTGCGCGGGGTGTTCGAACCCTTGCTTCGCCAGGAGGTCCGCGCCTGGGCCGAACCGCTGGTCGTCCAGCGTTTCGCCGATTACCGCGCCGAACGCGCCGACGCCCTCACCGCATGGCTGCCGATGGCCATGAACCCGCCGCACGCCGGTGGCGCGCACGCCCTGTGCGTGGTCGACGGTCGCTTCGTCCTCGAACTGCTCGACCAGTTCTTTGGCGGCACGGGTGCTGCCCCCGCGGTCCTGCCGAGCGAGTTCTCGCCCGCCGCCGAAGCGATGATGGCTCGGCTCGGTGCGATGATCGCGACGCCGCTGCGCGCCGCGTGGGAGCCGCTGACGCGGATCGATTTCACGCCGACCCGCGTCGAGACCAACGCGTCGATGCTCAGCATCGATGCCGATGACGCCATGGTCGTCACCCGCTTCGGCATCGCTGCGGGCGGCGCCAAGCCGATCTTTCTCGATCTTCTCTACCCGGTTACCGCGCTGAAGCCGCATGCGCCGACGCTGACCGGCAAGGTGCTCGACAAGGCCGAGGCCGATCCCGCCTGGCGGACCGGCCTCACCCGCTCGGTCATGAACGTCCGATTCCCGGTCCGTTCGGTGCTCGCCGAACCGATGGTGCCGCTCCAGACCTTGATCGACCTCAAGCCCGGCGACGTGATCCCGATCAGCTTCGCGGCCGACGTGCCGGTGATGGTCGGCAACGACCGGCTCGGTACCGGCACCGTCGGCATCTCCAACGGCTTCGCGGCCGTCCGCCTCACCTCCATCGCGCATCAAGACCAAGGACAGGATCAATGAACGACATGACCGGCGGCTTTCCGTCCGCGTCCTTCGGGGACGCAGGGGTCGCGGCCAATTTCCGGCTGCTGCAGGATGTCGACGTCAAGCTGACGGTCGAGATCGGGTCGACCCAGCTGACGCTCCGCGAACTGCTCGCCCTTGGGGAGTCCAGCGTTATCGAGCTCGATCGCCAAGCCAACGAGCTGCTCGACGTATTCGTCAACGGTACGTTGATCGGCCGGGGCGAGGTGGTCACGGTGGGCGATCGCTTCGGCGTGCGGATGACCGAACTCGTCAACCCCGACAAGCGCGGCTGATCCGTCATGCTCTGGTCCTATATCCTCAAGCTCGTCGTCCTCCTGCCGCTGGTCTGCGGCCTGATGATCGGGTGCCTTTATCTGTGGCGCCGGCTCGAAGCACGCATGCCCGGCAAGCCCGCAACGCGGCTGATCGCGGTGAAGGAAACGATGATGATCTCGCCCGGGCTGCGGCTCGCTGTGCTCGATTTCGAAGGCAAACGGTTGCTCGTCTCGGTCGGGCGTGGCGGCGTCAACCTGCTCGACAAGGTGGACCAGTGAGCATCGCGATCTCTCGTCCTGCGACCAAGCGCGGCGGGCCCAATCTGATCTGGGTCCTGCTCGCGGTGATGATCGCGCTGATCGTCGCGGCGCCCGCTCTCGCCCAGGCCGCGCCCGCCGCGCCGGTCCCCGGGGTCGGCGATGCGGTCGACCGCGCGCTCGGCCAGCTGGGCGGGGCTGCGCAGACCGGCCAGTCGGCGCCGCTGTCGCTGTCGCTGCAAGTCCTCATCATCATGGGGCTGCTGACGATCCTGCCGGGCATCCTGCTGATGATGACCAGCTTCACCCGGATCATCATCGTCCTCGCGATCCTCCGCCAAGCGCTCGGTCTGCAGCAGACCCCGCCCAACCAGGTGCTGATCGGGCTGTCGTTGTTCCTGTCGCTGTTCGTGATGGCGCCGACCATCAGCCAGATGAACGCGACCGCGATCCAGCCCTATGCATCGGGGCAACTAGCCGGCACGCAGATGATCGCCGCCGCGGGCGCGCCGCTTCATGACTTCATGTCCAAGCAGACCCGCAAGAAAGACCTGACGATGTTCGCCGAGCTGGCGAAATCCGGGCCGTATCAATCGGCCAAGGACATCCCGTTCGCAGTCCTGCTGCCGGCCTTCGTCACGTCGGAGCTGAAGACCGCGTTCCAGATCGGGTTCCTCGTCTTCCTGCCGTTCATCGTGATCGATCTGGTCGTCGCCACGGTGCTGATGTCGCTCGGCATGATGATGCTGTCGCCGACGATCATCTCGCTGCCGTTCAAGCTGCTGCTGTTCGTGCTCGTCGATGGCTGGGCGCTGACGATGGGCAGCCTCGCCAACAGCTTCGCGACCTGAAGGATTCCCCGTGGACGCCGAATATTTCCTGACCATCGCCAATCAGACGATGTGGGTGCTCGCGCTCGCCAGCGCGCCGATCCTGATCCCCGCGCTGCTCGCCGGGCTGATCCTGGGCATGATCCAGGCCGCGACCTCGATCAACGAACAGACATTGTCGTTCGTCCCGAAGCTGATCGTGGTCGCGGTATCGATCATGATCTTCGGCAGCCTGATCATGGGGCTGCTCAGCGACTTCACGATCGGCATGTTCGAACGCATCCCCGATCTGGTGAAGTAATCCATGCTGGGCTTCGGCCTCTCGATCGAGCCCCAGCTATGGGCGTTGATGTTCGTGATGGTGCGGATCGGCGCCGCGTTCGTCGCGGCTCCGGTGTTCGGCGCGGTGTCGGTGCCGGTGACGGTGCGCGTCACGCTGTCGGGAGCGATCGGAATCCTCGTGCTCGCCGCGCACCCGGTTACCCCGCCCGCGCAGATCTTCGCGGTCGCCACCTTCCTGTCGCTCGCGGCCGAGGCGCTGGTGGGTTTCGCGATCGGCTTCATTCTCCAGATCGCGTTCGCCGCGCCGATGATCGCGTCCGAAGTGATCGGCGGATCGATGGGGATCGGCTTCGCCTCGTCGATCGATCCGCAGAACGGGCGCTCCAGCCCTGCGCTCGGCCAGTTCTTCTCGATCATGCTGACCCTGTTGTTCCTCTCCGTCGACGGCCATCTGGTGCTCGTCCAGCTACTGGTCGAAAGCTATGACGCCATGCCGCCGGGCGCCGCGTGGCTCGGCATCGGCCAGCTCAGGAACATCGCGTTCTTTGGCGGATATGCCTTCCTCGCGGGACTGTTGCTGGCGCTGCCGGTCGGCTTCCTGCTGCTCTGCCTCAACCTCGTCGTGGGCATGATGAGCCGCGCCGCACCCGCGCTCAACCTCTTCTCGATCGGCCTGCCCGCCAGCCTCGCGGTCGGCGTGGTCGCGCTCGCGATCGGCTTCCCGGCAATGGGCGATTACATGCTCGTCATCGTCACCGAGAGTCTCGGCGCGGTGCGCTCGCTGGTGATCGGCTGATGGCTGACGAATTCGGCGAAAAGACAGAGGCACCAACCGCCAAGCGCAAGCAAAAGGCCGCTGACGACGGCAATGTGCTTCGCTCCAAGGATTTTTCGACCGCGTTGGTGGTGCTCGCCGGGGTCGCGTGGCTGATGCTGTCGGGGCCGTCATTGGTCGCGGCGTGCAAGGCGCTGATGGCCGCCAGCTTCCAGTTCGACGTCCACGATGTCGAGGATTTCTCCCCCTGGCGCCCGCTGGCAGAGGCGGGGTGGAAGCTGTTCCCCTCGCTCGCGGTCCTCGGCGCCGTGAGCGTCGTGGCGACGGTGCTTGGGTCGGCCGGCCTCGGCAGCTTCGGGTTCAAGGGCAGCCTGATGGCGCCCAAGGCCAACCGAATCGATCCCGCGGCGGGGCTGAAGCGGATCTTCGGCGCGCAGGGGTGGATGGAACTCGGCAAGTCGATCCTCAAGATCACGCTGCTCGGCGCGATCGGCGCCTATATGCTGTGGTCGTCGACCCGCATGACGATGGGCCTCGCCTCGACCAACCTCGGCACCGCGGTCGCGGCGCTCGGCGGCACCTTCAACGGGATCATGCTGGCGATGGCGATCGGCCTCGTCGCGATCGCCGGGTTCGACGTTCCGATCCAGATCCTCCAGCTGTTTCGCAAGCTGCGCATGTCGAAGCAGGAGGTGAAGGACGAGCACAAGGAAGCCGACGGCAATCCCGAGGCAAAGGGTCAGCAACGCGCCAAGATGCGCGCGATGGCGAGCCGCAGCATCCGCCAGGCGGTGGGCGAGGCGCATGTCGTGCTCACCAACCCGACCCATTTCGCGGTCGCGCTGCGCTATGATCGCGGCCGGGACCAAGTGCCGGTGGTCGTGGCGAAGGGCCGCGGCGCCACCGCGCTCGCGATCCGCGAACTCGCCGCCGCGCGTGCCGAGCCGCTGCCGATGCTCGAATATCCGATGCTCGCCCGCGCGGTCTACTACACCAGCCGCGAGGGCCAGGAGGTCCGCGACGACCTCTACCTCGCGATCGCGACGGTGCTCGCCTTCGTGTTCGGGCTCAACACCGCGGCCGGCGGCACCCAGCCCGACATCGCGGTCCCCGCCGACGCCAAATTCGACGAGAACGGCATCAAAATCTCCTAAATATTCTCGCCGTGCAGCCGTTCCTGATGACAAGCGGAGATCCGGCCATGACGACGACCAACACGACGAACACGACCAGCAACGTCGTCACGTCGGCGACCCAGTCGCTGCTGACCTCGCTCGGCACCGGATCGGGCGTCGATACCGCATCGCTCGTCACCTCGCTGGTCCAGGCGCAGTTCGCCAACCGCACCGCGCAGCTCACCACCAAGAGCGACGCGCTGACCGCGCAGATCACCGGTGCCGCATCGCTGAAGAGCGCGATGACCAGCTTCAACACCGCGCTCGACACGCTGGTGAAGAGCGGCTCGCTCGCGACCCAGCCGCTCAGCTCCAACAGCGGCGCGATCGGCGTCAGTGCGTTGCCCGGTGCCAAGCTCGCCGGGCTATCCTCGTCGATAACCGTGTCGCAACTCGCGACCGCACAGACCGCGCGCACCAACGCGGTGATCGCGGACCGTACCGCGCCGATCGGTTCCGGCAGCTTCACGCTGACCTTCGGCAAGGCGACCTATTCGACAGACGGCACCGGCATGACCGGGTTCAATGGCGATCTCGACGGCAATGGCAGCGCGGACAACGCGGTAACCATCGACGTCACCAATGCCAGCCTCGATGGGGTTGCCGCCGCGATCAACGCCAAGCGCACAGGCGTCGTCGCCTCGGTCGTCGCGGACGGCAATGGTGGTGCCTATCTGTCGCTGCGTGGCCCCACGGGTGACGCGAAGGCGTTTACCTTTGCCGCGACCAGCGATCCCGGCGGCGGACTTGCGCAGTTCGCGATCGGCCCAACCGCGGGCGGCAACACCAGCATCACCGCCGTCGCGCAGAATGCGAAGCTCACGGTCGACGGTATCGCGGTGGAACGCGCCAGCAACACGATCAGCGATCTGGTCGATGGCGTGAAGCTCCAGCTCAACGCCACCGCCGTTGCCCCGGTGACGCTGTCGAGCACGCCCCCCAGCGGCGCACTGGCGCAGGCGGTCACCGATTTTGTCGACACCTACAACCAGGTGTTCGCGGTCGTCACCGCGCAGACCGATGCCAAGACCGGCGCGCTGCGCAGCGACCCCGCGGCGCAGACGCTGTTGCGGTCTCTGAAGGGCCTGACCAGCAAGACCTTGGTGTTCGGCGCCGCCGCCGGCACGCCGTCCAGCCTCGCCTCGATCGGGGTCGGCACCAACCGCGACGGCACGCTGAAGCTCGACACCGCCGCGCTCAACAAGGCGCTGGTCGGCACGCCCGACGCGGTCGAGCAGCTGTTCGCCTTTTCGACCAACGGGCTCAACGGGATCTCCGCCGCGGTCAACCAGGTCGCGACCGCCGCGAACAGCGTGATCTTCGGCCTCGGCGCATCGGAAAGCCGCTACGCCAAGGCCAAGGGGACCCTCGCGGACCAGCAGGACAAGCTCGAAGATCAATCGGCCGCGATGAAGACCCGGTTGACCCAGCAGTTCGCGAGCATGAGCTCGAAGGTCGCCGCGTATAAGTCGACCCAGACCTTCCTCACCGGCCAGATCGCCGCCTGGAACAAGAGCGACAGCTGATGGCCTATGCGACCGCGCTGCTGCGCGACCCCTATGCGACCTATCGCCAGATCGACGCGGTCGGCCGCACCGCGCAAGCCGATGGCCCTGCGCTCGTCCAGCTGCTCTACGAGGAACTGGTATCGGCATTGCGCGCGGCGGCCTGGGCGGTCCAGAACAACCAGTTCGCGACCAAGAGCGAGCGGGTCACCCGCGCCACCGCCATCCTCTTCGCGCTAGAGGCGGGGCTGGACTTCGACCGCGGCGGCGACGTGTCGAAGGCGCTGTCACGGCTTTATGCGGGCACCCGCCGCCAGATCGTCGACGCGTCGATCGGTAGCGATCCGGCGCCGTTCCGCGACGCCGCGCAGAGCCTCGCGGAGATTGCGCAAGCTTGGAAGACCGCACGGGCTAGCTAAGCTACGGCCATCCTAAGTTCCGTCATCCCCGCGAAGGCGGGGATCCAGACTGGCGAACGTCACTACCTTCACGGAAGTCAGCCAGTATAGATCCCCGCTTTCGCGAGGATGACGGAAGTAAGTAGGAAAATGACGTCAAGCCGTCACGACCTCCACCGTCAACCCCTCCGCCGCCTCACTCCCGAGCGGCAACCGCATCGCATCCGCCCGCGCGCGATCGAGCACCGCGACCGGCACGTCCGCGCCGTGCAGTACGCAATCCGCGTTGGCCAGCGCCCGCGCCTCGCGCAGCGTCAACTCGTCCGGATCATCCGATCGCAGCACGATCCGCACCCGCCCCGATACAGGCTTCCCCGCCGAACCGAGCCAGTCCTGCGCGCCCATCGTCGCACCAAGCGGATCGAGCGGACCGCCGGCCGCCATCGCCGCCCCAAGCGCCCGCCGCCGCTCCCCCATGTCAGGGAAGCGTTGACGAAGCTGCGGCCGGATCGCGTAGAGCGACTGGGCAAGCGACCCGAGAGTACCCGGGATCAGCGCCTCAAGCCGCTGACGTAGCGCCGCTGCCAAGCCTGCCGACACGCCTCCGGTGCCGATCGCGAGGATCACCGGATCGCGATCGACGATCGCCGGCAGCGTAAAGTCGCACAGGTCCGGTCGATCGACCGCGTTGACCAGCACCCCACGCGCGCGCAGCCGCGCCACCGCCGCTTCGGGTTCGTCCAGCGCGACCACCGCCAACGCCGCCTGCGCATCTTCGCCGACCAACACCGCGCCGGCACGTTCCAGCAGCCGCCGCTTCGCGGCCGCGGGCTCGCCCTCGCCGAGGAGGATGACGGGTCGTCCGTTCAGCCTGACGAACAGCGGCAGGCTGTGCAGCGTCACCGCTTTAGCCAGTCGGGCACGCGCTCGGCCGCGAGGATCGTCTCGGGCTCGATCCGATCGGCGACGACAACGAAGCGATCACCGTCGACTAATACCTCGGGCACCAGCGCGCGGCTGTTGTAGGTCGACGCCATCGACGCACCATAGGCGCCGGCGGTGCGAAACACCGCTAGGTCGCCGCTATGCACCTGGTCGATCTCGCGGTTCATCGCGAAGGTGTCCCCGGTCTCACATACCGGCCCCGCTATGTTCGCGGTCATCCGCGCGCCGTTCGGTCGCACCGCGACGAAGTCGTGATAAGCATCGTAGAGCGCCGGCCGAGCGAGGTCGTTCATCGCCGCGTCGACGATCACATACGGGTTGAGCGGCCCGGGCTTCACCCAGACCACTTCGGTGACCAGCACGCCCGCGTTACCCGCGATGACCCGCCCGGGTTCGAACATCAGCTCGACGTCCCAATCCCTGGTCACCCGCTCGACCATCGCACCATAGGCGGCGAGATCGGGGGCGGTCTCCGAGCGGCGATATGGCACGCCGATACCCCCGCCGAGGTCTATGCGGCTGACGAAATGCCCGAACCGCCGCAGATCGCCGAGCAGGCGGCCGATCCGCTCGTATGCAGCCTCGAGCGGCGCGAGATCGAGCAGCTGGCTGCCGATATGGATCGCGATCCCGCGCAGGCTCAACCCGTCGAGTTCGGCAAGCCGCGCGTACATCTCCACCGCCTGGTCGATCGGGATGCCGAACTTGTTCTCCTTGCGCCCGGTCGAGATCTTGGCGTGGGTGCCGGCATCGACATCGGGATTGACCCGCAGCACCGCGGGCGCGCGCAGGCCGCGGGCATGCGCCAGCGCGGCGAGCACCTCGCCTTCCTCCTCGAGCTCGAGGTTGAACTGGCCGATCCCCGCATCGAGCGCCCGCGACAATTCCTTGCGGGTCTTGCCGACGCCCGAAAACACGATGTCCGCGGCCGGGATCCCCGCCGCGAGCGCGCGCGCCATCTCGCCTGCGGATACCACATCGGCGCCATAGCCTTCATCGGCGAGTACCCGGAGCACCGCGACGTTGGGATTGGCCTTGATTGCATAGGCGAGATGCTTGCGCTCGATCCCGCCCAGCCCGTCGCGAAACGCCTGCGCGTGACGGCGCAGCGTCGCGGTCGAATAGACATAGACCGGCGTGCCGACCGCCTCGGCGATCGCCGCAAGCGACACGTCCTCGCAGTGGAGGACGCCACCCTGATAGAGAAAATGGTCCATCAGTTGGGCGGCAGATCGAATTCGTCGCTGCGCCGCTGATCCGAGCCGGTCAGCAGTTCGTCGCTGCGTTGCGGGCGCTGCTGGGTGGTCGGGGTGAGCAGCTGCGGCGGCGTCGGCGTCGTGCGCGCGCCATAGGGCGCGACCGGCAAGGCGGTGCCCGGCGGCGGTTGCAGCGGCTTGGCCGCGCCACAGCCGGCAAGCCCCACTGCCAGCACGAGAACGGCACGCTTCATCTAACTCTCCTCGCGCGCGGCGGCGATCGCGGCGCGTACGTTGGCCGGTGCGGTGCCCCCGAAGCTGGTCCGGCTCGCCACCGACGCATCCACCGACAGCACCTCGTACACCCGCGCGTCGATCCGCGCATCGATCGCCTGCAGATCGGAGAGCGGCAGCGCATCGAGCGCGACGCCGCGCTCCTCCGCCAGCTTCACCGTGCGCCCGGTGACGTGATGCGCCTCGCGAAACGGCAGCCCCGCCTCGCGCACGAGCCAATCGGCCAGATCGGTCGCAGTCGAGAAGCCCGCTTCCGCCGCCGCGCGCATCCGATCGGCGCGAAACGTCGCGCTCTCGACCATCCCGGTCATCGCCGCGATCGACAGCGCGAGCAGGTCGTGCGCCTCGAACACCGGCGGCTTGTCGTCCTGCATGTCCTTCGA
>NZ_CAXTEM010000056.1:0-19273 GCF_964243315.1 uncultured Sphingomonas sp. | reverse complement strand
CGCACCTGTCGCACAGCTGCATCGCGTTCAAGGACGTGGTCGGCACCGGCAAGACCCAGCGCGGCTTTTACGAGATCGATCTGAAAGCCGCGACCCGCTACGCCGCCGAGGACGCCGACGTCACCTATCGGCTGTGGAAGCGCTTGAAGGCCCGGCTCCCGGCGGAAGCGGCGACGCGGGTCTATGAGATGGTCGATCGGCCGCTGGTGCCGGTGATCGCGCGGATGGAGCAGCGTGGTATCAAGGTCGACCGCGACGTGCTGTCGCGGCTGTCCGCGGATTTCTCGACACGGATGGCGGACCTCGAAACCGTGATCCACGGCCTCGCCGGTGCGCCGTTCACGATCGGCAGCCCCAAGCAACTGGGCGACGTGCTGTTCGAACGGATGGGCATCAAGGGCGGGCGCAAGGGCAAGTCGGGGGTCTATTCGACCGACGTCACCGAACTCGAACGGATCGCCGCCGACAAGGAGTCGCCGGGCGCCGAGATCTCCGCGCGGGTGCTCGACTGGCGGCAACTCGCCAAGCTGAAGAACACCTATACCGACGCGCTCCAGCAGCAGATCCATCCGGTGACGGGCCGCGTCCACACCAGCTACAGCCTGACCGGCGCGCAGACCGGGCGGCTGTCGTCGACCGAGCC
Organism: uncultured Sphingomonas sp.; assembly: GCF_964243315.1. Taxonomy (GTDB): domain Bacteria; phylum Pseudomonadota; class Alphaproteobacteria; order Sphingomonadales; family Sphingomonadaceae; genus Sphingomonas. Next base: position 18,630 of record NZ_CAXTEM010000056.1, on the reverse strand, counting down.
CAATCTCCAGAACATCCCGATCCGTACCGAGATCGGGCGCCAGATTCGCGACGCGTTCGTGGCGGAGCCGGGCAACGTCCTGCTCGCGGCGGACTATTCGCAGATCGAGCTCCGGCTCGCGGCGCATATGGCCGACGTGCCGGCGCTGAAGGATGCGTTCGCGCGCGGCGACGACATCCACAGCCTGACCGCGATGGAGTTGTTCGGCGAGGTCAACCGCGACACCCGCGGGCGTGCCAAGACGATCAACTTCGCTATCCTCTACGGCATCAGCCGCTGGGGTCTGGCGGGGCGGCTCGACGTCAGCGCGGACGAGGCGCAGGCGATGATCGATCGCTATTTCGAGCGTTTTCCGGGGATCAACCGCTACATCGCCGAGACGCTGGAGGAGGTGCGCGGCCGCGGCTTCACCACCACCTTGTTCGGGCGCAAGACGCATTTCCCGCGGATCCGATCCAAGGTCCAGCACGAGCGCCAGGGCGCCGAGCGCGCCGCGATCAACGCGCCGATCCAGGGCACCTGCGCCGACATCATCAAGCGTGCGATGGTCCGGATGGAGCCCGCGCTGGAAGCGGCCGGGCTCGGGCATGTGCGGATGCTGCTGCAGGTCCATGACGAACTGGTGTTCGAACTGCCCGAGGGCGATGTCGCGGCGGCGACGCCGGTGATCGAGGCGGTGATGGCGGGCGCCTCCGCGCCGGCGATGCCGCTGTCGGTGCCGCTCGCGGTTGAGATCGGCACCGGCGCCAGCTGGGGCGCGGCGCATTGACCGGCATCGAGCGCTCGTTCGCGGTTGCTTCCACCCCGGCGAAGGCCGGGGCCCAGGTTGGAAGTTCGAAGTAATGATGCGGGGCGCTCAGTTGCGATCGTCTCCGAACTGGGCCCCGGCCTTCGCCGGGGTGGTGTTGGGATTTATGACCCAGCACTCGCATGATCGGCGCGCCCATGACGGCTGACGCGGCGGGCTCTTCGCAGGATATCGATACGCTCGCCAAGGGTGGGCGAACCAACATCGCTGGTTTCGTGCTGCGGTTGCTCGCGCGGATCCCGTTCCTGTTCATCGCGGGGCGGCTCTACGGGCCGGATCTCGTCGGGCGGTTCGCGCTCGCGGTGCTGGTCGTGGAGATCGCGGCGCTGCTCGCGACGCTGGGGCTGAAGCGAGGCCTCGCCCAGGCGCTGGCGTCGGCGGAGCGGCCGCATGCCTGCGTGGTCTGGGATGCACTCGCGGTGGCGTTCATCGCGTCGATCGCGGCGAGCGCGGTGCTCTGCACCTTTCCGCAGATTATGTATCCGAACAGCGCGATCATCGGTCTCGACCGCTGGCTGCCGTGCATCATCGTCGCGATCGCCTGGTCCGACGTCAGCCTCGCCGCGCTCGCCTATCGGCTGAACGTGAAGGCGGCGGTGACCGCGCGCGCGGTGGTTGAGCCGTGGACGATCTCGATCGCCGCCTGGGCGTTCTCCTTCTTCACCACCAAGGACGGGCTGGTGCTCGCCTATGTCGCGTCGATGACCGCGGCGCTGATCGCCAGCATCGTGCCGTTCCTGCGCAGCTATGGCCTGCCGCATGGCTGGTCGCCGCACGTCCGCCCGCTGGTCGCGCTGGCGCGGTCGAACATGCCGCTGGCGGGCGCCGACGCGCTCGAATGGGGCAGCCGCAACGTCGACCGCTTCATCCTGGGCGTGATGTTCGAACCCAAGATCGTCGGCATCTACTATATGGCGCAGCAGGTCGCATCGCTGCCGCAGAAGCTGAAGACCAGCTTCGACCCGATCCTGGGACCGGTGATCACCCAGTCGCTCGCGATCGACGACCGTGCCGCGATCGCCAACCAGGTGCGGCAGGTCGCGTTCTGGATCATGGCGGCACAGGGCGGCCTCGCGCTGATGGGCGCGATTCCCGGCGAAGCGGTGATGGGGGTGGTCGGGCCGCAGTTCGTCGCCGGCACCGCGGCACTCGGCTTCCTGCTCGCGGCCGAGGTGCTCGCCTCGACCGGGGCGGTGTGCGAATCGGCGCTGGTATACACCGCGCGACACCGCAACCTGATCATCTCGATCGTCATGCTCGCCTTCCAGATCGCGCTGAGCTTCGCGCTGATCCTCGTCATGCGGCGGCTCGGCTGGCCGCGGACGTGGCAGGCGGCAGGGCCCGCGGTGGCGCTGATGGTCAGCGTCGGGCTGACCTCGATCTTCAAGGCGCGGCTGTTGTCCGCGATCCTGAGGGCGCCGGTGTCGCCATGGCGCTGGCCGCTGGTGTGGGCGGGGCTGGCGGCGGGGCTGGTCGGGGCGCTGTTCACCGCCTTGCCGCCAAGTCTGGAATGGGCGGAATTGCTGTTCGGCGAGCCTGCGATCGCCGCGGTCTATCTGTTCATCCTGTGGCGCTACGCCTTCGGCCCCGCCGACCGCGCGCTGTTCGGCAAGATGCCGGGCCGCGAGGAGGCGACGTTGCCGCATCTGGGGTCGCCGATCAGGTAGGGCTGGCTCAGGCCAGAGCGCATTGTCCTTCTTGTGCTCCTGCGAAGGCGGGAGCCCAGGGGCCCAGCAATACCACTGGCCATTGCTCTGCTTGACCCTGGGTTCCCGCGTTCGCGGGAAAACGAGAAAGGTGATCGACCCGCTTCCCGGAAGCCCCGACCCGACGCCTCATCAATGCCGGAAGTGGCGCATGCCGGTAAAGATCATCGCCAGCCCCGCGTCGTCGGCGGCGGCGATCACGTCGGCGTCGCGGATCGATCCGCCCGGCTGGATCACCGCGGTCGCGCCAGCCTCGACCGCGGCGAGCAAGCCGTCCGCGAACGGGAAGAACGCATCCGAGGCGACCGCCGAGCCGATCGTGCGCGGCTCGGGCCAGCCGCCCTTGTCGGCGGCGTCCTTCGCCTTCCAGGCGGCAATGCGCGCGGATTCAAGCCGGTTCATCTGCCCCGCGCCGACGCCGGCGGTGGCGCCGTCCTTGGCATAGACGATCGCGTTCGACTTGACGTGCTTGGCGACGGTCCAGGCGAAGCGGCAGTCCGCCAGCTCGCGATCGGTCGGCGCGCGTTTGGTCACGACCTTGATCATCGATTCGTCGAGCATCCCCGCGTCGCGCGACTGGAGCAGCGTGCCACCGGCGGCGGTCTTGACCGTCATGCCCGCACGCGCCGGATCCGGCAGGTCGCCGACCAGCAGCAGCCGCAGGTTCTTCTTGGCGGCGAATACTGCGCGTGCGGCCTCGTCCGCGGCGGGAGCGGCGACGACTTCGGTGAAGATGCCGGTCATCGCCTCCGCGGTAGGGCCGTCGAGCGGGCGGTTGACCGCGATGATCCCGCCGAACGCCGAGACGCTGTCGCAGGCGAGCGCCTTCTCATACGCCTCGACCAGCGTCGCGCCGGTCGCCACGCCGCAGGGGTTGGCGTGCTTGACGATGACCACGGTCGGTGGCCCGTCGCGGAACTCGGCGACCAGCTCCAATGCGGCGTCGGCATCGGCAATGTTGTTGTAGCTGAGCGCCTTGCCCTGAACCTGTTCGGCCGCGGCGATGCTGCCGGGGGCGGCGCGTTCGGGAATGTAGAGCGCGGCCTGCTGGTGCGGGTTCTCGCCGTAACGCAGCGGCTGGCCGAGCCGATAGGACAGCGTCAGCCGATCGGGGAAGGTCTCGCCCTGGTCGACGGCGGCGAACCAGGCGGCGATCGCGCTGTCATAGGCGGCGGTCGCGGCATAGGCCTTGGCGGCTAGGCGCTTGCGATCGGCGAGCGTCGTGCTGCCGCCCGCGACCAGCGCATAGTCCGCGGGATCGGTGACGATCGCGACATCCGCATGGTTCTTGGCGGCGGAGCGGACCATCGACGGGCCGCCGATGTCGATATTCTCGATGATCGTGTCGCGGTCGGCGCCTTTGGCGACGGTCGCCTCGAACGGGTAGAGATTGACCACCACGAGGTCAATCGCGGCGATCGCGTGCTCGCGCATCGATGCGACATGGCCGGGGTCGTCGCGTACCGCGAGCAGCCCGCCATGGACCATCGGGTGGAGCGTTTTGACGCGCCCGTCCATCATCTCGGGAAAGCCGGTGAGATCGGACACGTCGCGGACCGTGAGGCCCGCATCGCGCAGCGCGGTGGCGGTGCCGCCGGTCGAGACGAGCTCGACCCCCGCCGCCGCCAGCGAGCGGGCGAGATCGACGATCCCGGTCTTGTCGGAGACGGAGAGCAGCGCGCGGGTGATCGGGATCGTGGTCATCATCTCGGCTTTCGACAGAATTTATCGTGGAGCGCTACAGCGCGCGTTTCCCTCATCGCGCTATAGCGCGCGTTTCATGGCCCAGCTGACACTGGCGCCGCCCGCCTGGGCTTCGCCGCTGATCACCAGCTGCTGGATCGGGACGGGACGATTGTCGCCGTCGATCCATAGCGAATCCTCGATCCCCAGCATGCCGCCGCGGCAGCGGAACTGCCAGAGCGGACCGCCGGGCAGGCGCAGGATCGCGGCCATGCCGTCGGCGGTCGGCGACGCCTGGACGCCGACGCCGAGATGGAACCGGACCGCGAACTTGTTGGCGCCGGCACGACCCTTGCGCCCCTGCGGCAACAGCGCGTCCTCGCCGCGCAGCTCGCGTCCGTCGCCGGTGAGGAGCAGTTGGCGGCGGTGGATGAAGCCGAAGCGGCGGACATATCCGTCGTGCGTCGCCTCGATCCGGCTGGCGGCTTCGCTTTCCTGGCGGCTGAGCTCGACCGACGAGACCCCGCGACCGAGCGTGCCGTCGGCATGGATCGCGGTCGAGTTGCTGTCCGCGACCGTCAGCGTCGAATGCGCCGCGGTGGTCCGGAGCCCGGCCGCGAAGGAGGCGGGCAGCCGCGCGGTGGCGGCACGGGCACCGCCGCAATTGACGATCAACCGCGATGCGCCGTCGGAGAATTCGAACGCCAGCGTCGAGGCGCAACCGCCCTCGACCACGCGCGCGACCGGCGGCGGGGCGGCGTCGACGATCAGGATCGTGGTGCCCGCGGCGAGGCGCTGATAGCCCCAATCGCGCGCCTGGCGCAGCGGGCGGGTGCGCACGCCGCTGGCCTCGATCACCGCGGCGACCTGTTCGGCGGTGGCCGGGCCACCGCCTTGCCAGCTCGCCAGCGCGCGGTCGCCATGCGCGACCCCGAGCAGCGCCGCGACCATGCGTTCGAGCGCGGCCTGCACCGCATCGGGCAGCGCGAGCCGGCGCGCGGCATAGGTCTCGCGCAGCATCGCGACCAGCATCACCGAATCGAGCAGCATCGCCGGGCTGCGCGACACCGACCCGCCATCGTCGAACAGGCCGGTGCCGAGCGCGCGGATCAGCCCGGCCTCGCCGAAGCTGCGCCGCGGGTCGCCCCCCGGAATCAGCAGACCCGCCGCGATGACGCCGCACCACGCGGCGATCCGCGGCGCGCCGGGTGCTGCCTTGTCAGCGCCGCGATCCAGGTGACGCGCGCCGCGCGCCAGCGCGTTCAGTACGCTCGATCGATAGACCAGATCGCCCGACGACAGGATCAGCGGAGCGTGTGCGGTCCAGAACAGAATGCGCCGGCCCCATAGATCGGGGCGCCAGGCGTGCGCATCGACCTTGTCGGCATAGGCGGCGAGCCATTTCGCCATCAGTGCTTCGGCGATCGGTGCGCCCTGAGCGCGAGTCGCGACGGTCGACAGGTCGCGCAGCCAGGCGAAGCTGTGGAGGTGATCCGCGAACGGCATGCCCCAGTCGCGCTCGGCATAGTCGAGCCGGTCGATCGCGCGGCTTTCGCCCCGGAACGACACAATGCCCGCCAACAGCGCCCGGCCGCGGCGCACGTCGCCCGGCACCGGATCGTCGGGCACCGCGATCAGCTTCAGCGGATAGCGCCCTTTCAGCCGGATGCCGTGGAGCGGGGTGCGCCAGGTGAGCCGCTGAAAGCGGTCGGCCAGCCGTTCGGCGAGCGACAATCCCTTGTCGCCGCCCAGCGTGATCAGCCGCTTGCCCTCCTCGATCCCGTCGGTCGCGGGGTCGGGCTTAACCGCGCTCAACCGCCTCTCAGCGCGGCGATGTTGGCGGCATAGGCGTCGCGTCCGCCGCGGAACACCGCGGTCCCCGCGACCAGCGCGTCGGCGCCCGCGTCGATACAGCGCCGCGCGTTCGCAGGATCGACGCCGCCGTCGACCTCCAGATCGATCGCGCGGCCGCTGGCGTCGATCATCTTGCGGATCGCCGCGATCTTCTTCAGCTGGCTGTCGATGAAGCTTTGCCCGCCGAAGCCGGGATTGACGCTCATCACCAGGATCAGGTCCACCATGTCGACGAGATAGTCGAGCATCTTGGCGGGGGTGCCGGGACAGATCACCACACCGGCGCGCTTGCCGAGTCCGGTAATGTGCTGGAGCGAGCGGTGGATGTGCGGCCCTGCCTCGACATGGACGGTGATCGTGTCCGCGCCAGCTTCCGCGAAGGCGTCCAGATAGGCGTCGACCGGGGAAATCATCAGGTGGACGTCGAAGGGCTTGGTCGTGTGCGGGCGCAACGCCTTCACCACCGCCGGGCCGATCGTGATGTTGGGCACGAAATGCCCGTCCATGACGTCGATGTGGATCCAGTCCGCCCCCGCCGCGTCGATCGCGCGGACTTCCTCGCCGAGCATGGCGAAGTCGGCGGACAGGATCGATGGCGCGATGCGAACGGGCTGCATGGTCGCCGCTCTATCGGCGGATGCGCGCGGGTGGAACCAGTTTCCGTGTGCTTCAGGTTCGCGTGAGGCGCACGATGAAGAAGCCGTCGCACCCGCCCTGCTCCGCGATCATCCCCGGCAGCGTTCGCACCCACCCCTGTTCGGCGACGGGCACGCCGGCGGGGAGCAGCGCAGGGTCGGGCGGCGCGATCGCGTAATCGGGACGTGCGGCGAGCAGGGCCTCGACCTGGCGCTCGCCCTCGGCGGGCTCGAGCGAGCAGGAGGCGTAGACCAATGTGCCCCCGGGCTTCACCCAATCCGCGGCGCGCGCGAGCAGTTCGGCCTGAAGCACCGCCATCTCGGCGACGATCGAGGGGCGGACGCGGTGGAGCACGTCGGGGTGGCGGCGGAAGATGCCGGTGGCGCTGCACGGTGCGTCGAGCAGGATCGCGTCGGCGGGCTCGGCCGGCGCCCAGCGGCGCACGTCGGCGATCACCACCTCCGCCTTCTGGCGCGCGCGGTAGAGGTTCTCGCGCAGGCGCTTGATCCGCTGCGGCGAGGCGTCGACCGCGCCGACCCGCCAGCCAGCGGCGGCGAGCTGGAGCGTCTTGCCCCCGGGCGCGGCGCAGAGATCGAGCACCTGCCTGCCCTCGCCCGCGCCGAGCAATCGTGCGGGGATGGAGGCGGCGACGTCCTGCACCCACCATGCGCCCTCGGCGAAGCCCGGCATGTCGGGCACCGGCCCGTGTTCGGCGACGCGCAGATGGCCGGGGGCGAGGCTGACGCCGCCGAGCGTCTCGCCCCACTGGTCGGTCCCGGCGGGATCGGCGAGCGTGATGTCGAGCAACGGCGGCGCCGCGATCGCACGCGCGGCGGCATCGACCACGGCTTCGCCCCAGGCCGCATCCCACCGCAACTCGACGGGGGCGGGCAGGGCAGGCAGCTCCGGCAGCAGCACGCCGCTGCGCATGATCGTGCCGAACACGCCGTGGACCAGCTTGCGCGGACCACCGTCGACGAGCGGCAAGACCGTCGAGATCGCGGCGTGCGGCGGGGTTCCGAGCACCAAAGTCTGCACCAGCGCGATGCGCAGCGCGGTGCGCGCCTTGGCGTCGTCGGGCAGCGCGCGATCGGTGACCGAATCGATTAGCGCGTCGAGATCGGGCAGGCGGCGCAGCACCTCCGCCGCGATCGCATGCGCCAGCCCGCGATCGGGGCCGTGGATCCCGCGAGTGGCGGCGGTCAGTGCCTGTTCGAGCGGCTCGCCACGGCGCAACACCGCATCGAGCAGGCGCATCGCGGCGCGGCGCGATCCGGTGCCGAGTGGTTCGGGAGGCTTGGCCATCAGGCGGTAAGGGTCGTCATCGCGCGCGATGTGGCGTGCGCGCGACGCAAGCGCAATCATTGTCGCGGGTGCGCGCCTTTGCATCGCCGCCCACACGCCTTACATTGGCATCATGGGACAGCGTCCAGATCATGTGAAACCGCCGGCGTATCTGAGCAAGAACACGCCGGTGCCGACCCCCGAAGACAAGCCGCGCCCCGCGGTCGATCCGCTCGGCCGCGATCCGGTGCGGTACGGCGACTGGGAGCTGAAGGGCATCGCGATCGATTTCTGAGGTGGGTGGGGGTTGTCCGCGCCTTCTTTCTCCCAAACTTCGCGCCACCCCGGCGAAGGCCGGGGCCCAGTCGGGAATAGAAGGTAACGGAGCGCAGCGCGTAATCACAGGAGCCTGTCTACCTGGGCCCCGGCCTACGCCGGGGTGGTAGATATAGAGTGGGGGGTAGATGGGTCAGGCGACGACCCGACCTACACACCCTCTTCCCGCAGCGGTCTTGCCAGCAGCTCTTCGATCACCGCACCGGCGCCAACACCGGACAGCAGCCGGCACACCGCGGCCGTCACCGGCATGTCCACGCCCGCCTCACGCGCAGCCTCGGCCAGCACCGGGGCGGTGAACGCGCCCTCGGCCACCGTCCGGCGGTCGGCGAGCAAATCCGCCGCGCTGCCGCCGCGCCCCAGGCCCATGCCGAGCGAGAAATTGCGCGAGCTGGTCGACGAGCAGGTCAGCACCAGATCGCCTAGGCCCGACAGCCCGGCCAGCGTCTCCACCCGCGCGCCGCGCGCCAGGCCGAAGCGGGTCATCTCCGCGAAGCCGCGCGCGATCAGCGCGGCGCGGGCATTCTGGCCCAGTCCGGCGCCCTCGACCACGCCGCACGCGATCGCGAGGACGTTCTTCACCGCGCCGCCGATCTCCGCACCGATCACGTCGCCGCTCGCATAGGGGCGGAAATGCGGTGCGGCGAGCCGGTCCGACAGTTGCCGGCGCAGCTCGGGGTCGGTAGCCGCCAATGTCACCGCGGTCGGCAGTCCCGCGGCGACCTCATAGGCGAAGGTCGGTCCGGACAGCACCGCGACGGGTGCTTGCGGGTGCACCTGGCGCGCGACTTCGCCGACCAGCAGCCGGGTGCCCGCTTCGATCCCCTTGGCGCAGAGTACCAGCGGCGTCGTCCCGACCGGCGTCGCGGCAAGCACCGCGCGGACGTGCTGCGCCGGGGCGACCACCAGGATCGCGTCGCAGCCCGCCAGATCGTCGAGCGATCCGGTCGCGGCGATCGTCGGCGATAGCGCGACTCCGGCGAGGAAGCTGCGATTCTCGTGATGCGCGTTGATGTCGGCGACCACCTCGGGCTCGCGCGCCCACAAGGTCACCGCACGGCCGCCATGTGCCGCGACCTGCGCCAGCGCGGTGCCCCAGGCGCCGCCGCCGATCACCCCGATCCTCATGCCTTCACCCCCGCGCCGCGCACCGCCTCGGCCGACGGATCGAGCGGCCAGCGCGCGCGCGCCGGCACGTCGAGCGGGTCGGTCATGCCCGCGGCGAAGCGTTCGGCGCCTGCCCAGGCGATCATCGCGGCATTGTCGGTGCACAGCCACAGCGGCGGTGCGACGAAGCGTAGGCCGTGAGCCTCGGCCAGCGCCTGCATCGACGCGCGCACCGCGCCATTGGCGGCGACCCCGCCCGCGACCACCAAAGCGGTCGCCCTTACTGTGGCGAGCGCGCGCTTGGTGCGATCGAGCAGGCAATCGACGACAGCGGCCTGGAACGACGCGGCGATGTCCTCCGGCGCATGCTGCCCGGCGGCACGCGACACTGCGCTCTTCAGCCCCGCGAACGAGAAATGCGGTTCTGGCGACCCCTTCAGCGGGCGCGGCAGCGGCACCTTGCGCGGATCGCCGAGCGCGGCGGTGCGCTCGACCGCAGGCCCGCCCGGGAAACCCAGGCCGAGCAGCTTGGCGGTCTTGTCGAACGCCTCGCCGACCGCGTCGTCGATCGTCGTCGCCAGCCGGCGATAGCGCGCGACGCCCTCGACCAGCAGCAACTGGCAATGCCCGCCAGATACCAGCAAGAGCAGGTACGGGAAGTCGAGATCGGGATCGGACAGCCGCGGGCTGAGCGCATGCCCCTCGAGATGGTTGACCGCGATTAGCGGCTTGTTGGCGGCATGCGCCAGCGCCTTCCCGGTGACCAGCCCGACCATCACGCCGCCGATCAGCCCCGGCCCCGCGGTGGCGGCGACCGCATCGACCTGCGCCAGCGTCAGCCCGGCGTCCGCCAGCGCCGCCTCGATCAGCGGCTCCAGCGCCTCGACATGCGCGCGTGCGGCGATTTCCGGTACGACGCCGCCGAACGGCGCATGCGCGGCTTCCTGCCCGGCGAGGCGATGCGCGAGGACGCGGCGGTCGAGCGTGACGAGCGCGGCGGCGGTCTCGTCGCAGGAGGATTCGAGGCCGAGGACGATCATCGCGTTCATCTAGCGGCTCGGGTTCGGCTTGTCGAAGGTGCCGCTTGTCGAATTGGGGCTCATTGGGCATGGCCGCGCGATGATCCGGTTCAGGCTCGGCACGCGCGGTTCGCCGCTGGCGCTCGTTCAGGCGGCGATGGTGCGCGACGCGCTGTGCGCCGCGCATGGCTGGCGCGCCGAAGAGATCGAGACGGTGGTGATCCGCACCACCGGCGACCGCGTCCAGGATCGTGCGCTGGCAGAGATCGGCGGCAAGGCGCTGTGGACCAAGGAACTCGACCGGGCGTTGCTTGCCGGCGAGATCGACGGCTGCGTGCATTCGATGAAGGACGTCGAGACGGTGCGCCCCTCGGAAATCGCGATCGCGGCGATGCTGCCGCGCGCCGACGTGCGCGACCGGCTGATCGGCGCCGACTCGGTCGCTGGGCTGCGCCACGGCGCGGTGATCGGGACGAGTTCGCCGCGGCGACGGGCGCAGTTGCTGCGCGAGCGCCCCGATCTGTCGGTCATCACCTTCCGCGGCAATGTCGATACCCGGCTCGCCAAGCTCGCCGCGGGCGATGTCGATGCGACGCTGCTCGCCGCGGCGGGGCTCGATCGGCTCGGGCGCGATGCGGTCGGGGTGGCGATCCCAACCGACGCGATGCTGCCGGCGCCGGCGCAGGGCGCGGTCGGGATCGAGGTGCGGATGGCGGACGAGGGCGCGGCGGTGCTGGTCGCAGCGATCGACGACCGCGCGACCAGCTTGTGCGTCAACACCGAACGCGCGCTGCTCGCGGCGTTGAAGGCCGACTGCCACTCGCCGGTCGCGGCGCTGGCGGCGCTGGCGGGCGAGACGCTGTCGTTGCGCGCCGAATTGATCGCGGAGGATGGGTCCGCCTTCGTCACCGGCTCGATCGAGGGGGCGGCGGGCGACCAGCTCGGTCCGGCGCTTGCCCTGGACCTGCTCGATCGCGCGCCCGACTCGGTGCGGATGCTGTTCGCGGCGTGAGGATGATCGTCGTCCGGCCCGCGCCGGGCGACGCGCGGACACTGGCGCGGCTCGCTGCAAAGAGCATCGCCGCGGAATCGATCCCGCTGTTCGCGGTTCGGCCGGTCGCCTGGATACCGCCCGACCCGCGCGACTTCGACGCGGTGCTGCTGACCAGCGCCAACGCACTGCGGCACGGCGGCAGCGGGCTCGACGTCCTGCGGCACCTGCCGGTGGTGGCGGTCGGCCAGGCGACCGCGACGGCAGCGCGGGCTGCTGGGTTCGCGGTCGCGCTGACCGGGGACGGCGATGTCGCGCGGGTCAGTGCAGAGGCCGAGGCTTGCGGCCTCGGGCGATTGCTCCACCTCGCAGGTCGCGACCGGATGGCGGCGGGGACTGCGGCGATCACCGTTTATGCGAGCGACGCGCTGCCGATCCCGCCCGGCGTCGCTGCACGGTTCGCAGGCGCGACCGTCCTGCTGCATTCCGCGCGTGCCGCGGCCGCGGTCGCTGCGCTCGTCGACCGTGACGGGGTCGATCGAGGCTCAGTGCGACTGGCCGCCTTCAGCCCGGCGGTTGCGGCGGCGGCCGGGGCTGGCTGGCGTTCCGTCGCAATCGCGGCCCGCCCGGCCGATTCGGCGCTGATCGAGGCTGCGATTGACCAGCGACCACCGCGCGCGGATAAGTGACGATATGACCGACTTTGCGCCGATCGATCCGCTGCGTACGCGCGAACCCCGTAGCGGTTCGCGTGGCGGTCCACGGACCGGCCTGATCATGGTGCTGGTCGTGCTCGCCTTCGCGGCCGGTCTCGTGCTCGCGGGCTATGCGCTACGCCAGCTGCCGTGGTTCGCGTCGCCCGGTGCGCAGCCTGCACCGGTAAACCCCACTGCGGCGCGCCCGGCGGGTGGCGCGGGAGGCGAATATCTGCCGGCCAACCCGCTCGACGCGAACGGCAATCCGGCAGCGGGGGTCGATGTCGCGACCCTCGCGACCCGCGAGGCGGCGTTGGCGGGGCAACTCACCGCGCTGGAGACGCGCACGGCGACGATCCAGACCGAGGCGGTCGGCGCGGCGAGCCAGGCGACGCGGGCGGAAGGGCTGCTGGTCGCCTTCGCGGCGCGACGTGCGCTCGATCGCGGGCTCGGGCTCGGCTATCTCGAGGAGCAGCTCCGCGCGCGCTTCGGCACCGCGCAGCCCGCCGCGGTGGCGACGATCATCGAAGCGTCGCGCCAGCCGCTGACGCTCGAAGCACTCCGCCAGGGGCTCGATGCGGTCGCGCCCAACATCGCGACGGTCAGCGACGACAGCTGGTGGCGTGCGCTGCAACGCGAAATCGGCACATTGGTGGTGCTGCGCAAGGCGGGCACACCGTCTCCCCTCCCCGCCGACCGACTCGCCCGCGCCAAGCGGCTGCTCGACGGCGGGCAGGTCGAGGCCGCGCGCGCCGAAGTCGCACGTCTGCCGGGGGCGGGCGACGCCGGCAACTGGACCGCGGCGGCGGACCGGTACATCGCCGCGCGCGACGCGCTGGACCTGGTAGAAAGCGCGGCGATCCTCGGCCAGGGCACGCAGCCTACGGCGCCGCCGGTGACGACCCGGCCCTAGCCACCGCTAGCGGCCGACGCGGTTGATCAGTGCCATCGCGCCATGCGGCGCGCGGACCTTGGCGCCGCTGATGAAGAAGACGAAGGTGTCGCGGGGCGTCTTCGCCGGTGGCGCGGCGTCGACATAGGGCAAGCCTTCGGGCACGCCGCCCTGGCTCCACAGGCGGGCGGCATCGCTCCAGCGGTCGAGCGCGGTGGCATCGTAGCCGGTAGCATGTTCCTCGATCCCGGCCTCGAGGCGAGCATAGACGAAGTCGCCGGTCACATCGGCGATCGCGGGGTAGTCGGTCGAGTCGGCGAACACGATCGCGACGCCCGCCGCGCGTGCCATCGCGATGAACTCGGGCACCGCGAAGCTGTCGTGGCGGACGTGGATGGCGTGCCGCAATGCGACGCCGGCGTGCTTGGCGGGGAGTAGCGCCAGGAACGCGCGCATGTCGTCGGGGTCGAACTTCTTGGTGCCCGCGAACTGCCACAGGATCGGACCGAGCTTGTCACCGAGTTCGACGATGCCCTGCCCGACGAAGCGTTCGATCGATTCGCCCGCCTCGGCCAGCACCTTGCGGGTGGTGCAATACCGCGACGCCTTCAGCGCGAAGACGAAATCGTCGGGCACCGTCGCTGCCCAGCCGGCGAAGGTCGCGGGCTTGAAGCCGCTGTAGAAGGTGCCGTTGACCTCGATCGCGGTGAGCTTCGACGCGGCATATTCGAGCTCGCGCTTCTGCGGCCATTTGGGTGGATAGAAATCGTCACGCCATGGCGCGTAGCTCCACCCGCCGATACCGACCCGGATCGTCCCTGCCTTCGCCATGCATCGTCCCCACCGTTGAGGCGCGATCTTAGCGAGGATCGCACCCCGGCGCGATTGCCCGCATCCATCGGTCGGCGCTAGAGCGCGTGAATGTTGCGTGTCACCGAACTGGCTCTCCCTCTCCACCATGCCGACGAGGCGCTGCCGGCCGCGATCTGCAAGCGGCTGCGGATCACCCCGCGCGAGCTGATCCGGTTCGCGGTGGCGCGGCGGGCGCACGACGCACGCGACAAGACCGACATCATGCTGGTATATTCGGTCGACGTGACGCTGAAGAACGAGGCCGCGATCCTCGCCCGGTTCCGCAAGGACCGGCATGTCCAGCCGACCCCAGACACCCGCTACAAGTTCGTCGTGCAGGTGCCGCTGGGCGGCGGCGGGTCGCGCCCCGTCGTGATCGGCACCGGGCCGTGCGGCCTGTTCGCGGGGCTGATCCTCGCGCAGATGGGGTTGCGGCCGATCATCCTCGACCGCGGCAAGATGGTCCGTGAGCGCACCAAGGACACCTGGGGGCTGTGGCGCCGCGGGGTGCTGAACCCCGAATCGAACGTCCAGTTCGGGGAGGGCGGCGCCGGGACCTTCTCCGACGGCAAGCTCTACAGCCGGATCAAGGATGCCCGGCATCTCGATCGCAAGGTGCTGACCGAATTCGTGAAGGCGGGGGCGCCGGCCGAGATCCTCACCGAAGCGCACCCGCATATCGGCACGTTCCGGCTGGTGACGATGGTCGAGAGCATGCGCGAGAGCGTCGAGGCGCTCGGCGGCGAATATCGCTTCGGGCAGCGGGTCGAGGGGCTCGATATCGTCACGGAGGCGGGCGGCACGCGGCGGATGCGCGGGCTGCACCTGCATAACGGCGAGTATCTGGCAGCGGATCATGTCGTGCTCGCGGTCGGGCACAGCGCGCGCGACACGTTCGGGATGCTGCTCGACGCCGGGGTGCATGTCGAGGCCAAGCCGTTCTCGATCGGGGTGCGGATCGAACACCCGCAATCGTGGATCGACAAGGCGCGATTCGGCGCGAGCGCGGGGCATCCGGTGCTCGGCGCGGCGGATTACAGCCTGTCGCATCATTGTTCGAACGGGCGGACGGTCTACAGCTTCTGCATGTGTCCGGGCGGCACCGTCGTCGCGGCGACATCGGAGGCCGGGCGGGTCGCGACCAACGGCATGAGCCAATATTCGCGCAACGAGCGCAATGCCAATTCCGGGCTGGTGGTCGCGATCGATCCCGCGCGCGACTATCCGGGCGGTGCGCTGGCGGGGATCGACTTCCAGCGGCATTGGGAATCGCGCGCCTATGTCGCGGGCGGATCGACCTATGCGGCACCCGCGCAGAAGCTCGGCGATTTCCTGCGCGGGCGCGCGTCGACCGCGCTGGGCGAGGTGATCCCGTCCTATCGCCCCGGGGTGCACCTCACCGACCTCGCCGAGTGCCTGCCCGAGTTCGCGGTGACCGCGATGCGCGAGGCGCTGCCGGTGTTCGGGCGGCAGATCCCGGGCTACGATCATCCCGACGTGACGCTGACCGGGGTCGAGACGCGGACCTCCTCGCCGGTGCGGTTCACGAGGGGCGGCGACTTCCAGAGCCTCAACACCGTCGGGCTATTCCCGGCGGGCGAGGGGGCCGGCTATGCGGGCGGGATCCTGTCCGCCGCGGTGGACGGGATCAAGGTCGCCGAGGCGGTCGCGACGAGCATGACGGGCGCGGCAAGCGTCGCGGCGTAGCCTTCGCTGAAGGGTTTGCTCAACCGCTCAAACTTCAACCGCCACCCCGGCGCAGGCCGGGGCCCAGTAGGGAATAGAAGGTAACGCAGCGCCGCCCTACGTCACCAAAGCCTGTCTACCTGGGCCCCGGCCTCCGCCGGGGTGGTAGAAGGAGTGCTACCGGAAGTCCGTTTCCCCGCGCAGGCGGGGATCCAGGGTCGAGCAAGACCACAGCCGTAACTCTGCTTGGTCGTGGGCTCCCGCCTGCGCGGGAGCACAAGCGAGATGCGGGTGTGAGCGTAGGGAACCGATCCTACCTCGACCCACCCGCCATTACCTTCCCCCGGTGCATCACGAACTCCACATGCTCCAGTCGCGTAATGTCCTCCAGCGGGGAGGCGGCGACCGCGATGATGTCGGCGGTCTTGCCCGGCGCCAGGGTGCCGATGTCGTCGCGGCCGAGCAGGTCGGCGGCACCGACCGTCGCGGCCGCGATCGCCTGGGCGGGGGTGAGGCCGTTCTTCACCAGCAGCGCGAACTCGGTGGCGTTGTCGCCGTGCTTCGACACGCCGGTGTCGGTGCCGAACGCGACCTTCACGCCCGCGGCATAGGCGCGGCGGTGGTTGGCGGCCATCGCCGCAGCGGCGGCCTCGGCCTTCACGATCGTCGCCGGGGGCAGGGCGCCGCCGCGCGCCTGCGCCAGCGCGGCGACGGGCGCGATCTCGGTCGGCACCAGATAGGCGCCCTTGGCCTTGAACAGCTTGATCGTGTCCGCATCGAGGAAGGTGCCGTGTTCGATCGAATCGACACCCGCCTCCAGCGCGGCCTTCGTGCCTTCCGTGGCATGGCTGTGCGCCGCGACCTTGCGGCCGAGCGTGTGCGCGGTGTCGATGATCGCGCGCATCTCCTCCGGGGTCATAGCGCGGCCGAGCCCGCCGCTGACGTTGGACAATACGCCCCCGGTCGCGGCGAACTTGATCACCCGCGCGCCGAGCGCCACCTGCGCGCGCACCGCGCGGCGGCAATCGTCCGGTCCGTCGCACAGATTGACCTCGCGCGAATGGACCATGTCCGCGAACTCCTCGGCCAGCCCGTTGCCGCCGTCGCCATGCCCGCCGGTGACCGAGATCATCTCGCCGGCGTTGGTGATGCTCGGCCCCTCGACAATGCCAGCGTCAATCGCGTCGCGCAGCGCGCGGATGCCGCGCGGGTCGCCGCCCAGATCGCGCACCGAGGTGAAGCCCGCCGCCAGCGTCGCGCGAGCATTGGCGACCGCGGTCATCTCGTCGTCGAAGCGGTCGCGGTTCAGCGCCTCCAGCCGCGCGCGCATCGGATCGCCGCCGATGCCCCAGAGGTGGACGTGCATGTCGACCAATCCCGGCAGCACGAACCGGTCGCGCAGGTCGACCAATGTCGCGCCGGCCTCGGGCGCCACGAAGCCGTCGCGCAATTCGGCGACCTTGCCGTCCCGGACGATGATCGTGGTGTTGCCGCGCGGCGCCTGGCCCGGCCGATCGAGCACGCTGCCCGCCTGGATGTAGGTCGTGGTCGGCGGGGTGGTCGGCGGGGCGGTCTGTGCCGCGGCCGGCACGGCGGCGGTGGCGAGCAGTGCCGCCAGAAGTGCCTTCAACATTGCATTCTCCCTTTGCGCCATGGTCGTCGAACGGCAGCCGCGGGGCAAGCACGCATCGTTCCCGCGAGCCTGACGATCGGCCGTGCCGCGGTCGCGCCGCGCGTGCAGGTGCCGGCGACGATCGCGCCGATGACGGTCCGCGACTGGCGGCGCTCCCCGGTGTTCGCCGATCGACCCGATCCGACGCTCGCGCCGGCGGACGGCGACAACAACAGCTGGGCATTCGTGAGGGCGGGCGCCGCGACTCTGGCGGAAGCCGGGGCAGGGTGGCGGCTCTATCGCGCCGTGCTGACGCCGCGCCGGCGGATCGCGACGGAGGGTGGCCGCCTGAACTTCGCGGGCATCGCTGGGCGGGCGCAGCTCTTCGTCGACGGCAAGCTCGTTGGGGAGAAGACGGCCGAGGCAGCCGGTCCGCTGGCAGTCGATTTTCCCAGGGGGGATGGCGAGCGAACGATCGTGCTGATGGTGTCGGGGTCGGCCGGCCAGCCTTCGGGGCTAGTCGGCGGGGTCACGATCCAGCCCAAGGGCTGATCCACCGCCGCTGCGGCAAGATGCGCGACTAAGATAGCCCAGAATCCCAGCCGATCCGAACCGCACACGTTTGCACTGCCCTATGATGCTCTTGGTCGGTCTGGTGAGCGGGCCGGGCTCGACGCTTCGTCGAGGGCGCGCCCGTGGCCGTCGGACATCGTAGCAAGGGAGAACGTCGTGAGACTGCTCGAAAGAACCACGATCCTGCCGAAGATCATCGGCCTTCTGCTGATGCTGGGGTCGGTCACGATGTTCATGGCGTGGTTCGGCTCGTCGCGGATGATGGCCGCCGACACCGCGTATAGCATCTTGGCGGATTCCAAGGCCGCCGCGGCGTTCGCTCAAGGGCGCACCCACCAGCGCATGACCGGCATGCTGTACAATGCGTACAAAACGGTGGTCTATGACGGCAACAGCGAGATCGCGCGCGCCGCGGCCAAGCAGGCCCAAGGCGATTATGAGGCCGGCGTCACCCGGCTGCGCGAAGCCGAGGTCGCCGACCCGGGCAATGTGATGACGAAGCGGCTGAGCACCGATCTCGACGCGCTTCACGAGATCACGACGCGCGCGATGGAACTGGGTTTGGCAAATCGCGACGACGAGGCTCGACGAATTTTACAGCGCGGCGACGCGCTGGATAAGCAGATTTCGCCCGTGATCCGCAATTATCTGACCGATCAGGCTGTTATCAACAAGAAAATCTCGAACGATCTTACCGCCTCCGCCGAGAGCACGCGATCGACCTCGTGGATGCTGGCGATCGGCAGCATCATCGCCGCCAGCGCCGTCGCGCTGTTCGTGGTTCGCGCCGGCATCACCGGGCCGTTGTCGCGGCTGCAGGGGCAGATGGGCGAGATCGCTTCGGGGGATTACGCCAAGGATGTCGAGGGAACGACGCGCGGTGACGAGGTCGGCGC